>CAWHNC010000001.1:0-19539 GCA_963830245.1 Nitrospirota bacterium
TAACTTTTCTTGTGCAAGGCAGAGGACTCCCTTCCTCATGGGCATCGAAGAGAGTCCCTTGTCCCTGTTGATGGTATCTTTAAAAACCGCAAAGAAAAAAATGAGATGATCAGTGCCATTACCGGTCTTATTTCACTGCCCGTGCACCTCAGACTGCTTTATCGTAACGTAAATATGTCCTTTATCCCGGTACAGCAGGAGTAGAACAGTATCAGAGGGTCTGATTTCCGATACAATTTCTTCATAATCTTTTAAGTCTTTCACCGGTTTGCGGTCCACTTCCTCAATAACATCATTCTTTGAAACGAGACCATACGCAGGATTGTCCTCACTGACATCGACAACAACAACACCTTCCACATCTGCCGGGATGTTAAGCCTGGCCCTCAGGTCCGGCGTAAGTTCCTGGACCTGGATGCCCTTTAGTTCCTTGTTGTGTTCAACACTTTTAGCCGTCATCTTTGCGGGCAACTCTCCAGTGGTAACGGTAAGCGTCTCTTCTTTGCCCTGTCTGATCACTTTTATCAACACCGCTTTCCCCGGGACCGTATCGGCCACCATATTCCTGAGACCGGTAGTATCCTCCACCGGTTTGCCGTCAAATTCCACGATTAAATCTCCGCGCTTCATTCCCGCTTTGCCCGCAGGACTATCTTGCATCACGTCAGTAACAAGAGCTCCTTTTTCTTCTTTCACACCAAATGATTTTGCGAGCTCGGGGGTGAGATTCTGTATTGTCACTCCGAGCCAGCCGCGAATGACCTTGCCGTATTTGAGAATACTTTGCGCTACCGAGTTTGCCATATCAGAGGGTATAGCAAACCCGACTCCCATGTACCCCCCGCTTGTCGAAAATATCGCGGAATTAATACCTACCAATTCGCCGTTGGAATTAACAAGCGCCCCTCCGGAGTTCCCAGGATTGATAGCGGCATCAGTCTGGATGTAGTCTTCATAGGCCGAGATGCCGATATTGGCCCTTCCTATGGCACTCACAATCCCCATGGTTACCGTCTGGTTCAGCCCGAATGGGTTGCCGATGGCGAGCACCACATCGCCTGCTTTCAACTTGCCGGAGTCTCCCATCTTTATAGCAGGCAAATCCTTTGCCTCAACCTTTACTACCGCAATATCAGTTTGAGGGTCGTCGCCGATGACCTTTCCTATAAACTCTCTTTTATCATTGAGTATTATCTTTATCTCGTCCGCGTCCTTGATCACATGGTAATTGGTAAGGATATAACCGTCTGCTGAAACTATGACACCGGAGCCCAGGGCAGAAGACTTGAACTTCTTTGGAATGCCCGGATGGTTGAAATTATCGCCAAAGAATTTTTTAAAAAAAGGATCATTAAACAAATCACCATAGGGATTATTATGCATCGTAACTGTGGTAGTAGTCGATATATTGACTACAGACGGTTTTGTTACGTCAGCAACCTCTGACAAATAATTGCTCAACCTGTTGAGGAACTCTCTTGCCTCAGGTGATACCTCCCTGGCTACGGCAGTTCCCTGAGAGAGAAATGCCGTGAAGAGAAAAAAGCATAAAATAATAACTATGGTCACTTTTAAAGCACTTTTCCCTGAATCAAAATCTCTCATTGCTACCCTCCTATCTTGTCTGGAAACTTTCACTAAATCTTATCAATTGAAGCGCAAATGTCAAGTTTCTCTCAGCTGAGGAATTTCATCCTTTTTACTTTAAGATCCTTGATTTTTCAATTCCGTGCTTATATTTGCTGTTTGTATTCACTATTGCATAATGGCGCCGAAGGAAATCTCTCCGGCGCCATTATGCAAAATTTGCCGCGCAGCAAGCTCAACACTGTTCGGAAATCAGTTCGGCAACAGCAATTCCTCCCAAATCATGATACATCACTGTAGCATTGCTGCTGACACTTAAGTCATTTATGGGTTCACTATCCTTGCAAGCCTGAACCTTAGTATCCGGTGTGAGAATAATATTCAACTTATTGCCCGGGAATTGACCCATTTGACTTGACATCAAAGTCAGTATTGTCGCATTTTGAAGATGGTCTATTGACATAATCTCTCCCTTAATTGTACCCCACTCTCCCCCCATACTTACCTGGGCAAAGGCCGGGGTCGTAAATGATAACAGGAAGATTACGGCGAGGGTCATCACGGAGAACAATGCAAATAGACGAGCCACTCTCACAGTTCCCTTTTCGTTAATATCAGACGTAACTTTCATTGTTCCGCACCTCCTTTCAGCTGCATCTGATTTATTATAAAACAGCTCGCATCTGAGCACAACAATGTTGTCTTTTCAATTGACAGTAATGCTTTGCATGATATAATGGTTAATAAGTTAATCACTTTATGCAATATTGTAGCCGGCAAATACTACAGGTGAAGGAGGAACCCCACCCCTTGGCATTCCGAACAACAAGAGAACAATCAGTATGGTGACCAGGATATACTATTTAGCAATTTCACTTATTATTATAATACCTTCTGCGGCGGGCGCCGGGGAATTTGATTATAATAAAAATAACGCCATAATCGGCAAGCTCCAGAACCAAGTAATCGCTGATAACAATGAATCCCTGATAGAGCTTGCTCGCAAATTCGATCTCGGGTACAATGAAATTGTCGATGCTAATCCAGGCCTCGATCCTTTTGTGCCGGGGGCAGGCAGTTCGGTGCTTATTCCTACAACGTGGATCCTGCCTGATATTAAAGTCCGTGAAGGCATTATTATCAACCTGTCTGAATTGAGGCTTTACTATTTCGCGCATAAGGGAAAACGGACACGCATTGTATCCTTTCCAATCGGCGTCGGCAGTGAGGGAACCGAGACACCGGAAGGTTCATTCAGTATTATAGAGAAGATCGTGAATCCGGCCTGGTATGTGCCTGCATCCATAAGAAAGGATCACCCGGAACTGCCTGCTGTTGTAGCTGCAGGACCCAACAACCCTATGGGGTCTCATGCTTTGCGACTTTCCATACCGTCTATACTGATCCACGGCACAGACCGCCCATTTGCCGTCGGCAGAAAAGCCAGTCATGGGTGTCTCAGGCTTTATCCCGAGGATATCCCGAAACTTTTTGGGATGGTAAATAAGGGAACGAAGGTCACAATTGTACGTCAGCCGATAATAATAGCACTAAAAGAAAGCAAGATTTATATGGAAGTGCACAAAGATGACACGATACAACCAGAGACCTACTACAAAGCAGCAGTGGACCTGCTGGCAAGAAAACACCTTCTCGACAAGATCGCCTCTGTCAAGTTCTTGCGTGCGCTCAGAGACATGAGCGGTGTACCTGTCGATATTTCAGAGTAATAGTTGCAATTTCGCAAACAGCAGAGGGACAGTGATTCGCTGATTGACCTCTGACTCTGATAATTTACACAAAAAAATGATACCATTAAATTAGAAGTTTACTGAAGATACAGGTCAACATTTAGATCAGAGGTGAATAAAACAAAATGGAGGAAATATGAAAGGAATAATTGCTTTGGCTGTCATTATTTCTGTAGTCTCTATTGCTTCGGTTGCTAAAGTTTACGCACAATGTCCAGCCGATAAGGTTGCAATTACAAAATCAGGTTATTATGGAGCTATAACTACTGATAAATACGATGAAATGGATACTGCAATCAAGAAAAACGACCAGGCCGGGATCGGGTCATTGATGGCAGAAAAATCTGTCGCAGAGATACCATCTGGGAAAACAGTGTGTGTAGTGGAAGTATCATTTATATGGAATATCAGGAAAATTGAAGTTCCCGGTCTTGCAGTTCCATATTGGGTTGAAAAAGATGCAATCACTCAAATTAAATAAGCTCGTCTTATAACATTTCACTTCATATAAGACTACGATGGGGGGATCAAACTGTGAAAGGCGCCGCGTTCTGATATACCGGGAGACTCCTGATATGTCAGGTATTCTTCTTATTTCTTCGGATACCCAGTCTTTGCATCCTGGAAGCGAGTGTTTTTGGATTGATGCCTAAAATCTCTGCTGCACCATCCTTGCCGCTTACCTGCCATCCTGTCGTTTTCAGAGCCTCGATGATGTGCTGTTTCTCCTTCTCTTCGAGAGACCAGGACTGGTCTGCGCCTGACTGCGCTGTCTTTGGCACATCCAAATGCAGCACAGGTCCGGTAGTAATTATCATCGCGCGCTCCGTGACATTCTTCAGTTCCCTTATGTTGCCAGGCCAGGTATGGGCTTGCAGGGCTTCAACGCTCTTCTGCGGGATTGATTCGATACGCTTGCCCATCCTCTTGCTGAACTCCTGTACAAAAGACCATACAAGCGGCAATATGTCCTCCAGGCGCTCACGAAGAGGCGGCACTGTAATCTGAAAAACGTTCAACCGGTAGTAAAGGTCTTCCCGGAACCGCCCCTCGCCGACTAATACGGTAAGATCACGGTTCGTCGCCGAAATAATTCTGACTTCCACCTTCACGGTCCGGGGGCTGCCCAGGCGCTCAAACTCACCGCTCTCCAGCACCCGAAGCAGCTTGGCCTGGAGGTCCAGCGGCAGGGCGTCGATCTCATCCAGGAAAATAGTTGAAGTGTCCGCAAGCTCAAAACGGCCCGATTGCTTCGACAGCGCGCCGGTATAAGCGCCCTTCTCCCGACCGAACAGTTCACTTTCGATTAGCGTCGGCGGCAGGGCTGCACAGTTGACTTTAATAATGAGATGGTTCTTACGGGAACTCAGACCATGGATAGCATTTGCGACCAATTCCTTCCCGGTGCCGGTCTCTCCCTGGATCAGGACTGTCGATTCTGTGTCTGCAACTTGTTCTATCTGCATCAACACAGTCCTGATCGCCTCACTGTTGCCTACGATGTCCTTGTGTGAGTGCACCAGATTAAATTCTTTTTTAAGGTAGAGATTCTCCTCACTCAATTGGTTTTTTAACTGCCTGACTTCTTGTAGCGCTTCCTGCAGTGAATCTTCCGCCTTCCTGCGTTCCTCTATTTCGAGCAAAAGCTGCTGGTTTACTTGGGCCAACTCAGCAGTCCGCTCCTTCACGCGCAGGTCCAACTTTTCATACGCCTGACGGAACGCCTGATCTGCCTGCCTGCGTCCTGTTTCTCTGGCCGCCAAATACTCTGCAGGCTGCTGCAGTCCTGCTAATTCGTTTATACGCCGCTCTTGCGTTTTGTCTTTATAATGCATAATAAATTATTTACCAAAATATTTATCGAATGTCAAATACATCAGGACGTTCCTGGCTCACAATTTTCAACGTGTTATTCCACAAAGTGGCAGAAGCACGGCATCTCATTCATGTCTCAAAACCTGATAGTTTCCCTGCGGGTTAGTTCACCGGGCTTGCGCTCAAGTTCCGCAATAACCTGAGCACCCAACAAAAGGATTAATGCTACAGCCTCTATACTAAGAAGGGCAACCACTACAGTGGCTATGGAACCATAAATTAAATGCACAAAAGATAAGGCCGCATAATACCAGACCAGCATATGGCGGGCAATTTCCCATAAAATAGTTGCGGTTATCCCTCCGATCAGTGCGTGACGAATGGTGATACGTACGACGGGCATAACCAAATAGATGGAAGTGAACATGAGCACCTCACAAAGTATCCCAAGCATGTACAACGCTATCCTGGAAGGACCTTCAAGACTAACGCTCCATCCAAAAAGCAGCAATTCTCTTTTTTCAAGTATATCTAATACTCCCGTAATAAATGAAACCAGCACTATACCCAGACCAATCAGGAAGATATACGAATAAGGAATAATTGCGGAAACGAGAAAGTTCCGGCGCTTAATCCTGACATGTTGAAAAAAAATCACTGACATGGCGCTTTCAAGCATTGAAAAGGCTATGGAGCTGAAAAATAACATGTCGAGGAATCCGATAATGCCGATAACCTTGCGATGCTCAAGAAATACCCGCACCTGCTCAGTCAAAGTAGCTGCATAGCCGGGTATCAGCATTTCTGTATACTTTGATAGGGTCTGAAACAATTGTTCCTGTCCTATAAAATTCGACAGCACAATGAGGGCGAGGATTGACATGGGGATAATTGACAACAGGGTATTATAGGCAACAGCACTCGATAACAGCAGCCCCTGATTGCGCTTGAAACCACGCAATACCTTCAGCAGGAAGCTGAAGAGCCGGCCCAGGCTCCAATTTGCATTTTGTTGTTTGTTCATTGTGGAATAAGAAATCACACATGCATATCTCTTAACTGTTCAAATCATTTTGAAGTCTTTCCTGATTTTTCAAATCCTGACTCTTGTACTTAAGATACTCTTCCTTTTTAAGTTCGGAAAGCTGCTTTTTAAAATAGGTCGTAAAATCATACCATTGACCGATTCGTCTCTCAAAGCGTTGATCAGCTGGAGTCTCAAGCGTATCAAAATAGGCCAGAATTGCAAGGTAATCGCATACAACATAACGCTCGACTGAGCCCCTTAGTCCCGATACGTAAACAGGATTGCCGGCGCCATCCGTACCGGTTATACTGAAACCTATCCTGGAACCGCCGAATATTTTCATAAGGAAATATCCAAGGGCACTGTACCGAAAAGAATAACGCAAATGAATAAATGTTTGGTTGTTTTCAAGTGGTATCGCCTCAAATCTGAACTGGTGGTCCTTTGTATGAGAAGGCCCCTCAGGAGCAGTGAGGGCAATGTCGAAATACAGAGGTTGCAGTGCACTTACCCGGTATACGAATTTCATTTGGTATGCATCGTCAAGAAGTTCTGAAGGTTTATCGACGTTATATATGTTGAGCAGCCATGTATCAGGCACCTTCTTATAAGTACACGCCCTTACATCAGGATGAGGCAGAAGGATGTCGCACCAGTTAGTCGGGACAAGAAACTCTTTCTGGACAATCTCGAAAGGATAATGGATAGTGCCATAGATATCGACATGAGAGGCATTTTTATTCTCGGACGATTCTACATAGAAAGGAACAAGGTCGGCGTTTTTCTCCAGTGCTGTTTCGATCTGATGATATTTATCGAGAAGAGCTACAGGTCCTGAACGCGCAGAGTCATCGCCATATGACATTGGAGCCCATTGGGAAAAAAACAAAAATGAAACCAAAAAAAGAGATAATACACTGTACCCGCGCATATGGCAACTCCCCAACTTACGCTAATAATCTATATTAAACTATTACAACTATTTTTTCACCCCTTTCCGCCAAATCCGGACAAAGGTGGTCACGCATCGAGACGCAAGCGCCGACGCGTAACGCCCCCTTGAAAGATTCCTGATATCTTAATGACGATCAGCGCCTTTACATCTGACCATGCTCCTTCCCGCTTCATGGGGAGCTTTTTCAGACCCTTCATCTCCCGATGCGAATCCTTTCGATAGAGCCTAACATTCCGAATGCATTCAGCAACCAGAGAACTACTGCAATGACCACTACCGCATTCAATATTTTCTTTATGGTTGACTGCATCGGTATGTACGTATTAATCAACCATAGGACTACCCCTACGACAATAAGAACAATTATCAAGTTGACTAACGGCATAGTATTTCTCCTTTCATGCTGCGCATGAGAAACCGCTCTCCTACTGCCCGAAAACCTTTTTGACCTGGCCGATCTTTTCCTGAGCTTTGCCGCCTATCTTTTCTGCTATCCCTTTGGCCTCCAACTTGGGATTATCAGTCATTTTCCCGGCCATTTCCTTGACCTTACCCTTTGTTTGGTGAAGTGTGCCTTTAACTTTGTCCTTCGTGCTGGATTTCATGGTATTCCTCCTTTAAAATGTTCACACTTGCCGAGGGCTCTTCCCGGTGGGGCACAGACGGTCACCCCACCGTGGATCTCACCTTATTCGGGATGTATCCTGGTAAATTTAGTTCCTTTCAGAGACACTCCTCCCATCAGACCTTTCTGGTTGAAAATAAAGCCTGCAATTGGGTGCTGGCTCTGCAGTGTCTCGACAGTGACATCCGCGCCCACGGTAATGACCGTGATCTCCGCGTCTACTCCGGCCTCCCAGTTCTCACTTCTACGGAACTTATTCAGTACCTCATCGGTCATGAACAGTATGACCATATCAAACTGCTGGGCGCCGATCTGCCATCCAAACGACCCCTCGACGACGCTGTAGTAGTTAACGATCTTGTCACCTACCAGAAGAGCGCCCTGGCCGTATTCACCGCCAACTACGAACCCGGCCTTGGTGATACCGGGAATTACGAGTACTCCTTTGGCGCCCTTGAGAAACGCTGTACTGCCTTTCACGTGCTCGAAACGCTCCATGGCCGCTTTAACGCTGGCGTTAATCTCTCCCTTTGTCTTCGCATACGATGGAGTTGCATGTAGAGAAAACACAAAGGCACAAACTAAAAACACTGTGAGAATTCTGCAATAATCTGTGAGTTTCATAGTTGTTTCTCCTTTTTGTTAATGCAACTATGGGCAATTAATACCTGTAAATCATTTACAGCGGACTTCGCCCCTGAATGATTCTGATCAACACCACAACGACTGCGATAACCAGCAGTATATGAATGTAGCCGCCAATCGTGTGGCCGGTCACCAGTCCCAACAGCCAAAGTATCATGAGTATCACAAAGATCGTCCAAAGCATAGCAACCTCCTCTTTTGTTATCTGACATCAGGCCTTACGTGCTTACATAGAACCCGATTGCATATCCTTAACCTCTCATCCCGATACCGGAGTCTTGAGGACATCTTCAATCAACTCCATCCCCGCAGTGTGTGACACAGTGTTGAATCGCAATTCAGGTTGCTCCCTCAGAAGGTCCATGAGCACGAGCAGCCGCCGCTGATTGTCTGTGCGTATGTGGTTCTCCATATCTTTCTGTGTCTCCCATTCCTCCACCAGGACAAGAGTATTTCTGTCTTCTACATCTTGATAGAGATGATAACTCAGGCAACCCCTCTCGACCCGCGCTGGTTCAAGCATCCCCCGCATCGTCTCCAAAAGATCCCTCCGTCTTTCAGGCTGGACAATCATTTTTAATGTCACAAGTATTTTCGTGTCCACCTGCCCTCCCTACAATCAGACATCAGATCATAATCCATGATCCACTCAATGCTGTTCTTCGTGACCGCCTCGGTCCCGGTCACCGTGTTCGCCGTGGTCCCGGTCGTCGTATCCACCATGGTCCCGCTCACCGTACCCTCCGCCGCCTCGGTCCGAAAAAAAACAGCCGGAACATGCCATAAGCAGGACAAGGGCTAATATTAAACTAAGTGGGCTTCTCATATTTCCTCCTTCTATCCCGTTTTTTTACTTCTCCCCTCTTTCATGGCCTCCCTGTTCTTGCTGGGAGTGCTGTGGTTTGGCTGCTTCCCGGGATTGCGGTCCTGCTGCCTGATGCTGTGGTTTGGCCGCTTCCCGGGATTGTGGTCCTGCCGCTTGGTGCTGTGGTTTGGCTGCTTCCCGGGATTGTGGTCTTGCCGCTTGGTGCTGTGGATTGGCCGCCTTTTGGGATTGTGGACCTGCAGCTTGGTGTTGTGGCGCCCGCTCTTGCTTTGTCTCTTTTAACTGTGGGCGTGACTGTCTTGATTGCACCTCCCGGGACGGTTGTGGTGATTGCTTTCGGGGTTGCAAACCCTGGACGCCCCAACCTTGTTGCTTCTCCCAATGCCTGCTCTGTTGCCAGCCCTTCCAGTTCTGTTGAACTTGTTGCTGTGACATTCGTTGATAGTTCCACTGATGTCCCTTCCATCGATGCTCCCTGTAGTCATTCCTCCAGCCCGAGGGTATCCCTGCATAAAAAGACGGGACCCTGTTGTAGTAGCCCCAACCTGAGTTGTAGTTGCGTGAGCGATACCAACGTCCTTCCCACGGACGCCACCACCATCCGTTGTAGAAGAAGATATCCGCGTTTACGTCAGGGACAACATAGACATACGTCTCAGGCAGAACTATCATCTCCGGCGGCGCAGCAAATACGATGGGCGGCGGCAGAGCAATGCCAACGCTTATATCTACCCCTGCCATCGCTGGCATAGGCACTCCAATTAACAACGCCAAAAGCAAACTTCCCCAAAATAACTTTTTCATTTTGTTGCCTCCTAAATGTTCATGTTCTTTTTTGATGCAACTATCACATAAAAATGGAACATAATTTAGTGTTCTCTGTTGCTATTTAAGAGCAGAATGTGTGCCAGGACTGGTGTCGACAGGACAGGAGTTTCCATGATGTTGAAAACATTGAAATTTCTGCGAAGACTGCGATGTAAAAATCATACTGTGAAAGGCGCCGCCTTCTGATATATCAGGAGTCTCCTGATATATCAGGTATTTTTCTAATTACCCTCAGGCTATCCTTTAAGCCTTTCGTATACTTCCTCGAATTTTGAGGCAGTCTCTTCAAATGCATTTAAGACCTGGGGATCAAAATGCTGCGGTATCGTCCTGCCGTCACCCTCGGTAATTATTCTATATGCCGTTGCATGGTCAAATGCAGGCTTGTACACCCTTGCATTCCTTAACGCATCATACTGGTCGGCAATACTCATTATTCTTCCTTCGATAGGGATCTGCTCTCCCCGCAGACCGTTAGGATATCCACTCCCGTCCCATCGTTCATGATGACTAATGGCTATTGATCTTCCAATTTTCAGTCTCGGATGATCTCCGATTATTTTAGCGCCCTGTACCGTATGCTGCTTCATAACATTCCACTCTTCCAGCGTCAGCGGGCCAGGTTTTCTCAAAATTGCCGAGGGTGTGTGAATCTTTCCTACATCATGGAGGAGCGCCTGGACCCGCACGACATCCACGAAGGCGACCGGCCTGTTCGGCTTTTTCGCCAGCAAGGCGCAGTAAAGTCCGACCCTTACTATGTGCTTTCCGGTGTCCTCATCATTCACTTCGGAGGCCCTGGCCAAGGTCTGTACCGTATATTCAAAGGCGTCCTCCGTCTCCTTTACTTGCGAAGACAGAGACCTCAAAAACAGGGTCTGCATGACGATGCTGTTGAGCACTGCTGCGTCATAAGCCGAGACCTCCCTTCCGTAATTAAGGGCAAGGACACCGAGGTTCCTGCTCAAATAGCAAACCATGTTCTTTGCCGATATATTGTAAGCTCTGAGTTTCTCGATAAAGGATTTGAACATAGGGCCTGCCATAACCCCTTCATTGTAGAACAGCAGCCTCGAATTTTCTGTTTCCGGCAATTCTGTCGTCATTTGAAACTCCAGCCTGTCGAACTTGTCGAAGATAAATTCATAGCGGTACCATTCATAACTTTGCTTTCCATTCAGAATCCTGACCAATATGGTTCCGGGCCTGTCTGTCATATCACTGGTTTGACGTATAAGCTGTCCGACTACACCGTCTATTTTCGATATGAAATCAAATTCAAGGGGATTGAAAGTATTGATAATGTCCTCTCCGAAAGCGGTGAGGCGGTTGATGTTGTCATAAGCATAATTCAGCTTATCGTTGAGTTCCTTCACCTTGAGAAGCATCTTCACTCGCGCGATCACCTCGCCCTGGTCAAAAGGCTTTGAAAGAAACTCTTCGGCCCCTGCCTCAATACCTTTAATCCTGTCTGCTTTAGCGTTAAGCGCAGTAATCATTACTACCGGGATATTCCTGTATTGTTTGTTCCCCTTTATTTCCCTGCATACTTCGAAGCCATCCATTTCAGGCATCATCACATCAAGTAAAACAATATCTACCCGCTCCATCAGTATTTTATTCAGCGCCTCCTTGCCGTTATGGGCCTCTATCACCTCATATCCTTCTGGCACAAGTACAGCCCCAAGCAGCTTAAGATTTTTCAACTCGTCGTCAATGCACAATATTCTAGGCCTGATTTGTTCCATATTTCACGCCTTTCCTTTCCCGATAAATCCCTTTACCGTTTCCGTAAGAAGGTCGATCTCTACCGGCTTAGTCATGTAACCGTCGAATCCCGCTTCCATTAACTTTTCCCTGTCACCCTTCATTGCGAACGATGTGAGGGCGATAATCTTGACATGTCCTATATCCGCGTCTTCTCTTAAAAGCTTCAGACAGGCAAGACCGTCCATAACCGGCATCTGAATGTCCATGAGTATCAAGACCGGATTATGGGCCTTTGCGGCCTTGAGCCCTTCCTTACCGTTTAGAGCTTCAATCACCTCATAACCGTTATAGGTCAAAACCTCTCTGAGTAATATGCGGTTTTTCTCATTGTCATCAACAACGAGTATCTTATGCATCATGCCTGCCTCCCTGCCGGACCGGTATCATAAAGGCAAACCTGCTTCCCTTGCCGAACTTGCTCTCAACCCATATCCTTCCTCCGTGAAGTTCGACAAGTTTCTTCGTCAACGCAAGTCCGAGCCCGGTGCCCTCGTATTTCCTGTCGTATGAGGATTCGATCTGCGAAAACTCCTTAAACAGCTTCGGCATGTCTTCTTCCTTTATCCCGATGCCGGTGTCCTCAACCGAAATTTCGAGGCTCTCATCCACGCTCTTTTGCGTCCTCAAAAACACAGACCCTCCATCGGGTGTAAACTTTACCGCATTGCTGAGCAGATTAAAAAGTATCTGTTTTAAACGCCTCTCGTCAGCCTCTATTGCAGTATCCGTATCAGGCGCAATCTCAAGCTTCAGTGTCATCCCGTGTTTCATAGCGTTTTCCCTGAACATGGCAAGCGAGGAAGTCAAAGTCTCCTGCAAATTGAAACCGCCAACTTCAAGTTCAACTTTGCCCGCCTCCACCTTGGAGAGATCAAGGATATCATTTATCACGTTCAACAGGTGTTTGCCCGAATCGATGACATAGCCTGTGAATTCATCCTGCTTTTCGGTCAACTGTCCGAACATCCTCTTTTTCAGGACCTCTGAAAAACCGATAATCGAGTTTAGAGGCGTCCTCAACTCGTGGCTCATATTGGCGAGGAAGTCCGATTTGGCCTGCGTTGCCGCGTCGGCCTGTTTTTTCGCCTCATCCGCTTCCTGACGCCGCAGAGCAAGCTCATCGTTCAGCAATTGGAGTTCATGGTTGGCATTTTCCAGCACGCCGGTGTAATTGTGCAATTCCTTGTGCAACAGGCGGACCTCCATCATGTTGTGAACGCGTGCCAGCACCTCAGCCAGATCAAAAGGTTTGCTGACAAAATCCTTGGCGCCGGCCCGCAGCGCGCGTAACTTCTGCTCCGGCTGCGCGGTGATAACGAGGACCGGCAGATAACTTTCCTCTTCGATTTCCTTCAGGCCTTCCATCACCTGGAATCCATCCATGCCTGGCATCACCAGATCGAGCAGGATAATGTCGTACCGGTTCTTGCGATAAAGCTCGCAGACCTCAGTAGGGCCCCTCGTTGATGAGACTGAAGTATAGCCGGCGGAGACCAGCATTCGCACTAGCAGCTGAACATTAGCTTCCAGATCGTCAACTATCAGAACTTTACCGTTAAGAATATCAGATGAAGTTATCATAAAAATTGCACCACCTTATCTCCTATTAACAGATCTTCTTACCAAATTCCAGTACTTCGTTTAGCTGCTCAAACTCGTGGGTCCCGGATTGCATTTGTCCCAAAACACGCCGGCTCAGGCACTCACTTTACCAGAACCGTCGCCAGCCACAATAGCATCCCCATGCTTGCCACGTCAGTGACGGTAGTGAGGAAAATGCTTGAAGCAGTGACCGGGTCGGCGCCGAGCCGCTTCAGGACAAGCGGCACGATGGCGCCGCAGATGCCGCTGATAACGCAACTGCCTATCATGGCGAGGAACACGACTGCGCTGAGCATGGGAGCGCCGGGTAAATGCCGGGCTTTGGCGACCACATACATGGCAATCGCCGCCACAAGCCCAACGAGCGCACCATTCACTAAGCCGAGAAGGGCTTCTTTCCTGACCAGCGCTTTTACCTTGCACGATTCCAGGTCACCCAAGGTAATCCCACGCAAGGTGATCGCGAGCGCCTGGCTGCCGGTGTTACCCGACTGGCTGGCCAGCACCGGCAGGAATATGGTGAGAATCAACAGCCGGTTGATGGTTCCCTGGAATACAAACACCACAGCAGCTGCGACAAAGGCAGTGAGCAGGTTGATCTGGAGCCAGTGATGACGCAGACTCAGACTCCGGAACCAGTGTGTGGCAAGGCGTTCCTCCTTTTCGACGCCCACCATAGCGCCGGGTTGAAGGCTCAACTCAAGTGACCGCTTCTGCTCCGCCACGATTTCATCATAGAGGCGTTTGACCTCATCACTTTGGCGACTGATCAAATCGCGACTGGCCTCCACTTCCTGAACTTTTTGTTCCAGCGCTTTGCTGTAGTTCTTTGTTTCCCCGTGCAGAAGGCGCACTTCCAGCAAGTTATGAACGCGTGCCAGCACCTCGGCCAGATTAAACGGTTTAGTGATGAAATCTTTGGCCCCCGCCCGCAGCGCGCGCAACTCCTGCTCCGGTTGTGCGGTTATGACGAGGACAGGAAGATAACTTTCCTCTTCGATTTCCTTCAGGCCCTCCATGACCTGGAATCCATCCATGCCGGGCATAACCAGATCGAGCAGGATAAGGTCGTAGCGGTTCTTGCGATGAAGCTCGCATACCTCAAATGGGTCCCTCGTTGATGAGACGGAAGTGTAGCCGGCAGAGACCAGCATTCGAGTGAGCAACTGAACATTAGTTTCCAGATCGTCAACGATCAGGACGCCGGCATTGAGGATTGCGGATGATTTCACCATAATAACCGTCCTCCCCTACTCACCTTGGCTGACGCCGTTTTGCGCAAAATCCAGTGCCTGATCCAGCGCCTCCATGAACTCATTGACCTTGATGGGCTTGGTTATATAGCGGAAGAATCCTGCCTTCAGGCCCCTGTCTATATCACTTGGCATTGCATTTGCGCTGATGGCAATAACCGGGATATTCGCCGTAGCCGGTTCTGAGCGCAGGATTTTCAGGGCTTCGAAGCCGCTGATGTCAGGCAGGTTGATGTCCATAAGGATCGCATCCGGCTGGGATGCACGCGCAATCTCGACGCCGCTGTTCCCGTTCACGGCAGTCAGCAGCCGAATATCCGGGTGGCGGGCAATGATTTGTTCGACCAGTCTCATGTTCGCCGGGTTGTCCTCTACATAGAGCATGGTTGATACCCTCTCTCCGCGAGGCACACGCGGTTGGGACAATGCCGTTACTTGGCTTTCTTCCATGGAAAGCTGGGGCGCAGCAACCGAGACAAGTTCAAACCAGAATACGCTTCCAACCCCGACGCTGCTTTCCACTCCTATTGTGCCCCCCATCAGTTCGACCAGTCTCTTGGCCACCACGAGGCCTATGCCTGTGCCTTCTTCGCCGCCAGACTCCTGTCCGAGACGGTTGAACGCCTGGAATAGCTGGGCTATCTTTTCCGCAGACAGTCCCTCACCAGTGTCCCTGATGCTCACGCGAATGCGTCCCGGCGTGCTTTCGACACATTTCACCTCGACCTTTCCCTGTCTGATGTTGTATTTGATCGCATTGGAAAGCAAATTGATGATAACCTGCTTAACCCTTGTCCGGTCAGCCAGCACAAAATATGGCGTGTCGAACACGGGAAAAACCATACGGATACCACGCTGTTCCGCCTGTGGTTCGATCATGGTCTGGCTTTCGAGCATTATTTCGGACAGCGACACCGGCTCCCTCGAAAGCGGCACCAGCCTGGCCTCGACCTTCGCGAGATCGAGAATTTCGTTGATCAACTTAAGCAGATGCCATCCCGCCCGAAGTATCTGCTCTATACTTTCCTTCTGACTCGGCGTTGGCGGCGTGGAATCGGACTCCATTAACTGTGCAAACCCCAGGATGGCATTGAGCGGGCTGCGCAGCTCATGGCTCATGCTTGAAAGGAATTCAGATTTAGCGAGGTTGGCTTTTTCCGCCACAGACCTGGCGTTCTCCAGCTCGGCGTTCTTTTCCTTCAGCACCTCAGCCAGGCGTTTGCTCTCCGTAACGTCGCGCGCAGCGGCAAATACGCCTTGCAACTTCCTGTCACGGTCGTAGAAGGTAGTGGCGTTGAAGGACACCACCGTTTCCTTACCATCCCAGGCGCGCGCAGTAAGCTCGTAGTTGGTGACCTTTTTTTTGCTCAACACCAGATTGATGCTCGCCTCGGCCCGATCAGGATCGGTGAAGTAGTTCTTGAACGGGGCACCCATCAGTTCATCGCGTGTGCAACCGGTCAGCACCTCCATCTGTTTATTGACATCGGTTATGATTCCTGACGGATCAGTGGTCATGATCGCGTCGATGTTGGATTCGAACAGGGACCGGGTGTAGAACTGATGGTCGCGCAAGCGCTGAGACAGCTGCTTCTGCTCTGCTTCGACCTGCTTGCGAACGGTGTTGTCAGTGCCGATCAGCAGATAGCCGATGATGATGTCATGATCGTCGCGCAGCGCCGTGACCGACACGACCGCAGGGAAGCGGCTGCCGTCCTTGCGGATGTAGGTGAGTTCGTAAATGTCCTCGATGCCGCGCGAGGCCTTAAAAACCAATGCCTCAAAGCCGGGCGTAATCGGGGTCCCGAGTTCGACACTCAACGATTTGGCGCGCGCTATTAATTCCTGAGGGTCGGAGATATCGGCCGGCGTGATCTTGTTCATCACTTCGGCAGCCGTATAGCCCAGCATCCGCTCGGCTCCGACATTGAATATTTGGATGACTCCCTTAGCGTCAGTGGCTATGCTGGAAAAGTTAGCGCTGTTGAAAATAGCGCTCTGCAGCGCCCCAGCCTTGAGCAGGGCCTCTTCCGCCTGCTTGCGTGCGGTGTTGTCGGTGCCGATCAGCAGATAACCGATGATGGCGTCCTGCGCGTTGCGCAGCGCCGTGACCGAAACAATCGCAGGGAAGCGGCTGCCGTCCTTGCGGATGTAGGTGAGCTCGTAAATGTCCTCGATGCCGCGCGAGGCCTTAAAAACCAATGCCTCGAAGCCCGGCGTAATCGGGGTCCCGAGTTCGACACTCAACGATTTGGCGCGCGCTATTAATTCCTGAGGGTCGGAGATATCGGCCGGCGTGATCTTGTTCATCACTTCAGCAGCCGTATAGCCCAGCATCCGCTCGGCTCCGACATTGAATATTTGGATGACTCCCTTTTCGTCGGTGGCTATGCTGGAAAAGTTGGCGCTGTTGAAAATAGCATTCTGCAACGCCCCAGCCTTGAGCAGGGTCGCTTCGCGGCGGCCATCGGAGTTGATTTCCCCCGCATCTGCGACTGCGGAGAGAGCGTCAGAATTCAAATCTTTAGCGGACATAGTGTACCTCCCGTACAATTGCTGCAATGGTATGGTATTAGTGAGCAGAATGTGTGCCAAGCCTGTTTTTGACATTGATGGAGTCTCTAACATATTGAGAACAAGGACATTTCAGCGACAACTACGATTAAGGAATAATGCTGCGACAAGCGCGGACTCCTGATATATCAGGAGTATCCTGACATATCAGACATTTCCCTTTAGACTCCGGAGAATTGCAATGTACAGGCATCCTACGATTATAGTGTAAGTGTAACAGGTCCATGTTCAGATGTATAAAACTTTTTCTTCCCATATTTCCATTCACCCGAATGCCCGTATTCTGTTTTGATAGAAAACTTGGGTCAATTTTTGATATAGTTATCGTATGCCTGTGGAAACAATTGAGACGCTTATATATAAAGTCGGGAAAATCCTGACTCACCACGGGACGCATTTAGACGGAAGGCTCCAAAATGTGGTGGGAGTCGTTGCAAGCTACTTTGAGGTTGAGAAGTGTTCTGTAATGCTGATTAATCCGGAAGATATGACGCTGGAGGTCCATGCTGCGACCCACACTGCCATTGTAGGCATGAAGAGAAAGCTATCGGATGTCACCGTTGCAACAAGGGCGTTGCTTGAGGATGCGCCATTCGAAGCGAACAGGAAAAGGCTTTCCTATTTCAGACCAGCGGCCACAACCAGGTACTCCTCATCCTATTCATTAAGCCTGCCGATTAAGTACAAGAACAAGAAGATCGGCGTTATTAATATTGCTGATACAATAAATCGCAAACGGATGTCCAGGGCACGTGTAAAAGAAGCGGGTGAACTGACCGAACAACTCGCTGTTCATCTGCATGCAGAGCAGACCGATGACCTCCTTGCAAATAAAATTAAAAAACACGAGTATGCGATTGCGCAGCTTATAAAGGCCGACGAAATGAAGACAAATCTGACCAGCTTTATAGTGCATGATCTGAAGGGGCCTGTAAGTACCATTATGGCCAACATGGACATGCTGAGTTACGAACCGCTCAATGCGCCCCAGCTTGAACTGGTATCCCTTGCGCTGAATGATGTGCATAAAATGCAGCATATGGTCATGAATATCCTCGATGTCATGAAAATGGAAGAAGGGGGAAGCGTTATTTACAGGAAAGAAGTTGACCTCTGCGAACTGCTCCAGCGTGAAATTATGTCGTTAAAGAGCCTGCTTGCCATGAGAGGCATCAATATGCTGTTTGATGGAGAGCCACGCGCACTGTTTATAGATGAAAACCTTATAGGCAGGACGATTTCAAATCTCCTGCTAAACGCGATCGAACATTCCCCGGACGGGAAACAGATAAGGGTGAGTGTATGTTATGATGCCGGCACGAAAGAGACTGCTGTCAGCATATCCGATGAGGGCCCCGGCATCCCGGATGATTTCAAGGAGAAGGTTTTCGATAAATTTTTCCAGATAGAGACGGGAAGTATGTACCGGAAGACTACTACCGGCCTGGGGCTGACATTCTGTAAACATGTGATCGATGCGCACGAGGGGCGCTTATGGGCAGAGAATAACTTAGGGGGAGGAACGCGTTTTATCTTTACCCTGCCGGATAATATTAAAGCGGTGATGGGCTGATGGCAGTTCCTGTTGCGTATCTGAAAATAAAATGCCTCGTTGTGGAAGACGAGACGTCCATGCGTAAGACCATCAGCAATATGCTTGCGAGGATAGGCTTCGGGAGTATTGCAACAGCTGGGGACGGCAGAGAGGCGCTGGATATAATTAAAACAAAGCCTGTGGACATAGTTATATGTGATGTCAATATGCCGGTTATGAGCGGCTTCGAACTTTTTAAAACCATTCGGCCCAGGGCCTAAAGCCCTTTCTATCCGAAGCCTTGAGGCTGTGGCGCGTTGCTCGTTCCGTCCGTGCTAATTGGGCTCATTGTGCGCGAGGGATTGCTCGAAATTTTTCAGCAAGAACACGGGCAACTGCGTCCGGGGACGGCGACGCCTGAACTGAAAATTGAATTTTTTGCGTTTGCGAATGTGAACAATACGATTCGGTTGCGCGAGGGGCGGCTGCTGGTGCGGCTTTCCGACCTGCTGGAGGGCGCGCCGGAGGCGGTGGTTCGGGCGATCGCGCACATCCTGCTGGCAAAGATGTATCGCAAGCCGATTGATCGCGGGCTGGCGGCGCGATATCGAAAATATGTGGGCAGCCATGATGTCGTGAACAAGGCGCATCTGGTGCGGCAGATGCGGAGAAAGCGGCTCCATAGCAAGACGCAACTGGCGCCCCCCCCCCCCCCCCCCCCCCCCCCCCCCCCCCCCCCCCCCCCCG
>CAWHNC010000002.1:0-10693 GCA_963830245.1 Nitrospirota bacterium
CCAGGAGCTACCCGCATCTTTGATGTCAAAGTCTATAAGCATGGGCACATTGAATGTATTGTTATACATGCGGGCATTCCCGCCTTCAATGCGAAATACCTTGCCTCGTGAACCTACCAGACTTCTATAATAGTTCTCAGCTCCTTGACGGAACGCCTCATAATTGAATGGTCCATCGTACCCATGAGGCTTGCTGACTTCGATCGGACCACTCTCGAAGTCGGCACCCACGGTCTGTTTGAGATCGGCATATAAGTCCTCATATTTTTTGCCGCCGACTTCGAGAGTGAAGAATACACGGGAAACCATTGTTTCATCGCCGGTGGCAAGTTCCTGCATGTCTTGAACGCACTTATGAAACGTGACCTTTGCTCTGCTCATGACGCACCCCTACTAAGCCTGACGTACAAATTCAGGTGTTAATTACGAAGTAATTTGTTACAAGGCTTTGTCGTCGTTTCGCTTTGAAACCTTGAGAATAGTGGATGTGCGTGTAAAACGTAATCCTGTGACAAAAAGCCTTTTTATGTAGCAGCCGCGTTTATTACAGGATAGCATTTTACAAGTTTACAAATGGCCGCGTGTCTTTATGAGGCTTTATAAAGTAATCCATTATGAACAAAGCGGTATAACAGTACAGTTGCAACCAATATGTAATGGAACTCGCGGATACTGTTTTTTTGAGTACTTTTTTGCAGCGGCCCTTTTACAGTAAGAACAACAGTCATCTCCTGATGCAATTTGCCATCCATTAATGAATTCATTATTTATATCTCTTTGTTGCTGTTGCATAGCATTTTCAGCACTGAAATAGGTTTCAACAATAAGTTCAGAAATGGTGCGAGCATACTGCCACGACAAGTTAACCTTCTTAAGATCGATATTTGCAAATGGCTCAGGTAAAGGCTGAAGTTGAAACAGGCTTCTGAAACTTACGGTTTTGTTTAATCTTTCATTTAAGTCAGTCTGTTGCAAGAGATATTCCACGGCTTTTCCCTTACGGGAAAACTTGGGAGGGTTCAAATCTGATAGTAAAGTAGATATTTCTTTGAGTTTCAGTCGTTCAACTATGGCCTTCGGTGGAATATTTTCTCCCCTCATGGCAAGACCAGCCTCGACCAACCCTTCAAACTTCTTCCGGTCATAATGATCTGATGGGACAATATGAACACCTTCTTTTCTACTTAAGTAGAAGTCAATATTTTCATGCCCAAAAGTATCAATCAAAACGTCATCAATAGTTATGTCTATTTGATCACCATCAAATAAGACCGCCAGGTCACAGTCAGGCCGTATATCAAGGGACGTTGTCGCGTTTTCTTTGAACTCCTTAAGCATGTCTGCTTTATCCAACTCAGAAGCCGTTGACCATTCAGTGGATGCTTGCACTTGATCTTCCATTGCTCTTAAATATACTGGCTTGAATTTTCTGATATAATCATCGATTTCCTTACAACTGATATTATAACGGGCAACGATAGGGAGCACGCTTTTGGTAATATAATAAGTGCCCTCAGATGGTTTATTCTCCAAGATGCTCAGAAGTTTTTCAGCTACTGCACTATCGAGTCCATTTACTGTTAAAGGGAAGGAGCTTTGAGGATTAAGCGTCCACCCGCCATCACTGGAAGGCCTGATTGTCTTAGATGTCAGACTGAGGGCAGCGGTTGAAGGAGACGGTATCGCACCTTTCTGTAAAAGCGGCGTAGGCATTTGTTGTTCTTTCTTTTTATAGTCAACCCGAACCCTTTTTTCTCTTTGCTGGCGGTCTTTTTCAATATCTATGAGGGCTTGCTGACGAAGTTTTTCTTCTCTTTTCCAATTCGTTTCTTTCCAAACGAGCTTCTTGAAATTCTTCATATTCTGCTTTGCGACGCAGTTTCTGCTCCTCAAATTTTCTCTGAACTTCGGGATTTCTTCTTTGCAGCCAACCCCATCCTGCTAAACTGAAAAAAAACAGCGCAAAAATAACCATAAATGCTGGATTTTTTGAGCCATTGAATAGCGTCATGAAAAGCAAAACACCCAAAGGAGCACCAACTATAATTTTACCAGATCCTTTTTTTTCATAAATCCCTCACTCCCTTGATCGCCCTACCACTTTCGGGTAATATGAAAATCCATCTTAAAGTGTTAATCTATGCGATATTACTCTGAGGTTCAGTTCCTTCATTCTCCTGATCGCCTCGCTCAGGTTTTTTTAAATCTTCATAGAGCAACTCGATTGTACCCCTCAAGCGAGCCTTCTGGTCGAAACTACCCTTATTATAGATAGCTTTCATCTTCACAAAAAGCACAGACAGATCAGCGCTTATCACCCCGAACTCTTCTGACAGTTTTTCTTCCCGATATATTGATCCGTTGCCAGTTAGAAGCCAATTCATATTTATATTAAGTAATTGCGAAATATTATTAAGCAATTCTAATGACGGCTTCACCTTGCCATGCTCAATTTCAGATATATAACTATTTGATACTTCGAGCATTACGGCGAAATCTCTTAGAGGGGACGGCTCTCTTATTTTTCTGATCCGTTCTCCGATTTCTTGTTTACTTAATTTTTCTCTTGACATTTCGTATTTACTGAAATAAAATACGTCGCATGATTAAAAGAATAAACATTACGCAACAAAAATATAAGAGCGATTTCCGCAAAGTCAGGGCACTCATGATGCTTAAAGGAATACAGAGCACCGATATCGCTGAAAGGGCAAAAGTATCAAAAATATACGTTTCGTATGTCATACATGGAATTCGTCTCGGCAATAGAGTGCGACACGTAATCGCCGATGCACTGGGCATGACAGTCGAAGACCTTTGGCCTGAGAACGGCCATAAAAATAAAGCCGCATAAGGAGATAATATGAAAACAGAGCAAAAAAACATCCTCTTGCCACGTAGAATCAGATCATTAGCAGCTCTTAAGGGCATTAACTGGGCAGCGGTTGCAAGAGCGGAACATCTGCATCGCACAAGTATGTACAACACGATCACAGGAAAAAACAGATGCCGCAAGATGCGCAAGATCATAGCCGATGCCCTTGAGATGACGGTAGCAGAACTCTGGCCTGAGAACTGCCATAAAAATAAAGCCTCATAGAGAGGATATAGATGCTTCATTATGATTTGGCTCCTTTAAAAACTGCTTTGATTGTATATTTTTTTGCCTTTTTGGTCAATGGAAATGCGGAGTAAAAAAATAGACATAGGTCAGATAAGCATATTTGATGTAATTAAGAATATATCCGAACAGCAAAAAGCGGCGTCCATGCCAGGTGTCATTCCCGGCAGATTCAATCTTGAAGCCACCCTGCGAGAGTTGATAAGCATCGCGCTCAAACAAACAAAACTAAGCCGCTACGAAGTAGCCGCAGAGATGTCGAAGCATGTGGGCAGGGAAATTACCAAGTCGCAAATCGACAGTTGGTCCGCGGAAAGCAAGGAAAATCACCGTTTCCCGCTTGCCTATCTGAATGCTTTCGTTGAAGCCACTGGCGATAAGACCCTTATCCGACTGATCTCAGAAAAGGCCGGAGGCTATTTCATTGAGGGAGAGGATGCGCTTTACACCGAACTCGGCAAGATAGAGAAACAGGAAAACGACCTTGCGAAAAGGAAGGAATTGATAAAGAAGACCCTGGAACAAATCAATAAATCGGGAGGAGCGGAGTGACGATTATGCCAATAATAACTGCAAATAAAAGTATTTCAAGTCATCAGTCTTTAGGGTCACATATCCTTCATCAGATTCGATTTTATTTCTTAAGGTTTCTGTTACGACTTCGATACGGGCGTAATACAACATTACAATCTCAGGAGGAGTTTGTCGCAGACGTTCGTAAACAGATTCGGAAGATTTACAACGAAAGATGGCAGGTATCAATTCATGAAGATCCGCATCGTGAGCTTCATGAAGGTTCAGAAATTGCCTATCCAGCAGCTTCATCTTATGAAAAGGAGTGAATTTCTCATAGAAATGAGGAGGAAAGAGGCGTTCATGACAGAGATAAAGCCAGTTAAGAAAAATTTCCCTATGAGAGAAGACCCCGGCCATGAGTGAATTATACCACGATAAAGATAAGGAGATACCGATGAGCAAAAAGGTCGAACCTCAACCAAAAAAAATATTAAAGAGTCCCCCCGACTTGTCCCAATCGGGGCAAGTTTCAAAAGTTCCACATAGGCCGGATGCACAGGATGCCGAGAGAAATGCGCTCACGGTAAAGATCGAGGGAGATTCGCCATATGCGCGCACACTCTATATTAATGAAGTGAGATTTCTTTTAGGGAGAACCGCAGAGGCTATCGTTGAAATTGGCAAGCGACTGCTTGTCATAAAAGAAAAGGAAAAAGGCTCTTTCCTGAAGATTGTGGAGGAAGAAATCGGTATCCCTTATCGTACAGCGTTCAGATTCATGAATACGGCGATTAAATCCGAGAAATATCCTACCATCACTTGCCAATTTGGCAAGTCGCAACTTTATACCCTCCTCGAAGCGTCAGACGAGGACCTTAAAGACCTTGAAGAAAAAGGGGTTTTGGCCGGTAAGGACATGGATGAACTGGCGACCTTATCAGTCAAGGAAATGCGTAACCTCGTGCGTGAACTCAAGGCCGATACTGCCAAAATTGTGGATGAAGCTGTATCTACCTATAAGAGCCAGAATGATCTGCTCAAAAAGGAACTTGATGACTTCCTGAAGATTGTGCCACTGGAAAAGAAAAATGCTTCTCGTAGCGAAAAACGACTTCTTTACGCCCAGGCTAAATATGATCAATTCGAGGCGGCGCTGTCTGTCCTGGCTTTCAATATGATGGAGGCCGAGGATATCAAAATAGGAGCAAAGATCGAGGGATTAATCAAAACCTGCCTTGCCCGGCTGCTCAATTTGGGCGAGCAATGGGAAAAACATAAAAAAGGAGCGGCCCGGTAATGGATATCCCGTCAGTATTATCTTCAGCTTTGGAGGTCGGGATCGAGTTGCCGTCGGTATTTTCTCTAAAGTTAGATCCCGAAATCATGTCGCGTCTGCCATTTTTAGGTTGTAACCTTTTGGAAGAAGGTTACAACCAAGGTTACAACTTTCCGTCCGAGGTTACAACCGGTAAAGACCTGATTTCGGCAAAAGGTTACAACCTCAGTTCAGACATTTCCCTCGCCCGGAAAGAAGTCGAAGCGCTCCTCGGAGTATCTCAACAGGCCCTCCAGAAAGCGATCAAGCGAGGCAACTATCAGACTATTCTCGTTGACGGTCCCGGTGGAAAACAATATCGTATCGCCCTATCTTCTCTTCCTGTTCCGGCACAGATTAAATGGATAGAAGCCCATGCTCAGGAGGCGATGGGACTGCCCGCAGTCATAAAGGACAAACTCGCACCTCAAGTGCAATGGGAGATAGCTAAGATGAATGCAAGAGTAGAGGCGGCGGGAATGAATACGCTTATTGAAGGGTATGATCAGAGTCGCCTCGATCTTGTGCTCAAGGCCCTCAGCATACCTAATGACTGGAAAAAGGGCAAATGGATTGACAAATGCGCGGAGGATTCCGGATTAACGCGACAGACCCTTTACCGGGATATCAAGGGATATAAAGAGCAGGGCGCGGCGTGGTTCAAACAAGGGAGGGAGAAAAAAGGACCCACGGCCTGGGATGCGGAAGCATTGGAATACATGAATGGCATATACCTGAAGGCCATACGTGAAAGCGGTGACTCATCGAAACGTTTTGCTTATCACGCAACCATTGCCGAAGCAAAAAAGCGTAACTGGAAAGTCGGATCCGAATCTTCCGCATATGATTATCTCGGTAAACTCAATCCGATGCTTGAACGCTATGCGCGGGGTGGCAGCCGGGCTCTCGATAATGTTTTCTACATTCTTCGGCAATACCACGATTTGGACCCATTCGAATGTATTGTCGGGGACCAGCACAGATTCGACTTTTGGGTGCATGACCGGGAGTTCGACAGGGTATTCAGGATGGAGGGTTTCTTTTGGGTAGACTTGCGCAGCCGCATGCCATACGGGTTCGCCATTACGGATCGTTATAACTCGTATCTCATCGGGCTTGCCCTGCGCATGGGCCTGAAGCGTTTCGGCAAGTTCACGGGGGTCTACACAGATAATGGGAAACCCGAGATTTCCAAGTATACCCATTCAATTCTCAACGATCTTAGGGCTTACGGCATGCAGCAGCACGATGTCTCGGAGCTTTACCGCAGCGAAAACGGCTATGTTATCGAGAGTGACGAAGGGGAAGTCATTGAAGTGGTGCCAACGCCGCAAGCATGGCACAAACACGCCAGGCCCTATAACGCAAAGGCAAAGCTCATAGAAAGATTTTTCCGCACTCTTGAAAGCATCTTGTCTAAGGACCTCAATGTGCCCGGCCTCGTGAAGAACCTCCGGGGAACCATAGAGGATGCTGACCTCAGCGATAAGAGGATAGCCAAACTTCATGCAGAGAATAAACTCCTCACTCCCGAAGAATTCACGCTAAAGGTCTTTGAAGCAATGGATCTCTACATCCATCGTCGCCATTCCGCTCTTAAGAAATCGCCTATGGACGAACTGTTCGGCGCAGTGAAAAACGGTTTTACTCCTCGCACAGTAGTGGAATCAGAACTCGATTTTGTTCTTATGGCGAGAGATGAAAGAAGCGTCAATCGAGGCCGCATACAAATTAACAATACGCTTTACGAAGGCATCTCTCTTGAACACGGATTGTGGGATGTCCAGGACAGTACAAGGGTGCAAGTGCGATACGATCTTTACGCCGATGATGCCGCTATAGCCATACGTCCGGATGGAGCGGCAGTGCAGTTGCGTCGGGTACCTGAATCCTCAATGAAGGCCCCAGCCCTTACCGGCGAACTCATGGAATGGAAGAAAGGCATGATTAATAAGATCAAGGACCAATACAGGAAACTGACCGCACCTATCCCCGGTATTGTGGAATACAGCGCCCACACAAAGGCGGCGCTGAATCTCAAGAAGGCAGTAAAGGCGGCAGAACCGAAGCTTACGGACAGTGAATACAGGGCAGAGGCAGAAAGGATAATCGCGGATTCCACGCAGCCCGTGCGCAGGCCTATGATGGCAAGAAAGCCCTTCTTCGGGGCAGAACACGAACACTACAAATGGTGCGTGGACACCCAGTTGGGCGGATATGAGTTGCCGGAACAGGACATTAAATTCATGGGCGTCTACGAAGCCAGGATGGAAGAACCGGAGCGCATTCAGTATGAAGAATACAGGCGGTTTTATAAGTCAGAAGCGGCTGAAAATGAAAGGAGGTGAAAAAGAACTAAGCAGAAAAAGTGGTCTTAAGCAGTAACCAGAAAACAAAAAGGAGGTCAGTGAATGAAGCTTAAAAGATTGATGGAAGGACATGGACTCACCGGGGCCGCAGTTTCCAAACTAACCGGCTCCAGTGAGTCACTCATCAGCCTCATTACCAGGGGCAAATACGGCGACAACCAGGTCGAGGCTGAAGCCGACATCATTAAGAAATTAGCAGATCAGGGTTACAAATTGCAAGAAGGCTCCGGCAAGATTGCTGTCACCCCCGACATTTTTATCACTACTGATAACGTCAAAAGGATGGAATCTCTCTGTAACGAACTGATCGACCCTGCCGGAGACCTCACGTCGAGCTTCGGCATCGTGATCGGAAGGGCCGGACGAGGGAAGACCAAATCAGGTTTGCACTACGCGGTCAACCAGCCTGATGCGGTCTATGTACTCTATATCGATGGACTGTCGCTTGTGGGAGTGGCCCGGAAGATCGCTTATGAGCTGGCAGGCATCAAACCGGTGTCATTTGAAAAGTGTCTTGATGCAATCGACCGCGAGACGGCAACGAATAGGCGACTGATCATCATAGACGAGGCTGACAAAATGCCCCGGAAAAGCATCGAGATGCTGCGTGGCGTCAATGAACAGTGCAGGTGCCCGATAGTGCTCGTCGGCGAAGAAGCGCTTGCGAATACTGTCGGACAGGAGCGACGGCTGAAAAGCCGCGTAAGGCAGACAGTGGCCTTCGATGAAGTCACTGTGCCTGATGTCATGGTCTACTTCCGCATGTCTATGGGGCTGGAGCTTGATATCGAGTGTGTGAGAGCTGTCTGGAAGCGCGCGGACGGAGATTTCAGGCTAATAGTGAGGGATGCACATGCAATGGCGAGGATTATGAATGCGTCCAAACTGCAGGCTGTGACAATGGATGTGGTGAAGGCGCTGGCATGAGACCCGGGGCGGCGCAGACTATCAGGGAGTATTTGAGGGCAAAGGTCGATTGCTCTAAGGAAAAGATTTACGCGGAGCTCGTCCTGGACAATCGCGTGATCTGCTATACCCTTAAAGACTTCCTTAAACGCGGAGAGATCGAAAGGACTGTTGATGGGTACCGCTATATCGGGCGCAAGCAATCGCATACCCAGGCTGACAGGGTATGGAAGGCGATGCGGTACCTGCCGGCTTTCTCTGCGAGAGAGCTTGCGATGATCGCCAATGTTGACAGGGAATACGTGACCGACATTCTCAAGAGATACAAAGCGGCCGGGTTTATCCTGAATGCCGGTACCAGAAAACGCAATGTAATCCTTGGAGGTCGCGGAACTGAAATTCTCTACAAGCTTAAGGACCGCGATATCAGGACGCGCCCGGCTTTAAGGAGGCACGACAATGGCTAAAGTTATCCCGGGACCATGGGGCGGCAGCGCAGCGGTAACAAAAACTGAAGCTGCGCCGCAGTCTAAAGAGCGGCCGAAGCACAATTTCCCGCACCGCAACGCCATGCTCGCCAAGCTGCATATCGCCAAGAATACCGCGCGTATATGCACGGTGTGCGGGTCGATTGCTTATGTGGAGAAATGTCCTAACATGTACCGCTTCCATGCGGACAGCCCGAGCCGAGGAGCTTGCTGAGCCATGCAGCGCCCCTACGACGCCCCTTACCGAGCTCGATTACAGACATCTCCTGAAGAGAAATTGGAACAAGACAAGCGCGGCGCACCTGACGCAATGGGAGCTTAACGACGCGCTTATTCTGTTCAAACATCGGGCTTTGTGGCTACAAAGAAGACATCGCTTGCGAGATCGTCAGAGCGAAATAAGAAGGGCATGGCCAGGGCTGCTGAGGAAAAGGCGAAGACAATCCTGGCCCGCACTGGGAGGCCCGGCTTAACGGTTGGTGAAAAAGGTGCACGGCGTGGACAGCGTTTATTTTCTCACAACAAAACAGTTAAAGGCGGTATTCGGATTTCTCGGCAAGGTGCGCAGCGAGACCGAGCCGTTTTAGGAGGGATGATGCTAAGGAAACTGATCAGAGTTGCAGGGTATCTGATAGTAGCAGCCTTGATCGGCTATATCGGCTACAGCATAGGGAACGGCGATAAATGCGTCGAATGTTATCAGTCCGGCATTGTACGACCTGAGAGAGTTGCGCGCGGCTATTCGCGATTCCTGCGCATTTTATCTTGGCGGCATCAAATTCACGCCTTGCAAGGATGGCAATTACACAGTGCGCATCACAAAGAGTGAAAGCGGGAGGGCTGAATGGGACAAAAGATAGACCGGAGAAAAGAGTTGGAAAGGAAGACTCCGAAGGAGACGCCGCGTAAGAGCACCGGCTTTCTTTGCAGGTTTGGGAATATGGACAGCTCAGTATGCACAGTGCAGCAGGTCAGACAGCCGGAGGGCTGTTTCGGCTGCGGCAATTTCAGGGGGTGATGACATGAAATTGAGGGATACGCGTTTATGCACTGAGTGCGAAGAAGTTTACAAGGCAAGCGGATTATATGGCCGCTGCCCGGTTTGCGGATCTGAATCTTATGCCTTGGTCTGCAGATGGGTGCCCACTGTCAGAGAATTCGAGCGCTGGGTTGAAGAGCAGAAAACCATGACGGCCACAACATAAGAGAGGACAACGATGGCAATAACATTGGAAGAAACAGTTTCAACAGGTAAAAAGTTCGATTCGTTAGCAGCATACAAGGAAGACTTTTTCGAGGTCTTCGCAGAATTGATAACAGATGTTATAGAACTCCGCGACATTCAGTTCTTCGGGAAAGACAGTCTCGACGACTGGATGATGATCGAACTCAAGCTGGAGATACTCACAAGCAAACTCAGACACAAGATCATCAACAAGGTGGTGGCTTGATGCTGATAATCACCCACATCGAGAAGGATCACGCCGCTGATATGAAGGAGCGCTGCCAGTCTCTGGCGAAGTTTAACAGGGAGTTGCAGGAGATCATTAAAAACGGGGCCGAAAAGACCGAGGCGCTTAAACGCGCCAGGATGTATGAGGCGTTTCTAAGAGGTATTAATCAGGCAATGATAGCGGAGGGAGCTATGGACATGACCATGGAAAACGAACTCCGGCAATTGGCTGAAAAACACGGCACACCGCAGGTACTGAAGGCTGTGCAGGAATGTTTTAAAGACGAGGAATTCCAGTCTGCGGTAAAGGGCTTTGCAGGAGAGAAAAAAGATGTCGACACGATGCATTAATCCCGGCTGCGGGAAAGAGACAAACAATAAAGACGGCATCTGCTCGGGCTGCAAGATAGAGGCCTCTTATCAGGCGATGGTAAAGGCTAATGAATCAAAAGTGAATAATGAATCAATAATGAATCAAGAGGAGGAAATTGAAAATATAGTCAGAAAAAAAAATGCACATCAGAG
>CAWHNC010000003.1:0-22782 GCA_963830245.1 Nitrospirota bacterium
GCCTGCCGTCCCTTTTAATTTTGACGGAATTGGGTGCCTCTTTTCGAGTTGACCCGGTAGCCGACCGAAAGAATGGCATCAAGGTTATAGAACTGCGTCTGATACTTTTTCCCGTCTGGGGCAGTATGTGCAAATTTTGCACGTACTGCTGCCTTGTCCAGTTCACCCTCGGCAAAAACATTGCGAAGATGCTTGGTTATAACCGAACGTTCTCTGCCAAAGAGTTCCGCCATCTGATCCTGGGTAAGCCAGACTGTCTCCGCTTCCAGATGGACTTCGATGCCGGTTGTCCCGTCCGCAGATTGATATATGATAATTTGATCAGTCATGCCGTTGCTGCCTATTTCAAATGTAACGGTTATATCTTACATGATTTATCACCAAAATTATCGATATTCGCAGTACCATTTCGGACAGAGTTTTGTTTACGACACCTTAAAAGAAAATGTCCCACAGCATATCCGTCTGCTGGAAATGATTGTTTCTATCAGGTTAAATTGTTTCGTCATATAATTGGTTGTTGTCAGGGCCACGGTATGGGAGGGACCCTATAAGCTTTAGAATATCCGGGTATAACACGGCGAAACACACTTCGGATTGACGGGTTGATGAAGCAGACCTTCTAAGAGCTCCAGTCTACTACTTTTAGCCCCTTGATACGCTTGAATTCCTTCCTGTTATTTGTGACGAGAGTTGCATCGAGGCTAAGAGCATGCGCAGCTATGAGCATGTCCATTGAACCGATCAACATACCATTCTTTTCAAGCATTGATCTCATCGCGCCATACTTCCCGGAAGCATCTTCGTCAAATGCAGCGATTTCCAGAGGCAATATAAATTCGTCTAAAGCAAGTCGATTTTTCTGAACATGCCGGATCTTTGCCACGCCATACTCAAGCTCTGCGAGAGTAATGGAAGATATTCCGATGTCTCCTATCGAATATGTTTTGAAGTGGTGTAATACTTTTTCAGACTTTTGTTTAATAAGGTAAATGCAAGTATTGGTATCCAGCATGAATTTCATTAAAAAATCTCCCGTCCTTGAGTCCCGGGCTGATTCCGTTCGACCATAAAGTCATCCGAGAATTTCCCCAGGCTGTCTACAAGAGATTCCCAGGAGTTACTTTTCGGAATAAGGATAACGAGATTCCCCGATTTTTTTATATACACTTGGTCATCCTTGAACCTGAATTCTTTGGGCAATCGGATCGCCTGGCTCTGACCATTTTGAAATATTTTTGCAGTTCTCATTGCACGCCTCCTAAATATATATTAAAAGTATATATTACGGGGTAAGAAATATCAACCTCGATCTGGAAACCGGAGAGGGGTTATTTTTAGCAGAAATGTTTGTTGGTGAATCAAGTTTTGGTCGAATACGCTCGCTATCCATTTAATCGTTCATTGTCTGTCGGGTCAACTAGCGGCGCGCGTTTCCGTTAGGGCACATAGGAAATCAGAATGTATTACCGATTGATCATCTTGTCCAAAAGCTCCAGCAGACCCTTAATCAGGGCCGTTGGCGTCGGAGGGCACCCCGGGATATAGCAGTCAACCGGTATAACGGCGGCAACTCCATTTGTAACGGCATAACTTCCTCTATAGATCCCTCCGTCAATTGTGCAATCGCCGCCAGCTACAACAAGCCTGGGCGGGGGTGTTGCAAGATACGTTTTTTTAAGCGCGAGTTCCATCTGCCTTGAAACAGGGCCCGTCACAAGCAGAACGTCGGCATGCCTTGGCGACGCCACGAAATCAATGCCGAATCTCTGGATATCATAAACGGGGTTGATAAGCGCTGTACACTCCCATTCGCAGGCATTGCACGAGCCGGCATCCACCTGCCTGATCCTTAACGATCTTTTAAATACATCGTCAATCTTTTCCCTGAGGGACACAATTTGTGCCGCTTCTTCAGAAGAAATGCCGAATCCGTCCGGAAAGGGAAGTGTTCCCTTCCTGCCTGTAATATTTTTCAATATTTCTTTAATCACATATCACATCCTGAATAGGACAAATTAAAGCTCTTATTGCAGAGAGGGAAATCGGGCACTATATTTCCGTTCACTGCAAACGGAACTACAGGCCAGTTGCAAAAGGACGGAGACCTTAATTTAACCCGCAAGGGTTTCCCGCCCCTGTCAGACTTGACCCAGTAGAACACCGAACCTCTTGGCGTCTCCGTATAACCCAATGCGGAAGAAAAAGCCGGGACATCTTTTAATCCCGCCGACAGTCCGCCTGAGAACTTTCTTCCCAGGAGCGCATTAATCAGGGATATCGAGCATTCCGCCTCCTTTGCCCTGACTATCGTCCGCGCATAAACATCTCCCTTGGGCCTTGTGCAGACTTCAAAATCAAGACTGCTATATAGCAGGTGCGGATGGGCTTTCCTTATATCGTCGTCAATTCCGGATGCCCTGGCGGCGATGCCTGTAGCGCCTAACTTCATTGCAATATCCTTTGATAAGATCCCGGTGTTCCGGAGCCTTTCCACATGCGAGACCGTTCCCAGAAGCGACTTCATAAAGTCCCTGTATTCGCCGGCTACGGTATCTACCGTCGAGCGGATATCATCTCTTTGCGGGAATACATCTTTTTTAACTCCGCCGATTGTGTTTATGCCTCGGAGATACCTGCTTCCCGTGAGTCTTTCATTAAGCTGCATAAGCCTTTCCTTTATGACAGCCCCCTTCGCATATCCTACGGCCAGGCCGGTACCGGCACACATATTTCCGATATCTCCTATGTGGTTGTAGAGTCTTTCAAGCTCTAACAGCAGCGTCCTGACCGCCTTCGCGTTGTCCGGTATTTCAATTCCGGTCATTCTCTCCACAGCCATACAATAAGCTGATGAATGAGAGAAGGAAGATGTTCCTGAAACCCTTTCCGCAAGCTTGACGCCTTCGGAAAAGCCGATGCTTTCAAAATGCTTCTCTGTACCTTTGTGTGTGTAAAATAACCTCGGCTCAAGGAAAAATATCCTTTCGCCGAGTGCACTGAATCTGAAGTGGCCGGGTTCAATGATCCCTGCGTGTACAGGACCTACCGGGATTTCGTAAATCCCTTCTCCTTCAACCTTCATAAACTGGTACGGTTCTTTTATTACGGTGCCCTCTCCCCATTCCTTTAAATCAGCATCCTCGATTTTCCAATCCTTTCTCAATGGATACGAGCCGGAAGGGAAGGCATCGTGGAATATGAGCCGGCGCGAATCAGGATGACCTTCCGGCGTCAACCCGAACATGTCCCGAATCTCCCTTTCGTACCAGTGCACCGCGGGGACATCAGGCGTCATGCTCCTGTACCGGGGGTTCTCTCCCTCAAGTCTCATAAACGGTATCTGGAAAATGTCCCGGCCCCGTTCAGAAAAGACCGCATATATTTTAAAGCTTCCATCATATGCCCTGTCATCTTCAGCAAACATAAGGCGCAGCACGAAGTTACCGCTGTTCGAGAGAGAGATGCAGCGGTCCCTGAATTCGTCATTTCCAAGCTCAATGTATACTTCGTTTTCCAGCATTTTCCTTAAACTCCTAAAACGATTCTGACTGCATTGGACAACATGTTCCCAAGAAAAGGAGGGATATAAACGCCGCATATAAGCATAACGGCTGCCATTGCAAGCAGCACAAGGCTGACCGGTTTTCTCTCTTTTCTTTTTCCCCGCCTTCGGATTTGCCGAAGGCCATGAGGCCGAAATGATGCAGGACCCCGCCAAAGACAATTGTAGCAAATATGATAAAAAGCGCAAAAGTCGTCCATTTGCATGAATCAACAGCAGCCTTGAGGATAATGAACTCGCTCAGGAATATATTAAACGGCGGAGTGCCTGCAATGGCGAGAGCAGCAAGCAGCATTATGGCGCCTGAAACAGGCAATCTTGTCATTACCCCTCTGACTTTATCTATCTTTGTCGAATGATACGCGAGCTTGACCTTTCCCGTTGTAAAAAACAGGACTGTTTTTACGACGGCATGGTTCAGCATGTGGAGCAGGGAACCGTAGACGCCCCAGAAACCTCCAATCCCTATTCCTGTCGCGATGATACCTATGTGTTCGATACTACTGTATGCAAGAAGCCGCTTGTAGTTGTTTTGCAGCAAAATGAAGGCTGTGGCAATACCCATGGATAAAAGTCCGAAAAAAAGCATGAGGTCGTTCGCGTGAGAATCCCCCGTCGACCTGTTAACCAAAATGATAAACCTGATAATCCCGATAAAGGAGCATTTAAGGAGTATGCCTGACAGCATGGCGCTTATAGGCGTCGGCGCCTGGCTGTGGGCATCGGGGAGCCAGTTATGCACAGGCGCAAGACCGGCCTTTGCACCGTAGCCGACGAGAATAAAAATGAACGCCAACTTCATGGTTGAAGGATTCAGCTTGTGCGCCATGTCCCTCAGTTCCGTCCAGTTCAGTGTGCCGCTTCCCGCCATTACGGATGTGGAGGCATAATAAGTGATGAAGATGCCGAGGAGCGCAAAGGTTATGCCGACAGTGCAGAGGATAATATATTTCCACGCGGCTTCTATTGACTGTGTATTTTTATAAAGGCTTACCAGAAGCGCAGAAACAAGGGTTGTCCCTTCTATTGCTATCCAGAATACCGCAAGGTTGTTCGAGACGGTTGTAAGCAGCATTGTAAATATAAACAAGTGCATTAAGGCATAGTAATGTCGCAAGTCTTTCAGACTTATTGTACCTTCTTTAAACTCCTGTCCCATGTAATCCACGGAATATATAGCTGTAACAAGGGAAATAAGGACTACTATAGCCATAATATATGAAGAAAGAGCGTCCATATACAGCATGCCGCCAAGAAAAAAACCGGGTGAAGTGAGCGATGCGCTTATCGGGGAAATGGAAGCGGCGGCCAGGATGAAGGCCCCAAGCAGGTTGACATATTCAATAGCTTTTCTGTTCCTTAATGAATAGCATAAGAGCGCTGTCAAAAGTGGAATGAAAAGCAATATTCTTATCATAAAAGAACTTTATCCTTTTAGTATCGTTAATTTATCGAGATCTGCAGAAGCGAATACCCGCTTGATCTGGATAGAAAAAATCCCAAGAATTATCACACCCATAAGCATATCGAATAAAACGCCGAGCTCTATAATGATAGGCATGCCGAAGGTCAGGGAAAAGCCGGCAAGAAAAAGCCCGTTTTCCATGCACAACAACCCTATGACCTGAGTTATCGCTTTTTTTCTGGTTATCATGATAAGCAGCCCGATCAGTATTACGGCAATGGATATCTGGAGCACGTTTTTCGAGAAACCGATGACAAAAATACCCTGACTCAGGGACGTATAAACAACGGCAACCAGGATTCCGGCTATGGCCAGCGAAAGGGTATTACTGATATATGGTTCGTCATCGTAAGTGATATCCATTTCCCGTACTATCTTCTTCAGCAGCATGGGTATGATGATCCCCTTGCTTACCAGGGTAGTTACAGATGCTATGTAAAGATGGGTCTCGCCGACCATGAACGCCACAATGGCTATCAATAAAGAAAGAAGCCACGAGTTCAGGATATAGGCCCGCAAATAGGATTCAAGCCTCCTGAAGGCATTCATGGCTATGGCGGTCAGGAGTATGCCCACGGAGATGAAATCGATTACCGAAAAAACCTGGATCCAGTTTTTCATCCTATTTACCCATCATGATATATGTTAAAAGAGAGAGCACTGCCAGAACGAAGGCCCCTCCAAGCAATGAAGGCAACTGAAAGAACCTCATTTTAGACCTTGTTGACTCTGCCAATGCCATAAAAACAGATATGCAAATCATTTTAAGAAAATAAATGGCGGAAGAGATGCCGAGACTCGATAATGCCAAAGTATTTGAAATGCCCAACGGGAAAAAAATGTCTGCGACAATGGTAAACAGAAGCATCTGTTTCATATAATGGGACCATTCCATTAGCGCGAGATATCTTCCGGAATACTCAAGTACCATCCCTTCGTGGATCATGGTAAGCTCAAGGTGAGTATCAGGATTGTCGACAGGTATTCTCCCCGTTTCCGCGATTATCGCTATCATAAATGCGGAAAGCGCAAGAATATGAGACGGCGAATAAGCAATACTCTGCGTCTCTGCGATCCTTCCCATGTTCGTTGAGCCTGCCGATATGGCCGCAGTGAATATGCTGAGCATCATCATCGGCTCAACGAGAATTGCCACTGTCATCTCCCTGCTGCTGCCCTCTCCGCCGAAGGCCGTTCCTGCATCAAGGCCCGATAGCGCCATGAAAAACCTTCCCAACCCAAACAGGTAAATCAGCGCTATGACATCGCCCATCATGCCGAAACGGTAGCTCGTCGTTATGACCGGGACAATCATGGCAGCTGCCGCAGTCGATGCGAATACTATGTATGGGGTCGCCTTGAAGATCCATGATGTAATGCCGGAAACAACCATGTCTTTATGAAAAAGCCTGACGAGGTCATAGTATGGCTGAAAAACACCCGGACCGACCCGGCCCTGCATGTTCGCCTTGAGTTTCCTGATGAAACCCTGAATTAACGGGGAAAAGAGAATGATTATTATGAATTGCAGATATTCCATGTCAGTGTCCGAAGATGAGAAGAAGAATTAATGTGATCAATATATAAAGGAGATAGAGATGAAGACTGCCTGATTGCAAAAGCCTTATCTTTCCGGCAACTTTGAAAATGGAGCCGGTAACAGGCTCGTAAATATATTTTTCAAAAAATGGCGTTATTTCCCCGGTGTATCTTATGGCCTCTACAAATAACGGTTTCACACTATAAGAAATCCTGAGTTCTCTCCTTGGAAGGTAGATCCTCTTGAATATCAGCCTTATCGGCTTTGTGAAGGCTGCCGCCGTATACTGCATCCTTGGAGTCAGAGAAGGGATTCCGCAGTCCCACGAATCGCCGTATATTGTTTTCCTTTTGCCGCCGACACCCAGGACAAAAAGCATTATAGCAGCGAACATGACGAGTATGGTGATAAGTATCGATACCGGTGACAGGGTGGCCAGGGTATCATTGATATAAAGGAACCAGTTCCCTGTCACAACGCCCTGTGAACCTGTAAGCTGAAACGCAGATGAGGAAATCATGTTTATTGCCGCACTTGGGAATATTCCAAAGACCAGGCAAAGCACGGCAAGGATGACCATGCCGATTATCATGGACAGCGATGATTCTTTGGCGTTCTCCGCATTCAGGCTCCGCGGCATTCCGAGAAAGGTTATGCCGAAAGCCTTCACAAAGCATGCGGCAGCAAGAGCGCCGGTAAGTGCAAGCGCCGCGCCGCCCATGGGTGAAATAATTTTCTCTGCCATCGACGATGATTTAAATCCGAGTATCAGCGATTGGTAGGTAAGCCACTCGCTTATAAACCCGTTGAAAGGAGGGAAGGCACATATTGAAACAGACCCGATGAGAAAAGTTATTGCAGTGAACGGCATCGTCTTGATCAGGCCGCCCAGACCTTCCATATCTCTTGTATGCGCAGCATGCATTACAGAGCCTGCGCCGAGAAAGAGCAGACCTTTAAACACGGCGTGATTCAACACATGGTAAAGTCCGGCTATTACAGCTATTGACGCCAGGCCGTACAGGCCGTTACTCCTGAACATCATTGAAGCCCCTATCCCGAGAAAAATAATTCCGATATTTTCAACGCTATGATAGGCGAGGAGCCTTTTCATGTCGTGCTCCATAAGGGCGTACAAAACGCCCATTATCGAAGAAACCGCACCAATAATAATAATGGTGATCCCCCACCAGCCCGGGCCCTGTCCCATGACGTCCATGCTTACCCTCACAAAACCGTAGATCCCCGTTTTTATCATCACCCCTGACATGAGCGCCGAGATATTCGACGGCGCAGCAGGGTGTGCCCTCGGAAGCCAGGTATGCAGAGGTATAATGCCGGCTTTCATGCCGAATCCGATTATCGAAAAAATAAAAACGATTGATTTAATATCTACGGATAAGGTCGGAGTAAGGGTCTTTATCGACGAGAAATCCATTTGCCCGGTATTTTTGTAAAGTATTAAAAAAAGCGCTATGATGAACGCGGTCCCTATATGGGTCATAACAGCATAGATAAGGCCGGCCCGCGCTGATTTTTCGTTTCTGTCAAATGTTACGAGGAAATATGAAATAACCGACATGGTCTCCCAGGATATGAGGAACGTGATGATGTTGCCTGACAGAATTACGGAGTACATGCTTAAAATGAAAAGATTGTAGAGCAACCCCATCGACCCTTTATTCCCGATGTTTTTTATATAGCCGATGGAATATATCGATACCGGCAAGGCCAAAATAGATATTACGGTAACAAAAAAACCTGAAAGGGGGTCTCCGCGAAAAACGAATTCGAGGGCGGACGATATCGGCGCCGAAACTATACGCATCTCAGTGCCGGTGGAGAGATATAAACCTGCAATGATAAGGTTCAGGGCGCCTATAGCCGGGAGGACAAAAAGGTATTCGGTTGCTTTTCGAGGTACTAGTATGGAACCGACAGCGCCAAAAAGAAAAAAAAGTATCCCTGTATTTAAAAAATATTCCGCATTCATTTTTAAAATCTTATTATAATAACACAGGAGCATTTAAAAGACCTCGGACTTTCTTCAAATCCGGATATTCCCCTTGCTGCGCTATGAGGCCCGCCGCTGCATTATGCAGGCGATGTAAGGAGCGCGTTACCTCATCTAAACAAAGTATTCGAAAAAAATCTATAATAAGCTTACGTCATTCCCGCAGTTTTTTAGCGGGAATCCAGAAAAAAACATATGAAGAGCTTTTATGTTTATATTCTTTGCAGCAAGCGTAACGGCACTTTGTATACGGGTGTTACTTCAGACTTAATCAAACGCATCCACGAGCATAAGAACGACCTTGCAGATGGTTTTACAAAAAAATATACCGTGCATCGTCTTGTTTGGTATGAATTGCATGAAACTGCTGATTCAGCTATTGCCAGGGAGAAACAGATAAAGAGATGGCGTCGTGAATGGAAAAAACACCTTATTGAGAAAGATAATCCGAAGTGGGATGATTTGTATGAAAGGTTATAGTCATTCATTTAAAAAAACCTGGATTCCCGCTGAAAGACTGCGGGAATGACGTAGTTGGTGTTGCCAAGTGAAATTGTTTCGAATACATTTTTAAATGAGACAACGAATCACTTTCGAATACTTTTCTGACGAGGCAATTCGAGGCGATGCAAGGAGAATAAATAGTGTATAATTTACAATATACGTTCCCGTCCGGATGGGAATTCAGTTGAGGAGTCTGAATTGAATATACTTGTGCGCAATTTGTCCAGGGCAGTTAACGAAAAAGAGCTATCCCAGTTATTCCAGCCTTTCGGCAGGATAAAGTCATTCAACATAGTCATGGATGCATCCACAGGCAAGTCGAAGGGTTTCGGGTTCGTCGATATGCCGGAGGATTCCGAATCCGTTGCAGCGATAAAAGCGCTTGACGGCAAACTTGTCCAGGGTCTGAGGATAAGAGTGAAAAAGGCTGTCAAACAAAACTACAGCCCTCCACATGACAATCCGGACAGAGTGCGGCCGGAGCATTTTGACGCCGGGAAATTGGACAGTGCGGTTAAAGGGAAAAAGGGCGGCACACCTGGTACTGGACAGAGAAAAACTTCCCGTAAAGACAGGCCTTGATCCGCTAAACTTCCTCTTTATCGAATTTCCTGCCGCGGCAGAAACCGTTGCGAGGGCATACTTCAAAACGGTGCGTTCTGATATATAGAATATAATACCCCGCAATGAAAGGAATCGCTGTGATCAAGTTATACATAGACGCAGACGCCTGTCCGGTGAAGAACGAGGTGTTCCGCGTTGCACGACGGCACGGACTGAAGGTATATCTTGTGTCCAACTCATCGATGCGGATACCTCCGGACGAATTCATCGAACCGATTATTGTGCGCGAAGGATTCGATGCTGCTGATGACTGGATTGCAACACACATCACTGACGCCGATATCGCGGTTACAGCTGATATTCCGCTGGCAGCGCGCTGCCTGAAAAAGGGCGCCAGGGTGATCGATCCCAAGGGGCGGATGTATAGCGAAGAATCTATCGGCGGTGCATTGGCTAACAGAGAGTTTATGGCATTTCTGCGCGACATGGGTACCATTACCGGCGGTCCGCCTCCTTTCGAACCTAAGGACCGTTCCCGTTTTTTGCAACGGCTGGACGAGCTCATTAATGCAGTTATAAGGGGAAAGAGATAAAATGACATCAGGCCGGATGGCAGAAAAAACTACACTTTCATCCAGGATATCATCGAAGTTTGCCGGCAAGAGCCTGATGGATTTCCTCAACCTGCGCTTCAAGTATCAGACCTGTGACGAATGGAAGCGGATGATTGAACTCGGGAAGGTGACGGTCAACGGGAAGGCGATAACGCCCGATCATCTCCTGAAAAAAAACGATATTGTAGCTTATTCGGATATTCGCAGCGAACCTCCGGTTGATATAAATATACAAATCATTCATGAAGAAGAGACCTTTTTTGTTGTAAATAAACCTGGCAACCTGCCGTCGCATTCTGACGGCAATTACATCAGGAATACTTTAATCTTTCTATTGCGTGAACGAATGGCCGGCAAGGGATTTCATGGCCCTATTCACCTGGCGCATCGCCTGGATCGGGAAACGAGCGGTATAATCGTTGCTGCAAAAACAGAAATCTCACACCGGTCGCTCGTGCAGCAATTTGAAGCCGGAACAGCAGGAAAGGAGTATATTGCAGTGGCCCGTGGAGTAATCAATAAGGATTCCTTTGAGGTCAAAGGTTTTTTAGTGCCTGACCGTGACAGCTGCATCTCGATAAAAAATAAAGTCGTATTCGATGATGGCGCAGGCGCCAAATACTCCGCCACTACCTTTGAAGTAATGGAACGTTTTGCGTCATCCACGATGGTCAGGTGCAGGCCGGTCACCGGCAGGACAAACCAGATCAGGGTCCATCTGGCGCATGCCGGTCATCCATTGGTGGGTGACAAGTTATATGGAAGAACCGACGATGAATTCCTTGCGTTTGTGAAAAATGTAAAGGCCGGATGTTACGACCTGCTCCCCTGGCAGGAAACTCCGAGGCATCTTCTGCATGCATCAAGGCTTATCATAAACCATCCGATATCGGGCGAGTTGCTTGTATTCGATGCGCCTGTACCGGAAGATATGAGATCATTTATCCGGAATAATCGCTCCTGACTGAAGGGCGAAGCTGTAAGTGCGGGGAGGAAGAAATGCAGATGGCAGCAAGGTATAAGGCATTAGAGGCAATCAGGAATGATGGTTTTAATGGTGGGGTTATGGAGGCGAAATGGGGCGAGGCTTTGTGCAGGATTGCTGTCAGCTGGGAGCCTGGCAGTGAGTTGGAGGATACGATGTTCCAGGTTGCCGATGCCGGTCATGATTATTGGGAAGCGGCAAAATTACTGGAGATCGAGGAAAACGGGATCGGGCTAATCAACACATTTCGGGACAACGACGAGGGCAAATGGATAACGACCGGGAAGGTGTTGGACGCTGACGGCAACGAAACGTATTTATACGACTCCCGGGAAGAAGAAGAGGAAGAGACAGAAGATGAGGATGAAGATGAAGATGCTTAACAATACCCACACCCACACGTACAGGCAGGCTACCACAGAGGACATACCGGTGATACAGGCGCTCGCCCGCGGCATCTGGGAGGAAGCCTATCATGAAATATTGTCGAAAGAGCAGATAGGCTATATGATGGAAATGATGTATTCCAGGGAAGTGCTGGATAAAGAATTTTCAGACGGTGTTGTGTGGGATTTGATATTGGACAGCGGTAATCCCTGCGGTTACCTGTCCTATTCATTGGAAGAGGACAACTCGGTCAAGCTTTCAAAAATTTATATAGAGAAGGCGGCTCGCGGGAAAGCAATTGCCGGGGACTCGATCCGCCGCGTTGTGGAGTATGCGGTGAACAACTGCAGAGACAAGGTCTTTTTGACAGTGCACAAGAATAACAAAAGGGCGATTCGGGCATATGAAAAAAAAGGCTTTACCATTGCTGCCCCGGTTATTACGGACATCGGTAATGGATTTGTAATGGACGATTATATAATGAAATACTTCGTGAAGGCGGGCAAACAGGAGTGATGTGTTTCAGGTTTATTGTGCCTCCCGGCTTCTAATACCCTCTGGTGTCGAAAATCCGCCTGCTTTTCTTTTCAGACCGCGGCAGGCTGCCGTACCGCAGTATTTCGACAGTGCCTGAAACCATAAGTTTGCTCTTAAGTTTTTTTGCTATTATTTCGGAGAGCCCTTTGTCACCGCTTTCGTGGATGTTTTCCTCGCGTTCCACTTTCAGGGACATATAGTCCCTTCCGTCATCGCTATGCTCCAAATACACCTGATACTCGCTGCCGGCTCCCTTGATTCCCGAAAGCACCTCGTCGATCTGCCCGGGATAAACATTGACGCCCCTGACGATGAACATGTCGTCGGACCTCCCAAGTATTTTGTCATGACGGGGCAGTTGACAGCCGCAGGGGCAGTCGTCCGCCACCATCCTGGTCAGGTCTCTTGAACGATACCGTATGAGCGGAGCTCCCTCTTTGCACAGGGTAGTAAAGACCATTTCGCCGATCTCGCCGGGCCCGACGGGCTTCAAGGTCTCCGGGTTCAGAATTTCGAGGATGTAGAAGTCGGCCCAGTAATGAATGCCGTTATTATATTTACAGCTCAGACCCGTACCCGGACCGTAGAGTTCGGTCAGACCGGCGATATCATAGAACTCTTCTATGTTGAGGAGCTCCTTTATCTTCCTGATCATGGCGCTGCTCGTCCGCTCCGCGCCTGCTATGACTTTTTTGACACTGATCTTGTCCTGCAGGCCCCGATGACGGACTTCCTCAGCCAGAAGCAATGCCATGGAAGCTGTAGAACAAATTACAGTGGACTGCATATCGACCAGCAGAGTACACTGCATCTCTATGTTGCCCGGTCCGGCCGGTATGGCAAGTGCGCCGAAACTCTCGCATCCGAGCTGGAACCCGGCGCCGGCTGTCCACAATCCATATCCAACGCAGATCTGCACCCTGTCCTCGCGCGTCACACCAGCGAGTTCATAACACCTCCCGAACATGTATGCCCAATCGTCAATATCCTTCCTGGTATAAGAGAGAATTTTCCTTTTGCCTGTAGTGCCGGATGAGGAGTGTATCCTGATGATGTCGGAGAAATCTACAGAGCGCAGGGGAAACGGGTATTCATTAGTGAGGTCATCGGCCGTAGTGAAGGGCAAAAGGTCAATGTCATCGAGACTCCTGATGTCTTCGGGTTTCACTCCTGCCGAATCAAGACGCTTCCTGTACAGTTCCGAATGGTTATAGGCGTGGGAAACGGTCCATTGCAGGCCCTTCAACTGGTGCTCCTTTAACTTTTCAGCCATCCCGGCCTTTGACGGGAAGCGTTTTAGCGCAGATATGATATTCACATATTCCCCTTTTCGCTGCGAAGCACGCCGAGATCGAATGCCGACAAAGAAGCCTGTAAGAGCTTGTCGCGGCCTGCGAGTTTTTTAAAGAGTATCGACCTGATATCCTCGATGCTGCAGAAAGCCGGCTTGGAGATCCTGCTGAGGGCCGAGAGCGCGAAACCTGTGAGAACAAGGTTAACGGACTCAGGCTGATTAACTTCATCGGCCAGCCCGTCTGCATCTATTTGGAGCATCTTCCGGTTTTCGGGTACCGCTGGTAGTGACCGCGCATTAACAACAGCAATCCCGTCTGAAGCAAGGTAACATAAATGATTCTGCAGGTTCTCTTCCTTAAGCAGCAGCAGGACGTCGGCCTTGCCCGGCCTTATCAACGGGCTTGAGAAGCCTCCCACTTTGATGTGTGAAACAATGATGCCTCCGCGTTGGGCCATGCCGTGAGTCTCAGCGGTCAATACGGGATATTCTTTGTAAACAGCGGCCTCTGCCAGCAGACGGGTGATAAACAGGATGCCCTGACCGCCCACCCCGCTGATGAAAATCTGTTGTTTATGAAAAGGTGCGCTCACTTAACCCCCACCTTCCTGATCGCCTTTTTCGGACAGACATGAACGCATACGCCGCAGCCGGTGCAGACAAGCTGGTTGATTGTCGTGAGCTTTTGGTTGCCGTCATATTCGAGGGCAGGGCATTCAAATTGTTTGATACAATATGAGCAGCCATCGCAAGATGGAGTTATCTCAACATGAACGCGTTCACACTCCGACGCTTTTGCGCGTTTGTCCATAAGGCACGAGTGACGGGAAATCACCACGGCAAGGCCCTTGTCTTTAACGTGTTTTCGCGCCGCTTTGAGGAGCTTTATAAATCCGGGCACATCGTAAGGATCCCCGACCCGGCAGAACCTGATGCCGCAACTCTTGACGAGCCCTTCGATTGGAACCTTTGAAAGGGGGTTGCCGCAGCTATCTGTCCCCGTGGCAGGCGTGGGCTGGTTTCCGGTCATCGCGGTCGTCGAATTGTCGAGCACTACCAGGACAAAGCGCGCATCCTGCACGGCAGCGTCGATCAGTGCCGGTACACCGGCATGGAAAAAGGTTGAGTCTCCAATTGTGGCTACTATTTCGGTCTTGTTGCCGCCCAATCTGAACGCCTGATAAAAACCCGAGGCCTGGCTGATTGACGCTCCCATGCAAAGCGCGGTGTCTATAGCACCGAGGTTCAGTCCGAGGGTATAACAGCCGATGTCGCTTGTGTAAATAGCGCCCGGGACTGCTTTTTTGATCGCAAAAAAACTCGCGCGGTGAGGGCATCCGGGGCACAGGCTCGGTCTCCTGCCGTGATCAGGGGAGGTCCTGGTTACAGAGTTCTCAATCGAGCAGAAACTCAGGACTATCTCTTCGATAATTTCCGGCAGCAACTCTCCGGCAGCAGGTATGAACCCGTTTAAGCGGCCCTTTACCTTATGCCTGTCAGCTATCTGCATTTCGATGACAGGTGCGCTCTCTTCTATTACCAGTATGTCCTCATATCCGGACAGGAGCTCTTCTATAAAAGCTGTATGCAGCGGGAATGGCTGGACAACCTGAAAGAAGGCAACCTTATGCAAAAGACCGGATTCGGCCATTATCTCATGGACGTGCGCGGCTGACACCCCGGAGGCGACTATGGCCCGCGAAGCAGCAACCCCTGAGTTCAACAGGCGAGGGCGGGTATCCTCATTGGCAGACATTGCAGACAGTTTTTCATTCAGCCTGGCATGGAGGATATGTCGAAACTTTGGCGTTGCCGCCCACCTTGCAGGGTCCTTGCTGAATGCCGCGGCGCGGCAGGTATGTTCCACCTGTTTCAGTTCCACATCCTGTCCGCCATGGCATACCCTGGTGGTCGGCCTGATCATGACCGGTACCTCGAACTTCTCTGAAAGTTCATAGGCGAGCCTGACAAACTCCTTTGCCTGCTCCGGTCCGGCGGGTTCCAGGACAGGCACCTTGGCGAACATCGCCATCAGGCGGCTATCCTGCTCTGTCTGGGAGGAGTGAGGTCCCGGGTCGTCCGCGCTGATCACTATAAACCCCCCTTTTGCTCCCATGTAGGCGGCGCTCGTCAGAGGGTCGGAGGCCACATTGAGACCAACCTGCTTCATGCTCACTGCTGTGCGGAGTCCGGCGATACTGCCTGCATAAGCTATTTCAAAAGCTATTTTTTCGTTTACGGCCCACTGGGTATGAATGGGCAGGGATAATTCCTTCTTCCATTTGACTACTCCAGGGAGAATCTCCGAGGCCGGGGTCCCCGGATATGAAAGGGCCATGGAACAGCCGTTCTCCACAAGCCCGCGGGCTATTGCCTCATTGCCGATCATCAGGACGCGATTATTCACTGGCTGCCCCTTTCCCATTTAATGGTTGAAACGATAAACAATTATACTAAGTTCAGAGGTGAAGGTATGTCAACCCTCCGAGATTTTTCTCCAGGTTTAAAATGCACTGTGGGTTTCCGCTTGAAACGTCGAACGCAGAATGTCTCTATGTTGATGTCAATTGCAGGGAAGCTAATATTGTACGAAGCGGGCAACCACGTAATGTTGGTTTTCAGATGTCAGCACTTGAGGGGCGCGGAGTATCAGCAGCAAGTGCCGGGCATGCTTTTATAGGCAACCCGTTGACTTGCGGCTGCTGTACCAAGTTGTTCTAAAGTCGAATAGCCGATGAAGAGTACGCTATGTAAACTGCAAGCCACTTGTGACACATTCCTGGCGAAGTCCTGACTTTTGCTTATAGCCGGCCTTTCAGTGCGGCAAAAACCAGATCTACTGAAGAACTATGATATCTTTCACAGTTAACTGCTTCTATCTTCTGCGAGATGCCCTTGTCAGCCTGCGAAGCTTCTTGTGTTTGTGTTTGCGCATTTTCTTTTTGCGCCATTTTACAACGTTCCCCACACCCTCACCTCCCTTTCTGAAATTTTGAATGTTGAATTTTGAATGTTGATTTAAGGAAGGAAAGAGACTTTCTTATTCCACAATTCAAAATTCAACTAATTTAAAATTTGCTGCTCGCCTTTGTTGTCAGCGTCTGCATAAATGCTTCGAGTTGAAGCATCGTGGCAAGCGACTCAGTGCCGTCATAAGGAATACTGATGCACGGAATACCGCATTCTTTGCTTACGGTTTTTAATAGTGCAGTTACTATAGTACCCGGCATACAACCGAACGGCATAGCATTAATAATGCCTGATGCTCCGTTTTTGACAAGGTCGATTACCTTGCCCAAACTTAAAACAGCTTCACCCTCAAATGACTCATGTACATAGGGCGAAGCGTTATCCATTATCTCTCTGGTTACCGGCTCCTCAAGTGTCTTCAAAAAGCCGGTGAAGCAACGGCCATATCTGTGTTCTATGCGCTTCTGGAAATATCTTTTTAGAGAGATATTCATCATATCAGACCAGCGCTTTTTAATCAAGGCTTTTCTGAACGATATAGTGTTGACATAATAGAGCCATTCTTCAACAGGGGCAAGCCACACTTCGCCCCCGAGCTCTTCGATTTTACGCACCAGATCCTCGTTTGAGAACTTATGCGACCTGACAAAAATTTCGCCGACGACGCCGATGAGCGGACGTTGCCCGTTGTGCCGCGGCAATGAGCTGAAATCATTTCGCATGGCCATTAAAAGGTCTTCCATATTCCCCTTGCCGTCCCGGCAAAGTGCCAGGTAGATCTTCTCCCTGTATGCCTTGTAAAGCTGCCGGGTATCCCCTGCCTCACGCTCATATGGCCTTGTCTCATGCAGGCACTTGGTGAGCAGCTCGTAAGCTATGATGCCTTTCCATGCCGTCATGGAAAAATCTCTTCCTGCCATGCTTAGCTCCCGGTAAAACGTCACGTCCTGTGTTGGGGCGAATATAGGGACGTCTTTCAATCCGATCTTTTCAAGCACAAGTTTATGTGAGATATGATACTGGCCAAATCTGCAGGGCCCGGTGCCGGAAGGCATAAAGAAAGCTGAAGTATGCGGCGTGAAATCATCTGAAAATACCTTCCTGAGCATATCTCCGGTCGTCACGAGATACGGATAACACTCTTTCCCCGACACATACTTCCTGCTCAGATCCAAAGCTGTTTTATCCGACTCGGGAAGGACCTCGGCCGGCACGCCGCACCTTTCAAAGGCAGCTTTGACCGCAAAGGAGTGGTCGGACATGTGCGGTATATAAACGGTGCGTTTCCTGAACCCGGAAGACCGGAAATCCTGATGGGGCAGGTTGGCAGGCGCCCTGTCCAGGTGTCTCTGTGTCAGGAGTCCAGGGCTGCCGCGTTGCTGCGTTATGCTGTCCAGGAAAGCCTCGCACCGCGTTATCGCTCCGGCATCCGCACTATGTTCGTCTATCTCTATGTGCAGAAACGGCTTGTCAGCCATTTCCTCTTTGAAATATTTGAGTATATATGAGTCGGGGCCGCAGGAGAAATTCCCGATGTATATAGCATAAAGATGAGGGGTATCCCTTATGATCCGGGCTGCCTTCAGTATTCCTTGTCCTGACCTCCAGTACATATTAGGCCATGCATCATGCGTTTTTACCTCTTCCAGCGGAAGCATATCCATCGGGATGGAAATGGTGTTGATTGCAGAGAGTTTTCCAGGGATGCCAAGATTGACTTCAGGATCAAACGCATTATAGGCACGTCCGATTATCACTACTACTGCCTGCGTTCCTGAGGCATACTGCGCCAATAATTCCCTGCCTTTATTGTACAATGAAGAAGAAAAATCCTCCTGTGCAGCCCCGGCAATCCGTAGTGCACGGTCGATATCCCTCCTTCCGATACCGAATTGTCCGAGGCATCTGTGCAGTTCTCTGCCAAGGTAAGCCGTGCCCCTGCTGAAATCTACAATAGGGGTAATCAGCCTGGCGCCTTTGCTGACAGCCTTCGAGATATACGGGATGGTCTGTGTATGCGGACATGCAAGCCCCATAGGGTACTCTTTTCCGCTCTGACTTACATCAATAAAGCTGGGTATGAAGAGCGCATCAATGCCCTCATCCACAAGGTGTTTTATATGACCATGTGCGACTTTTACCGGAAAACAGGCTTCTGAAAGAACATTGTCAACGCCCAGTTGCACTATCTGTTTATTCGTTTTTGGAGAAACAATTACCTCAAAACCGAGTTCCCACAGAAGAGACGTCCAGAAAGGAAGATAGTCATGAAAAAAGAAAATGTAAGGGATTCCTATTTTTACTTTTTCATCTTCGGGTTTCCCCGCTCCCGCTGTTTTCCGGGTCATCCTCATCAAGTGCGTCTTCCAGAGCATTTCCTGTCTGTATTCAAAAGGGTCAGGCAACGACAGGATCCGGGTCCGCCTGACATCATAGCGTTCGCACCTGCCGCCGAAAAAGAGCTGTCCTTCTTCGCCGTCTATTTTTACCCTGTTTATCTCACAAACATTTGAACATCCTTTGCATTCAAACGAGGCAATCTCATACTGACGCTTTGAAAGCGAAAATCCCTTGAATCTGCTCCCCTGCCCGGCAGCAGGCAGCTGTTTCATGTGCCTTATTGCAATCAGGGCCATGCCGATGGCCCCTGTAACGTCGTGATTGGGCGGTACTGTAATTTCTTTGCCGAGGTATTGCTCAAAAGCGGCTACCACCGCCTTGTTAAAGGCCACGCCGCCCTGAAAGAAAATATTGTCCCCGATGGGTTTCCCTGCAATGACCCTGTTTACATAATTCTGCACAATTGAGTAAGCGAGTCCTGCAAGCAGGTCATCTTTTGCAGCACCATTCTGAAGGTTCGACAAAAGTGAATTTTCCATAAAAACCGTGCAGCGCTCGCCAAGCCTGCAGGGCCGCTTTGAATGGAATGCGAGGGAGGCGAATTCATCTTTCACCTGGATGCCGAGTTTTTCAGCTTGTTCCTCCAAAAAAGAGCCTGTTCCGGCTGCGCATGCCTTATTCATTTCAAAGTCAACAATAACGCCGTCTCTTATCGAAATATATTTCGAGTCCTGCCCGCCGATCTCGAGGATAGTGTCAACAGCAGGGTTGATAAAAATCGCTGCGGTGGCCTGGGCCGTGATCTCGTTCTTGACAATATCCGCGCCTACGTAATCGGCGATCATGTATCTCCCCGAGCCGGTCGTGCCAACCCCAAGAACGTCGACAGCGTTCCCCACTTCGGCATAAAGCTCATCGAGACCCTGTCTGACAGCTTCAATAGGCCTTCCGGCAGTCATAAGATACCGCTTGGCAATGAGCTTGCCATGCTCATCTACCAGAGCAAGGTTAGTGCTTATGGAGCCTATGTCTATGCCCAAATAAGCGCCCGTAATCCCGCCCATCAACGCAGATCCGGCTTCTCCACCGTTCTTTCCAGCCCGGGCGTACGCGGCTGCCGCTGAGAACAGAGGTTTATGTCCATGATCGTCGAACCTGGCCGTTGCGAGGAAGGTTTCAAGGACATAGGGATCATAATCGTTGATGCGGTGCTCATCCAGGTCCTTGAGCGCGGCGCCGATCGCTCCCATGAAAAAATGGTCTTCCGGGATGAACAATTCATCAAGTTCAAAAACATCTTTAAGGGCACGTACCATACCCTTGTTTGCTGCTACGCCGCCCTGGAAAGCAACAGGAAATTCGAGATCTCTCCCTTTAACAATACTGCTCCTGAAATTCCTTGCAACTGCGAAACATAAACCTGAAACAATGTCCTCCACAGGCGTCGCAATCTGCTGGAGATGTATCATGTCGGATTTTGCAAAAACACTGCATCGTCCCGCTATTTTAGCGGGCCTTGCCGAGTGCATAGAAATTTCACTGAACTCTTCTATGCTCATCCTCAGACCGTTCAGCCTGCTGCTCAAGAAAAGACCCGGTGCCCGGCAGCACAGACTGAGTTCATCGAAAAATCCCTGATCTGTCCTCTCTCCATCATAATAAGCTTTGAGTCCTCTCCGCCCATTTCGATAATTGTATTAATACCGGGGAATAATTTCCTGATAGAATAGGATTGTGAGACTATCTCGTTAAGGTGCTTTATTTTCAGCACGGAAGCTATCACCTTGGCGGCTGAGCCCGTAAGGGAGAGTCCGCTTTCGGGATATAGCGTCTTCATCTCTTTCAAAAGGGTTGCGACGACGCCTGCGGGCTGGCCGTAATGCCTGACATAATCCCCTCTCAGCTTGTTGCCGCCCGCATCAAGGACAACAAGTTTAATGGCGACTGATCCCGCATCAAGACCGATAAAATGCATTGTTCTCCCCGCCTGGAACCATAAGATTTATTTCGCTGCGCTCTGAATCAGGCTATCCCCAAAATACCATTATTTCGTATATGCCTGCATTCCCCGGGCCTTGGCATGGTCTATTATAAGCATATGTTTTTTAACATATCAATAATTGTCCTTGTGCCGGTATGCGTGTTTTGCTCACGTAAAATCTATTGGAAAGGGATATTCGCCGGAACATTACCCTCCATTCCCGATTGCAGGGAATGGAGGGTGATAAATATATAATCGGTCCCAGGTTCTGAAATTGTTTTAAGCCTCTTTTTTTAATATTATTCCAGTGAAGGCAATACCGGAATTGTTTTGACGTCTTCGGGAATCACACCTGTCAGCGCGTGCAGGAACGCTGCAATGTCCTGAACCTGCTCTTGTGTAAGGTCCTTGCCTAACTGAATTTTCCCCATTATCCAGACAGCGTCGGAAAGTTTATCTACGGAGCCGTCATGGAAGTATGGCGGTGTCATTGCCACGTTTCTGAGCACCGGTACTTTAAATACATACTTATCGCTCTCGTTTTTCGTGACAACGTATCTTCCCTCATCCACTTTCCGGCTCTTTGTGTATTTTTCGTAAGGCTCAAACATCCCGAACTTCTGGTACATTTGCCCGCCCGCATAGGGACTGAAATGACATCCCACGCAGCCCTGGTCCATAAACGTCCCGAGTCCTTTTTTTTGTTGTAAAGTCACAGCATCTTTATTGCCTTTCAGGAATGCATCAAAAGGCGCCGGGGTAATCAGCGTCCTTTCGAAGGCGCCTACGGCCTTCGCAAAGTTGTCGATAGTAACCGGTTCCTTGTCGGAAGGGAAGGCCGCTTTAAACAGGGCTTCGTATTCCGTATATGCACGAAGCACTTTCTCAGCCGAATCATAAGAGGGCATGCCGAAGGCCGGTGGTCCAATGATAGCCTGCTTTGCCTGGTCTTCGACGCTGGTCCGGTTTCCTATCCAGTGCTCGGAAATCTGGCTTGCCGCATTAAAGACAGTAGGGTCGTTTCTCGGGTTTTCTTTACAGTGGTTCCCTATCGACTTTTTTAAACCGTCAGCCCCATAAAGGGCTATGGGATGACATTTGGCACAACTCACCGTTCCGTCAACAGAAATCCGCTGCTCGTAAAAGAGCATCTTCCCCAGTTTTACCTTTTCAGGGGTTATAGGATTCTCTTCTGACGGCATGGATGCCGGCAAAGGACCGAGGACCTGCGACGCTCTTGTTCTCATGGCATCGTCACTATCGGCGAGGGCAACACTCGCGATAACGAGCAAAAGCATTAATAATATTGAAAGCAACGCGCTCTTTTTTTTTAATAAACTAGCGGTCATTACGGCCTCCTTGCAACATGAGTCTGTCTTATTTAATCTGACCCCTCATCTCCCCGGCAGGATTTTGAGTTGTATGCACATTAACATATACCTCGCCATTCTCCATCATCTTTGCCAAATCGCCAACAGATTTTCCATTCAGAGAGCCGCTAAGATCTTTATCTGTAATTGTGCCTTCGGCCAGTGTCCCGCTGAACGCGCCCTCCTTCTTAGGACCACTAAAAAGACCTACAACAACAGGGCCGCTTTTGCCCTCGCCTCCAGCATGGATATGTGCTGCCGTCACATTCATTAGATTCTTCACCGTCAGTTTAAATGTCATTTGTTTGCCGTCGGCGCTGAGCTTGAAATGAGCCATCCCGCCGGCTTCAGTTTTTACAGGCGTCGCCTCGTTCATGCCCATCAGTTTCGCCTTGAATGACTTTTCTCCTGCAGCAAGCACAAGTACGGCGCTTAATAAAACCGACAGGACAACAATGAACAGCATTCTCGTTTTCGTCATCATACTGCACCTCCTGAGTTGGATTCTCCCGATTTATAAGATGTGTCTTCCCTATTTCCGGAAAAAGGGCTGCCTCTTCCGCCTTCACCGGCAGAACTGAACATGGTATCTTCCGAATAATTTCTTCGGTACTACGCGCGCGATTAGCCTACTAACGATTATATCATGCAA
>CAWHNC010000004.1:0-12720 GCA_963830245.1 Nitrospirota bacterium
GTTCTCTTTATTTGACAAAAATGGTCGGCGATGATACATTGGACATATGCCGAGGACAGCAAGAATAGCGCCGAAGGAGTATGTCTATCACGTACTAACAAGAGGGAACAACCGGCAGGATGTATTTGAAGACGAAGATGATTTCAGAAAATATCTCGATATACTACTTCGTTATAAAGAGAAATACCACTTCAAGCTTTATCACTACGTTATGATGACCAACCATGTGCATCTGGTTATTGAGCCGTCAGAAGGAGGGGGCGGTTTATCTGAAATAATGAAGGGGATTAACCTCGCCTATGCCCAGCATTATAAGAGCAAATATAGTCATATCGGGCATTTCTGGCAGGATAGATACAAGAGCATAATAATTTCAAAAGACGATTATCTGCTTGCCTGCGGCAGCTATGTGGAACTGAATCCGGTACGTGCAAAGATGGTGGAAGAGCCAAAGGATTATATATGGAGCAGCTATCGGGTATATGGTTACGGAAAGAAAGATTTGCTTGTAAATGAGCATTCTGTTTATCTTCATTTGTCTGAGGATGAAGAAGAGCGGCGGAGGAAATATCGAGAGTTAGTACGAGGGTTGCTCAAAGAGGAAGATGCAATGAAGGGGGAAATGGACAGGCGTATAGTATATGGCGGTGAGGCTTTTGTGAAAAAAATATCGACAGCCTATAATATCACTGAAAAGGTAAGGCAGATGGGGCGCCAAAGAGGCTGGAGAAAAAATAAAGAGAACCGTCCCCTTTAGTTTCAGATGTCGATAAGTAACTTAACAATCAATTCTTACTGCCTTGTCGAATAAGTGATAATAACCCCAATCAAAACTCATATTGAACCTCTCTTTTTCTGCATCTCTTTCCAACGCCTTCTCAATTCTTTTTCACATATTTTCAAATCCTTCTTCAGCGCCACATCATACTCTTTCTCAGTGATCTTACCGGCTCGGTGATCCTCAAGCAGTTTATCTCTAATAGCCTGATGCTCCTTTAAAAAATTTCGCTTCTTCTGTTGTCCACACTTCGGATTCCGCCAGATCATACCTTTTTTCGAACCGGCTAATCACTACCTCATCGCCCAGCTCGACAACAATCTGCCGCCTCAATTCGGGATCGATCGGCATTCTGTCTATTTTGAGTAAGAAGGCAATCTTCTCCAGTGGCAACTTGGCGATCTCCTCGGCCTGTGGGCGCCTGAGGTGAAAAGGGGCCTTGCGACCGAGAAGATGTTCAGCAATCATGATCGCCAGCTCCGGGACATATCCCTCGCCGAGTTCGTAATCTTCAAACGGCTCAATTACCACGATCGGCTTTCCATGTTTGCCGACCATAACAGCCTTCCCGGAAGCCGCTACTGAAGACACCAGTCTCCCCAAATGGATTCTGGCAGCAGCTATGTCATAATATTGCAATGTGCTCAAATCTTCACATCCTGCTTCATCACTCCTGCCGGTGCCGCCTCCCAGGAAGGCGGGCCGTATACGTCTGAGCCTAGCAATCTCTTTTGGGTCTGTAATTACTTCCCCGCCCAAAGCCTTTGCGAAAGCTTCTGAACTAATAAGCCTTGTTGTGGGGCCAACGTCTTTGATTATTTTCTTTGCTGGTACATCAAAAAAATCGTAAAGAAGAACCTTTTTACCGGTTTTAAGCAGGTCCTCGAATAATCGCGATTTAAGATGCATCACCTCGATCATTGAGTCGGCGATCTCCTGAGAAACATCTTTAGGGACAGGAATCAAGTCAACCGGACCGGCTGCAGCAAGGTTGAGCATAAACACCTTTACGGCCTTATTTTCTTTTGTCTGTTCGTCAGAGGTTGCCATCTTCACGAGCTTGAGCAAGTGCTTTGCTCTGATATTATTCCGATATTTTGCTTTCAGTTTTATTCCCATTGCCTGTTACCCCCCATCCAGTACCTTTTCGTTTTTGAGCGACTGGTCTCCCGCAAGAGAAAGCCTCGAATAAACCCAAGCAAAGCCCCAACCTTGTATATATCACCGGCGTGAGCCTCTATGTGTACTGCTTGAAGTCCACCCGCAATCCAGGTTCCGACAGGCGTAATACCCAGAAGCCAGCCTCCCAAGGCCCCGACGATTGGAAACATAATTATGACTATAACGTTATTGGGAATCATTAACAGCGTGTTTGCGATTACTAGAAAAATAAATTCAAACCGCGTGACGCTTTGGTCGTTATCAGTGATTGGCATCTCACGCCCTCCTTTTCTCCTAACTGCTTTTTAGTGATTAACCCCCGATTAATCATCTTCTACAAAGTACTAATTATCGTATCTGTCATAATTATGCGGCAACTCTTTTAAGAAGATTTCGACCTCGTTCTGAGCGCCGCTTATCACTATGCGATGCAGGAAGGTTCAAAAATAGCTACGTTGCCGGCTATTGGAAAATTCAAAATCAGAAACGGCAAGGTCTTCTTTGCAATGACTCCACCTATAGAGGGCGACCACCCAATGGAAATTGCATGCGGTATGGACATTCCGGTTGCCGAATCAATAAACAAAGGGGAGAATGTTTTCGAAGGCTATATGGTCCGCATCGAAAGGGATAAATCATATCACCTTATTATAGGTATCAGCAAGAACCGTGATGAAGCTCAACGGAGCGCCGACGAGGTGTTCATTGACACGTTTCTGACGGAGCTTAATATTACAAACAAGAAAGGATTGGAAAGACATATTGCCAGGTTCTATGAGGCGCTGGGAGTGGAGCCAGAAGAAGACGACCCTTATGTTAAATACGACGATGACAGTGGGAATACAATAACTTTTCCGATAGACGATGTCACGGCAATGAAGATATTGGAAGCATATCCCGATGGCGTAGTACCTCCCGATCATGTTGAGATAATTAAAAGCAGAAAGATAGGGCGGAATGAACCATGCATCTGCGGGAGTGGGAAGAAATATAAAAAGTGCTGTGGGCGAAAATAGTTTTATCTATACATTTTATCCATTGACCTGCCATGCCTTCGTCGTGATGACGCATTAGTGAATCATCAAAGTGTGATTTTAAAAATATCAGCAGCAAAATCAATAATTGCGCTTGACAAACTGGTCCGAAACCTTATAAAGATATATGAAGATAAAAGGAGGTAGTAAAAGATGAAAGGGATTTCGAGAATACTGTTGCTTATGGCAGTGGTTACGGTGATAGTGGGGTGCGCCACCTATCGGCTGGATAGTCCATCATATACATTGTCAACTGTGCCTGATGCCCCCAAGGTGTATATCGCGCCTTATCACTTTGTGGGAGGCCCTGGGGTTGGACGTCTTAAGGGAGATTGGCAGCGGGATAAGTTTATTAAAGCTTATCTTGCGAAAACCATGCCTGTTGTGTTCACTGACAACCCCAAATATGCGACTGTAACAGTGGTTACTAAGAAAATGTGGATAAGTGGTGGGTGGCTGGAAATTAACACTGAAACAGTAGTGAATGGGAAAATAGTGAAAACTTGTGCCGTCGACAGCTCTCATTTAAAGCTTTCTGATCAGAGTGATTTTGAGCGTTGGGCAAATGGTGACGGAGAACTTATGGCAGGCGTAATTGGGGCTGTTGTCAGAGGGCGGGAGATTGGAAACGCATACGCGCAGATAATTCATGGAGAACATTACAAGTATTCGGGGATTACTAATATCGATTTTAAATGAGTTTGACACAGGATAACATTGTCCGGTTCATCTATGTGGGGAGCGCCGGAAACGCACCGTTTATGGCGGCATCGATTTCGGCGTAAGTGGTTCCTTTCTTGGAGGCTTTAGCAAAAAAATATTGCATTTTCCTGGGAGAAATGTTTTCATAGGTAAATTTCAATGAGGAGGCTTTATCGCAATACATTCCGCCGCGCTTCGGAAAGCCTTATTTTACGCCGTATTAGCATTATAGGAGGCCCCCTATAACTGTTGCGTGTAAGTGTTACAGACAGGACATTTAACGGATATTTTTTCTGTTGTTTAAAGGAACCGATAGTGCCATATTTGGTTCCTCGGACCGCCGTAATCGGTTCTTTTCGAGCGCCGCCCACAATCTATCCTGTGTCATTTTATTCGGTCGCGTAAGGGTAAGTTTCGCCTTCCAATATCTTTGTGGGCTGTCTGAACATGGAATTTATAGTCTGCTGAAACCTGGGATCGCTCATACCTACCTGAGAGACAATTGGCGTTACACAATTTCCTGACGGTCCCCCACACGCTAAGGCTTTTCTCAGATCCAGTCCAGTTACAATGGTTTGAAGCCCCCCTGGGGTGCTGGCCAAGTTTACATCTAACCATTGGTTGTCGGTGTTTTGCTGGACTATCGCTTGGTCGCCAGTATAGTTAATCGCTGGCGACAAATCGTATGCACTATCAACAAACGGGGTTATGTTGGCTGTAGCCCCCGTTGTAGGAGATCCTCCTGCGGCAATAAGACCGCCCACAGCTCCAATGCCAATGCCGATTGCAGCGGCTGTATAACCACCGATATTTACAATATCCAGTACATCCTCGCTCAGCAACTCCCCTACCCCGACCGCCGCCAGTGTAAATATCACAATTATCGCAAGGAAGCAGAACAAACCGGTCCATCCGGACTGAGATTGTGAATACTGATACACAAGATACGGAGTGCTATCAAACCCCTGGCCGGCTCCGGTGGAAGCTCCCTGCCCCTGTACGCTCACGAAAGAGACATTGTTTGATGGGATCCAAGTCGGGTTAGCTTGTATATCGTAGTAAGTTCCGTTATACGAGCGGGTTCCTACATAATATTGAGGAGTTACGTAATAGGAAACCGTAGTGGTGACAGTTTTTGTGAAGAACGATGAAGTTGACGATTGATTTACTTGTGATTGAATATTCGATATAGCTGTTATGGACAATGCCGCCTGATGAACCTGCTGGGCCAACGCAACGAGATTAAAGAATCCAGATTGCGTTATGTTTGTCCAATTCCCCGACCCGTCATCGAACTGCTTGAATGCCCATGGAGTAAAACAGGGACTATTATTCAGCCTTTGATGCCAGTAAAAATTTGACTGGTTAATTTGGGCCTGCTGGTCAGAAGAAAACAGATAACTTGGTGGTGTCAGGGTTTGTCCGTTATCATACTCAGTAAAATCATGTATGATCTGGGAGTTGGTGACCACAGAGTTAATATTAGGGCTAACGGTACTATTCAGATATTGGTCGGACCCGCATCCCGGAACAGATGAATTGAAATCCAGCCAAGCCATATTGTACAGATGGGACCCCATAAAATGGTGAAAATTTTTCGGCGTCAGCTGTATGATCTCAGCCTTAATCGTCGGGCCAACCTGCGCCATGTGCATCAGGGCCAGCGAACCAATGTTATTATATGGGTCCATGACCTATAAGCTGCAATCCTCCGCTAAAAAACCAATCACTTACAAGCCGGATTGACGCATCCCTTTGCAGTAAATTGAAGCATGCTATGCTAAAAACCAGGCGAACTGACGCATAAGCTGCTAATTTCTGGAAAGATTTTCGGACGCCAAATTACTCCAGTTCTACCCTAAACCCTAACATATCAGCAAGTTAAGATTTGGCTATTGCAACTTATGCGTCAATTTATTGCAACATATGAGTCAAATATTGCAGCTTATGCTTCAACCAAGAAGAAAAACATCCTACACCTTAAATATCAATATTCCTCGCCTCAAGCGCATGGACCGTAATAAAATCCTTTCTTGGCTCGACCTGGTCGCCCATGAGCACTGTGAACATTTCATCGGCCTTGACCGAGTCTTCGACCGTGACCTGGAGGAAGGTCCTCTTATCAGGGTCCATGGTGGTTTCCCAGAGTTGGTGCGGGTTCATTTCTCCCAAGCCTTTGTAGCGCTGAATTTGGAGTCCTTTTTTGGAGGTCTCGGTTACAGTCGCAAGCAGTTCCTGCAGCGAGGAGACTTCTTTTGTATCTGTCTTCATTTCGAGTTTGTAGGGAGGCAGCCCGAAGGTTTGGGTCAACTCCTTATAGTGCGCTTCCATCTCCTTGAACTCGGGGGAGAGCATCAACGAGGTCGAAAGTGTGCAGCGGTAATTCTGCCGTCTGACTTCTACTTCAAACGCCTCGTGCTCCTCATCGAAGGTTATGTCATCATGACTTATGGAAGGAATGTTTTCCGTCAGCTTTTTCAGGAGTTCCTCAACAGCCTCCCTGCTTTTGAAATTGTCTTTATCTATACCGAGTACAAGCAGCTGCGCTATGACTTCGGGGTCTCTCCTCTTCCTTTCAAACCAGCCCAGGAGCTTTTCATATTTGGGAATTTTCTTAAGGTGGGGCACAAGCCTCTTGCCTCCAAGCTGACCTGTCGGTGTTGTTATTTTAAGGTCCTCGGTAGCAAGATCAAAAAGCATTTCCATGAGTTCTGCCTCGTTCTGGACATATTTCTCGGACTTCCCTTTCTTTATCCTGAAAAGTGGCGGCTGCGCGATATAGAGGTAGCCCCTTTCGAGCAGTTCCGGCATCTGCCTGTAAAAAAATGTGAGCAGAAGGGTCCTGATGTGTGCGCCGTCGACATCGGCATCAGTCATCAGCACTATCTTGTGATACCGGGCTTTTGCTATGTCGAATTCTTCAGGTCCGATGCCTGTGCCCAGTGCTGTTATCAATGTCCTTATTTCTTCCGAGGAGAGCATTTTATCAAATCGCGCTTTTTCCACATTGAGGATTTTCCCCCTCAGCGGCAGTATGGCCTGGTTGCGCCTGTCCCTGCCCTGCTTTGCAGAGCCGCCCGCAGAGTCACCCTCTACTATATACAATTCCGACATGGCAGGGTCCTTTTCAGAGCAGTCCGCCAGCTTGCCTGGCAGCCCGGTATCCTCCAGCACTCCTTTTCTCCGGGTCAGCTCCCGGGCCTTCCGGGCAGCTTCCCTCGCCCTGGAGGCCTGTATGGCCTTCTCTATGATCTTCCTCGCTACTGAAGGGTTCTCTTCGAAATAGGTCGACAATGCGTCATTGGTAATCGATTCAACGATCCCCTTGACTTCACTGTTGCCAAGTTTCATTTTGGTCTGCCCCTCGAACTGTGGGTTCGGGAGTTTTACACTGATTACAGCTGTGAGCCCTTCCCTGATGTCGTCGCCCGAGACGCTCTCTTTGCCCTCTTTGATGATTCCCGATGATGTGGCATAGCTGTTCGAGGTCCGTGTCAGCGCTGATTTGAAACCCACAAGATGGCTGCCGCCTTCACGCGTGTTGATGTTGTTGGCAAAGGTGTAGATATTTTCGGCATAGCTGTCGTTGTACTGTATAGCGATCTCGGCTATAACGCCGTCTTTTTCTTTTTCGATATATATGGGCTTGGGGTGCAGTGTCGTCTTATTCTTGTTAAGGTGTTCGACAAATGAGACAATGCCGCCTTTATACAGAAAAACCTGGTTCTCATTTGTTCTTTCATCGACTATGGTTATCTGGAGCCCCCTGTTCAGGAATGCAAGCTCCCGCAGCCGCTGCACAAGGACATCATAATGGACCTCGGTGACTTCAAAGATCTCGGAGTCGGGCTTGAAGGTTATTCTCGTACCACGCCCTTTTGTCTTGCCTGTAACATTAAGCTTTGTCACCGGTTTCCCCCGCTCAAAACGCTGGGTGTAGACAAGCCCTTCCTGCTTGACCTCCATCTCCAGCCACTCGGAGAGAGCGTTTACCACGGACACTCCGACTCCGTGAAGTCCCCCGGATATTTTATATGCGGACGATTCGAATTTTCCGCCTGCGTGAAGTTCGGTAAGCACGATCTCCGCCGCTGTGCGTCCTTCCGGGTCTTCTGAATGGAGCCCTGTGGGTATGCCCCTTCCATTGTCGATGACAGTGCAGCTGCCGTCGTGATGGAGTATTACCTCTATCAAGGTGCAGTATCCGGCAAGCGCCTCATCAACACTGTTGTCGACTACCTCATAAACAAGGTGGTGAAGACCGTCAATACTGGTGGAGCCGATATACATCGCCGGCCGCATCCGAACAGCATCAAGGCCCTTAAGGATCTTTATATCTTCAGCCCCGTAGGTGCCGTTTACTTCTTCAGGCTTTATCTCGTCCATCATTCTCCCTCTTTTAAAAAGTAAGCAGTAAAATAATATTTATGCCATGGAACAACTTTTTTCGTCATTGTCTCGAAAGTAGAAATTTTATCGTCATCCCCGAGTTCCTTAAGCGGGGATCCACTCTGGATTCCCGCTTAAAAACTGCGGGAATGACGGCTCATACCACTCGAATGTATCTGTAAAACATCGTTGGCCTCTGTACTATTTTTTATAGCCGCATCGGCATTACAACATATTTATAATCGTCTTTTTCGTTCTCCATGAAAAGCGTAGGGGTCAGCGGCTCATTGAGTTTAATCAATATAGTGTCAGTATTCATCACGCTTAATGCATCCAGTATGTAGCGGGCGTTAAATGCCAGGGTGATCGGCTCTCCCGCATATTCTACTGTAAGCTCGTCTTTTGCTTCCCCGATGTCCGGATTGGAAGCGGATATCGCCATAGAGTTGGGCTCGATATCCACTTTTACTGCGCTGCTCCGCTCTTTGCTCATTATAGAGACCCTTCGCAGCGACCTCATCAATGCTATCCTGTCTATTGCAATGGTCTTATCAGCGCCAGTTGGAATGACCTGCTCATAATTAGGGTATGTGCCCTCTATCAGCCTGGTGAGGAACTGAATCGTATCCATCTCGAACAAAATGTGATTTTTACCTATAGCCACTTTGACCGGTTTCGCCTCGTCGTCAAGGAATCTTCTCAGTTCAGCCAGAGACTTTCTTGAAAAAATAATCCTTTTCTCCTCCTTAAGTTTGGAAGTCAACGTCTTCGTCGAAAGTGCCAGCCTGTGGCCATCCGTGCCGACAACAGTGAGATTACCATCGGGCTTTATGTTAAAAAGCAGTCCGTTTAAAACATACCGGGTATCCGACTCACCCGCCGCATAAAGGGTCTTGTCAATCATCTCAAGGAGCAGGAGAGAATCTATTTCCATTTTTTCGGTATCATCACTAAGTGCCGGCCAGACCGGGAATTCATCAGAAGAAAGACAGGCAAGACGGAACTGGCTTTTTCCGCTCTTTACTTTCAGCCATTTTTGATCGGCTGATTCAAGTACTATATCGCCGTCGACTTCCCGCACAATCTCAAATAGCTTTTTGGCGGGAATGCACAGCCTTCCCTCGGTTGCAATAGTAAGCGCAAGAGGTTCTTTAAAGGCAGTTTCGAGATCTGTGGCTGTTATGTATGCTCCTCCCTTCTCAGCCACCAGAAGAAAATGGCTTAAGACGGGCATAGTATTTTTTTTCTCAACAATGTTCTGAATGTCTGAGAGTTTTTTCTGTAATTCGTTTTTTTCTACTGTGACCTTCATCAATCCCCTCCATTTCCACTGTCTCTAAAATATTTGAGATCCAGACCCCAAGAAGTCCGTTGCTTTTGGAGATGCCCCACTGAAACAGTCTGCCGGGAAAAACTCATACCCCGGTAATCCTCCGTATTATATTTTCGACGCTCTTATTGAGATTTTCGTCCTTACCGCGTTTATCTTCTATCTGCTTGCAGGCATAAATTACCGTTGCATGATCTTTCCCGCCAAAATACCTTCCAATCTCACTAAGCGAGAGGTGGGTCTGTTGCTTTGTGATATACATCGCTATCTGCCGCGCATTTGCTATTTCCTTCGTCCTCTTTCTCGCTTTTATATCCTGAATTTTAAGGCCGAAATAATCACAAACCATCTTTTGCACCAGCTCGACAGTAACAGGCTTCTCTTCGTCGGATATAAGGTCTTTAAGAACTACCCTGGCCATAGCGGTATCAATGGGGAGACCCGTTAGCGAGGCGTGTGCTCCCAGCTTTATAAGACATCCCTCCAGTTCTCTTATGTTGGATTTTATTTTTGTCGCAATAAAATAAGCCACGTCTTCCGGTATGGACATCTTTTCTATCCCGGCTTTCTTATAAATGATCGCCACCTTTGTTTCAACTTCAGGAGGCTGAATGTCCGCAATAAGCCCCATGCTGAACCGGGACCTGAGCCTGTCGGTTATGTCCGATATCTCCAGCGGGGCCCTGTCACTCGACATAACTATCTGGCGCTGCTTCTCATAAAGGGCGTTAAACGTGTGGAAGAACTCCTCCTGTGTCGTTGTCTTGTTGGCAATAAACTGAATGTCATCAATAAGCATTACATCAACATTCCGGTATTTATCTTTAAACTCAGCCATCTTTTCATGTCGCAGCGCTGAAATGACTTCGTTTGTAAACTGCTCGGCAGGCAAATAACTTACTACTTTATCAGGATATTTATCGACAATCATGTTGCCGATGGCATTCATCAGATGAGTTTTGCCGAGTCCGACACCGCCATAAATAAATAACGGGTTATATGCAATGCCGGGGTTTTCGGCTATTCTCCTGGAGGCGGCATGAACAAACTGGTTGGAGGGTCCCATAACAAAAGTATCAAAAGTATATTTGGGGCTGAGATAGATCCCCCTGCTCGCAAGCTTATTCTTTCTGCTCTCCAGTTTGGTGTCCTGTTTTTTAAGTTGTGCATCCTCTTTATCTATTATTTTATATTTAACGGAAACAGGATATCCCGTAATCGGTTCCATAATTTCATTGATAATTCCAGGATAATAATCCTCAATCCATTCCCTGAAAAACCTGTTGGGAATACCTATAGTTATAACCTTGTCTTTAAAACTGATCAGTCTCATCGGCTTAAACCACAACTCAAAAATGCTTTCTCCAACTTTATCAGCTATCTTCGAAAGGTTATTGTTCCATGTTTCTTCTATGTTCACTCTGCCGTTTTCCCCGCTGCCTGTCCTGTATTTGAAAGTTACTGACAAATTCTTTCCTGCTATAGAGCCAAAAAGCCTGTCATTCCATGGTCGAGCCGGAGAATGACAACGCCTGCTTTATAAACAGGCTCTATTTATTAACAGGATATTAACAATTGTTAGTAATTCTGAAACCTTTGCCTGACCATTATATCCTATCTGTTAAAACAAGGGCAATAAATTGTTGGCTGAAATGTTTAAAAATATATTTTTTTTTATTGTTTGCAGCCAGTAAGAAAGTATTCGACTTATCATTCATCCAACTATCTGCCGCTCCATCTCTTTTATCCATTATTAACAATTCAACAGCGCTTACTACTACTACTGTTAAACAATATAAACAAAACAGCAGGGAGCAACTTTTTTAAGCTGCAGTGAATTAAAATTCAAATATCCCTTTATAAAAATATCGATACCGCCATCCAATACAGCATCGACATTGCCTGTCTCGCTACCGGTCCTGTGATCTTTCACAAGCCTGTAAGGCTGCAACACATATGACCGTATCTGATTACCCCACGATATTCCCTTTTTATCTCCTTTAATGGTATCCATTTTTTTTTCTCTTTCAGTAACCGAGATATCATAGAGTCTTGATTTAAGAATTCTCATTGCAAGCTCTTTATTCCTGTGCTGAGAGCGCTCTGTCTGACAGGCAACAATTACCCCTGAAGGCATATGAGTAATCCTCACTGCCGAAGACACCTTGTTTATATGCTGTCCTCCCGCACCCGAGGCCCTGTATGTATCGATCTTTAAATCTTCGTCCCTGATTTCAACAGGAACATCGTCTTCTATTTCAGGATAGACCAGAACAGCTGAAAACGAAGTATGCCTTCTTTTATTTGCATCAAAAGGCGAGATCCTTACAAGGCGATGAATACCTGCTTCACCCTTTAAATAACCATAGGTATAAGGACCAACAACAGTAAACGTGGTCCCCTTAATTCCGGCCTCATCCCCGGGCTGCAGATCTGCTATTACAATTTTAAATCCGTGGCGTTCCGCCCAACGGAGATACATCCTCATGAGCATCTCAGCCCAATCCTGGCTTTCTGTGCCGCCGGCTCCCGGATGAATGGTAATTATTGCATTATTCTTGTCCAGCTCCCCGGAAAGGAGAATTTTCAACTCCAAATCGTCAATTTCCTGTTTAAGCGTATCCAATTCTTTCCTGAATTCTTCGAGGAATATTTCACCGCCCTCCTCATTTAAAAGACTGGACAACTCTTCGAGAGAATGGACCTTATCAAGGGAAGACTCGACCGGCTGTATCGTTTCGAGTATTTTCGATTTTACTTTTTGAAGTTCCTTGACCTTGTCAGGGGAAGACCACACTTCCTCCGATAACAGTTTTTCTTCAGTCTGCGCTAAATTGGCTTTCAGTTTATCGACATCAAAGATACCCTCTAAGGGAAAGCACTTTCACTTTTAAACCTGCAAGCTCCTCTATTAATTCACTCTGCATTAACATACTGCCTCCTTTATTTATCTAACGTGTAAGAACTTAACCACAAAGAGAACACAGAGTAATACTCTAGTAATAATAAACGAGGCATACTCACTGCTGCCTCCTCTCTGTGATCTCTGACTTCTCACTCAGATTCTTCTTCCTGTTGCTATAAACCACTTAGAATTCACAGAGAAAGCATCATGAAACATATGTATTTTGTTTTTAATCTTTTTTGCTTATGAGGATTCATGTTTTTCTCTGTGCCCTCTGTGGTTTCTTTTTTTTATGAAACTTTTGATATTACCTTATTTAAAATCTGTTCCGTTTTCTAATCAGTAAAAGCAATGTACCTATAATAGTCAAATACGAAAAAATATCTCCGTATTTTGTGTAAGGCGACAAAGTCCTGTCGGT
>CAWHNC010000005.1:0-4374 GCA_963830245.1 Nitrospirota bacterium
TGATGTTCATTCCATCCGAAAATGCGACAAATTCCAGAATCATTTGTTACAAATTCCAGGATTACGTTTTGCAACTTTCCAAGCGTGTCTTTCCGTGCCTTTCCCTGTTTTAGTGTGCTTTCCCACTATTAAAGTTCATTACGAGCAGTTCCGTAACGCTGGTCTGCTTATTTCCACCGGCAACGCTATAGGTTGTCCTTACTTTTTCGATCCGGAAGTCACTGAACGTCTTCCGGATCGGCGCAGTATCATTGATAGACATGATAAATTTACCCTTGATTCCAGCCAATATTTCCTTTAGTTTATTGAAGTCCTCGCGTTCAAATATGCCCTTTCCATAATAATTCTCACAGCCATAGTACGGTGGATCGATGTAGAAGAAGGTATGAGGTCTGTCGAACCTCTCGATCAGCTTTTCATAATGCATGTTTTCTATGTAAACCCTTGATAACCGCAAATGTGCCGCTGAAAGCTCCTCCTCGATCCGGAGGAGGTTGAAATGGGATCTTCTCGTGGTGCATACGGCAAAAGTAGGGTTGTGAATACGGCTTGAGTACCCATTCTTTAATAGATAATAGAACCTCACGGCCCGCTGGATGTCTGTAAGTACCTCCGGCTTTTCGGATTTGAAGCGTTTCAACTCATCTCTGGCTATCAATATCCAGCGAAAATACCGTATAAACTCATCCAGGTGAAGCTTGACCACCCTGTAAAGCGTGGCGAGATCGGTATTGATATCATTGATGATCTCTACCAAGGATCTTCTTTCTTAAATAACAACCAAGCCTTCAGGCAGTAGACCTTATCCCATCTCCTCTGTGCCCTTCGGAGAAAACTTACCAATCTATCAGAACCAGCATGCGTCCCTTTTCCGACGCGGCATCCGTATGAGTCAAAAATAAAACGCCTTTCAAAAAGTGGCTCGATAATATTGCATATAGCATGATGGACCACTCGATCACGGAATGGAAGCGCCGATATCTCCCTCCGTTTCGGCTCAAATACAAGAAAATTCCTATACTGGCTTGTCCTGTATGCACCCGATCTCAATTCGTCCTGCAATAATATTAGTTCCTCCTCTACATTACGTGTAAAAAGGAGAACGTCTTTCTTGTATCTCTTGCACCGGCGCGCTTTAAGATAGGCAGTGTGTAAGTTCTCGAAGTCACTTATACTCTCAAAAAGATTATTATATGTCGTCGGCATGGCCGCACCTATTTATATTTGCGTTTTACAGCAACATCCATATCAGAGATGCCGCCCTGGTTCATATTAAGGTCAAGCACCAGCCTGCCGGTCATATCCTTTACGTCAGTCGGGATAACGCCCTCCTTAGCCAGTTCAGCCAGACATTTCACGAGTACGTGTTTCCATACCTTGTCAGACTCTTTTTTCACTGCCATCGGTCAGCCTCCAAATAAAAAGCCCGAAATCTCGAAACCGTAAAACGGTCTTTTCCCGGGCTTGGCATGTCTCCTTAAGGAGTTGCCACTAACCGACCGTTTACAGCTTTAAGACTTCGGGCTTAACAAATCTCCAGGAGGAGTCGTTAACTAACCGAAATTATGCGGCCTATGCAGTTTTGTGGGCACATGCCCGTACTCATTGCACAGAGCCTCTTCAATTTTTGCCTCTGGATTCCTCATCCGTCGGCAGGGATTAAGGGCCTGACTGTATAGCATTGTCACTGGTGATGCTCCGTAGAAACATCATCTCTGTAAACCCATACACTCACAGGCGAAGCGCCCCCCAATGTTCGTATTGACATTCCATGGATAGTTATTCACATTGAGCGCCCGGGAACCGCAATACACGCCATTGTTCCAGTTGCCGCCAGCTTTGCCCTTAACCCGCACTCTTGATCCAGCCTCCTAAAAGTCTGCCGATTTCCGCTACAAGCCTGCTGCTGTGCTCATAACTTTTGTTCGCCAGGTATTTCCTGTCATGGGCCAACCTCAGCAAGAATTTCAGTTCCTCAAGACGCACATCGATGTCATAGAGGATAGGCTTTCTCGCCTTACTTTTGTTGGCCCTTATGACCAGGCGTGCTATGTCCAGGACACAATTCTTGACCTGGGAACATAGCGTAAACTTTTCATGTTTCGGGAACCTGTCGACAATGGGGAACAGATACAGCGTGAAATCGTAGACCTTTTGATAGATAACCAGATCTTCCATCCCGTCATTATATTACATCCTTCCCGGATTTTTAAATTTTTTAAAAGAGGCGGCCTTACGGCCGCCTAATACAACGGCAAAACAAAACAGAGTGTCAGAAAACAGATTACAGAGAGTCACAGGCGAAGCGCCCCCCAACGGACGGAACGACATACCAAGGCCAGTCACTCACACCGAGCGCCCGGGAACCGCAATACACGCCATAGCTCCAGGCGCCGCCAGCTAAATACTGCATAAGCCCGGAGCTATTCGGCAAGTAAAGCTGTCCGACGTTCATCCCTGACATGGGATTCTGCCAATTCCAACTCAGTGACGAGTAATCACTGGAGAATGCATCAAGCCATTCCCACACGTTTCCTGAGCAATCTACCACATTGAGCAGGCTGATAGCGTTGGCAACATAGCCAGTTGATTGCCGTCCACTGTTCGTGGTTGCCGACCACGCATTATTATTATCGCTGGCATCGCCCTGGGGCGATCCGTGCGCGGCTTGCAACCATTCGGATAGAGTCGGTAGTCTCTTTCCCGACATTCTTGCAAGCTCGATAAAATTATAACCAGACAGCCCTTCTGTGCCTGTTAAAGGCATAGCGTTATATGCGCTTTGTGCGGAACCTGAAACAAGAGGAGAACCGCTGCCACTCGCAAAAGAGCACGACTGACTGAGAGAGGCGAGATAAATATCCATCCAGAGACCAGCCCCTATGTATACCATGCCCTCGGGTGCGCATTTGGGCCTGAAGCCCAGGTCCCATACCGAATTCGGCACCACGGCCCCCGTGGTCACGTCAGCGACAGTAATAAGCTTCCTTACCCTCCCATAATGGAAGCCGCCTATCTTCCTGCTATTGGACGCTGTGTAACCACTCGGCGCTGTCGAGTTGGCAGAGATCAGAAGAAGCCCCGTATCAGTGCCATTGTCGCACAGATATACATAGTAATTGGTCCCCAGTGTCAGCACGCCGGTGTCGAGAGTCGTTACGTCGGTATCGGACGTGAATTGATAGGCCTTCCAGCTTGAGCCGCTCTGCAGTGGAATGATTGCGCCCTGTTTGATGAGGACACCGGTTTTTGTTGAATCAACGGTCATAAACTGATTGGGGAGTCCCGGCCGGGGGCCAAGCTGCTGCGACAAAAAAGCCATATTAAGCGGATAACCCGGATCGTCCTTCCATAATACTGACTGTCCCATGGTGCCTCCTTATAATTGATCGATCAGAGACTGCAGCTCTGCTCTATTTTGGAATCCCATCGCTATATAGCGAGGGTTAGGGTTGCTGTCGAGTTCAAACAGCTCATACTTGTCCTGGCCGGTAATCATGTCTTTCTCTTTTATGATCTGCTGATTGTTGCCGGCGACAGACGTGCTGCTAACAGTTTGTTTGAAGTTCCATACCATTTCATCGGAAAACAGATTCTCCAGTTTCTGTTTGAGCTGAGTCCTGTCGAGTTCTCCGGCCAGCGCCATGGTTACACAGACCTGCGCATCTTGTTTTGTGTTGATGGTGTTCGGTACGCCTACCATATCTTCCTCCTTTTTAAATTAGTATTACGGCCTTACCGCTTTGGTCTTCCGAAAAACGTATATCGAGCATATTCTGATTTGTCAGCCTTATATTGGAAATTGCTATTTCCGTTTCGACAGGCACGGTCACTGTGTCACCGCTGCCGCATGTACTGCCGCTGCCGCAAGACAAGCCGCTCCCACAGTATCCGCTCAGATTGATAGTCTCCGTGGTCTCGTTATAAGCTTTCACAACGGGGATATTTGCCGTATTGAAATTGTGGTTTACGCTCCAGACTGAAGAGGCATCAGACTGGACGTGGACATGATATCTGCCGTAACCAGGATGGGCATTTACGTCTGTCCTGTGCGATGCTATCGCATTGGATATTTGCCCTGGATATTGTGTTCAGTGGCGCTCCCGATATGATTGCTTAAGCTGCTGCGGATGTCCTGATGCGCTGATAAAGATTCGTTATGATTAAGAATATCTTCTTCTGTCGCATAGAGTTGAGATTGCACCTGGGCGGACATGCTGCTCGCATTAGCGGTGACAATCAGTATATCTATCTCTTCCTCCACTACGACTGCGCCTCCTCCTGCCGGTAGAAAATCAGGGTTGGCTGCATAGGTGTATGAATCGAGCTTTTCGAGACCGCTGAAGGGTCCGTGGCAAACACTCCAGAGCTCAC
>CAWHNC010000006.1:0-5793 GCA_963830245.1 Nitrospirota bacterium
GGTGAGGGCGCGGACTCGAGCGATTGCGCCTTCCGGTGAGCGCATCTGCTCAACCATGCGGTTGCGGTCTCGTGCAGCTTCCTACAGCTTGGCCGCTGGCGCGCTCGGCAGCCTCTTCCTGGTGAAGGAAAAGTCGCGCTTGGGCAGCGAATCCCGCACTTGCCGGCCACAATCCTACTGCTTTTAATAAAACCACAAAAGGAAACGTTGCCCTGAAGCCTAGGCAGTGGAAAAGCAGTGGTAAAACTGCCGCACCGCGTGCCAGCGGAAAACGAGGGCGACTTTTCCTTGCTGAAAAAGGCAGAGGCCGAGTGTGTTCCGCGCCCCCCGCCTTGCGCAGGTGGATACGGGACCCTGGCCTCAGCTGTTTGGTGACTACAACGTGCTGAAACCGTGGGCCGTGTTCCTTATTTAGTTTTCCCACCTTCGCACCTGTAGCACATTTTTAAAGTTTTCACTGCGCCTGATTGTGTCTTGCAATCAGAATACCTTTTAATGAGCTTTTGTTGTTATACATACAAAATCCGGTGCAGCGGTTAATTTTCATTTCTCAATGGAGGAACCAATCTTTGGAATGCATATGCACAGGTAATTCATCCTCCCTTTGAAATAGAAATATCGGATCTAATTGACAATTTTGAGGCCATGAAGGATATTCAGAAATTATCTGGATATCACTCCTGCTGATTCTGAAAGGAGTATTCAGAAGTTGTGATGTCACTGTTTGCTTTTCCCTGCTGTGACATCATGCAAGGGAAGTTTTTGCAGTCAGAAGATCGACCTCCCTAAAGGAAGGTGCCGATTTGATGGCCACTAAGGGATTTCAGGTTTCCTGTCCTTGAAGAGGACGGAACAATAGCAGGGGTCATTTCAGGAAAAGACTTTCTGGTAAATATGGGCGCCAAAGAGAAAATGAATTTCATGGCTTTTGTTGAGAGTGCTTAAAGCCGAGGGATGCTTACAATGCACCTCCGCTTAAAAAAAGCCGAAGACATAATGAAATCTCCGGCTATAACAGTTAACGAAAACACGACTGTAACAGAGATAGCAGGCATTTTCTCTTCAGAAAAATAAACAGGGTCCCTGTTACGGATAAGCAGGGTGCTTAGGCATTGTTTCGAGAGTTGATATTGTGCTTGGCACTACGGTCAGGGTCAGGACCTGACCGGCACGCCCGGATCGATATAGATAAAATATCTAAACAAGATGCAAGGGCTGGACGAAAAGCCCTCCAGCCGTAAGCGTCAGTGAGATCCTCTGGTCATGGATAGGTGCTTTTCTGGGCATAGCCGCCGTTGCCCTGATAAGTTACAAACTCCTGGACAACATGGATTTACCATGATACAACATCGTTCGGAAAGCTCTCCGTGGTGTTGATTTATGGTGTGATAAGTCTCTGGCGCAACCGCGTAATCTTGTTTGTGATGTCCTTTTCTGAGACCAGGTGTTTAATGTTCACACACGGTCCTGCCGCTCCCTTTGCAATCGGAACGGCTATAGCAGCAACTGATATGCCACCAGAACATCTCCATCCCCTGGCCGAAGCAGAGCTCCTACAGCCTCACTCGGGGGCCAGAGCGTCCACAAGCTTGGGATATTTATATGCTTGTGTTTCTTCCCTGCAGGTGCAAGTGCAGTTGTTATGCTATTGGTTTGCTCTTCTGGTAAATAATATACCTAAAACCAGAAGGTCTAATTTTGGCTCTGATTATATATTCGAACAAAGGCAAAAAGTCAACATGATACTTGAAGGACCGCAGATATCAAACTGGTACTTTTGCAGTGTCTAATAGCTTTAACAGTCTGCACTGCATCTTTGATTTCTTTAAAATGTTCCATTGTTTCCATGAGTTCGTCTTCGCTATAGGAATACATTAGGTTAGCGTAAAACACATTCGGACATCCTATGCATTTTCAATGTACTCATCTCCTTTGCCTATGCCCTTAATTGGTCGCAACGATCATTCCGGTTTTCATCATGGAAGCCAACTTCTCCAGCCTGCAACCGAATTTGTCGCTGCAGCTACACTATGTAAAATGTTCGGGAGATGTTTTTACGATAATACCGGACGTATTCAGAGCATAAAAATCATTAAATACTTACACCCTCATTTAAGAGATCCATAAGTTAGAATGTGTCCCTCCCCTGCCTGTAATCGCAACCCCTCCTGTTAAAAACACGTTTAAAGAGCGAATTCAGATACAGGCAGGGAGAGACACGTTCTAACCTTATCGATACTTTAAATGAGGGTGTAAGTCCTTAATGATTTTTATGCTCTGAAAGGAGAGGCAAATGAATGTGTCCGGTATTATCGTAAAAACATCTCCCGAACATTTTACGCATGTAGCTGCGGCGATCAACTCGGTTGCAGGCTGCGAGGTTGACTTCCATGATGAAACCGGAATGATCGTTGCGACCATTGAGGGCAGGACCATAGGCGAGGAGATGAGTACGTTAAAATCCGTGCAGGATATCCCGAATGTGTTTTACGCTAACCTCATGTATTCCTATAGCGAAGACGAACTCATGGAAACAATGGAACATTTTAAAGAAATCAAAGATGCAGTGCCGGACCTGTTAAAGCCCTGACAGCTGCAAAAGTACCGGTTGATATCTTTCTGCCGGTACTTCAAGTATCGTGTTAACTCCCCTTTGTTCCAATATATAATCAGAGCCAAAATTCAGGATACCTTCTGGTTTTAGGTATATTATTTACCAGAAGAGCGACCAATAGCATAACCATTGCGCCTGCACCTGCAGGAAGAATTACATATAAATATCCGAGCTTGTGGACGCTCTCGCCCCCGATAACTGCTATGAGGGCTGTTGCTCCGCCAGGGGGATGCAATGTTCTGGTCGCATGCATTACTGCTATAGCCGTTGCAACTGCAAAGGGAGCGGCAAGCCATATATGAACATTAAACACCTGGTAGGTAGTGACGCCGACTGCTGCAGAAAGGACATGCCCGCAAACAAGATTACGCGGTTGCGCCAGAGGACTCTTTATCGCACCATAGATCAACACCGCGGAAGCTCCGAACGATGCTATTATCATGGTAAATCCCGTGCCTTCCAGGAGCTTGTAACTTATCAGGGCAACTGCGGCTATGCCCAGAAAAGCACCGATCCATGACCAGAGGATCTCAGAGACGCTGACTGCCGGGGGGCTCTTCGTAGAGCCCTTCATCTTGTTCAGATATTTTTTAAGCATATATAAGGATGTTCCAGTCAGGTCCTGATCCTGACAGTAGAGCCATGCACAATGTCCGCTCTCGAAACAATACCGATAAGCGCCCCATGCTTATCAATAACAGGGACCCTGTTTATTTTTTTTGAAGAGAAAATGCCTGCTATTTCTGTTACAGTCGTGTTTTCGTTAACCGTAATAGCAGGAGATTTCATTATATCTTCGGCTTTTTTACAGCGGGTCGGCATAGTAACACATCCGTCGCCTTTAAGACACTCTGCAACAACAGCCATGAAATTCATTTTGTCTTTTGCACCCATATTTGCCAGAAAGTCTTTTCCTGAAATGACCCCTGCTATTGTTCCGTCATCTTCAAGAACAGGCACCCCGGAAATTCCCTTAGTGGCCATTACCTCCGCAACTTCCTTAAGGGAGGTCGATCTTCTGACTGCAAAAACTTCCCTTGTCATGATGTCGCGGGCACTGACAGACTTCATGATCCTGTCGAAGGCGTGACGATAGGCAAACTTGTAAATCTCTTTCAGATCGGCAGGAGTGATATCCAGATAACCCTGAATATCCTTCATGGCCTCAAAAATATCATCATCCGATATTTCTATTTCAAGGGAATTGCATTTATTACCTGTGGTATCGTCCAAAGAGTTCTCCATTGATAATTAACCGCTGCACCGGATTTCGATAGTATAACAACAAAAGCTCATTAAAAGGTATTCTCCATTGCAAGACACAATCAGGCGCAGTGAAAACTAAAAAATACATACGGTGCGAAGGTAAGCCAAATAAGGAACACGGCCCACACCCGCCCTTTGAGCACGTTGTAGTCACCAAACAGCTGAGGCCAGGTACGATGCATGACGAACCGACCAAAGACGAACTCGAAGGCAACAGTAAGGGCCAACCAGACAATACCGATTGAAAGTGCCTGTCGGCCCGAGCCCGGGGGCCACAAGCGAACAACTTTCCAGATGAAAAGCCCGATCAGGACCGAACCAATTGCGGTGGATAGCTGATGAGCGCGGAGTTCAGGCATTGCCTTAGCGAAGGTCAGCTGACGAAAAGCGCCGTTTGCAATTGCTATAAGCAACATTAGAACCCAGGCCAACAAATAATGGATCATATGAAAATCCCTCGCCGGATTGTTCTTTTATGGGAGCAGTACTATTTTACCGCAGGCGCTCGTTTCCATAATCTCACGGTGTGCAGCGGCGGCATTCGACAAAGGGAATTCCTTTCCTGTTACCGGACGCAGAGTGTTGTTTTCCAGTCCGGCGCCGAGTGCTGCATGAATACTGTGCAACTGGTGTTCAAGGGCATTCATGACTGACATTCCCAGTATCGTTGAATTGGACCGCATGGCATCGCGCGGATCTATCTCCACTGTGCCGCGGCTGCCGATTATAACAACCCTCCCGCCGAATGCCAAAGCACCGAGGTCCTTGCCGAGGTTCACATTGGCTAACATCTCCAGAATGACATCAACGCCTCTGCCGCCTGTTATTGTGCGGATCTGCTCTATGTGGTCAGCGGCCTTGTGGTCGACGACGTAATGTGCCCCCTGCGCTGCTGCCAGGGCCCGTCCCTGTTCGGTGCCGCCTGTTCCTATAACGGTAATTCCAGCGTTACGCGCAATCTGCACTGCGGCTGTACCGACGCCGCCGCTTGCGCCGTGGACAAGGACTGTCTCGCCTGCCAGGGCATGTGCCCGGTAGAAAAGGGCGAAATACGCCGTAGAATATGGCACACCTACTCCGGCGCCTTGGGGAAACGTTAAATTAGCGGGAAGCCGGTGTACCTGTGATTCCATACAGAGCGCTTTTTCAGCATAAGTGCCGCTGAGCGATCCGGCAACATATACCCGTTCTCCGGCTGATACCCCGGTAACTTTTTCGCCTATCGATTCGATGACTCCGGCTGCGTCCATGCCCGGAGTGTAAGGGAGTTCCAGTTTCAGAGGGTACTGTCCGGACCTTATATACGTATCAACAGGATTGACCCCAACAGCATATATCCGCACAACAACCTGTGAGGGACCCGGCACAGGGTCGGGGACCTCCTCCGTATGCATGACTTCAGGATCGCCAAAAGCATGAACCCGTATTGCTTTCATAACTTCCCCCTTTTTACAATATGTTATAAAATCAGACTATCGATACATAATTATACCACCCCTGTCAACAGCCTATTATGTTTTTTAAAAACTAAATGCATATGTATAATATATTGAAATGGAAGATACCAGAGGAACAACGAACGCCTACCGCACTGTCTTCAAAGTGCTTGGCGCGATCAGCTTTTCACATTTTCTAAACGACACGATCCAGTCATTGATCCTTGCCATCTATCCTCTGCTCAAGGTCAAGTTCCAGCTCAGTTTTGGGCAGATCGGCCTGATCACGCTGAGCTACCAGCTTACCGCTTCTTTGCTCCAGCCCGTGGTCGGAATTTACACTGACCGCCATCCGAAACCATATTCATTGCCCTTCGGAATGGGTTGCACACTGGTCGGCCTTCTGGTCCTTGGTACAGCAACGCACTATCATACTATTCTATTGGACAAGATGACGAATGAGTACGTAAACATAAC
>CAWHNC010000007.1:0-56155 GCA_963830245.1 Nitrospirota bacterium
GTAAACTACCTTTGGACTGGGATCTATAACCAATACCGGTTATTTCGAGCACCCTTGTGTATCCTTGAGAAACACCGTTTACCATGTTAAACACAAGACTCCTCGCAAGCCCGTGGAGCGACCTGTGCGATTTTGAATCAGTGCTCCGCTCAACAATGATCTTGCCGTCAGCGACAGATATCTTAATGCCTTCGGGAAGGTATACTTCAGTTCACCCTTCGCCCCTTTAACTTTAATGATGTCCTGCTTGACTTCAACATTTATTCCCTGTGGAATAGTTATGGGCTGTTTACCAATTCGTGACATCTATATCCCCTCCAGGAAGAAGTAAGAATAAAGCCTTTAACTTTTTACTTCTTACTTTTAATTTCTACTTTAATTTACCAAACATAACAGAGCACCTCTCCGCCGACACCTTCCCGGCGACAAGACGTATCGCTGAGAACACCTATCGAGGTCGTCAGGATAGCAATCCCAACACCGTCCATGACCTTGGGGACCTCATCTTTGCCTGCATAAACTCTCCTGCCTGGCTTGCTGATCCTTTTGAGGCCACTGATAACCGGACTATTGTCTGTTGTATATTTAAGGGTCACCCGCAGCATGCCCTGTTTTTTGTCCTTTATGATTTTATATGATTTTATGAAACCCTCTTCTTTTAAAATCTTTGCCAATTCCACCTTCATCCTTGAGGCCGGAATATCCACCTTCTCGGTCCTTATAAGGAGAGTGTTTCTCATTCTGGTCAGCATATCAGCAATCGGATCGGTCATCATGCCTGCACCCCTACCAGCTCGATTTTGTGACCCCAGGTATAAACCCCCTGAGGGCAAGTGTCCTGAAGCAGATTCTGCAAAGTCCGAACTTCCTTAAGTAGCCTCTCGGCCTACCGCATGACTTGCACCGGTTATAGGCACGTACCTTAAACTTCGGCGCCCTGTTGGATTTCTCAATTAAACATGTCTTTGCCACCAAACTCCTCCTTTACTTTCTGAACGGGATACCCAAATGCCTGAGCAAGGCTTTGCATTCGGTATCGTTTTTTGCTGAAGTGCACATGGTTATGTCAAGACCATGCACCATCTCAACTTTATCGTAATCGATCTCAGGGAATATGTACTGCTCCTTCAGACCGAAGGAATAATTTCCCCTTCCGTCAAAGGATTTTGTAGACAGCCCCCTGAAATCTCTGATTCTCGGCAAAGCAACATTAATCAACCTGTCAAAAAATTCATACATCCGCTCGCCCCGCAGTGTGACCTTGCACCCGAGTGGAACGCCCTCCTTGAGCTTGAAACCTGCAATGGCCTTCTTCGATTTCGTGACCAGCGGCTTCTGACCGGTAATTGCAGCAAGTTCCTTTTCGGCAGCGTCAAGAAGCTTTATATTCTGGGTGGCTTCACCAAGGGTAACATGAACAACAATCTTCTGCAGTTTAGGTACCTGCATGATATTTTTATATGAAAACTCCTTCATGATCACACGTATTACTTCCGTTGCATATTTTTCCATCAGACGCGGCGCCATAACTAATCCAAGACCTCCTTGCACTTTTTGCACGTTCTGAGCTTACTGCCGTTCTCAAGGACAGTATTGCCTATCCTTGTGGGCTTGCTGCATTTCGGGCATACGAACATGACATTGGATATATGAATAGGCCCTTCCTTTTCGATAATCCCGCCCTGAGCATATTTTTTATTAGGCTTGGTATGCTTTTTAACAATATTTATACCCTCAATCGTTACCTTTTCAGTAGCTGGAGACACCGAAAGGACTCTTCCCTTTTTGCCTTTATTTTTTCCGGTCATCACCAGGGCGTTGTCGCCTTTTTTCAGCCTAACCCCACAGTATCCTCCTCGAATTGCGTACCGCGTAGCGCGTATGCGTTCTACGCTTTTGTGTGTTGCCTTTAACGCAGTACGCTGTACGCAGTACGCGCTACGCATTTTATAGAACCTCTGGAGCGAGCGATATGATCTTCATGAATTCCTTCCATCTCAACTCCCGCGCAACAGGTCCGAAAATTCTTGTTCCAACAGGCTCCATCTGGGCGTTTAAAAGCACCACCGCATTCTGATCAAACCTTATATATGAGCCGTCAGGACGCCTCGTTTCCTTTTTTGTTCTCACAACAACAGCCTTTGGACACAGCACCCTTTTTCACAGTTCCATCGGGAATAGCCTCTTTAACGCTCACTACTATAATATCGCCAAGCCTGGCATACCTTCTGTTGGACCCACCCATGACCCTGATGCACTGGACTTTCTTGGCTCCCGAGTTGTCGGCCACCTCGAGAATGCTTAAATTCTGTATCATTTACCTGCCCTCGCCTTTGACGATTTTGATCACCTGCCACCGTTTGTCCCCGCTCAGCGGCCTGCTTTCAACAATCTCGACCACATCGCCCGCTTTACATTTATTCTCTTCGTCATGGGCTTTGAGCTTGGTGACCTTCTTGACAGTTTTCAGATAGATCGGATGTTGAAACGTCCTGGTCACCGCTACCACAACGGTCTTGTCCATCTTATCACTGACTACTTTACCTGTGTATGTTTTCTTAGGCATTTCTGGCGCCTCCTTTGCCGGTCTCTGCGCGAGGCCCCTTTTCCGTAATGACCGTCAGAACTTTCGCTATGTCCTTGCGCACTGCGCGCACTCTGCTATTATTCTGTAGTTCACCCTTGGAAAGTCTGAAACCTGAGGTTGAACAAGTTCCTTCCGCAAGTCCATCTCTTTCTGCCTCAATTCCTCTATTGATAACGCCCTTATTTCAGAAGGCTTCATAACACTGTCACCTCTCTCGTGACAAATTTCGTTGCAACGGATAGCTTCCTTGATGCAAGTTTGAATGCCTCTTTTGCAATATCTTCAGAAACCCCGGAAACCTCATACAAGTATTCTTCCGGGACTGACAACCGCAACCCAGTACTCCGGATTCCCCTTGCCCTTACCCATTCTTGTTTCAGCAGGCTTCTTGGTAATAGGTTTATCCGGGAAAATCCTTATCCACACCTTGCAGCCCTTCTTGGCATGGCGCGTTATGGCAACCCTGGCGGCCTCTATCTGACGGCTCGATATCCAGCCTGGCTCCATCGCTTTCATAGCGAACTCACCAAAGCTGACGTCAGAGCCACGGTATGCCTTGCCGTTCATATTGCCTTTCATCGTTTTTCTAAATTTAACTTTTTTTGGTGCCAGCATATATTACTCTCCTGATTATTCGCTTAATAGTGCGGCAGGTTTTTCGGCAAGTATATCGCCATGATAAAGCCATACCTTTATACCAATTGCGCCGAATGTCGTCCGCGCCTCCGCAAATCCGTAATCTATATTTGCCCTGAATGTGCTGAGAGGCACCCTGCCCTCTCTGTACCACTCCGTTCTGGCAATTTCAGCCCCGGCCAGCCTCCCCGAGCATTGGACCTTGATACCCAGCGCACCGAACCTCATGGCTGAAGCAACCGCCCGTTTGAGCGCCCTTCTGAATGCAACCCTCTTTTCCAGCTGCAGCGCTATATTCTCAGATACAAGCTGCGCATCCACTTCCGGTTTCCGAATCTCCTTTATATCAATGGCAACCTGTTTTTTGGTTGCATCTTCAAGTTCCTTCTTCAACTTTTCAACTTCAGCGCCTTTTTTACCGATAATAATGCCTGGCCGTGCAGTATGTATTATGACCTTCAGTTTCTGTCCGGGCCGTTCTATCTCTATTCTCGAGACACCTGCATGGAAGAGCTTCTTCTTTATTGACTTGCGTACCTCTAAATCTTCCAGGAGTTGATGCTGGTATCCCTTTTTAAGAAACCACCTCGATTCCCAAGTCCGTATAATGCCCAGTCTGTTACCGATAGGATTTGTCTTTTGACCCAAATCAGCACCCCCAGTCCATATTACAATACTTCATTTTCATTCCTCCGAGAGAATAATGGTTATATGACAAGATCTCTTTTTAATGACGTTGGCTCTACCCATAGACCTCGGCTCCATCCGTTTCATAAAGGGACCATTATCTACAAAAACGGTCTTAATTTTCAATTTATCGATGTCTACCTGAGTATCTTTCTGTTCTGCGTTTGCCATTGCCGACTTCAGAAGCTTTTCAACAGAGCGTGCCCCTCTGTATGGCATGAATCTGAGTGAAACCAGCGCTTCGGCAGCCCTCTTGCCCCTGATAAGGTCCACTACCCTTCTGGCTTTCCGGGCGGTCATTTTAGCATGTCTTAATATCGCTTTCGATAGCATGATCAGTCAACCCTTAGCCGAAGCAGCCTTTGCAGAGGATCCTGAATGCCCTCTAAAGGTCCTTGTCGGCGAAAATTCACCGAGTTTGTGTCCCACCATATTCTCAGAGACATAAACCGGTATAAATTTTTTTCCGTTATGAACAGCAAAAGTCAGCCCTATAAATTCAGGCACAATGGTAGAACGCCTTGACCATGTCTTAATCATCTTCTTGTCACCGGCGCCTGTCAGAAGCAGCACTTTTTTCAACAGCTTGGGCTCAACAAATGGCCCTTTTTTTAAGGATCGTGGCACGAAATCCCTCCTTTTTAAAACCAGGTTAAGGATAAGGTTGAGCGTTAAGCAAAAAGACATCAACATCTGTTTTACTTCTTACCTTAACCTTAACCTATTACCTGTTTTATTTACTTTCTTCTTTTTACTATTAATCTGTCAGTCCTTTTGTTGTTCTTGTCTTTACGCCTTCAGGCTTTCCCCAGGGAGAGCATGGCGGCCTGCCGCCGGAGGTCCTTCCTTCTCCGCCGCCGAGCGGATGATCAATCGGGTTCATAACAACTCCCCTCACATGAGGTCTTTTCCCCAGATACCGCTTTCTGCCGGCTTTCCCGTAAGAAATATTTTCAAACTCGACATTCCCAACCTGGCCTATCGTTGCCATGCATGAGGCCATAACATACCGCGCCTCGCCCGATGGCAGCTTTATCTGGGCATAGTCGCCCTCTTTGGCAACCAGTTGAGCAGCTGTTCCCGCGCCTCTGACAAGTTTAGCGCCCTGGCCCGGATTCAATTCAATATTATGTATCATGGTGCCAAGCGGTATTCCCTTTATCATTAATGAATTGCCCGGCTTGATTTCAGCATTCGGCCCGGACATAACACTATCTCCCACATTCAGCCCTACAGGAGCAAGTATATAGCGGTACTCGCCATCCTTATATTTCAGAAGGGCGATGCGGGCAGACCTGTTGGGGTCATACTCGATAGTAGTAACCGTTGCAGGAATGCCGGGCTTATTGCGGTTAAAATCGATAATCCTATATTGCCGCTTGTTGCCCCCTCCCCTCTGCCAGCTTGTAACCTCACCGGTATTATTCCTGCCGCCACTCTTTCTGAGCGGCGCTGTAAGCGGTTTATACGGGTTGATCGGTTGTTACATCGCTGTAATCTGATGAACTCTGGAACCTTCTGCCGGGAGATGTCGGTTTAAATTTTCTTATTCCCATTTATGCACCCTCAATAAAGTCGAGCTTTTCACCCTTTTTCAGTGTTATTATCGCCTTCTTCCTGTCAGACCTTCTGCCGATAGATTTTCCGAAGCGTTTCAGTTTTCCACTTACATTTATCGTAGCAACCTTTTCGACCTTCACCTTAAATATTTCTTCCATGGCTTTCTTGACTTCATGCTTATTGGCCCTTGGATCGACTTCAATAAGAATTTTATTCTCCCTCTCCTTCATGTCCATGCCTTTCTCATTAAAGAGAGGTTTTTTTATAATATCGTAAATTCCCTTCATAGCCACTCCTTATTCACCCTCTGCGCCAAAAAGTTCCGGACTTTTCGGGGGCCTCTGCAGTTTAGCGAGTGCATCGGCAGTAAAAACAACATTATCATATACTGTCACCGCGTAAGCATTCAGATCGGATGCCCTGATAACAGCAACCCCTGGAATGTTCCTTGTCGAACATATTATATTTTTATCGTTTTCAGGTAATACGATGAGCACCGTTTTATCGGATAAGCCGAGATTATTTAGCACCTGTATCATTTCCTTCGTCTTCGGCTTATCGATTGTCAAGTCATCAAGCAACACCACCTGGCCGTCCGCCAGTTTCATAGTCAATGCCTTAAAGAGGGCCACCCTTCTCAATTGCTTAGGAAGCTTTACTGAATAGTCCCTCGGCTGAGGGCCAAAAATAATGCCTCCGCCCCTCCACTGAGGGGCCCTTAGCTGCCCTGCCTGGCCTTTCCTGTATGCTTCTGCTTCCACGGCTTCTTGCCGCCGCCACTCACCATCCCCCTTGTCTTGGTAGCATGGGTCCCCTGCCTCTGATTAGCAAGAAATGTTACGACGGATGTATGCACGACTGAATCGGAAGCTTCACTGGCAAAAACAGACTATCAAGGTTCATAGTGCCCTTTACCTTATTATTGATGTCCTTTATTTCGATATTATATTTTCTGGCTGCATATTATTTTCCCTTTCGAATCTCTATAATCGTATTCGCAGACCCTGGTATGGCCCCTTTTATAAGCAACAGGTTCTGATCGGGACGCACATCAACAACAGTCATGTTCTGAACAGTCACCCGGTCACACCCCATATGCCCTGCCATTCTCATTCCTTTCCACACTCTTGAAGGATAAGAGCTTCCGCCAATCGAGCCCGGCGCTCTGTTGAACATTGAGCCATGAGAGCCCGGTCCGCCTTTAAAATTGTGACGCTTCATGACACCCTGAAACCCTTTGCCTTTCGAGATCCCTGACACCGATACTATGTCACCCTTGGCAAAACTCTCCGATTTTATCATATCGCCGACCTTAAGCCCTGCCATAGGAAACTCTTTCAGCACCTTGAATGCGGCAGTTCCGGCTGCTTTAAAAACGCCTGCCATAGGCTTACACACGTTCTTCGCCTTCCGCTCTTCGACAAACCCGATTTTGACCGCCTCATATCCGTCTTTTTCAGGCGTCTTGACCTGCACAACACAACATGGTCCAGCCTCAACCACAGTAACCGGTATCAACTTTCCATCTTCGGTAAATACCTGCGTCATTCCGAGTTTTTTGCCGAGGATTGCTGTCATAGTTTTATCTCCACATCTACCCCTGAGGCAAGCTCAAGCTTCATCAACGCATCAACGGTATCCGGGGTAGGATCATAAATATCGACAAGCCGCTTATGCGTCCGTATCTCGAATTGTTCTCTCGACTTCTTGTCAACATGAGGCGACCTCAAGACAGTATACTTGCTTATCTGGGTCGGTAAAGGCACCGGTCCCGAAACCCTGGCGCCGGTCCTCTGCGCAGTATCTACAATTTCCTTTACAGACTGATCAAGCAGCCTGTGGTCATACGCTTTCAATTTTATTCTTATTTTTTGATTCACCACAATTACTCCAGTATTTCCGTAACAACACCTGCGCCAACTGTCCTGCCGCCCTCGCGTATGGCGAACCGAAGTTCCTTCTCCATCGCTATGGGCGCTATCATCTCTACCGATATTGCTACATTGTCGCCAGGCATTACCATCTCTATCCCTTCAGGCAGCGTCGCCACTCCTGTCACATCCGTGGTCCTGAAATAGAACTGCGGACGATATCCGTTGAAAAACGGGGTGTGTCTGCCCCCCTCTTCCTTCGTCAGTATGTACGCCTCTGCCTTGAACTTCGTGTGCGGGGTTATACTGCCCGGCTTCGCCAGCACCATGCCCCTCTCCACTTCGTCCTTCCCTGTTCCCCTGAGCAGTACCCCTATATTGTCTCCGGCACGCCCTTCATCCAGCAGCTTCCTGAACATCTCCACTCCAGTCGCCACTGTCTTCCTCGTCTCCCTCAATCCCACTATCTCTACTTCCTCTCCTACCTTCACTATCCCCCGCTCCACCCTGCCTGTTACAACCGTGCCCCTGCCGGATATCGAAAATACATCCTCTATCGGCATGATGAACGGCTTGTCCACTGGCCGCTCAGGAGTTGGTATGTAACTGTCCACCGCATCGCCAAGCTCAAGTATGCACTTGTACTCGGGAGCATTGGGATCAGTGCTCGTGCTCTCAATTGCCTTCAGTGCGCTGCCCTTTATTATCGGTATCTCATTGCCGGGAAAACCGTACTTCACCAGTAGTTCCCTCACTTCAAGCTCCACCAGGTCCAATAATTCAGGGTCATCCACCATGTCCACTTTATTCATAAATACCACCATGTACGGTACCCCTACCTGCCGCGCAAGCAGTATGTGCTCCCTTGTCTGCGGCATCGGCCCGTCAGCTGCGCTCACCACCAATATCGCCCCGTCCATCTGCGCTGCACCGGTGATCATGTTCTTTACATAGTCCGCATGCCCCGGACAGTCCACGTGCGCATAGTGCCGCTTCTCTGTCTCATACTCCACATGCGCCGTCGCTATCGTTATCCCACGCGCCTTTTCTTCAGGCGCATTGTCTATCTGGTCATATGCCTTGTAATTTGCCAGGCCTTTCATCGCCAATACCTTCGTTATAGCCGCCGTTAACGTTGTCTTGCCATGGTCGACATGCCCTATCGTCCCCACATTTGCGTGCGGCTTTACCCTCTCAAATTTCGCCTTAGCCATATCTCTCCCTCCGTTATTCGCCCTTTACTTTGGCTACAATCCCTTCCATAATATTCTTCGGCACTTCTTCATAACTGGAAAATTGCATGGTATAGGTCGCCCTACCCTGGGTCTTCGATCTGAGGTCGGTAGAGTAACCGAACATTTCCGCCAGGGGGACCATTGACTTTATCACCTGAGCACCGGATCTTTGCTCCATCGACTGGATTTTGCCCCGCCGTGAATTCAAATCCCCGATAACCTCACCCATATATTCCTCGGGAGTAACAACTTCCACGCTCATTATAGGCTCGATTAAAATCAACTGCGCCTTCTTTGCTCCATCTTTCAAAGCCATCGATCCGGCTATTTTAAAAGCCATCTCAGAGGAATCTACCTCATGATACGATCCATCAATCAGCGATACCTTTACATCGACAAGCGGATAGCCCGCAAGCACGCCGCCCACCATGGCCTCTTTCACCCCTTTTTCAACAGCGGGAACATATTCTCTCGGTATTGAGCCGCCCACAATCTTGTTTGCAAATTCAAAGCCCTTGCCACGCTCAAGCGGCTCTATATCAATCCATATATGACCATACTGGCCGCGACCGCCCGACTGGCGCACAAATTTGCCTTCCACCCTGGCACTGCCCCTTATCGTTTCCTTGTATGCCACCTGTGGTTTGCCCACATTGGCGCCGACTTTGAATTCCCTTAATAACCTGTCAACTATTATTTCAAGATGGAGTTCGCCCATGCCCGAAATAATCGTCTGGCCGGTTTCCTCATTATAGGAAACCCTGAACGAAGGGTCTTCCTGAGCGAGCTTTACCATCGAGTGCGAAAGTTTTTCCTGGTCAGCCTTTGTCTTTGGCTCTATGGCAACTGATATAACAGGATCAGGAAACTCCATTTTTTCGAGTATTACGGGGTTATTCTCATCACAGAGGGTATCTCCGGTCAGGGTGCTCTTCAATCCAACCACCGCGGCTATATCACCCGCCCTGACCTCCTTTATTTCCTCTCTCTTATTTGCATGCATCTTGACCATCCTGCCTATTCTTTCCCTTACATCCTTAGTGGAATTATAGACATAGGAACCGGTGCTGAGCACGCCTGAGTAAACCCTTACGAAAGTAAGCTGCCCGACAAAGGAATCCGCCATTATTTTGAACGCCAGAGCGGCAAAGGGTTCGCTGTCAGACGCCCTTCTTATGACCTCCGTGCTATCAGACGGCAGTTTCCCGACTATAGGGGGCACATCCATAGGAGAAGGCAGATAGTCGACAATTGCATCGAGCAGCTGCTGCACTCCCTTATTCTTAAAAGCGGACCCGCAGAGCACCGGGGTGATCTTCATCTCTATAGTGCCCCGACGAAGGGCATTCCTGATATCCTCTGCCGGTATTTCCACTCCGGAGATATACCTGTCCATTATTGTCTCATCAACATCGGCAAGCGCTTCAAGCATCTTTTCCCTGAACTCCTTGGCCTTAACTGCAAGTTCCGCCGGAATCTCATCCTCAACATATTTTGCTCCGAGCGTTTCATCATCGAAAAAGAAGGCCCTCATCGTTACAAGGTCTACACAACCTCTTAATTTATCTTCGCTGCCTATAGGTATCTGAACCGGGACCGGATTGGCGCCCAACCTTTGCACCATGCTTTCAACAGACTTGAAAAAATCAGCTCCCACTCGATCCATTTTGTTCATAAAGGCAATTCTCGGTACATCATACTTATTGGCCTGCCTCCATACCGTCTCGGATTGAGGCTCAACGCCGGCCACAGCATCAAATACAGCGACAGCGCCATCAAGCACCCTGAGGGAACGCTCGACCTCTATAGTAAAGTCAACATGACCGGGCGTATCTATTATGTTAATAATGTGATCTCTCCATAAGCATGTGGTAGCAGCAGAGGTTATGGTAATGCCGCGCTCCTGCTCCTGGACCATCCAGTCCATTACCGCAGTGCCTTCATGCACCTCGCCGATCTTATAAGTAACGCCCGTATAGTAAAGTATGCGCTCTGTCGTTGTCGTCTTTCCGGCATCGATGTGCGCCATTATTCCTATATTGCGTGTCTTTTCTAATGCAAATCTTTCCATACAGCCGTGATAAGCCCACAATAGTCTTCGACTTTACGTGGACCTCTTTCCTCCTTACCAGCGGTAATGGGCAAACGCCCTGTTCGCCTCAGCCATTTTATGAGTATCTTCTTTTTTCTTTATGGAAGTGCCCGTGTTGTTGTAGGCATCCAGCAATTCGGCGGCAATCCGCTCCCTCATTGTCTTTTCTTTGCGCAGCCTGGCATAGCTTACTATCCACCGAAGAGCGAGAGCAATCTTCCTCTGGGGCCTGACCTCCATAGGGACCTGGTATGTCGCACCACCCACCCTCCTCGGCTTTACCTCGAGAAGAGGCTTCACATTTTCAACCGCAGCCTTGAAAACCTTGAGCGGGTCCGACCCTGTCTTGTCCTTCAGAATATCGAAAGCACCGTAACATATGGACTCGGCAGTAGACATTTTCCCGTCCTTCAGCAGGACGGTCATGAACCTGCTGACAAGCTTGCTGCTGTATTTCGGGTCAGGTAAAATCTCTCTTTTTTCAGCTACTCTTCTTCTTGCCATGTATCAAACTCCGGTTATGTTTAAATTTTGTTTGTTTGTTGATTACTTCGGTCTCTTCGCACCGTATTTAGACCTGCCCTGACGCCTGTCAGCTACGCCTGCACAATCAAGCGCCCCCCTCAGAATATGGTATCGCACACCAGGAAGGTCCTTGACCCTGCCGCCTCTGATCAGGACGATTGAATGCTCCTGCAGGTTATGTCCGACACCCGGAATATAGGCTGTTACCTCCATCCCGTTTGTAAGTCTGACCCTGGCCACCTTCCTCAAAGCCGAGTTCGGCTTTTTAGGCGTTGTGGTATAAACCCTAACGCACACTCCGCGTTTTTGCGGACAGCTCTTGAGCGCAGGACTCTTGGTCTTCCTCTCAACTTTCTTTCGTCCGTTCCTTACCAGCTGTGCGATTGTAGGCACTTTTCCTCCACACAATAAATAATGATTAATTAAAAACTCCGGTTTACCGGAAAACCCGTTAAGTCTACCAGAGAAACATCCTCTTGGTCAAGTCAGCAGGCAGTTAGCCTTTAAACCTTCCCGATACACGAGGAAAGAAAATCATAACATATGTATGTGAAAAAAATAAAGCTTATTTTTATCAGGAGTCCACCCAATTTTTTAGGCTCTTTGCCCGTCATTCCCGCGCAGGCTCGAATCCAGTGTCTTCACAAGGAAAGCTATATAAATCATCCCGCTCATAATTTTTAAGTTTAAGCATAAAACACAAGTATTCCTCAGGGCAGAACGCTTCAATAGAACACCTGATAATCGGGAAAATGTTATACTGGAACTGACCCCAAATCGACTCCTTACAGCGCGAGGGGAGTTATTTTAACCGGACATTAATGAAATAAAAGGGGTGAAAACTGATGGGAAACACGGTGAAGCAGGCAAAGCACCACGCGCCTTCAGTCGTATCTGTAAACGCTTCGGAGCAAAAATCTTTAAAAATGACCGCAGCGGCCGTTCGCAGTATCTTTCTTGTTTATGTGAGGGATGAGGCATATTTCCGACTGTTGGACGAAACCCCTGGTGAAAACGGACGGATCAGGGTGGCGGCTTTCCCGCCCCTGGGCATTCAGACCCTCGCTCCTGTTTTACGGCGCAGCGGACACAGGGTAAGGATGTTCGATACATGCCACCCCGATATGCGCGCGGAACAGATCTCGGTTGCAATTGAAGAAGAGAGGCCTGATGCCGTGGCCCTTTCATTTCTGTCAGTAACCGCATACCCCGTCATGAAGAAGCTCGCCGAGAGATTGAAATCCTCATCGCCGTGGGTAAAAATCATTGCCGGCGGTGTGTTTGCATCCATGAACGCCGACCGCATTATTGATGAATGCCGGTATATTGATTGCGTTGGTGTTGGAGAGGGTGAAGAGCTGCTTCAGCATTACCTGGCTAATCTCGATAATCCCGGGGCGGTTGATGGTCTTGTTTGGCGTGATGGCAGCGAGGTTGTGCGAAATAAGCCGCGCCCGCTGATTGAAGACCTTGACCAGTATCCCTATCCCGACCGCACCAGCCTGCCTATTGATTACATTGAATCATTGCCGCTGGACGTCCCGGCTATTCTCTCTTTCGACAAATTCTGCACAATACAGACATCCAGGGGATGTCCATACAAGTGCATTTACTGCGATATACCGAACATCTCGCAAGGCAGATGGCGCTACCGTTCCGCAGCGCATGTTCTTGGAGAAATGCAGAAACTGAATGATGCCGGCTATCGCTCTCTTTATCTTACCGATGACCACTTTCTCATGAACAGCAGGCGCATAAATGAAATATGTACCGGCATTATTGAACGCAAGCTCGCGTTCAGATGGGGATGCGAAGGCCGCGTGGATTCTGTGGCCGTAGAGCAGATGCCGATTATGGGCAGGGCAAATTGCGATATGCTCGCATTCGGGATTGAGTCAGGGACCCAAAAGGTGCTCAACAGGCTCGGCAAGGGACAGACGATCAAGCAGATAGAGCGTGCTATAGGAGAAGCCAAGAAACATGGCATCAAGAGGGTACACGGCTTTTTTGTGATAGGTTCGCCGAAAGAGACAGCGGCCGACATCATGAAAACATTCGACTTCGCCGCCCGGCTGCAGCTCGATACATTCGGCTTCAACAGGCTGAGCGTATACAGGGGAACGCCGTTGTGGCGCGAGTACGTTGAACGTCGCATTATTGACGATAAAGTTGACTGGTATAAGTCCTTCAAATGCGCCGACATTGATCCTGATGTACTGCCGAATAAGGTTGTCAACAGTCTTCGCATGAAAGGTTACGCAAGGCTGCTGGCGTACCGCGCCATCATGCGCCCGTTAAAGACATGGCACCTGCTGAGGACGTTCAGCAGGCACATGAAAAAATCGGACATATTAAAGCTGGTCCTCAGTCCATTTTATTGGAAGAAGGTGGTGGTAACTCCCGAGCTGCCGGCGAGTTTTAAAAACCAGGTGCGGTAACGTCCGATAAATATTGAAAAAAATGTGGCCTATTACGGCTGTAAATTGATCTTCCCTGCGGCAAGCCCACGGGGAATACGCTCGCTATCCATTTAAAATTATTTATAAGAAACCGATTTTTTTCTCTGCTATCATTTCCCTTTGCTGAATAAAAATATGCCGCTCTATTATGACTTCTGTCCTTTGAGTCTATATTTACATCCACCATAGAAACATTTGGGAAACCGGTTCACACCAACTCTAATAATTGTTGCAAAATCAGATTCCATACTATAAATTAAAAAGTAGGTAAGTAATGGTTGCTTGATTGCGGTCTGGCCAGTTGATCCCGGCTTTTGAGTATTTCCTGAAAAACTGTAATGGAGTGGAGTGGTGAAACTTAAATATAAGGCATTATTGACGGGTGGCCTTGCCCACTTAATTCACGATGGGTTTACCGACATGACATATGTTTTCTTCCCGATTTGGCAGGTAAAATGGGCACTGACATTTGTTGAAGTAGGCCTGTTAAAAACCCTTCTTTCCGGTTCTATGGCCATGCTTCAGCTTCCGGTCGGCATTGTTGCCAATCGTATAGGACAAGTAAGGCTATTGATCGTAGGGACGGTCATAACCAGTCTGTCAGTCATGCTTTGGGGTTGGGCAGCAAGTCCGGTCTTATTGGGTCTATTACTATTGATGGGCGGACTGGGATCCAGCGTGCAACACCCGATGTCGTCTTCCATTATATCGGACGCTTATTCGGATATCAGGGGAAGGCGGGCTGCAATAAGTACTTACAATGTTACCGGGGATATCGGCAAGCTCGCTTTACCAGGGGCGGCAGCTTGCCTGATAGCTTACATTGACTGGCAATCTGCAGGTCGCATACTCGCATTATTCGGCCTGCTCACAGCACTGATACTTTACATTAGCACGTTGGGTGTCAGTATGCCCCGCTACGCTTCTTCAAGGGAAATGAACAAACCAACCAAAAAAGTTTTATTATTTGGATGGAACGGGTATCAGCCCTTTTGGTCGTTAGCAGCGATAGGAGTAATAGATAGTGCCACAAGGATGGGGTTCCTGACATTTTTCCCCTTCCTTATGAAGGAGAAAGGGGCCGGCATCACCACGATAGGTTTAGCGCTTACTCTTATTTTCGCCGGGGGGGCCACCGGCAAGTTGTTTTGCGGCATATTGGCTACCCGGTTCGGCGTTTTGCGTTCGGTAATAGTAACTGAAGCCCTTACCGCTATATGTATTGGCAGTATGATCGTTCTGTCCCTTGAAAGAGCATTACTGCTTGCCCCTTTTCTTGGTATAGCTTTGAACGGCACTTCATCGGTGCTTTATGGCAGCGTACCCGAACTGGTTTCGGAAGAACATAGAAAACAGGCCTTCTCAATTTTTTATACCGGAACATTGGGATCAGGGGCGATATCACCGGCTATATACGGCTTAATGAGCGATTTTGCCGGCATAAAAAAAACCGTTATTGTTGTGGCTATCGTTGTATTAGGCGCCATCCCGTTGACTTTTCCCCTTAGGGGGAAGTTAGGGGATTAACTCCTTTATGATTTGTACAAGTTGCTGTATACCAGTTCATCAAATACGAAAGCAATTGGACGCGATGCTCGTTCCTCCAGAAGGTGTGTCCGGCTCCTTCGACAAAAAAAAGCGAGATGGATGCATTGATTTTGCCTGCTTCATGAATTTCTTCCTGTGGTATATTATCATCTAAGGTGCCGGCTAAAATTGCTATCGGCGCCTGTATCTGCTTTAGATAATGTAAGATATCAAGGTCTCTCAATTCCTCAAGATATTCCTTGTTAAAATAATAGAATCTGCTTTCTTTACGGCCTTTCATTTCGACAACATAAGGATATACTGTATCGGGGGCCTGAAGTATTTCACAAAGTGTTTTTCCTGTTGCAGTAATTGCTTTCACAATAATTGAATTTGCCAGTATCAATCGTGGAGCTATCAGCATAACAGACCCGATGCGACTGTCCCTGGCCGTCTGGATGATTGTTACACTTGCACCGGCACTGTGTGCCGCAACGGATTTTATGGAATAACCTCCGGCATGAAAATAGGAAATCACTGCAGCCAAGTCGGACGCACACTTTGTGTAAGTGGCGGCATTGATATCGCCTTCGCTTCTTCCATGTCCACTTAAATCAAATCTAAAGGCGCTCACTCCTCTTTCCTGAAAACGCTTGCATATATCAATAATGGGAGCAAAGTCCATGCTGGATGCAAAGCCATGCACTGCAATAATAAGATCACGAGACTGGGCCGCGTGCAATATGCCATGCAGCTTCTCTCCATGCATATTGATTATGTATTTGCTCAGTTGACTTGCATCATCCATGTGGGAATCTTCGGCATTCATGCCGGTGAGAATGTCAACCACGTCCTATGAAAGGCATCTTGGTTGCCATGATGGTCATAAATTGAACGTTGGCCTCTAAGGGCAAGTTTGCCATTAATAACACTGCATCGACCACATGCACTAAATCCATCAAGGGTTCAACAGCGATGTTGCTGTCTGCCTGCGGTATGCCTTTAGCCATTGCCGTCGTCATTTCGGTCTTTGCATTGCCAATATCAATCTGACTGCAAACGATATCATGACTTCTCCAGTCTAATGAAATGGATTTGGTCAGTCCGGTGATCGCATGCTTGGTAGCAGTATACGGTGCGGAGTTAGGACGAGGCACCTGTGCCGAGATTGAGCCATTGTTAATGATGCGACCTCCGCGAGGGACCTGGGCTTTCATGATCCTGATTGCTTCCTGCGCGCATAGGAACGCGCCGGTAAGATTGATATCAACCACCGACTGCCATTGCTCGAAAGTGATTTCATCCATTGCCACGGGCGGTGAGAAAATGCCGGCGTTATTGAACAGCAAGTCAAGACGGCCAAAAGTTTGCCTCGTTAATGCAAACATCGAACGCACAGAATCCGGCTTACTTACGTCGGTTGAAACTGCAAGTGTACGGGACGGCTCCACAGACGCCTCTCTTACCGCCTGATCCAGCAACCCGGCACGACGCCCGGCAAGCGTAACACAATACCCTTCCTTTAATAGTGCAATCGCGACGGCCTTGCCGATGCCTGAACCTGCTCCGGTAACTATAGCAACTTTGTTTGAATGGTGCATTTTTTTGTCCGTTCTTTAGTCAACTATATAAATAGATGACTAAAAGGCTTATCATTTTTTAAGCACTCCCACTCATCCACTGGTAACAGACCCATTTTCCAGGCACATCTGTTTCCTCAACGCTTCTGCCACGAACGTAAGATGGTGAACCACCGCATTACGGGCACTCTCAGCATCACGACGAGAGATAGCATCGTAAATCTGCAAATGCTGATCACAGAGAAGTCGCTGATTTTCACGGGTATGACAAATCGTGTCAATAGTTAATTTGAAATAATCTGAAAAGACGCTGTGAATAATGGTGTAGAAAAGATGAGCTCTAATAGTATTTGATGAAGATTGCGCAATACCTAAATGAAAGCTTATGTCAAGATTACATGGAACTTTTCCGGTTTTCTCGAATAGCCTTTCCATCTCTTCGGCCAACTTGTGCAGTTTGGCCAAGTCTTCCCCGGTAGCTTCCAATGCAGCATAATAGGCAGTCCAGGCTTCGATTTCCTTGCGCACTTCGATAAGCTCGAACAACTTTTCAGCATTATCCTTGATAATACTGTGCAGAGGATCCCGCAGTTGATCTGCTAATACTGAACGAACGTAACTCCCATCGCCTTGTACCGTCTCGATGTACCCGGCATTAGCCAAAAGTTTTAAGGCTTCCCGGATCGGAACTCGACTTACTCCGAGCGTTTCTACAAATTCCCTTTCCGTTGGGAGTTTATCTCCAGGGTTAAGTTTTCCAGTTTCTATAGCTGACTTAATCTGTCCAAAAATCTGTTCTGGCACGTGGCGAACTTTAATCTGCTTAAACATAGATATCTCTCTTCTCTTTATTTGGTGTATTTATATTACCACATAATAATTCAGATGTCAAAAAGAATTATTCACCAGCTGATTGGAGAATGACAACCGTGTGCCGGCAACCCTGATCAGTTGCATAAGTTATTGTAAATAAATCATATTATACAGCTTGCTGTTCCTTACCATTCAGCCCGTTGCCGCGTAATTCAGCATCCGGAGGCAAAGATACTGAGCAAGCATGGCTACAGAATTGGGCAAATGCCGCACGAGAGATAAATAATGATAGCTAACATGTTGATATATAAGTATAAAAAAAATCAATAGATTCATAAAAAAAACCCTTGACTAACAAAGCGCCTTTTTGATAGTATTTAGCATTGGTATGATCATAATATAAAAAACTTATAGGAGGTGTCAATGGCTCGATTACATGAACATGAAGGCAAAGAGTTGTTTAAGATTGCCAAGATGCCTATACCTCCGGGTGGCGTTGCAAAGACACCCGAAGAGGCAAGAAAAATCGCGGAGCAAATAGGGAAGCCCGTTGTGATCAAGGTTCAGATTTGGGCTGGTGGTCGCGGAAAAGCTGGTGGGGTAAAGTTCGCCGATACTCCTCAAGAGGCTGAAAAGATCGCTGCAACCCTGCTGGGGGCAACAATCAAGGGCCTTTTGGTGGAAAAAGTTTTGGTCGAAGAAAAACTGTCTATAGAGATGGAGTATTATGCAGGGATTATTGTAAATGCCCAGGCAGGTGCGCGGTGTCCTGTGGTTATGTTTTCCACTGAAGGCGGTATGGACATTGAATCTGTTCCCGATGACAAGATTGCACTAATGAATGTGGATGTCCTTAGAGGGTTCAAAATTTATGACGCTCTTAATCTTGCCAACAAATTAAAAGTTCCCAGCAAGTACATCACTCAAGTGGCCAGGCTTATGGTTGGCCTGTATGACACTTACAAGAATTTCGGCGCCAGATTGATCGAAATAAACCCGATGGTCATAACCAAGGACGGTAAGGTGCTCGCCGGCGACTGCCGCATTTCTATTGATGATTCCCAGGTTATCAGACATCCCGAACTTGGAATCGAGGTGGCTCGCGAGGCATCAACCCCACCGACAGAGCTCGATAAGCTCGCATGGTGGGTTGAGGAAAAGGATCTTCGGGGAACCGCTTATTTTGCTGAGATGAACAATGAACTGACAGGAGAGGTTTTCGGTACGATCGGGTATCATGGTATGGGTGGCGGCGGTGCAATGCTTGGAGTCGACGGTCTGAACCGGCAAGGTTTGAGGGTGGCCGACTTTGCCGATACAAGCGGGAATCCTCCGGCCTCTAAGGTATATCGCGCAGCCAAACTTGTCTTTTCTCAAAAGGGAATAGACGGATATATGCTGGGTGGTTTTATGGCGGCGAACCAGGAGCAGTGGCATCACGCCCATGGGGTGGTCAAGGCCCTCCGTGAAGAACTGCCCAATTATCCAGGGTTTCCCGTTCTTCTTCTTCTTGCCGGCAACAAGGAAAAAGAGTCCCTTGAAATATTACGGGAAGGGACCAAGGATCTCAATGCCAGAATCCGAATCTATGGCGGCGAACGCGTTTATGATACGGTGGGGCTTGCGGCTGAGATGAAAGAGATGGTTCAAGAATATAATAAGGAAAGAAAAAGGTAAGGAGGCCGCCAATGCACGAATTTCAGGAACAGACAATAAAAGTGGTAGTTGATGAGAGTAAATGTAAAGACTGTGCATCCAAGGCCTGTATTGCAGCTTGTAAAACCTTCGCTAGGGGGATGTTGGTGCTCAAGGATGGCATATTCCCCGTAGTAGAGGGAGATCCCAAGCGACTCGGAACCGAGTGTCTAGCTTGTGAATATGAGTGCTGGTTTAGGGGAAACAAGGCTATCCGTATCGAAGCTCCAACTCCAGGGCTGGACGAGTATCGTAAGAAACTCGGGATACCCGTAAGTTAAGGAAGGTGCAATTATGGCAATATTACAGACAAAATCAACAAAAGTACTAGTTCAGGGTATTACCGGCAGGGAAGGCTCTGCGCGCGCCAAGTACATGCGACGCATGGGTACGAACGTGGTAGCAGGCGTAACGCCAGGCCGCGGGGGAGAGAATGTAGATGGAATCCCCGTTTATAATACCGTTAAGGATGCTGTCAAGAATCATGGCCTTTTCGATGTAACCGTTACTTTTATCCCTGGGACGGGCCTTAAGGATGCGGTTTGTGAGGCATTAGAGGCGGATATTAAATGGGTAGTCATGCCGGTCGAACGTGTTCCGGTGTATGACATTTTGGAGATGGTAGCCCTCGGGAAGCAGAAAGGCGCCATGTTACTGGGTCCGGGTTCCATCGGAGTCAACTCACCCGGAATTGGGGCTTTGGGTTGGCTGGGCGGTTCCTATGAATTTTCCACCGAAAATTTTGTTCCCGGTTATGTTGGTGTTATTTCCCGAAGCGGTGGGCAATCGGGAACACTTCCATATGTTATTACCCGGGCAGGGTTTGGTGTAAGCACAGTAATCCACGTAGGAACTGAGCCGGTCACCGGCATGTCGTTCTCCGACGTCCTTCCGCTTTTCCAGGAGGACTCTGAAACGGATGCAGTGGCCATTTTTGGTGAGATGGGCGGTTCACACGAAGAAGAAGCAGCGCAACTGGTGAAGTCAGGAAAGTTTACGAAGCCGATAATAATTTATGTTTCCGGGGCCTGGGCTCCAGCCGGCATGAAATTCTCACATGCCAGTGCCATTGTCGAGCGTGGCAGTGGATCTACTCAGGACAAGATTACGCGCCTCAAGGATGCTGGAATTATCGTTGTAGATAATCCAAGCGAGATACCTGACAAGCTGAAAGAACTTAACAAACAGGGCAAGCTTAGAGTAAAGTAACCACTATCCTACAAAAAAAGGAGAACGAACATGCCAGTAATGAGATCAGTATTTTATGTACCGGGAAACAATCCGACTTTTATTCAGAAAGCTCCTGCCTTACCTGCCGACATTATTACTCTCGACCTTGAGGACTCGGTTCCGCCGGCGGAAAAGGAGAAAGCACGGCAGTTGGTGAGGGAGAACCTGATACTTGCGGGATCTGGCGGGGCTGTTGTGTATGTCAGAATCAACAACTGGGAGACCCTGATGACAAACGACGATCTTGAAGCAATCGTACATCCTGGACTCTCCGGCGTCTGTCTTGCCAAGTGCGGTCACCCTGACAATGTGAGGAGACTTGACTGGAAGTTGGAAGAACTGGAGAGGAGGCGTAATATTCCGGTGGGCACTGTGGCCATCCAACTCCTGTGCGAGACGGCAAAAGGCGCCATCAATGCGTACCCTTCGGCCATAGCATCGCCAAGGGTAAACTCTCTTATTTTTGGAGCCGTTGACTATACAAAGGATATGCGTGTGAAACTGACGAGCGAAGGGGATGAGCAGTTATATGCACGTATGCATATTGCTGTAGCCGCGCGCGCTGCCGGTTGCATTGCGATAGACTGTCCTTATGTTGCATTTCAGGACACGGCAGGTTTCGAAAAAAGCGTAATGGAAGGCAAACAGATGGGATACGAGGGAAGGATGCTGATCCATCCAAGCCAGATTGAGCCCTCCAATAAGATGTATTCGCCGGCGCCGGAGGATGTGGAATGGGCACAAGGCATAGTAAAGACTTTTGAGGAAGAGGGTATTGCTAAAGGTAAAGCAGCCGTAACATTCAAGGGTAAGATGGTAGATACTCCGGTTTATGAAAACGCACGGACGATACTTGCCATTACAGCGGAGATTGCTGCATTTGATCAAAAGCGTAAAAAGGCTTAACCAGGTTTGCGGGTGAACCAGGGGACCTGATAGTCGTACCAAATTGTGGTGTATTAATGATATGTTCCGGGAGAGGGAAAGTTTTGCATACATCAGCAGTTTGCATTTCAGTAGTTGCGTACAATATCGGCAGGGTTGCTTATATAAAAGCTTCCCTGCCGATTGTTGCGTTTATTCTCCCCTCTTTTCCCGGAACATTATCTGACAGGATGTCAAAGTTTGCAAAGCCGGAACCGTTTTTTGGAGCGTGCTTAGAGGAGGAGGGTCTTGCTAAAGGTAAAGCAGCCTTAACATACTAAGGGTAAGATGGCAGATATTCCGGTTTATGATAACGCCCGGACGATACTTGCCATTACAGCTGAGATCGGCGCGTTTGATGAAAAGCGCAAAAAAACATAAATAAAGTTTGCAGGCGGGTGTGACAATGGATACTAAGATTCGTGAAAAAATTCAGAAAATTGTTGGCAAAGAAAATGTCTTATGGAAGGACGTAGATCTTGAAGTTTACAGCTATGATGCCGGTTTGGATAGAGGCAAGGCAGGCCTTGTCGTTTTTCCAAGCGACGGACAGCAAGTTGCCGAAATCGTTAAAGTGCTTTTTGAGAATGGATTAAGTTATGTGGCTCGCGGGTCCGGAACCAATCTTACCGGAGGCACGATCCCGATGAACGGAGGTATTGTTATTGAAATCTCCAGAATGAACCGGATTTTAGAGATGGACCTGGAGAATCAACGGGTAATCGTTGAGCCGGGCATTTTTAATTTGACCCTCCAGAATGCGCTGGCAGAGAAGGGCTATTATTATGCGCCGGATCCTGCCAGTCAGAAGGTCTCCACCTTAGGGGGTAACGTTGGAGAGAACTCCGGGGGCCCTCATTGTTTGAAATATGGTGTCACCAGCAATCATGTCCTTGGGGCAGAAGTTGTTTTGCCGAACGGAGAGATGACCTGGATAGGAGGCAAAGCTTTGGATGCTCCAGGCCCCGACATCATGGGTCTTTTAGTCGGTTCCGAAGGTACTCTGGGTATCGCCACCAAGATATGCTGCCGTATAATGCGCTCGCCGGAGCGTGTTGTTACGATGCTTGCAGTATTTAATGACGTTGAATCGGCGGGACAGACTGTTTCCGATATCATAGCCGATGGAATCATCCCTGCAACATTGGAAATTATGGACAATGTTGTTATCAGGGCTGTTGAGGACTCGGTCCATGCCGGCTACCCTATTGATGCGGAAGCAGTTCTAATCATCGAGCTCGATGGTCTCACGGACGGGATGGACGAACAAATGAAAAGAATAGTGGAAATCTGCGAACAAGACGGCGCCGCCAGCTATCGCATGGCTAAAGACGCCAACGAGCGAAATGAGCTGTGGATGGGACGTAGAAATGCTTTTGGCGCAGTAGCCAGGGTCAGGCCGGCCTATCTCGTTTGCGATGGGACAGTGCCGAGAACAGAGCTGCCAAAGGCTTTGGCGGCAGTAAAAGCAATCAGCAAGAAATACAACCTTCAGATCGGCAACGTCTTCCATGCAGGAGATGGTAATCTGCATCCGCTTATCATGTTTGACGACCGCGATGCTGACGAGTTGGCGCGGGTGCATAAGGCCGGCAGTGAAATTCTTAAGGCTTGTGCGGATTTGGGCGGAACCATCAGTGGTGAGCACGGGATAGGAGTTGAGAAGCTGCCTGACATGAAATTTGTCTTCACGGACGCAGACATAAACATGATGCGGAACGTAAGTATAGCTATTGATCCTAACGGTCTTTGCAACCCTGGGAAATTAATTCCCAGAAAGGAGATGGTACATTGACTACAAATAGCTTAAAAGGTGTCAAAAGCGTAGAGGCGCTGGAGTCCCTGGGTGTTCGGGTGAAAAATGTCGAGCAGCCTTCAACAGAGGGTGAAGCAGCGGATGTCCTTGCTAAAGCCTCCCGGGAAAAGCTTGTTGTATTCCCGGTAGGCGGCGGTACATCCATTTCAGCGGGGGTCCTGCCGGAGAACGTTGATATTGCGCTGGATACCACTAAAATGAATGCGGTGGTCTCATTTGATTCGGCAAACCTGAATATGACGGTTCAAGCCGGTAAGACTATAGGCGCTATTAACGAATACCTGGGCGGACATGGAAAAGGCTTTCGTATTCCCCTCGACCCGCCATTCTCGGATCGTGCAACTATAGGAGGTGTTTACGCTGCCAATAGCAGTGGGCCTAGCCGGTTGCGCTTCGGTACGGTTCGAGACCAGGTCATGGGTGTAAAAGCCTTGGATGCCAAAGGTACAGAGGTCAAATTCGGCGGTTGTGTCGTGAAGAACGTTTCAGGATATGACATGACTAAATTTCTTATTGGATCAGCCGGAAGCCTGTGTCTAATCACCTCCGTTACCATGCGTGTCTATCCCTTGCCTGCCGCCGCAGCTGTGAGCGAAGCGACCTTTGCAAAATTAGATGAATTGGAGAAATTTTTAGAATCACTGAGAGGTTCTTTTTTACTCCCATCCGGAGTGCTCGTTGAAGTGGTCGATGGAGGATACCACGTAATTGCCGGTTTTGAGGACCATCCCCTGGCCGTAGAAAGGGAGTGTAAGGACTTCATTGCCATGGCATCGAAATTCGGCGGCAAAGGATCGTCGAAAGTAAGCAAGCAGGAGATGCAAGAGGCTTTTCGTAATGCTATAGAGCCCAAAGAGGAGGGCATCTCGGTAAAGATCACAGTGCCAATCTCTCAAGGTCCACGTGTTCTGGTGGCAGCGAAGAAGCTTTTGCCGCTTTCAAAGGCTGTATTGTACGCCGGCAATGGAGTGCTCTGCGTTTATGCCGGCGAAAGTGATGCGGGGGCCGTCAAAGAACTAAAGGGGCTTCCTGATAATGGGAGCGGATACGTAGTACCTGTCCGGCTTCATCGGACACTGCTATCCAGTTTTGGACCCAGAGTGGATCAAAAATTGGATCAATATGTACTACAGCCTATAAAAAAACAGCTGGATCCGTTGGGTGTATTCCCACCGGTACTATAGCGAGGTCAGGTATGCATTCTAAAAATCAAGTTTACGATGAAGTATATGATGAAATGTCCAAATGCAACCGCTGCGGATTCTGTCAGGCCGTTTGCCCGATATTCGCAATTACGCACAGCGAGAAGAATGTGGCCCGCGGTCATAATTCGAGTGTAAGGACTTTAGCGGAAGGCAATGCAGCGATTTCTCAGGATTATAAAGACCCATTATTCGAGTGTCTTCTTTGCAGGGCCTGTGTGTCTAACTGTAATCCTGCCGTGCGGACAGATAAGATTGTGGTAACAGGAAGGGCTGAGTACGTTAAAAAAGTGGGACAGTCCAAGATTATGACGTTTCTCTTCCGCAACCTGTTGACTGATCAGCACAAGCTGGGAAGATATGTGCGCCTGGTCGCTTTTGGAAAAAACACCGGCATGAGCAAACTTGCCAAGGCAATGGGCATATTGAACTGGTTCGGCAAGGACATGGGCAATGCTGAAGGTATTATTGAAAAATTGCCGTGGACTTTTTTCCGTGACAGGGTGTCGGGCCTCAAGCTGGAACCTGCCAAGGCTAAAATGAGTGCGGCCTACTTTGTAGGGTGCGCGTTCAACTATGTGTTGCCTGATGTAAGTGAGGCAACTGTGGATGTATTGGTCAGGACTGGAGTTAACGTTAAAGTCGGTGACACCTGTTGCTGCGGAGTCCCTGCGTATAGCTATGGTGATCTTGATGCAGCCAGGAAGATGGCCCGCAAGAACATCGAGGCGCTTGAAAAACTGAACACCGATGTTGTTATTACAGAATGCGGCAGTTGTTCATCATTCCTGAAGGAATACCCCGAGCTCTTTACGGATGACGCTGCCATGAAAAAACGCGCTGAAGCAGTGGCGCGCAAGGTCAAGTCCTTTAGCGAATTTATGGTAAAAGAGGCGCCGGAAACGCTTTCTGCGGACAAGTTTTCGGGCAAGGTTGTAACATATCACGATTCTTGTCATATGAGCCGTTACCAAAAATTGGTAAAGGAGCCCCGCACTCTTCTCAAGAAGTTATCCGGAGTGACCTACAAAGAGATGCCGGAAGCGGACCTGTGTTGTGGAGCCGCAGGCAGCTATAACCTTATGCACTATCAGCAGTCTATGCAGGTTCTGGACAGGAAGATGGAAAATCTGAAGAAGACCGGAGCAGATGTTTTGACTGCCGAATGTCCGGGGTGCATAATACAGCTGAGCTATGGAGTAAGGCGGGCAGGATTGGCAACAAAGGTTGTGCATATTAGCAAGCTGATTCAGGACGCGCTGAAGAATAATGGAAAAAAGAAGTAGAAAAAAAGGTTCTCCTTTAGGAGATACTTTTGAGTGAAGACAAATTTACAAGTGAGGAGATAATTTAATGGCACTTTACACAAAAGAAGAAGCCCTGGCGTATCACAGCACTTTACCGATAGGCAAGCTAGAGGTCATTCCCATCAAACCTTGCTCAAATGCCAAGCACTTATCAATGGCCTATTCCCCGGGAGTGGCCGAGGTCTGCCGCGCAATCGCAGCCGACCCGGAAGACTCTTTCAAGTACACCAACAGAGGCAATCTGGTGGCAGTCGTATCCAACGGAACCGCGATCCTGGGCCTGGGGAACCTCGGTCCAAAGGCCGCGAAACCCGTTATGGAAGGAAAGGGTATGCTGTTTAAGACCTTTGCCGATATCAACGTTTATGATATTTGCATCGACGCAAAAGATCCGGATGTTTTCATTCAGGTTTGCAAAGCCCTTGAGCCGACCTTTGGTGCCATCAACCTCGAAGACATAAAGGCCCCTGAGTGCTTCTATATCGAAGAGACCCTGAAGAAAGAGATGAACATTCCGGTATTTCATGATGACCAGCACGGCACAGCAATCATTTCCGGTGCAGGCCTGATTAATGCCCTTGAGATCTCGGGGAAGAAGGCGCAAAATGTCAGGATTGTTGTTTCCGGCGCAGGCGCTGCCGGCATCGCCTGCTGCAAGTTTTACGTGTCTTTGGGAATCCCCCAGGAAAGCATAGCCTTGTTCGACTCAAAAGGTCATATTCACGCGGGCCGTACCGACCTGACCCCGGAAAAACGCGGTTTTGCGACGAAGAAAAAATATGATTCTTTGGCCGATGCGTTCAAGGGCGCCGATATGTTCCTCGGCCTCTCACAGGCAAATCTGGTCTCGCCGGATATGGTTAAGAGCATGAGCAAAAACCCTATTATATTTGCTATGGCAAATCCTGATCCTGAAATTCCATTTGATGATGCGAAGGCTGCACGCCCTGACGTCATGATGGGTACCGGGCGTTCGGACTATCCGAACCAGATAAACAACGTCTCCGGCTTCCCCAACATCTTCCGCGGCGCGCTGGATGTCCGGGCCACCAGTATCAATGAGGAGATGAAACATGCTGCGGCCAAATCAATCGCTGATCTTGCAAAGGAGCCGGTGCCGCAGAGTATGCTGGAAGCCTATGGAGTGAAGTCTCTCAGCTTTGGTCCGGATTACATTATCCCCAAGGCGCTTGATCCCCGCCTTATTGAATGGGAAGCGCCTGCAGTCGCAAAAGCGGCCATGGAGAGCGGCGTCGCCAAGGTAAAGATCAACGATCTGGTTCAATACAAGAAGGACCTCGTGAAACGCCTTGAAGACTCAAAGAAGCGCATTGCCGAGTATGTAAAGTTTTATAAACATACGATTTAAGAAACCGAAGCTTTTGATTTTATAGGGTTGCACCCGGTTACTATATGCCGGGAACAACCCTATAAAAATGTGAAGATCAGAATCCATCATGGCGGATGGACATAGTATGAGACAATATCCTATGAAGTAAATAAGATAGGACAAACGCTGATACCTTTCGCTGACTGGATGGAGTATTATAGCGCGTGGCAAAGTATCACAATTCAGTAGCCTCGGGGGCACGAACATCGGGGCTACGATACTCGCGCCTTGTAATACTTGATTGAAAGACAATTAATAATTGCGGTGGTCGTTAAGGAGGGAAAATGGCAGAGAATTTAGAAATACGCTGGCACGGACGAGGAGGCCAGGGGACTGTTACTGCCGCTAAGGTATTTGCAGATGCTTGCTTAAGCGGCGGGAGGCATGTACAGGCATTTCCTGAGTATGGGCCTGAAAGGGCGGGGGCTCCGCTTCGCGCATATAATAGAATTGCCTCTGAGGAAATAAGGTTGCATTGTCCAGTGATAAGCCCAAATATTGTAGTGGTTGTAGATGCGACTCTTCTGGATAGCATCGATATCACCGAAGGCGCCAAAGATGATGCCGCATTTATTATCAATAGCGCTAAAGATCCGAAGGAGATTCGGATAAAAATCAAAGCAAAGCCGACACAGAGGGTCATCACTGTGGATGCTTCTAAGATTGCTGTGGAAACTATAGGACGTACCATGCCGAATGCTCCCATGATCGGCACTGTCACAAAGGTCTCCGGCCTTTTAAATCTTGAGTCTGTTCTGTTGGACGTGAAGAAGAGCTTCGGCAAGAAGTTCTCCCAGAAGGTTATTGACGGAAACCTCGAAGCGACTAAAAGAGGTTATGAGGAGGTAATGGAAGCGTGAAAACCTGGAAAGAAGTTACACCCGGTGCAGTCGTCACCGAGGCGGGAAGCGCACGAAAGTTTAAAACCGGATCATGGCGTGCCTATAAACCCAAATGGATAGAAGAAAATTGCATTCAGTGCTTGTTCTGCTGGATTTATTGCCCCGATATGTCAATTAAGACCAAGGATGGTAAGCGTCTTGAATTTGACTACGATTACTGTAAAGGGTGCGGTATCTGCGCCCTTGAATGTCCGGGCAAGAAGGGGAATAAGGCGATTATTATGGAAGAGGAGAGTAAATAATGGGGAAATTGGTTGCAGCAACAGGAAATGAAGCTATTGCCAATGCAATGAGGATTGCCAATCCGGACGTCTGTGGGGCTTATCCCATAACACCGGCGACAGAGATAATGCAAAGATTTACTACTTTTGTTTCTAATGGCAATGTCAAAACTGAAATGATTCTTGCTGAGAGTGAACACAGTGCGATGAGCGCGTGCATCGGTGCGTCAGCAGGCGGTGGGCGTGTTGCCACTGCTACGGCGTCTCAAGGTGTCGCATTCATGTGGGAGATGCTTTTTATTGCTTCAGGATTCCGGCTTCCCATTGTTATGGGAGTGGCCAACAGAGCTCTTTCAGCTCCGATTAATATACATGGTGATCAGTCTGATAGCATGGGAGCCCGTGACAGCGGCTGGATACAGCTTTATTCAGAAAATGCCCAGGAGGCATTCGACAATATGATACAGGCATTTCGGATCGCTGAGCATCTGGATGTGCGTCTGCCTGCTATGGTTTGCCTCGATGGATTTATCACCAGTCACTCGATTGAGACCCTGGAGTGGGTTGATGATAAAGTAGCCGCTGGTTTTATAGGCGAGTTTAAGACGGTCAGGCCCTTTCTGGACATAAAAAATCCCGTCAGCTATGGCCCATTGATTCTCCCTGATATGTACCACGAGTATCGAAAGGCGCATGACCATGTAATGAGCGGCGTTCCGAAAGTAGTGCTGGAAGTTGCAAAAGAATATGAGGCCATTTCAGGCAGACAATACGGACTCTTCGAGAGTTACAGATTAGCTGACGCGGAGATCGGGATTGTGGTATTGAACTCGGCTGCCGGAACTACCAAGGAAGTTGTTGACCAGTTCCGCAAACAAGGTGTTAAAGTGGGAGTTCTGAAACCACGTCTCTATCGCCCCTTCCCTTATGTCGAAATAGGCGAAGCGCTTAAACACTTGAAAGCGGTCGCTGTCCTGGATCGTGCAGACTGTTTTGGGGCGTCATTTGGTCCTCTATATATGGATATAGCGAGTGCGCTCTATCCGCACTCTCAAAGGCCGGTCCTCGTTAACAAAATATTTGGTTTGGGAGGCAGGGATTACATGCCTGAGCAAGCCGAGTATGTGGTGAACGAACTATCGGCTCTTGCGAAGGGCGGCAAAGTAAAATCATTTAAAGAATACATCGGGGTGAGGGAATAAATATGCTTACACCATTGAGCTTAAAAGAACTTTCAAAGCAAGAAGAACTGTTTACACCCGGACACCGGTTGTGCGCGGGTTGCGGCGCTCCCATTGTAGTGAAGATGGTATTGATGGCCTCGCAATATCCTGTAATAGCAGCTAATGCAACCGGATGTATTGAAGTTTCATCATGTATTTCAGAGTATACAGCATGGAAGATTCCATGGATCCACAGTGCCTTTGCGAATTCGGCAGCAACCATTTCCGGAGTCGAGACTATGTACCGTTCGCTTAAAAAACAAGGTAAGATCCAGGATGAAATAAAGTTTATTGCGTTTGGCGGAGACGGTGGTACTTATGATATAGGCTTTCAAAGCTTGTCCGGCGCGATGGAGCGGGGTCACGATATGATTTATGTGTGTTATGACAACGGCGCCTATATGAATACCGGCATCCAGCGCTCTTCTGCTACCCCATTCGGTGCAGATACCACCACTTGCCCGGTTGGTAGTGTTTGCCCGGGTAAGCTCCAGAATAGAAAAGACATGACCAAGGTCATAGCAGCTCACGGCGTGCCGTATGTTGCTCAGGCATCGCCGAGCCACTGGCAAGACCTTATGAAAAAGGTCCGGAAAGCCCACGATATCAAGGGGGCCAAATACCTTAACATCATTGCACCTTGCAACCGTGGTTGGAGAACGCAGACCAACGATGCTATCAAGATGGCCAAGTTGGCGGTTGACACATGTTATTGGCCGCTTTTCGAGATCGAAGATGGCGTCACCAAAATTACTCATGCACCTAAAGAGAAAAAGCCTGTTGTTGATTTCCTTAAACCTCAAGGGAGATTCAAGCATCTGTTTGCTCCTGAAAATGAGTGGATGCTTACAGCAGTTCAAGAGTATGTGGATACTTACTGGACGAGACTCCAGAGGGAGCAAGATAGTTTTTCCGTGACTTCTGCGGATCAAGTCAATAAATAAAAAAAATATCTAAATAAGAGTTGCAAATATGTTATCATGACCGAAAATAGAAAGAAAGGGGGGGACGACAGTTAGAGTTTCAAAAAATGCAAATAAAAGCTAATAAAATAACCTAGGAGGAAAAACTTATGCTTTGGACGCAACCAGTTGATCCAATGGGAAATCTTGCACTTTCTGCTTTTGTGGCTGCACTGCCTATATTCTTTTTGTTCTGGGCATTAGCTTTTAAGAGAATGAAAGGTCATTTGGCAGCCATATTTACAGTAATTACTTGTATAGCGGTTGCCATTTTTGCTTATGGGATGCCTGTAAAGTTGGCTCTTCTGTCAACATTCTATGGTATTCTTATTGGACTGTTCCCTATTTGCTGGATTGTGGTAGCTGCTCTTTTTCTCTACAATCTGTCGGTAAAAACTGGGCATTTCGAAGTCATAAAGAATTCATTGTCCTCGCTTTCCGATGATAGAAGAATGCAGGCGCTTCTGATCGCCTTCTCTTTCGGGGCCTTTATTGAAGGCGCGGCCGGTTTTGGTACTCCTGTGGCTATAACGGCTGCCATGCTGATGGGTCTTGGATTTGAGCCAATTTATGCTGCGGGTGTCTGCCTGCTTGCCAATACAGCTCCTGTTGCGTTCGGCGCTATTGGAGTTCCTATTATTGTCGGTGCTACTGTAGGCACTGTAGATGTAATGCAAATGAGCTCGATGGTAGGCCGTACTTTGCCCTTCCTGAGTGTGCTTATTCCTCTTTATCTTTGTATCTTGATGGCAGGGTGGAAAAAGGGATTGGAAGTATGGCCGGCTGCTCTGGTTTGCGGAATTTCCTTCGCAGTAGTTCAATTCCTAACTTCAAATTTTCTTGGCCCTCAACTCCCGGATATTCTGGCATCACTTTGTTCGATTGTGGCAATGGTCATCTTCCTTAAGGTCTGGCACCCTAAGGAGAGCTGGCACTTCGCTCATGAAAAACCGAGTCTTGGCAAAGCTAAGCTCATGTATACGGGTGGGCAGGTCTTCAGGGCATGGGCGCCCTTTATCCTTCTTTCAATCTTTGTTGCAGCGTGGGGTGTCAAACCAATCGTAGGTTCTTTGAATGATATTTTCATAGCAAAGTGGTCTGTTCCCGGCCTCGACAAACTGATCCTGAGAGATGGAAAGCCGATGGCGGCTATTTTCACTTTTAATCTATTGAGTGCAGGCGGGACGGCTCTTTTCTTTTCTTTTCTGTTTTCGATTCCAGTTACCGGAGCCAGCATTGGGACTGCAATAGGCGTTATGGGCGATACTTTGAATAAACTTAAGTGGCCTGTAGTAACTATCGCACTGGTTCTCGGACTTGCATTCGATCTGAACTTCTCGGGAATGGCTGTAACTTTGGGACTTGCCTTTGCTGCAACCGGCGCATTATTCCCGTTCTTCTCACCTTTCCTTGGCTGGCTGGGTGTTTTTATGACCGGTTCTGATACTTCATCCAACGCTCTCTTTGGTCAGTTACAGCATGTAACGGCGAATAAGCTCGGTATCGACCCGATCGTTACGGTTTCAGCCAACTCTACAGGCGGCGTCTGCGGCAAGATGATTTCTCCACAGTCACTGTCTGTTGCTACTGCAGCTACCAACATGGTAGGAAGGGAAGGCGATATATTCGCGTTTACGATAAAACATTCTCTGATTCTGACAGCAGTCATCGGAGTGATGACATGTCTGCAGGCATATGTAATTAAAGCCTGGGTGCCTACTTATTTGAAGGCAGCTGTTGCAGGTATTCCGGCTGCTGCCAAGGCTGCGGCAACCACGGCTTCCAACGGTACTTTGTATCTTGTCGGGACTTTTGTCGTTGCTTCTATTTTATCCATACTGGTGATTGCCGTGGGTAAAAAGCTTACTGTCAAGGAAGGTTCGGACACTATGCACCTTCACTAAACTGTTTAGGTCAGGGGGGACCTCTATCCGATTACAAGAGGCACAGTTTTCAGGATAGAGGTCCCCGAAGCATACACCGCATGGTTTTTGTGATATAATGGTCATTATGCCAGACACTAAAACCCCGGCAAAAAAGATAATAACCAAGCTGTTCAAGAAATATCCTGACCCGGCAATCGCCCTTCGTTTCAGTAATCCATTCGAACTCCTTATAGCAACCATCCTCTCCGCGCAGTGCCCTGATACAAGAGTAAATCAGGTTACCGAAAAGCTCTTCAGGCGATACCGGACCGCTGAACAGTTCGCGCAATCAGATAACGAAATACTTGAGCGCGAAATTGCCAGCATAACCTATTACCGAAGCAAGGCAAAGACGATCATCGAGTGTTGTAGAAAATTGGCAAGTGACTTTAATGGGGATGTGCCTCAAACCATAGATCAGCTTGTCACTCTTCCCGGCGTCGGCAGAAAAACCGCTAATGTGTTACTCGGGTGCGCTTTCGGACAGCAGGCTATTGCCGTGGATACTCATGTGCTCAGGGTGGCAAGCCGCCTGGGGCTTTCACAATCAAAGAATGCCGACACGATGGAACAGGAACTTATGCTGCAAATACCACAGGATAAGTGGACGCGCTTCAGTCTCGCCCTTATCCTGCACGGAAGGGAAACCTGTGCTGCAAAAAATCCCCGCTGCTCTGTTTGCTATTTATTTTCAGAGTGCGCGTGGCCCGAAAAAGAAATGTATAAGAATAAAGGCAATGCAGCTTTCTGAACTTTCCATTGAGGAAATCAGAGACGGCCTTGCATGTCGGGATGTAACAATCGGCAGTGAAATAGTTTTTTTCCCGTTGACCGCTTCAACTAACACAAAAGCAGCCGAACTCGCAGCAAAAGGACAGCGCGAAGGCACGGTAATCATCGCCGACAGCCAGACAGAAGGAAGAGGAAGGCGCGGCAGAACCTGGTCATCTCCGGCAGGGCAAAATCTGTATCTAAGCATCATAGTGCGGCCGGACTGGCCGCCGAGGGACGCGGCAATACTCACGTTTATGTCCGCCGTTGCCTGCGCCTCAGTTATACGAAAGCTCTCCTCTGTTCAGGTATCTATTAAATGGCCTAATGATTTAATGGTGGCGGACAAGAAAACAGGAGGCATCCTGACGGAAATGAAAGCTGACGCCGACAGAATTGATTATGCAGTGATCGGCGTGGGAATCAATCTAAACCTCGATAGTTCCGATATGCCTGATAACATACGGGAGACAGCAACATCGGTCATGCTTGAAACCGGACATCCTCAATCAAGGACTCTGTACGCACTGGAAATAATAAAATCTCTCGATTCCTGGTACACTATCCTTCTGCAATCCGGAAAGGGTCCGGTCCTTAACGCCTGGAAAAGCCTGTCTTCCACTATAGGCCGCAACGTGACTGCCACAACTGGAGAAGTAAAACTCACCGGCCTGGCAGAGGGCATCGACAACGAAGGGCTGCTTATACTTAGGCTCCCGGACAGTTCCGTTATCAAAATAAATGCCGGAGATGTCACGATACTGAGGGAAGGATGTTGATTGCGGTTAATATCGGAAATTCCAATATCGGTTTCGGTTTATTTCAGTAGCCGCTGCATGGCAAGTCTCTGATCGTAAGGAAAGTGCCGACTCATCCTGCCCGAACATCAGGCTCATATAAAAAGATTGTGGCTCAAATGATAAAGGATGCGCCTGCTGAGAATATGTCCGGGACCGTTTCCACGATTGTTGCTTCAGTGGTCCCGGCGCGAAACCGGGTAATAAACGAGACACTCGCCTCTTTCTGCAAAACACGTCCATTATATATCAGTACCGGATTAAACAACGGTCTGACCTTTAGCATAAAAGAACCGCGCAAACTCGGCGCCGACAGGATCGCCAATGCCGTTGCGGGGATTAGCTGTAATAAGGGGCGGCCTACAGCAGTTTTGGACTTCGGCACAGCAACTACTATTACGGTTGTGGGTAAAAAGTCCGCGCTTCTCGGAGGCGCCATTTTGCCCGGCATCTCTTTAATGCTGAAAGCCTTGAACTCCGGAACGGCAAAATTGCCTCTCGTCTCCACCGATGCGCTGGAAAAGGCCATCGGGAAAGATACAGCCTCGTCCATTATATCCGGTATTATTTACGGAACAGCCGGTGCTGTGGAAAAACTCATAATAATGATGGAGAAAGAGCTTAAATTTAAGTTACAATTAGTCGTAACAGGTGGGAACGCACCATTCGTTTCATCTTTTATAAACAGGGCTTTTATTCACCGGCCCCATTTGACATTTGAGGGAATCCGGTTGATCTATCTACTGAATAAAGGTGGGGCAAAGCTAAAGGTATAGAAATTTTTTTGTCGTGGTTTCTCTCTTTACCTTCACCTTTACCTGTCTTTAAAAAAGGAGGATTACCATCATGTTGACAGAACGGATTCTTTTCCCGACTGATTTTTCCGAAGGGGCGCTCCACACCCTGTCGTATGCGGTGGACATGGCAAAAAATTGCAATGCCAGGCTGTATTTGCTCCACGTAATCTATGATGTCGCATCGGCTTCAGGACTTTACGTGCCTCATGTTTCCTTTGATCAAATGTACAAAGACATGGAGAAAGGCGCTCAAAAGGAGCTCGAAAAATTCGGTTGTGAAGAACTGAAGGATTTAAAGAATGTGGAATTTACAGTCCTGCGCGGAATTCCCTATGAAGTGATACTGAAATTTGCCCAGGAAAAAAATATCGACATTATCGTCATAGGCACGCACGGCAGAAAAGGGCTGGACCGTTTTTTATTCGGGAGCACTGCAGAGAAGATAGTTCGCTATTCCCCATGCCCGGTCCTGACTGTCAGGGGGTAAATAAAGGTAGAGGTAGAGGCATAGGTAAAGACAAACAGATAGGTGAGGATAGGAGTATGGGGATAGTTCCCTCTTTTGCCTCTATACCTATACCTATACCTTGGTTTTTTTGCCTTTTAAAGAGTGATGATACGCACTAATGTCCTTATTATCGGCGGTGGTCCCGCCGGAGCTATGGCTGCGCGAATACTGGCTGGAAACAAGATCGGGACCACACTTGTCGAACGTGACCTGTCCTATGTAAAACCTTGCGGCGGCGGCATTCCCTCTTCCGCATTCAGCGAGCTTGACATACCTGAAAACACCGTTATAAAGAAAGTAAAAAAGATCAGCATTATCTCGCCGTGCAGCGAAAGGGTAAATGTAGAGCTGTCGGGTGAAGCCCTTTTCATTACGGAAAGAGGGGCCTTCGATACACATTTAAGGGAACTGGCCGTTGAGCAGGGAGCTTCAGTTATAGAGGGCATGTTCAGCAGGTTCGAAGAAACCGGGAGTACCATCATTTCGGTCATCACAAGGAAGCCGGCACGCGAGGAACTGCGCATTAAATCGGATTATGTAATCGCCGCCGACGGTATAACGTCCAAGGTAGCCGCGTCGTTGCAAATGCCGAGGGCCCGTTCGATCAATACCATCAGCGCGCTTATAAAACCTGCCGATTATGACGTCTGCGAGTTCTGGTTCGGCACGCAGCATGCATCTAGCTACTACTCCTGGGTCTTCCCTTCCAGGGGATGCGCTTCGATCGGCACCGGAAGTTCAACTCCCCGGACTCTCACCGCTTTTCTCGATATCTTTGCCAGAAGAAGGTTCAACACCCCGCTCGCAGAATTAAACAGGCAGGAACTCTTAGGCAGGACCCGCGCGTTTAAAATGCCGGAATGGACAGGCACACTCTTCAACAGGGGCAATGTCCTCTTTGCCGGAGATGCGGCGGGCATGGTAATGCCTGTTATCTATGAGGGGATATACTATGCAATGAAATCCGGAGAAATGGCGGCGCGGGCAATCATAGAACACGACCCCGGCGCCTATAAGAAACTCTGGGAAAGCAGGTTCCGAAGGAGATTCCTGCTCATGCGCACAATCAAACAGCATCTTTCGGACAATAGCGAAAACATAGAAAAATGGGTTGCGCTCCATAAGAGGCCCGAGGTGCAGGAACTTGCCATAGAGTTATGGTTGAATAAGAAGCCTGAGGGAGACAGAATCCTTATGAACTACCTAAAGATATTCAGGCACTTTCTAAAACTATGATAATGTGTTTTTTATGGCGAAAAAACAGCTAGGCCAGAATTTTCTTTTCGACCCCTCGATCCTCCGCAGACTCGTCGAAGTCTCCAATGTTACTTCTCACGATACTGTGGTAGAGATAGGGCCGGGACATGGCAGTCTTACGGCCATCCTGTCTGGAATTGCCAAAAAGGTCATTGCCATAGAGCTTGATAACGATCTGTTCACCAGGCTGCAGAACAGGTTTGACGAAGCCGGCAATGTAGAGCTAGTCGAGGGTGATGCCCTCACCTATGCTTATGAAAAGCTGGAAACATTCAAGGTTGTGGCCAACATTCCTTATTATATCACCACTCCGATCATCTTCAGGCTGATGGAAGCTGGAAAGCAGATGAAGTCAATGACGTTGACGATCCAGAAAGAAGTTGCGGAGAGGATAACCGCCGGGCCTAATACAAAGGCCTATGGCGTCCTGTCAATATCGGTCCAATATGCGGCAGCCGCGGAAATGGGATTCATTATTCCGCGAACAGCGTTCAAACCTGTTCCAAAAGTCGACTCTGCCGTTGTCCATCTCACAATGCGCAATAAGCCGAAAATCGCTGTAAAGGACGAAAAATTATTTTTCACCGTTGTAAGGACCGCATTCTCCAAGCGCAGAAAAACACTTTCAAACTCCCTGAAACAGCTCTCGCCGGATATTAGAGAAATACTGATTGATGCAGGTATAGACCCGCGCAGGAGGGCGGAAACCCTGTCGATAGAGGAGTTCGCAGCACTCGCAGACCTCCTTTCACCAGAAAAGTATATGAGCAAGTGAGAAAGATGCAAGTTTCAACCCAGATACTCCATTTATAACCTGTAAAAAACAATAAACTGCTTTTTTGAATCAGCGCCCCTGATCACTACATAAGTCCTGCCGCTCCTCTCTTCCTCGCTTAATCTGATTACTATCGCACCCTCACCGTTCTCTTCTATGAACTCTGCATCAGAAGCAACAAACTCGAGAACAGCCTTCAGGATTGCCTTTTCTTTTTTCTCTTCGGCATCGGCCTCCTTAACCAGGGCCAGCCCTTTTTGCCTCATCTCTTCTGCTTCTTTGATTATCCGCACGCCCTCCTCCTTCTTTTCCCGGATGTCATCCATCCTCTGGGCGTCGGTAATTATTTCCTGGCAACTCCTGCCGTCGTGACTATATGCGCTTTGCACCGATTTACGGTTGTCCATGGTCAGTTCCTCCTACACCGGTGTCACTACACCGTTGCTCATTTTCAACTGCCGTCCAGTTTGTCTGGCAAGGTCCGTATTATGAGTAACTATAATAAAAACCGTGCCTTTTTCTTCGTTGATCTTTTTAAACAAACTGATCATTTCAGCTTCGGTCTCTTCATCGAGGTCTCCAGTAGGCTCATCGGCAAGGACAATAGCCGGATTGGTTATAAAGGCCCTTGCAATGGCAACTCTCCTCTGCTGGCCTCCGGAAAGCTGTGATGGGTAAGAATGCATTTTTTCACGCAGGCCCACAGCTTCACATAGCTGCTCGGCGTGGCTGCCGGTGTCTCCGCCGTGCATACCGAACGTGACCGGGAGCATGATATTTTCGAATACCGTAAGGGTCGGGATAAGACTGGAAAACTGGAAAATGAAACTGATGGTTTTGTTTCTGAAACCAGAAAGGTCGTCGTCATTCATTGACCATATATCGCTTCCGTTGATAACGACCAAGCCTGAATCCGGTTTAGTCAACCCCCCGATCAAACTCAGCATGGTTGTTTTCCCGCTCCCTGAATGCCCGATGACCGATAATGTTTCACCATCCTGCACCGTAAAGCTTGCCTGATCGACGGCCCTGATTTTTTTCCCGTCGATTGTATAAGTCTTGGTAACATCCTTAACTTCTATCATTATTCAGTTTCCGCTCTTGTCGATCTCTTTCTTCAGCGCCTCGGCTGTCCCGCTTTCAACATCCTTTAAAAGTTCATATTGCTGCAGCGCCGCCTTCCTGTCTTTAACTCTGAGATACGCAATTCCCAGATTGTACCGTGCTGTGACATAGCTCGGACGCAGTTGCAAAGCCTTCTTCAGCGCGGCTATTTCCTCGCGGTTCCTGCCAAGGTTTCCGTACGCTATCCCAAGGTTGTTGTATGCCACCGCGTAGCCGGGCATATAGTGCACAGCCTTTTTTAAAGCCTCCACAGCTTCCCTGGGCTTCCCGATCCGGTCATAAGAGGTCCCTATTTTGACATACACAAACCCCTGTGACGGCCTCAGCTTCGATACCTTCTTATACGCGTCAATCGCTTCGGCATATTGCCCGTTGTTTTCATATAAATTTGCGAGATGAAACCAGGCATCGGCATCTTCCGGATGAGCTTCCAACCTTTGTTTTGTTTCCAGAAATACCGATTCGGTCGAATAGGGGTTATATACCGGACCCTGCTTTCCCTCCTGTGTTGCTTCTTTTCCCTTGCAAGAAAAGAGATAAAACAAGGTAAAGGTACAGGTAAAGGTTAAGAAAAAAATTAAAAGAAGCCTTTGTTTACCTAAACCTATACCTATACCTATACCTCTATCTCTTCTCATTGTCATTCTCCTTTGCGAATCGCTTCATATGGTTCCATTCTGCTCGCTGATATAGCGGGCAGCAAGGAAGAAAGGAGTCCGGTCAGCATGGAAAACAACAGTGTGCCGGCCACCAATTCAGCAAGCAATTCCGGAGCAGGCAGAAGGTACGGCAATTTAAGAGTCTGCAATATAAGACCCTTGAATGTCAGCAGGATGGCCGAGCCGACTATCAACCCGCAGATGCCGCCGCATGTGGATATAATAACAGCCTCAGTTATTATAAGCCTGAAAATGTGCATCTTCCTTGCTCCCATCGCTCTCAATAAACCTATTTCACGCTGCCGCTCATTCACTATCATATAAAATGCAAACCCCATCATCAATAGGGCCAGGATCCATACGACAGCGCTTATAAGAAGAATGCCGTTCAAAAGGCCGTTCAACTGTTTTCTGACCGTATTCAGCACTTCATCCGAAACAATCGCCTTGACGCCGTCGATGTCGTTCTCTATCCTGAGCGCTACCCTGTCCGGAGTATAATCATTCTTTACCCTGGCCAGCACTGCCGATATATCGTTCCTGCCTATGGTTATCGGCTGCATGGCTTTCGTCTTTGAATTTGCAGCCATCTTATAAGCGGCATCCAGAGTCATGAAAACCGCCTGGTCAAAAAATTTCATGCCGGTAGGTTCTAGCGTGCCGACAACCGTAAATGGCGTGCCGTAAAATGGGAGCGTATCACCTGCGATTACAGGCACGTTCCTGCCCGTTATAACCTCGTTCCCGCTCAAAGGTTTTTTAATATTTTTTTCAAGCCACGGAGTGACGGTAAAATCCGAGAGCGGATCGAATGCCATGAGAAAGACATCAACATTGAAACAGCAGGAAAAAGAGGACGGCTTAAGAAAAAGTTGCGGGGTCGCCTCCTTCACGCCTTCAATACGCCTCACTTTCGCAAGCACGGAATTGTCCATGTAAAAGCTGGCAGGTTCCCCGGAGAGCAGGGCCGAACGGGCTTCGGCGGCATTTTTTGCAGGGACGACAAGGATATCAGCTCCGAGCCGGTACGTGCCTATCTTCAACGCGTTCTGCATGCTGGAAATGAAGAGAGTTGCAAAAAAAATGGTGCCGCTGACTACCGTAACAGCCAATAGCAGTATTACTGTCCTGACGATTTTTCTGCTCAGGTTTTTGACAGCAATTGAAACTATGTTAAGCCTTGTCTTCATTAAAGAGCTTTAGTTTTAAAATTAAAAAAGGGGCATAAATAAGTCTGCCCCTTTTTTACAAGAAATGTCAATCAGGCTATTTGCCGGGATGCCAATCTATTTCCAATCCGCAAAGAAGGGGTGAGCCCTTGTCAATCTTGACTTCCACACCTACAGCCTTATGGCAGCTGGCACAAGCCGAAACCTGCCGCACGATATTGGCGTTCTTTAAATCCATTACATCCAGTTCGCTGTCATCACCGTACGTCCTCGACGAAACAAATGCATATTTGCCGTCCTTGGTGAATGCAAAGTCGTGTGGTCTTATATTATCAGGCAATACAATCCTCTTAACGATCTGATCTTTCTTTGTATCGATAATGATAATCTGGCTCTTATGCGTCCCGGGCTTCAGACCAGGATCGTACTCGTTGGGTGCGCTGACCCAGAGATATTTCCCGTCAGGCGTCATGCGGGTCTGATGAATAAAGGTCATTTCAGGACTGGTAATCTGCTTAATTTCCTTTTTCGTTTTCCAGTTATAAACGTATACTATACCGGTCGGCATATCGGTAATGTACGCCTTCTGATGATTCTTAGTCCACTGAATACCGCAAACAGCTTTGCCTACCGGCATTTTATCTACTGTCTTGAGCGTTTTTGCGTTCCAGACATACACGTCGCCGTTAGCCATGTCCTCAAAATAGATATTGCCGTCAGGACCCAGGATAGCTCCGCAGAACTTCTCCCCGACTTTGAATGGGCCCTCTTTCTTCCCTGTGCTCATGTCAATCTTGTAAACATCGCCGTCCAACGTACCGGCAATCATTATCTTTTTCCCTTTTTGAGTAATAAGCGCCTGCCCGTGTGTGCCGCCGGCCTTTTTGACCTCTTCAAAGCTCATCCCGGCGATCTTTCCTTCCATCTCGGAACCGGCCTCCGTAAGCACGATTCTGTCCTTTTCAACATCAGTCGGAGACTTCATAGTCCGCATATCGATAATCGCGATATGTCCGCCATGCCCCGCTATATATGCAATGCCATTAAAAGTGACATTCTCCGGTTTGACCACTTTGGCATCTATGTAATCACCAGGAATTGTATAACAAGATTCGCCACTCATATCAACAGCAGCAATACTGTTCTTTGCAGCCCCGCCAAAAACCATAAGTCCCGCTATGATAATCAACCCTAATATTAAAACCGCAAGTTTTTGCCTCATATTCCCCCCCATTTCAAGCTTTTTTTACATTTTTTCTCATGTGCAGATTGTCCCCAACTGCCATGCTGCCTCCGTGAGGACAGCGCACAGCCTTAAATACTGTAAGGATTTCACCTCCTTTCATCATACCTAGATAGTAAATTACGGGCTCTCATATGTCAACTTCAGGACAGGACTGTTTCTATACCGGGATGAAGTCGTTGACGGTAAGGATATCGTATACAGGATACCCCAAAGCCTCAATATTTTGTCTGCCGTTCTGTTCGCAACGGTCGACAAGTACAATCACAGCATCAATAATCAGGCCGTATTCTTTGGCTACTGTTATCGCCTTTATTGTAGAACCGCCTGTGGTCACTACATCATCTATGATGACAACATGGTCTCCGGCCTTGACATTGCCTTCAATAGGCAGCCTTAATCCATGCCCCTTCGGCTCTTTACGGATAACAAAGGCCTGCATCGGTTCTTTCATATAATACGAGTGCATGGCAACTGCATAGGCTATAGGGTCCGCTCCCATCGTCAGCCCGCCCAGTGCGTCCGGGGTCAGTCCCAGTTCTTTTATTTTTTCAAATAACAGTTTGCCGACAAGGTACATCCCGTCCGGAGACTGAGTCGTTTTTTTCATATTAAAATAAAAGCGGCTTAAGCCTCCGGAGACAAGCTTGAATGAAGGCTCGCTGCTGCACTGGAAGGAACGCTCCCTGATTATCCCGATAAGCGCCTCTTTCTCGTTCATAGTCCTAAAATCTAACAAAAGATCACTACAAAAAGCAATCCTCCCGGTCAGGCGATAGCCGGCCGCATTATTTTTTTTGCTTGACAGGTTTTCATATAATCATATATAAATATGTTTATGCGAGAAGTATTGGACCTTATCAAACTGTTTTCAGATGAATCGCGGCTCAGGATACTTCTGTTGCTGACAAAAGAGGAACTTTGCGTCTGCCAGATAATGGGGGTGCTTACTATGTCTCAGCCCCTCGCATCAAGGAACCTCTCTCTGCTGCTGAAAGCAGGCTTTCTCAAAGACCGGAGGGAAGGGAAACTGATGTTCTACAGCATTAAAAAAGTCCTGCCTGGAAAACATCTAAGTTTTCTTGCCCTATTGCACGAACTGCTCAAAGATGATACAACTTTAAAAAGAGACCTCCGCTCGCTTCGTGCCTGCCATGAATTCCAGAAACAGACCGGCAGGTGCGACATGGAAGCGTTGAAGGCGTTCATAAGATATAAAAAAGCAAAAAAAAGCAGTAAAAAGCAGGAAGTAAGCAGTGGCAGAAAAAAAGGAGAAAAAAATGAAGTTTAAACTTAATACTGTTCAGGTAAAGCTGTTCTCCTTTCGTCTTTTACTGCTTACTGCTTACTGCCTGTCGCTTACTGCTTTTCCGGCTTCAGCGACAGCCGGTGATGCAGAAGCCATGCTTTCTCTTACCGATGCTGTCAGAAACGCCCTTGAAAACAATCATGAGATACGGGCGTTTAAAAACACTCTTTCCGCTTCCAAAGAAGATATAGGTGTGGCGCGGAGTTTTCTTTTACCCAGACTCAACTTTGAAGAGCGCTTTATGAGCACTACCAACCCAACCTATGCTTTTATGGCAAAACTCAATCAGGAACGATTCTCTCAGGCTGATTTCGCTCTTAATTCCTTGAACAGTCCAAGTGCTATCAGCGATTTCCAGACATCGCTCTCTTTCGAACAGCCGATCTTTACGAAAAAGACATACGTCGGGATTGAAATGGCGAGGCTGGAGCATACTGCAAAAAATGAGGAATATATGAGGAAAAGAGAGGACATTGCTTTTAGAGTTATGCAGGCATATCTCACCGTGGTAAAAACCAGGGAGCAGGTCTCAATGGCTGAAAAAACGCTGGAAGACACCCGGGAACACCTCCGCATTGCGGAACTGCGCCTTAAGGCGAACCTCGGACTGTTCTCGGATACGCTCAGGGCGACAACTGCGGTCACTGAAGCGGAGCAGCAGCTTATCAGCATCAGGAAGAACCTTGCCGTCGCCGGGCGATATCTCTCTCTCCTGCTGGGCACTCAGAAGACTGTCGATGTTGCGGGAGTCTATCCTCAAATCCCTGTCAGGGACATGGAATATTACAAGAATGCAGCGCTTTCAAGGAAAGATATCAAATCCATGGAAGCGCTGCATGAGAACGCAAAAAGCAGCATTGCGCTTTCAGAGGCGGCGTACTGGCCTACTGTGGGCGTGGGCGGCTCCTATCAAATGAATGACCAACACTATCCTGTCGGCTCCGAAGGCAGCAGTTGGATAGTTACCGCGTTCCTCAGATGGGAGCTTTTCGACGGCACAAAACGAGAGCACGAACTGGCTCAGGCGCGGTACAGGACGGCTGAAGCAGAGGAGCGTCTTAAGGGGCTGATAGATAAAGTATCGTTTAAGGTGTACCAATCATACCTTGGCATTGACGAGGCCAGGAAGAACCTCGAATTATCCCAGTCGGAGCTGAAGACCGCTGAAGAAGGAACGCGACTGGTGAAGATCCGCTACGAAAATTCCCTTTCACCTCTCGTCGACCTCATGGATGCGCAGGTAAGTCTGGACCACGCGCGCACTAATCTCGTGGTCAGGGAGAGCGAATACTGTATTGCCGTAGCCAATCTCTGCTATGAAAGCGGGACGATTCTCAAAGACCTGAATATAGAATAACTTTGGAGGAAAGTATGACTTACCGCAAAGAGCAAAGTGCAAAGTGCATAGGGCAAAAGATTACGTCTTTAACACATAATACAGACAACGGACTTCATACAGCCCTTCCCTTTTCGTCTTTTGCTCTTTACTCTTTGCTCTGTGTTGTTTGCCTCTTTTCCCCCGGCTGCAAGGATAAGATCGGGCCCGGCGCCTCAGCAGTAAGCAGGCAAACAGTAGAGGGTGTAACTGTAACAATAGTGCACCCGTCTGAAGTAGCGGAATACCTTGAAACATCAGGCACACTAATGGCGAAAACAATAATCCAGATTGCCGGAAGAACGCTGGGCGCCGTCACTTCACTCAGAGTAAAAGAAGGCGACCGGGTCCAAGCCGGACAGGTGCTCCTGACAGTTGATGACAGGGATGCAGTGCAAAAAGTTATCGCTGCCGAAAAAGCTCTTGAGTCTTCACACCAAAACAAATCCCTGGCCGACTTAACATACAGCCGCTACAGGAAGCTTTATGACGAAAAAGCGCTTTCCCAGCAGGAGATAGATCAGATGGAGACGCAAAAAAAAATCTCCGAATCCGATTACGAGCGGTCAAAGGCCTTGCTTAAAGAGGCACAGGTCAATCGAGAGTATACAACCATAATATCCCCGGTCTCAGGCGTTGTAACCGCAAAGAAAACAGAGCGCGGCAGCATGGCAGTGCCGGGAACCCCCCTTCTTACAGTGGAGGACGTATCTTCATTTGTCCTTGAAGCCCATCTTGATGAGCATCTCACCGGAAAAGTCGCTGCCGGAACACCTGTCGATGTCTCTGTTGATGCCATTGACCGGCAGTTGAGAGGAAGAATCACCGAAATTGTCCCCTCAATTGATCCCCTGTCAAGAACGTTCATTGCAAAGATTGCTCTCACGGGGCCTTCATTACGGACAGGCCTCTACGCACGCGTAAAGATACCCACCGGCAAGAAGTCTGCCATTGTCTTACCTGACAAGGCAATAGTCGAAAAAGGACAGCTTACCGGGGTATACGCCGTCGATCGGGGTGGCATCATTTCATTCCGTCTCGTGCGGCCCGGCAGTCATTACGGCAATAATGTTGAAATTCTTTCCGGAGTAAATGCAAATGACCGGGTGATCATTGACAATATATCGAGAGCTGTCGATGGCGGAATTGTCGCCGGGATGAAGCTGCAGTGAAGCACTTGGGATTGGCAGGCCGTATCGCCGGGGCCTTCATCAACTCCCGGCTGACTCCCCTGCTCGTCATTGCCTCGCTGGTCCTCGGCGTGTTTGCAGTCATCGTAACGCCGCGTGAGGAAGAGCCCCAGATAGTTGTCCCGATGATTGATGTAATGGTCTCCTACCCCGGAGCCTCTGCAAAAGAGGTCGAAGAGCTTGTCACCAAGCCTATGGAGAAATTCCTGTGGGAAATAAAGGGTGTTGAATACGTCTATAGCATATCAAGACCCGGCATGAGCATGGCGATTGTCAGGTTTTATGTCGGGCAGGATATGGAAAGCAGCATTGTCAAACTCTATAACAAATTGATGTCCAATTACGATAAAATCCCTCCCGGCGTATCACAACCTCTGGTCAAGCCCAAATCGATTGACGAAGTTCCCATACTTGCATTCACGCTTTGGAGCCTGAGGTATAACGGATATGAGCTGAGGCGTGTTGCACAGGAGGTTGCCGGGGCGCTGAAAAAGGATGCCGACGTTGCTGAAACTAATATAATAGGCGGCCAAAAACGGCAGATCAGGATTGTCATGGACCCAATACTCCTTAGGGCGTACTCTCTCTCTCCGCTGCAAATTACGGGCACGCTGCAAAAAGCCAACTTCGTGCTGCCCTCAGGTGAATTCCCCTCAGGCAATAATGATTTCCTGGTTGAAACAGGCTCCTTTCTTAAGAATGCCCGGGATGTCGGAAATGTTGTAGTCGGCGTTTCCAATGGCAGGCCGGTCTATTTAAAAGAAGTGGCAAGCATAAACGATGGCCCGGAAGAGCCTGCAAAGTATGTTTTCATGGGCTTTGGCCCTGCTGCTGCGCGTGAAGAAAAAGAAGCCCGCAATGGTGATCAGGGCAGCCCCGCAGGACAATACGAGGCGGTCACTATTACGATAGCAAAGAAGAAAGGGACCAATGCGACGCACATCGCGGAAAGGGCCCTCAGGAAAATAGCCGCCATAAAGGGGACGGTCATCCCCTCGGAAGTGGAGATCACAACTACGCGGAACTATGGAGTCACCGCCAAAGAAAAATCCGACGAGCTTCTTGAACACATGCTCATAGCAGCCATCTCTGTAACAATCCTGATAGCTCTTGCCCTGGGATGGAGAGAATCGATAGTTGTCGGCGTTGCAGTGCCGGTTACCCTGGCCCTAACTATACTGGTCAATTACATGCATGGGTACACACTCAACAGGGTCACACTATTCGCCCTCATTTTTTCAATAGGCATTCTGGTCGACGATGCCATCGTGGTTGTTGAGAACATACATCGCCATTTCAGGGCTAAATCTGTCGACCGGGAAACTGCAGTGCTCGCAGTCGACGAGGTGGGGAATCCCACGATATTGGCCACCTTTACGGTCATAGCTGCGCTCCTGCCGATGGCCTTCGTCTCGGGCCTGATGGGTCCTTATATGCGGCCCATTCCTGTCGGCGCATCAGCCGCCATGATTCTTTCCCTGCTTATTGCTTTTATCATCAGCCCCTGGTTGAGCTATATCGTGTTAAAAGGCACAAAAAAGAAAAGTGAGGGGCAAAAAGAAAAAGCGGAAAACCGCTTCTTTGTTGTGTTGAACCGTCTTTATGAAAAAAATCTGAGGGGGCTGCTCGAAAACAGCAGGAAGCGAACTATCGGAATAATTCTTGTTCTGCTGCTGCTTTGCGGAGCCATTGCACTTGTTCCGCTTAAGCTTGTGACCGTTAAAATGCTGCCTTTCGACAACAAGAACGAACTTCAGGTCATCATCGACATGCCCGAGAGCGCCGCACTCGAGGACACTGCAGGATTGGCGCGGCTAATAGGCGAATACCTGAAAACAGTACCGGAGGTCACCAATTATCAGTCTTATATCGGCACTGCTGCGCCGTTTAATTTCAACGGTCTTGTGCGCCACTACTACCTGCGATCGGGAAACAACGAAGCCGACATTCAGGTCAATTTTGTCCCACGGGATGAAAGAAAGGCACAGAGCCATGATATCGCAAAAAGGATAAGGCCCGAAATTAAAAAAATAGCTGACCGCTATAACGCGAGGATTAAGGTCGTTGAAATACCGCCCGGCCCCCCGGTGCAGAGCACTCTTGTCGCTGAAGTGTATGGGCCTGATTTCGACGGGCAGATCGAGGTCGCAAGGAAGATAAAAGAAATCTTCAACAAAACATCGGGTGTAGTTGATACCGATTGGTCGGTTGAGGATGACCGTCCAAAAATATCCTTCGATGTCGACAAGGAAAAGGCTTCTTACAACGGCATCACTACCGAAGCGGTGTCCCGGACGCTCAAGGCGGCACTGGGGGGTCTGACTGCCGGGCTGGTCCACATTGAAAAAGACAAGGAACCTGTTGAGCTTTTTTTGAGGGCGCCGCTTGATGAAAGGGCGGGAGTTGAAAAGCTCGGAGCGATTGGAATCCCTTCTTCCTCGGGCACCATGGTGCCGCTTTCCGAACTGGTTAAAGTGAATAACGGGATAGAGGACAAAACCATTTACCACAAAAATCTGAAACGCGTGGTATATGTGACCGGCGATGTTGCCGGAAGTGAAGAGAGCCCCGTATACGCCATATTAAAAATGAAGGAGGCTGTAAGTAAGATTAAATTGCCCGGCGGATATGAGTTGAAGCAGTATTCCACTGTCCAGCCCTTGCTTGAGAATACCTATTCCATGAAATGGGACGGCGAATGGCACATTACCTATGAGGTCTTCAGGGACCTGGGCATCGCCTTTGCGGCGGTGTTGGTTTTGATCTATATAATGGTCGTAGGCTGGTTCAAGTCTTTCATAGTGCCCCTTGTCATCATGGCCCCTATCCCGCTTTCCCTTGTCGGTATCTTGCCGGGCCATGCACTGATGGGGGCGTTCTTCACCGCAACCTCCATGATAGGGTTCATTGCAGGGGCAGGAATAGTCGTCAGGAATTCCATCATACTGGTTGACTTTATCGAGCTTAAACTCTCAGAGGGTGTGCCCTTAAAGGAGGCCGTAGTTCAGGCGGGAGTCATACGGTTCAGGCCGATGCTCCTTACAGCAGCTGCGGTAGTAGTGGGGTCCTCGGTGATTCTCTTTGATCCCATATTTCAAGGCATGGCAATATCGCTGATGGCCGGTGAGGTCGCCTCGACATTTCTGTCAAGGACAATGGTGCCGGTATTATATTACATGGTTAAAAGACAGGCAAAGAATAAGGTTTAGGTTTAGGAAGAGTAGAGTCAAGAACGAGGCATACATCTTAACCTGTTTTTTTTACCTTTACCTAAACCTTTACCTGCATTTAAAAAGGAGGGCATTATGTATATCTCAAAGACGGACAGCTGGTATCTCGAAAGAATAATATGGCTCATAGCCGGGATATTTTCTCTGTCGAGCGCCGTGCTGGCATGGGTCTGCAGCCCCTATTGGTTGATACTGACAGCCCTGGTGGGCATCAACCTCATAGTGTTTGCGTTGACCGGATTCTGCCTTATGGCAAATATCCTATACAAACTGGGCGCAAAACCAAAACTGCAAAAAGACGCCTGAGAAGGTGATGAAGGGGCGGCCTTAAGGCTTTTTGATTTTTTGCGTTTACTGATTCGGCAATATGAGTTATTATTAACAAAAAAATGAGGCAAACAGCATATGCAGACCGATGAAAAGCAACACCGTGCGCATTTACAGAGAATCGCTCATAGGGCGATGCTTCAGAGGGGCCTACTCCCTGACTTTTCAAGTGAAGCACTCGCCGAACTCGACAGGATTGAGTCGCCGGCAGCAATAAGCGGCGAGGGGTTTCGTGACCTTAGGGGCCTGCTGTGGGCCTCCATCGACAACGATGATTCGCTCGATTTGGATCAGCTTACTGTTGCCGAGGCGATGCCGGGTGACAAGGTAAAGATACTTGTTGCCGTGGCTGATGTGGACGAACTTGTTAATAATGGCTCGGCAATTGACGGACACGCCCGCCATAATACGACCTCTGTTTATACCCCTGCCAGGATCTTCCCCATGCTTCCCGAAAAACTTTCTACCGACCTGACGTCCCTGAATTTCAATGAGGATCGACTGGCAATTGTTGCTGAAATGGTGATTGGCGCGGACGGAGCCTTAGAGGACTCTGATATCTACAGGGCACTAGTCAGCAATCATGCAAAGCTCGCCTACGATAGTTTGGCGGCATGGCTTGAAGGGCATGGAAGTATGCCTGAGGCTGTTGCGGCGGTAAAGGGACTTGAGGCGAATCTGCGCTTGCAGGACAAGGCAGCGCAAAACATGAAGGACCTCCGGCACGTTCACGGCGCCCTAAGTTTTGAAACGATTGAAGCGAGGCCGGTATTCGCCGGTAATGAAATCCGCGATCTCGAAGTCGAAAAAAGGAACCGGGCAAAAGACATTATCGAGGATTTCATGATAGGGGCAAACGGCGTCACCGCAAGGTACCTCTCGTCGAAAAAATTCCCTTCTATTCGTCGTGTAGTGCGCATTCCAAAACGATGGGAGCGGATTGTAGAGCTTGCTGCTGAACATGGTTTCGAACTACCCCATAAGCCGGATCCAAGAGCCCTGGAGGCGTTCCTTACCAAGGCTAAAACAGCTGATCCGGTGAGATTCCCGGACCTCTCCCTGTCGGTGATAAAACTTATGGGGGCTGGTGAATATGTTGCATCATTTCCCGGAGAAAACGTCCCGGGACACTTTGGGCTTGCAGTCAGGGACTATACCCATTCCACAGCCCCTAACCGGCGGTATCCCGACCTTATCACACAACGCCTGCTGAAGGCGGCTATAGGAGCACGTCCTTTGCCATACAGCAATGATGAACTTGAGGCCCTGGCCCAACATTGCACGCAAGAAGAAGACGCCGCAAACAAAGTTGAACGGCAGGTCAGGAAATCCGCGGCGGCAATGCTTCTGGAGCATAGAATCGGGGAGCAGTTCGATGCCATAGTTACCGGCGCAGCAGAAAAAGGCACCTGGGCCAGGCTTCTCACCATCCCTGTCGAAGGGAGAGTGGTCCATGGTTTCGAGGGCCTTGATGTCGGCAACAGGATTCGAGTGCAGCTTACATTCGTAGATGTTGACCGGGGATACATCGATTTCAGGAAAGCCGGTCCATCAAAAAAGCATTAAGAGCCTCTAATGCCTCCTCAGATCCCAATCATGTTTGTTCTATAGCCTTGCATATTGCTTCGGCAACTTCAAGAGTCGTCGCCTTACCGCCGAGATCAGGGGTGACAAAGCCTGACTGTATGACTGCGACAATCGCCTTCATGACCACCTCGGCAGCATCAGGGAACCCAAGGTGTTCAAGCATCATGCTGCCGCACCAGATCTGGCCAATAGGATTTGCGATACCTTTGCCGGCGATGTCAGGTGCAGAACCGTGGACAGGTTCGAACATGGATGGGTACTTTCTCTCCGGGTTCAGGTTTGCTGAAGGAGCGATCCCGAGACTGCCTGCGATTGCGGGCCCCAGGTCAGTAAGGATATCACCAAAGAGATTGCTTGCTACGACAACTTCAAAATGATCGGGGTGCGTAACAAAACGCGCGGCAAGCGCGTCGATATGCACCTGCTCCTGCTCAATATCCTTGTAGTCCGTGCCGATCTCATGAAAGACCCGGTCCCAGAAAGGCATGGTATAGGTGATGCCGTTCGACTTTGTGGCAGACGTCACCCTCTTGCGCCCTTTCGACCGGGCAAGCTCAAAAGCATAGCGGATAACTCGTTCCACGCCCCGCCTGGTGAATACCGTGTTTTGAACAACCACCTCATGCGGCGAACCCTCATAAATGCCGCCGCCCATATTGGAATATTCCCCTTCGTTATTTTCACGGACCACAAAGAAATCAATGTCTCCGGGTGCTCGGTTTGCAAGAGGTGATTTGACGTTGGGAAGCAATTTAACAGGCCGCAAGTTGATATATTGCTCGAACCCTTTCCTGATAGGAATAAGAAGTCCCCAAAGCGAAATATGATCAGGGACTCCGGGAAATCCCACTGCCCCTAAAAAAATTGTGTCAAACTGACTTATTATCTTCAAGCCATCCTCCGGCATCATCCTGCCGTGCTCCATGTAGTAGGCACAACTCCATGGAAACGTCTCATAAGCAAAACGGAAGCCGCCGTGAATTTTGGCGACGGTGTCGAGCACACGCTGCCCAGCCGGAACGACTTCCCTGCCTATACCATCACCCGGAATAACCGCAACCCGTATTTCCTTTGTCATTTCGTCATCTCCCCCTTGTTTAGAATCTATTTACCTGTCATTCCCCTCCGCCTGGGCGGAGGAGGATGACATCAACTGCATTTATCGACAGTCTCTATTTCATAGCTAGAAGATATGGGACACCAATACCTATCAGCACAGCAAGAAAGATCATACCAAAAATAAACCCCAATTTCCAGAAGTCTTTAGTGGTAATATACCCGCTTCCGTAGTAGATAGGACCCGGACCGGTGGCGTAAGGAGTGATCACGCCCATGATTCCCAGTGAATAGCAGAGGAGGAGGGTAAAAGTTCTGATGGGAACACCAGGTATGGCAGCGCCGACAGCCAGCATCACGGGCAGTATAGCCGTGGTGTGCGCGGTGAGACTTGCGAACATATAATGAATGATAAAAAAGATCACCACCAGGATCACCATCACAACAATGGGGGACATTCCTGCAAGAAGAACAGCTATACTCTTGGCGAACCATACAACAAATCCGACCTTGTTTAGCCCATCAGCCAATGCAACGAGGGTGGCAAACCAGGCGAGAACGTTCCATGCCTGTTTGTTTGCAAGGATGTCATCCCACGTAACAATCCCGGTGATGAGCATCAAAGAGATGACAAGTCCTGCCACCGTGGTGGGGTCCACGAGCTTTCCCCCTAAAATCCACAGAGTCAGGGCCAAAATTGCGAGCAGGGCCATCACAAGCTCCTTGCGGGAAAATTTCCCCATCTTGATCAGTTCCTGGGCTGCGGAGGAAGGTATTTCCCGGCAGGATTTGATCTCAGGCGGGTAAATCTTAAAGATGAGAAAAGGGAGAGACAGGATAAGAATGATGCCCATGGGAAGAAAACCGACGAACCATTCTGTCCATGATATACTGATCTTAAGAGTCTTGTTTACCAGCTCTATGGCCAGAAGGTTCGGGGCCAGCGAGGTGATAAACATGGAACTGGTGACACAGGTTGTAGCAAAGGCCGTCCACATTATGTATGACCCGATTATACGGGATGTTTCTCCCGGAGCCGACCCGTAAAGGGCGGGAAGATTACGAATAATAGGGAAAATGGTGCCGCCGCTCCTTGCCGTATTCGAGGGAGTAAAGGGAGCCAGGACAAGATCCGAGAAAGTTATTGCATATCCGAGTCCGAGCGGCTTTCCGCCCAACCTCTTGACCAGGGTCAAAGCGATACGTCTCCCAAGTCCCGTTTTTTCATAGCCCATGGCAAACATAAAGGCCCCAAAGATCAACCAGACCGTCGAGTTGGAAAAGCCGGACAAGGCCCACACTATGTTACTGGATGGTTTAGGGCCGGCCAAACCCAGGGCCGCAACAGCGAAGACGCCGATAAACCCCACGGCTGCTGCCGGAAGAGGCTCCATTATAAGACCCAAAATAACCGCGCTGAAAATGGCAAAGAAATACCAGGCATTCTGATTCAATCCTTGAGGAGCAGGGAGTAAGGCGATAATGATACCCAAAAGCAAAGGCAGGACACCTTTCCACGGAATTGTCTTCATCATTTAACCCCTTTTCTTTTATTAACAACCTAACTGTTTAAAGAAATCATTCCCCTTGTCATCCACGAGTATAAATGCAGGAAAGTCCACAACCTCAATCTTCCAGACAGCCTCCATCCCAAGTTCCGGGAAGTCCAAGCATTCAACATTCCTGATATTCTCATCAGCGAGAAGCGCGGCCGGACCGCCGATGGAACCAAGGTAGAAACCGCCGTACTTCTTACAGGCCTCAGTTACCTGCGGGCTCCGGTTGCCCTTGGCAATCATGATCAGTGAAGCGCCCCTGGACTGGAGCAGATCGACGTATGAGTCCATACGGCCGGCTGTGGTAGGGCCGAAGGACCCGGAAGGTTTGCCTGCCGGCTGTTTGGCCGGGCCGGCATAGTAGATAGGATGCCTGAGAAGATATTCCGGGACCGGCTTGCCGGCGTCTATAATCTCCTTGAACCTGGCGTGGGCAATGTCCCGGCCAACAACGATGGCGCCGGTGAGCATTAATAATGTGGAGACCGGGTACCTGGTCAGATCGGCCAGTATCTCCTTCATCGGCCTGTTGAGGTTGATCTTCTCGCCGTGATCGTGCTTGAGGCGATATGATTCCGGGATAAGGCGACCCGGGTTATGGTCCAGTTCCTCGAGCCAGATACCGCCTTTGTTGATCTTTGCTTTCGCGCTGCGGTCAGCAGAGCAGGAAACTCCCATCCCAACCGGGCAGGAGGCCCCGTGGCGCGGCAGACGAAGCACGCGTACATCGTGGGCGAAGTATTTGCCCCCGAACTGGGCTCCGATCCCAAGTTTTTGACCTGCTTCAAGGAGTTTGCCCTCCAACTCCAGGTCACGGAAGGCTTGGCCCTGCTCGTTCCCTTTGGTGGGAAGGCTGTCATAGTACCCGGTTGAGGCGAGCTTTACGGTCTTCAGGCATCCTTCAGCGCTGGTACCGCCGATAACAAATGCCACGTGATACGGAGGGCAGGCTGCAGTGCCCAACGACTTCATCTTCTCGAGCAGGAAATTGAAGAGAGTGGCAGGATTAAGGAGCGCCTTGGTTTCCTGATAGATGTATGTTTTATTGGCGGAGCCGCCACCCTTGGCGACGAATAGGAATTTGTACTCCATACCGTCGGTGGCGTAAATGTCGATTTGGGCAGGCAGGTTGGTGCCGCTGTTAATCTCCTTGTACATGTCCAACGCCACGGTCTGGGAATAGCGAAGGTTCTCCTCGGTGTAGGTCTTGTAGACTCCGTAGGATAGATACTCCTCGTCGTTCACGCCGGTCCAGACCTGTTGTCCTTTCTTGCCGACAATGATGGCCGTGCCGGTGTCCTGGCACAGGGGAAGCTCCAGCCTTGCCGAAACTTCTGCGTTGCGCAACATGGCAATTGCAACCGCTTTGTCGTTTGTTGACGCCTCCTTGTCGGCAAGGATCTCCGCGACCATTTCGTTATGTTCGGGGCGCAGGTGGAACGAAAGATCCCGCATCGCCTGGTTGGCGAGGTCGGTGAGTGCAGCCGGGTCGACTTTTAATATTTCCTTCCCCTCGAAGGTAGCGACCGATATGCCTTCCCTTGTCAGCAGGCGGTACCTGGTGCTGTCCGGCCGAGCTGGGAATGGGTCCTGGTACTTGAATTCCGGTGTAGCCATAACATTATTTTCCTTTCATTACCGAGTTAGTGTTTCCAGCCACATGGCCGGACCATCTTTGCGGAATATACAATGCGGTCAAACTCTTGCTCCGTTACAAACCCCAGTTTCAATGCAGCGGCCTTCAGCGTACAGGTCATTGTCCATCGCGTAGTGCGCAATTTTTGACGCTTTGTCATGACCAATGACCGGCGAGAGCGCCATCACGGCATCAGGAGCGGTCCACATACTCCCTTATCTTCTTTAGATTCGGCTTCGTCCCCTCGATCAGGAACTTGCGGAAGTTGGTGCACCCGTCGCCCATGATCGTGATGGAGTGGGCAACGTTGAAGATGGATATGGGGTTTGTAGACATTCATCTCGAGGTAACCGCAGGCCCGCCCAAACCCACTGCCACGTCGTTCGCCATCACCTGCGCGGCGATCATCATCCGGCCTCAGGCCTGGGTGCGGTTCGCCTTCCCAGCATGATCGATGGGCCCAGCTGGTCTCCGGGATCAGATAGCTCGGCGAACAGCTCGCGGCCCGCAGGACATGAGTCGGAAATCGTTGGCGATTTTGTATAGTGACACGGCCAGCGTCGCCGGGTGCACGAGGAAAGTTGTACGAGTGCATCGTGGTTGCCCTGCACTGTGTGACTTGTCGGCGCGCTTACGAACGGCAGACCCGTGAGCGCGGCAATTTCGGCAGCCGCCGCCTCGGCAAACCCCGGCGCTGCATTGAGGCCGGTGCCTACAGCCGTGCCACCGAGCGCGAGGTGGTCTACGCCCTTCAGGGCATCCTCAATCCGCCCTATATTGTCCGCAAGCATCCCTGCATAACCCAACCATTCCTGGCCTAGCGTCAACGGCGTTGCATCCTCCATATCGGTTACGACCATCTTTATTAAGTTTCCATTCCCCGGCCTTGGCGGGGTCGATCGTGACAGCGCCTGCACCGCCGGGATCGCTTTCCCACTTACATTAATCGCAGCAGCTATGTACATTGCAGGGAGGGAAACAAGTCGTTGGTCGACTGTCCTTCTGGAGTGATGAGGGCCAGGCCCCTCCTCGTTACCTCAACTTATGAGCAGTTGCCCCTTAATCTACATCCTTGTTTAGAAGAAAATCAGCATCTTCGGGGGCCTAAGTAAACCAATGGGGTGTGGGGCCGAGGGTCTTGCAAGTATCGACAAGCGGCCCACACGGAAATCTATTTTTTCTTTGCTTCAATCATCTGTAGCCTTTATTGGTGGGCACTTTTATTCCCCTGGAGAAATGATTCAATCTCCATTAATTAGGGATCTCTATCCCTGTGAACAGCTTAGCGCTGCCATAGTAAGAATCTATGCTGTCTGCTAGAGAGAAGGGGATCTTCTGGCTTGAAGGAGGATAGATTGAATCCCCTCGCGAGGTAGACTTAACGTAATTCTCTTCTTCTAAGTCTTCCTGCATAGGCTC
>CAWHNC010000008.1:0-64006 GCA_963830245.1 Nitrospirota bacterium
ATGTATTGCTTTATTGGATTCGCCAAGAGGGTGGCGGCAGCTCTGGGTATCGGCTTGTTTGGGAGGTTGGTGCCGGGCGGTTTTCTGCCGGAAGCGTGACCAGGGCTACCTTTATGCCGTCGTTCAACTGCCCGAGACCGCATCGCTCCAACGCACTGCAGCCGCCACCCGCGAGGCTGAGCGGACTATATTGAACATACCAGGCGTAGAGGGCTGTGTCACGGTCAACGGCTTCAGTCTCTTGAAGTTATGTGCGGAACACATACAGCGGCCTTCTTCTTCGTTGTTCTTAAGGAATGGGACAAGAGGAAAAGTCCGCAGGAGACTGCGCCGGCAATTATGGCCCGCATTAACCGCGAGCTTGGCCAACTGCCGCAGGGTAATGCTTTTGCATTCTCCCCGCCGGCCATACAGGGGGTCGGCACAGCAGGGGGTGTTACATTCATTTTGGAAGACCGCGCCGGCAAGGACATCGCTTTTTCCTGGCTCCCTATACACAGAAGTTCATTTCCGCTGCACAAAAACGCCCGGAACTGGCACGGGTAGGCACAGTATTTTACCTAGGGTGCCGCAGTTTTTTGTGAATGTGGACCGCGATAAAGTGTTGAGCGAGGGCGTAGACCTCGGCCAGGTTTATGGCACGCTCCAGGCGTTCATGGGTGGACAATTCGTAAACTACTCTCAACTGTTTTGGCAGGCAGTGGCAGGTGTATGTGGAGGCAGAGGGAGACTTTCGGAGAGACGCTCCAAACAGTTAGGACAGTTCTACGTGCGCAACTGGCAACGGCGGCAGTGTTCCGCTGGCAGCGGTGACGCACGTCGTGCCTCACGAGGGTCCTGAGTTCACAATGAGGTACAACCTTTACAGGTCGGCTCAAATCAATGCAACTGCTGCCCCGGGGTGACAGTTCGGCACAGGCGATGAAGGCTTTGGAAGAGGTCTTTCACGACGACGATGCCTTCAGATATGGGCTTCGATTACCTCGGTATGTCTTTCCAGGAGAAACTCGCACAGCAGGGCGTCTCACCCGCAGCCGTATTCGCGCTCTCGTTGATGTTCGTGTTCCTGATCCTCGCGGCCCTCTACGAGAGCTGGTCTCTGCCCTTCAGCGTTCTGCTCAGCACCCCCATCGCGGTCAGTGGAGCGTTTGCAGCACTATGGGTCCGGGGTATGGAATTCAATATATACGCTCAGGTCGGCCTCATAGTACTCATCGGCCTGGCAGCGAAAAACGCCATTCTAATTGTCGAATTTGCCAGGGATAAATACGAAAAAGGCATGGACCTTAAAGACGCTGCTCTTACGGGCGCCAGGTTAAGGTTGCGCCCTATTCTTATGACTTCCTTCGCGTTTATTCTCGGCTGCCTGCCGCTCGCAATCGCAAGTGGTTCCGGTGCCAAGGCCCGCATGGTAATGGGCACCGGCGTCATCGGCGGAATGCTCGCGGCAACTTGTATTGCCATATTCCTGATCCCGATGATGTACTATGTCATAGCGAAGCTCGGCAGCGGCAGGAAGAGACCAACGGCAGGTCATGACGGCGATGGCGATGTGGAACAGCCCGGGCAGGAGAAAGATTAACATGCGCAGATCGCGGCAGCAACGCTGATTGCTCTGACTCTAAGCGGCTGCATGGCCGGCTCCCAGTATAAACGCCCTTCGGTTGAGACACCGCAATCATGGCGTTTCGAGGAGAAAGAGGCAAAAGAGATTGTCAACACCGCCTGGTGGCAGCAGTTCAACGACCCTGTACTAAACGAACTGGTCGACATAGCCCTTCAAGAAAACAAGGACCTCAAGATTGCTGCGGCACGGGTGGAGGAGTTCTTGGAAAGATATGCCGTCACGCGCGCCTCCCTCTTTCCGCAGGTTGCCGCCGATGCCGGCATTGAAAGATCACGCACCACCGACCTCGGCCAGGAACCCCTTCCCGCAGGCACCCCGAATCCATTCTTTCAGTACCAGGCCTCCTTATCAGCGAGTTGGGAAATCGACCTGTGGGGCAAATTGCGCTATGCAACAGAGGCGGCCCACGCCGCTCTCCTAAGCACTGAAGAGGGGAAAAGGAGCGTCATTCTGTCCCTCGTCACCTCTGTTGCCAACTCATACGTAAATCTTCGCGACCTTGACCAGCAACTGGATATTGCCCGGCAGACAGCAAAACTTCGAGAAGAGACATACCATATCTTCAGTGTCCGCTTCAAGGCAGGGTACGTTTCCGAACTGGAACTGAGCCAGGCCAAGTCAGATCTTGAGCAGGTGCTTGCGACCATACCTCCTCTGGAAAAGAGTATTACGCAACAGGAAAATGCCCTGTGCGTGCTCCTCGGTCGCAATCCCGGTCCAGTTCCAAGGGGCAAAGCGATAGATGACCTTGGAATGCCTGCCATCCCGGCAGGACTCCCGTCAGACCTGCTTACACAGCGACCTGACATACGCCAGGCAGAGCAAAACCTCATATCCGCCAACGCGCAAATCGGGGTCGTCAGGGCCCAGTATTTCCCGGATATCTCCCTGACCGGATTGTTCGGCTATGAGAGCACAAGATTGTCCTCTCTTTTCTCCGGCCCGGCGCGAACATGGAACTGGTTCGTTCCGCTCACCGCTCCGATCTTTACCGGAGGGGCCATTGCAGGTGGAGTCAAAGAAGCGGAAGCGATCAGGAAGGAGGCCCTCTTTCAGTACCAACAAACGATTCAGAACGCCTTCCGGGATGTGGAGGACTCCCTCGTGGACCAACACCGCACCCGGGAGCAGCTTGAAGCCCTGAAGCGGCAGGTGAGAGCCCTGCGCACCTATGCCAGGGTGGCAAGGCTCCGTTACGATAACGGATACACGAGTTATATCGAGGTGCTGGATGCCGAGCGCAGCCTGTTCAGCGCCGAACTTAGCTTCACACAAACCCAGGGAATGCTTTTCCAGTCATTAGTAAACCTGTATAAGGCAATGGGTGGAGGATGGATAGTAGCGGCTGATAAACTATCAAAACCGTAAGGCATAAAGGAAAAACCCATAGCCCTCAAAGCACCTTATCTTCATTTTGTCATCGGTTGGCGCGAGCCTTTTGCATTACGTATTATGGGAAAAAATTTCTATCTATAGTATAAGCAACTGGAAAATACTGTCCTATCAATATCAGGCAAGAGATGCGAGGTAAAATAATAAGCGGTCAGGGACAGCACATGAAAATATATTAAAATATCTTTTCATTGTAATTAGTTAACTATTCAATCTTTGTTTTACAAGGCATAGGGCTTTCAGGGGCATAAAACTTGCTCTTTTGACATTAGGCGTCATACTTGTCGGGAAAGGAAGCTAAAATAATATGTCTATACATTCAATCAACAACAATAATTATCAGAATCAGAACTCTGAAAAGTCAGATTGTCAGACTGCAAAGACAGATGCAAACGCACTTCAGCTTGCTTTGGCTTCCGGGGATCAGGATCAGGTTGCGATATCCGAAAGTGCCCTGTCCACAGCGTTGAGTTCAACTAGTAACAACCAGGGGATTTCGTCCTCAGAATCAACCCTGTCTAAAGCAGTAAGCAATGTCCTGAATGACCTCTTTGCAATGAACAGCCAGGCGCTGGGCAGAATACATCAACTTCAACTATCAACAGTTAAGGCACTTCTTCATCAAACTTAATCCGGGACGCTCAGCTGAGCCAATTTCTTTCTTTGTTTGCGCAGGGACAGAATTATTGGGGTTGGCGAGGGGACTTTAAAACCAGGTAAATACGCTTCAAAACGGCTTCCAGAGCCCTCTCTATAATTTCAAAAACTGTTTCCCTGCTGTTTACCTTGCTTTCTGCGGAAGGCAATCGGAGAAACTCCACCCAGTGCCTTTTTTTACTTCACCAAAACCAATGCAATCCCCACGATCTTGATCGTCCATTCCAATATTGTCATAAAAGAGAGGCCCTTGCCTTTCTTGTCCGTTTTGTCCTCTTTCTTATCGTCTTGTTGTGTCGCGTCTATTTTTGAGATGTCGGCAGCAGCAGTATACTGCTCCGTATCTTCTACGGTCGTTTTCATTTCTGAATCCTCGGGAAAAGGTGAAACGGAAGGAGAGTGTAAAGACGAATAAGTACCGGAGTTCTTCTTCTCAGTTGCTGGAGGGGACACCTTTTGAAGGGACATATTTGCACCCGGCAATTCAGCATTTACTTGTGCCGGATCTATGGAAGCTACTGAAACGCTTTCAAGAGATTTGCCTGTTGCCGGAGATTCGGTGGGGATGGTTTTATCTACGCCTTCAGCGACAGATGCGGCCTCTGCCGGTTTTAATACAAAAGATGGTGCATCGGGTGCAGCGACCCTGGCTAAAAGCACTCTTTTGCGGAGGGCGGCCGCCGCTTCAGGTTTATTTTTTGTCCCATGCCTTCCTGCCATCCTCGACTCAGCCTTCGGCCTTGAAACTTCTTCGGGCACTGAATGCCCGTTCGCATCACCTTTAGAAATGTTGCCTGACAACTGTGGACTAACTTCCGGATCCAAAACCGCCATTTCCCGCAACTGCAACTGATAAGGTGTCATAGCGTCGGTAGCAAGGGGCTGGACAGCAGTTTCAGCAATAACAACGTTAATGGGGTGGGCTTCGGCAACTGGAGACACCAGAGTAGAAACCAGGGTAGAAACCTGCATTGCCTTTACTTCGTCATTTTGGAACAACATGATCGCCGCCGCAGTCAGAGAACCACTGATCAGTAGTGCGGATAGAATTATGAAAAAATAATTAGGCGTCTCACTCTGTTCGCTTTGGTTGTGTTTGTATTTTGACACTGAACCCATGGTTGATTTCATCCTTTGCGTTACTGCGCTCGAAACGAAGGGCCGGCAGATACGCCTTATAGGATTAAAGCAATTATCATGCCATTGAACGATACTCGAAGGTCAATACAGCCTTTATTGCCATTTAACTTACTGTACTAAAAAAGTTATGCCTCATGATTTTATCATTCGGGTTTCAGAAATCTTGTTGAGTGGAATAGCTGGCAAGGCAAAAAATTCCCGGCACAAATTTCCTATTTCGGACTGACACAAGGGCAGGGAAACAGCGGCCAATTGCCAACTTGGTGCGCCAAAATAAATAGTCTGAAGTCTACCGGTATCGTTTTTGGAGCGGTTTTCGATATAGCCTGCGCCCGGCTGTTCCCGGCAGTTTTTAGGGCCATATAATCTATTGAGTTAAAAGGTAAAACTGGGGTGGGCGAGGGGACTCGAACCCCCAACGCCTGGATCCACAATCCAGTGATCTAACCATTGAACTACGCCCACCATATATAGTAGGAAGTAAGCAGTAAGAAGTAAGCACAAGGAGATCAGACAAAGTCGGCTTAATATTATGTTTACTTCCTACTTTTTCTACTGCCTACTGCTTAGTCCTTACTGCCTACTATTTTACCAAGTGCGCCTGAAGGGATTCGAACCCCTGGCCCACTGCTTAGAAGGCAGTTGCTCTATCCAACTGAGCTACAGGCGCAAATCGGGGCGAGAGGATTCGAACCTCCGACCCCCTGCTCCCAAGGCAGGTGCGCTAGCCAAGCTGCGCTACGCCCCGTAACTGCTTAGCGCTTACGTCCATAAAATACGGTTGCATTTAATCTACACCGTTTTTTATGAATTGAAGTATTTACTTTAATTAATCTGCTGAGTAAAAGTCAATTATTGCCGATGCAGGCTTGCAAAAATGAGATTGACAATTCTATAATATTTACCCTATATTAAAAAGTTCAAGCCACCGTAGCTCAGTTGGTAGAGCAGTTGATTTGTAATCATCAGGTCGGGGGTTCGAATCCCTTCGGTGGCTCTGTAAAAGATCGTGAGTCGTGAAAGGTGAAACGTGAACGGCAAAAGACCATTTTTTTGCATTTCACCATTTACGCTTCACCTTTCACGGTTTTAGGAGAGGTACCCGAGTGGCCAAAGGGAGCAGACTGTAAATCTGCCGGCTCCGCCTTCGGAGGTTCGAATCCTCCCCTCTCCACCACACAGCGTTATTGCATGCTGCGGTGTGCGTTAGAGAGTTAAAAACAGGACTAAAGTATAAAACATATTTTTATTTTTAATCGACTGACGCTGTGCGCAATTCGCCGTAACGCTATAAACGAGGATGTGCTTGTAGCATTAATCTTTCTTTTCGTTTATACTATGTATTTGCGATTTGCGGGAGTAGCTCAGTGGTAGAGCGTCAGCCTTCCAAGCTGAGGGTCGCGGGTTCGAATCCCGTTTCCCGCTCTTGCCCATGTAGCTCAGTTGGCAGAGCACATCCTTGGTAAGGATGAGGTCACCGGTCCGATTCCGGTCATGGGCTTTTGGAAATAATGTACCGCGTCCGGTGTACAGCGTACTGCGTTAAAGGATTTGGATGAAATCGTTGACGCTGAACGCAGTACGCGGTGCGCTTAACGATTCTCTAACGGAGGGGTGAGATATGGCTAAGGCGAAATTTGAGAGGGTAAAGCCGCACGCGAATGTGGGGACGATAGGGCATGTCGACCATGGCAAGACAACGTTAACGGCGGCTATAACGAAGGTATTGGCGATGAAAGGCCTGGCAAATTACAAGGCATATGACCAGATAGACAATGCGCCTGAAGAAAAGGCGCGTGGTATAACGATAGCGACGGCGCATGTGGAGTATGAGACGGAGAAGCGGCACTATGCGCACGTGGACTGTCCGGGGCATGCGGACTATGTAAAGAACATGATCACCGGGGCAGCGCAGATGGACGGGGCGATATTGGTGGTGAGCGCAGCTGACGGGCCGATGCCGCAGACAAGGGAGCACATACTGCTTGCGCGGCAGGTAGGGGTACCGTACATGGTGGTATTTATGAATAAAGTGGACATGGTGGATGACCCTGAATTATTGGACCTGGTGGAGCTTGAAGTGAGGGAACTGTTGGTGAAGTACGGGTTTCCCGGCAATGAGATACCGATAATAAAGGGCAGCGCACTGAAGGCAATTGAGAGCACGAGCACTGATCCCAATGCTCCCGAGTACAAGTGCATACTTGAGCTTGGCGATGCGGTGGACAGTTACATACCGACTCCTGAGCGGCCGGTGGACAAGCCGTTCATCATGCCGATAGAGGATGTATTTTCGATATCCGGCAGGGGCACGGTTGTAACAGGCAGGGTGGAGCGGGGGATAGTGAAGGTAGGAGAGGAAGTAGAGATAGTGGGATTGAGGGAGACGAGGAAGACAGTGGCGACTGGAGTGGAGATGTTCAGGAAGCTGCTGGATGAAGGGCGTGCCGGAGACAATATAGGGGTACTGCTCAGGGGAACAGGGAAGGACGAAGTGGAGAGGGGCATGGTGCTGGCGAAGCCGGGCAGTATAACCCCGCACACGAAGTTCAAGGCAGAGGCGTACATACTGACGAAGGAAGAGGGGGGCAGACACACCCCGTTTTTCAACGGATATCGTCCGCAGTTCTATTTCAGGACCACGGATGTGACAGGAGTGGCGACGCTGCCTGAAGGGATAGAGATGGTAATGCCTGGCGACAATGTAGCAATATCGGTAGAGATGATAGCGCCCATAGCGATGGAGAAGGAACTTAGGTTCGCCATACGCGAGGGCGGCAGGACAGTTGGCGCCGGTGTTGTTACGGAAATACTGGAGTAAACAATGAGAGATATAATCCTGTTTCAGTGCACCGAGTGCAAAAACAAAAATTATTCCAACATGAAAAATAAGAAGAACACAACCGAAAAGCTGCAACTTAAGAAGTATTGCAGGCATTGCAGAAAGCATAGTATGCATAAGGAGACAAAGGCATAAGGATAGGCCAGTAGCTCTAACGGCAGAGCATCGGACTCCAAATCCGAGGGCTGGGGGTTCAAATCCCTCCTGGCCTGCCATAAAAGGCAGGTTAAGGCTAAGGTTGAGGTTAAGATTTTAAGATTCCAACTTCTTACCCTTAACCTCAACCTTAACCTCAACCTGGTTTTTATAAGGAGAAGGAATGCTGGACAAGTTGAAGAACTTTTTCAAAGAAGTTAGAACAGAGGCAAAGAAGGTCAATTATCCAACAAAGGACGATCTTCTCGGCTCTACACGGGTTGTTATCATTACGGTTGTAATTGTCTCGGTGTTTCTGGGTATTGTTGATCTGACTCTGTCTAAAATTGTGAAATTACTCATACGTTAAGAGGGACGATGGCTAAGAGCTGGTACGTTGTGCACACATATTCAGGCTACGAAGAAAAGGTAAAGATTTCCATTGAAGAGAAAGTCAAGCTGAAAGGGATTGAGGAAAAAATTTCCAGGATACTGATCCCTACTGAAAAAGTTGTCGAACTCAAGGGGAAAAAGAAGAAAGAGACCAACAGAAAGTTTTACCCCGGTTACATTCTTGTAGAAATGGAGCTTGATGACGATACGTGGCACCTCGTTAAGAATGCGCCCCGTGTTACAGGCTTTGTAGGGGGGGCCAAGCCGGTCCCGCTTCCTGAAGAAGAGGTCGAGGTCATACTCCAGCAGATCGAAAAAGGACCTGCCCCTATGGTAAAGAGTCAGTATGAAAAGGGTGAAAATGTAAGAATCACCGACGGCCCTTTCAGCAATTTTGTCGGCTATGTGGATGAAGTTGATATGGATCATGGAAGGATGCGTGTTCTGGTGAGCATATTCGGGAGGCAGACGCCGGTTGAACTGGCCTTCTCGCAGGTTGAAAAAGCATAGAAGAGAGGTAATAGGTCATAGGTCATAGGCGATGGGTAAAACAATAAACCCATGACCCATAACCCATGACCCATAACCTATTTTATTTGGAGGATATAGATGGCTAAGAAAGAGGTAATTGCACAGGTTAAGCTCGTGATAACCGCTGGAAAGGCGAACCCGGCGCCCCCTGTCGGGCCGGCGCTGGGACCGCACGGGATCAATATTATGGAATTCTGCAAACAGTTCAATGCACAGACGCAGAGCATGGGCGATACGTTAATTCCTGCAGTGTTAAGCATTTATAATGACCGGTCGTTTACGTTCGTGCTTAAGACGCCGCCTGCATCAGAACTCATCAAGAAGGCGGCGGGCATTGTAAAAGGCTCCGGCGTTCCCAACAAGGATAAGGTCGGCGCCTTGACGAATGCCCAGGTGGAAGAGATAGCAAAGACAAAATTGCCCGACCTGAATACCACATCTCTTGAATCTGCAACGAGGATCATCAAGGGCACCGCCAGAAGCATGGGTGTGGAAATAAAGGATTAAGGAGGAGCGAGCAAATGGGCAAGAAACTTGACAATGCGGCGGGAAAGGTTGATACAGATAAAGAATACAGCATCGAGGAAGCAATAACTCTTGTTAAGGAGAACATGGTTACAAAGTTCGACGAGACAGTTGATTTAGCAATAAACCTCGGTGTTGATGCAAAGAAGTCCGACCAGATGGTAAGGGGGACCGTTGTTCTTCCATACGGAACAGGAAAAACTGTGCGTGTGCTGGCATTTGCAAAGGGTGAAAAAGAAAAAGAGGCGAGAGAGGCCGGCGCGGATTTCGTTGGCGCTGAGGACATGGTTGAAAAAATCCAGAAAGGATGGCTGGATTTTGACAAGGCTGTGGCAACACCCGACTTAATGGGAATGGTCGGCAAGCTGGGCAAGCTGCTCGGGCCGAGAGGGCTTATGCCCAATCCCAAGCTCGGCACGGTGACTTTTGACATCGGCAAAGCGGTGAAAGAGATAAAAGCCGGCAAGGTTGAATATAAAGTCGAGAAAGCCGGTATTGTGCATGTGCCGGTGGGAAAGGTTTCGTTCGATAACGAAAAACTCCTTGAAAATACATCGGCAGTTCTGAAAGCCGTAGTAAAGGCAAAGCCCTCTTCTTCAAAAGGCAAATACATAAAGAAAATCACCATTTCATCCACTATGGGGCTGGGAATTAAACTTGATGTAGCTCGACTGAAAGTGTGACGGAAACAAGAGAGTTTTTCCGAACTTCGTTTTTTAATCAGTGAAGCAGGCTTTGCCTGTTTTGATAATAGTCGGGGACAGTAGGCAGTACGGCATACTTTAATCGGCAGCTTTACAGGCCGGCCTACCGAGACAGTGGAAAGACAAGTTAGAAGTAAACAGTAGGCAGCAAAAGCTATTTCCTACTGCTTACTGCCTACTTCCTGCTTCTTGAACGTTGGTCTCTGGGAAAGGAGGAAGCATTTGATTACCAAAGAAAAAAAATCCCAACAAATAACGGAACTGACTGAGAAGTTTTCTCGCTCCAAGGCCGTTGTTTTCACGGAGTACAAAGGGCTGACTGTTGCCGAGATCGCCAACCTTCGAAAGCTCTTGAAGGAAGCCAACGCGGAATATAAGGTTGCAAAGAACACGCTGATCGCTATCGCCGTGAAAGGCACACCTGTCGAAGCCGCAAAAGACTTTTTTATTGGCCCTACCGCTATCGCGTTCGGTTATGATGATCCGGTGGCCGCCGCCAAAAAGTTGATTGAGTATTCCGAAAAGAATGACAAGCTGAAGATCAAGAGCGGCATTGTCGAAGGGAAACTCTGCTCACGTGATGAGCTTAAAGCCCTTTCAAAGCTGCCGCCGAGGAATATTCTTCTTGGCATGATGGCCGGGACATTCCAGGCCCCTGCAGCTAAACTGGCCCGCGCACTGAATGCAACTGTAGCTCAGTTTGCCTACGCTTTAGAAGCAGTTAAAAATAAAAAAAGTATATAAAGGAGGACATTTAGATGGCAGTTACAAAGGATGATGTATTTAGTTTTATTGATAATATGACTATTCTCGATATGTCTACGTTTATCAAGGAATTCGAGGAGCGCTACGGGGTAACTGCGGCAGCCCCGGTTGCGGTTGCTGCAGCTCCTGGTGCGGGTGCAGGCGCGCCGGCTGCGGCTGAAGAAAAGTCGAGCTTTGATGTTGTTCTGACGGCAGTCGGTGACAAGAAAATTCAGGTCATCAAGGTCGTCAGGGAAATCACCAGCCTCGGGCTCAAGGAAGCCAAAGACGTGGTGGATAGCGCGCCCAAGCCGGTAAAAACAGGCGTTTCAAAGGAAGAAGCGGAATCAATCAAGGCCAAACTCGAAGCAGAAGGGGCTAAAGTAGAAATAAAATAAAACAGGCAAAGGCAAAGGTAGAGGTAGAGAATTCACGCGGACTCTTTATCTTTACCTTAACCTTTACCTTTACCTTAATTTTTTTTAAGAAGGAGACCTATGGCTAAGCTTCTGAGAGAGAGAGTAGATTTCGGAAAAGTTCCTTTGGTTCTGGAAGTCCCCTACCTTGTGGAATTCCAAAAAAGGTCCTTTGAAAGATTCCTGCAGAAGGACGAAACACCTGAACAACGGACAGATGAAGGACTGCATTCTGCGTTTAATAGTGTTTTCCCTATAACAGATTACAATGATACTGCATCCATAGAATTTATATCATATACATTGAGTGATTCAAAAGCTGACACCCCGCGAGTGTATCCTCAAAGGCCTGACCTATGCGGCGCCGCTGCGGATAAAGGTGAGACTGAACATATGGGAGAAGGATGATCATGGAAACAAGCGCCTGAAAGAATCTCGTGAACAGGAAGTCTATATAGGCGACATGCCTGTCATGACCGATACAGGAAGCTTTATCATAAATGGAACTGAGCGGGTAATTGTCAGCCAGCTGCATCGCTCCCCAGGCGTTTATTTTGCGCCGGACAAGGGCAAGACGCATGCGAGCGGAAGGCTTTTATATACAGCACGCGCAATCCCGGCAAGGGGTTCCTGGCTGGACTTCGAGTTTGATTCTAAAGACATACTTTACGTAAGGATAGACCGTCGCAGGAAATTGCCGGCTACTATCGTGCTGAAAGCCCTCGGTTATTCCAATGAGGACCTTCTGCGCACTTTCTATCCCGTGGAAGAGATAAAGTTAAAGGGCAGAGACAACTACACGCGAGTGGTAAGCGAGGTCCTTGCCGGAGTGCGGGCGAAGCAGAATATCGTAGCTCCGAACACTAATGAGGTAATAGTAAAGGAAGCCAGCAAGATCACCAAGGCGGCACTTAAAAAAATGGAGTCTTCGGGGATAAAAGAAATCCCTCATCTCAAACGGCGACATAATCGGCAGGGTAACGCTGACCGACATAGTCGATCCCTCGACCGGAGAGATTATCCTCGATGGAAACAAGGAAATCACCGAAGAGGTGTTCTACACTATCCTTAATCTGAAGATCGATACATTGCACCTGCTTTTTATTGACAATGTTAACTACCTGTCCTCATTCAGGGAGACTCTCCTGACCGACAAAGTAGCAAAACAGGAAGAGGCCCTTAAGGAGATTTACCGCAAACTCAGACCTGGAGAGCCTGCTACCGAGGATGCTGCCCGGGAACTTTTCAACGGCCTGTTTTTTGATCCGAAAAGGTATGATCTTTCACCTGTGGGCAGGCTGAAAGTCAATGAGAAACTCGGTCTTAATGTGCCTCTTACTATGAGAGTCCTGACAGACGGAGACATTGTCGAGATTGTGCGCTACCTCCTCAATCTCAGGACCGGCAAAGGGGAAGTCGATGATATCGACCACCTGGGCAACAGGCGGATACGCGGTATTGGAGAACTCCTGGAAAACCATTTCAGGATAGGACTGGTGCGCATGGAGCGCGCCATCAAGGAGAAAATGACGCTGACCGAACTCGAAAGCGCAATGCCGCATGACCTGATTAATGCTAAACCGGTCATGGCTGCAGTGAAGGAATTTTTCGGTTCGAGCCAGTTGAGCCAGTTTATGGACCAGACCAACCCACTTTCGGAGATAACCCACAAGAGAAGGCTTTCCGCCCTTGGACCAGGCGGACTGACGCGCGAAAGGGCTGGCTTTGAAGTAAGGGACGTTCATCCAACGCACTACGGCAGGATATGTCCTATCGAGACGCCTGAAGGACCTAACATAGGCCTTATTACATCGCTCGCATCATATGCCAAGATCAATGATTTTGGATTCATAGAGGCCCCGTACAGAAAAGTCCAGCAGGGCCGTGTGACAAAAGAAATCGTATACTTGTCAGCCATACAGGGTGAAAACAACATTATTGCCGAAGCGACGTCGTCAATCGACAAGAAAGGGAATCTCGTGGGCGGGGCGGTATCGGCAAGGGTCGGCGGAGATTTTAAAATAGTCGCGCCTGAAGAGGTCCAGTACATGGACGTTTCTCCGAAGCAGATTGTCAGCGTGTCTGCAGCCCTGATTCCTTTCCTCGAAAATGACGACGCGAACAGGGCCCTTATGGGTTCCAATATGCAGCGCCAGGCTGTGCCCCTGTTAGTGCCGGATGCTCCTATTGTCGGCACAGGAATGGAACACGCTGCAGCAAAAGATTCGGGATGGCTGGTACTCGCAAAACGGGCGGGAATTGTTGAAAGCGTCGATTCCGCCAGGATAGTGGTCCGGGCAACGGAAGAGGGAGGCAGTGGACATATACAGTCTCGTCAAATTCGATCGCTCCAATCAGGGAACCTGCATGAACCAGAAGCCTATTGTTAATGTCGGGGATATTGTTGAGCAAGGCAGTGCATTGGCTGATGGCCCTTCGACAGATCTCGGCGAGCTTGCATTGGGGAAAAATGTGACCGTTGCCTTCATGCCCTGGGGAGGTTACAATTTTGAGGATGCCATACTGCTCAATGAAAGATTGGTCAAGGATGATGTTTACACCTCGATACACATAGAGGAATTTCAGGCTGAAGCCCGCGATACAAAACTCGGGCCGGAAGACATCACAAGGGACATCCCGAATGTTGGAGAGGAGGCGCTAAAAGACCTCGACGAAAGCGGCATTATCAGGATAGGCGCTGAGGTCAAGCCCGGGCGATATAATTGTCGGCAAGGTAACACCGAAAGGCGAAACAATGCTGACCCCCGAGGAAAAACTGCTCCGCGCCATATTCGGCGAAAAAGCTGAGGAGGTCAAGGAAAGCTGCCTTTATGTGCCCCCGGGCATCGAGGGTGTTATTGTTGATGTCAGGATTCTTTCCAGAAAGGGAATTGAAAAGGACAAGAGGACAAAGAGCATTGAGGAAGATGATATAATCAAACTGCAGCGGGACCTTGAGGAGGAAATAAAGATTCTCAAGGAAGAGCGTGCGGTAAAGATAAGAAAACTGATGGTCAATCAGAAACTCGCCGAGGATTTCAATGATCCCAAGAGCAAAGAACCGATAGGCCAGAAGGGCAAGAAGCTGACAGATGTGCAGGCAGGCAGGATTAAGGACGATCATCTTCTCAGGGTAAAAATCGATAATGCCGATGTCAGGGCAGAGATAGAGGCCGTGAATACCGCAAGCATCCAATATATTAAGCTGCTGGAATCGCGTTACCAGGAGCGCCTGGAACGGATCAAGAAGGGAGATGAACTGTCTCCCGGTGTCAATAAAGTGGTCAAAGTGTTCATTGCAATGAAACGGAAGATACAAGTAGGCGATAAAATGGCCGGTCGCCATGGTAACAAGGGCGTCGTGTCCATGGTGCTGCCGGAAGAGGACATGCCCTATCTTCCCGACGGCACGCCGGTTGATTTTGTACTGAATCCACTCGGGGTACCTTCACGAATGAACGTGGGACAGATACTTGAAATTCATCTGGGCTGGGCAGCCAAGACGCTCAACCTCCATGTATCGACCCCTGTTTTTGAAGGGGCCAAAGAAAGCGAGATCAAGGACCTTCTAAAAAAAGCCGACCTGCCCACAAGCGGACAGATAACGCTGCACGACGGGAAGACCGGTGAGGCTTTCCAGAGGCCCGTTACGGTTGGATGCATGTATATGCTGAAATTGCATCACCTTGTTGCCGACAAGATACATGCCCGCTCTATCGGACCATACTCTCTCGTAACACAACAGCCTCTTGGCGGCAAGGCCCAGTTTGGCGGCCAGCGGCTTGGCGAAATGGAAGTGTGGGCACTGGAGGCTTACGGCGCTGCCCATACGCTGCAGGAATTTCTGACAGTAAAGAGCGACGACATCAGCGGCAGGTCGCGCATGTATGAAGCTATTGTAAAAGGTGATCCAATACTGGAACCCGGCGTACCCGAGTCTTTCCATGTATTAATAAAAGAACTCCAGAGTCTCGGGCTTGATGTTGAACTGCTGGAGAAAAAGAAAAAGAGGGAGGAATTAGCTTGATAGAAGATATTTATGCCCTTTTTCAAAAACCGAAGAATCCTAAAGACTTTGATGCAATAAGGATAAAACTTGCATCCCCTGAGAAGATCAGGGAATGGTCCCACGGAGAAGTAAAAAAACCTGAGACCATTAACTACCGCACTTTCAAGCCTGAACGTGACGGGCTTTTCTGCGCCAAAATATTCGGTCCTGTAAAAGACTGGGAATGTCTCTGCGGAAAGTACAAAAGGATGAAACACCGCGGTGTGATCTGCGACAAATGCGGCGTTGAAGTCATCCAGTCAAAGGTCAGGCGGGAGCGTATGGGGCACATAGAGCTGGCAACCCCTGTTGCTCATGTGTGGCTGCTACGCGGAGTGCCGAGCAGGATCGGCACGCTTCTCGACATGACCATACGGCAGCTTGAAAAGGTCCTTTATTTCGAAGAATACATTGTCATTGATGCCGGAGATACTCCGCTGAAGGAGAAGGAACTGCTCACCGAGGATGAGCACAAGAAGAAGATTGCCGAATTCGGCAACAGGTTCAAGGCTGGAATGGGGGCCGATGCCATTCGCGAGCTTTTGAGGAAGGTTAACCTTAAAACTCTGGCAGTGGATTTAAAGGAAAAAATCGACTCCGTCTCATCTCTCGGAGTAAAAAGGAAACTCTCCAAAAGAATTAAAACTGTGGAAGCGTTTCTGAGATCGGAGAATAAGCCTGATTGGATGATCCTTGATATAGTGCCCGTATTGCCCCCTGATCTGAGACCTCTTGTTCCTCTTGACGGTGGCCGCTTCGCTACATCTGACCTCAATGATCTGTACCGTAGAGTCATCAACAGGAACAACAGGCTTAAACGGCTCATGGAACTGAAGGCGCCAAGCGTAATTATAAAGAATGAAAAAAGAATGCTCCAGGAGGCGGTGGATGCACTCTTCGATAACAGCAAGCGGGCCAAAGTGTTGAAAGCCGGCGGCAAGCGCGCCCTTAAATCCCTCAGCGATATGATAAAGGGCAAACAGGGACGCTTCAGGCAGAATCTGCTCGGCAAGAGAGTGGACTATTCCGGCCGTTCCGTTGTTGTGGTAGGTCCTGAACTCAAGATGAACCAGTGCGGCCTTCCCAAACGCATGGCTCTTGAGCTATTCAAACCGTTTGTATTCAACAAGCTTGAAGAGAAAGGCTATGCCACAACGATAAAGCAGGCCAAAAGGCTTGTGGAGCATGAACAGCCTGAAGTATGGGATGCCCTTGAGGACGTGATCAGCGAGCACCCCGTACTGTTGAACCGTGCCCCTACACTGCACCGCCTGGGGATACAGGCTTTTGATCCGGTGCTGGTTGAAGGGAAAGCGATCAAGCTGCACCCGCTCGTATGTACAGCGTTCAATGCCGACTTTGATGGTGACCAGATGGCAGTTCACGTCCCCTTGTCGGTCGAAGCACAAATAGAGGCGCGGGTATTGATGCTCTCAGTAAACAACCTCCTTTCGCCGGCCAACGGGAAGCCTGTAGTTGTACCTACTCAGGACATGGTCCTCGGCCTCTACTATCTGACAAAGCAGAGGAAAGGGGCCAGGGGTGAAGGGAAGATGTTCGCTGATGCCGAGGATGTGCGCATTGCTTATGATTCCGGGGTGGTTGACGAGCACGCTGCAATTAAGGTAAGGATGAACGGCGGTTTTGTAGAAACTACGGTGGGAAGGATTATATTCAGCGAAATACTGCCCGGCAATATCCCCTTTGAAGCGGCCAACAGGGAACTTACAAAGAAGGAATTGGCAAAGTTGATTGAGTACATCCATAAAGTATCGGGGAAACGGGACACCGTTGTGTTTCTGAATGAACTCGAACGGCTGGGATTCAAATACGCTACCAACTCCGGCATTTCCATATGCATCGATGATATGCACGTACCTTCTAAAAAGGCGGAGCTTATCAAGGAGGCTGAAGAGGAAGTTATGGAGGTCCAGCGGCAGTATGCCGACGGTCTGATTACCCAGGGTGAACGGTATAACAAGGTCATCGATATCTGGGCCAACGTAACCGAGAAGGTCGCTGATGAGATGATGAAGGAACTGGGCGCTGAGGAGGGCAAGTCGCTCTCCGAAGAAGAAATCAGAGAGAGCCGTTCCTTTAACAGCATATTTATGATGGCAGACTCAGGAGCAAGAGGCAGCGCAGCCCAGATACGTCAGCTTGCGGGTATGAGGGGACTGATGGCCAAACCTTCGGGTGAGATCATAGAGACTCCTATTACAGCCAATTTCAGGGAGGGTCTTACTCCGCTTCAATACTTTATCTCAACGCACGGTGCACGTAAGGGTCTTGCCGATACCGCATTGAAAACCGCCAATGCCGGATACCTTACCAGGAGACTTGTTGATGTTGCCCAGGACGTTATCCTCATAGAAGAAGACTGTGGCACAAGGGAAGGGATTACGGTTATCCCGCTCATAGAGGGTGGAGAAATTATCCAGTCCCTTGAGGAGCGCATATTCGGAAGGACGCTTGCCGAAACCCTCAAAGATCCCGTGACCAATGACATTATTGCAAACAGAAACGTCGAAATTGACGACGAATTGGCAAGGAAGGTCGTGGATGCCGGCATTGACAGAGTGAAGATACGCTCGGTGCTGACCTGCCATTCAAAGATCGGAGTATGCGGCAAGTGCTACGGAAGAGACCTTGCAAGGGGCGGCAAGATTGAAATCGGAGAAGCGATAGGCATTATTGCTGCTCAGTCTATCGGAGAGCCTGGCACGCAGCTCACCATGAGGACCTTCCATATCGGAGGAGCTGCTACAAAGATCATTGAACAGGCGACACTGGCGCCGAAGAATTCCGGGTTTGTAAAGTTCATGGACGTTAGCGCAGTCAAAAACAAGGAAGATGTTCTGATAGTGCTCAACAGGAACGCCATGCTCGCCATTGTCGATAAGACAGGCCGCGAAAAAGAAAAATACAGTCTTGTCTATGGGGCAAGGATCTTTGTGGAAGACGGGCAAAAGGTGGATGCTGCCCAGCGTCTGGTCGAGTGGGACCCTTACTCTACTCCGATCCTGACTGAGATCGGAGGCAGGATAGCGCTCGGCGATCTTATCGAAGGGGTGACCTTTAAGGAAGAGGTCGACGAAACCACCGGTCTGGCACATAAGGTCGTCATTGACTATCCTGCTAATATGCGACCCAGGATTTCGATAAAGGATGAACATGGCAAGACCGTTAAAAGCCCGGGCACAAATAACCCTGCAAGGTACCTGCTTCCTGCCGGCGCTCATCTGCTTGTAGAAAAAGGTGATCTGCTGGCTCCAGGCGATATTCTTGCCAAGATCCCCAGGGAAACCACAAAAACAAAGGACATTACCGGAGGTCTCCCGAGAGTCGCGGAGCTCTTTGAGGCCAGGAAGCCCAAGGAGCAGACAATTGTCAGTGAAATCGACGGCATTGTTGAGTTCAGGGGCGCGCATAAAGGCATGCGAGTTGTTGTTGTTAAAGGCGGCAGCGAATCGAGAGAATACCTGATTCCTAAGGGCAAGCATGTTACCGTCCATGAAAGCGACTGGGTCAAGGCTGGAGAACCGCTGATGGATGGAGCGGTAAATCCCCACAGCATACTGGACATCCTCGGCCCGAAGGAGTTGCAAAGCTATCTTGTTGACGAGGTCCAGAAGGTCTATCGGCTGCAGGGCGTCTCTATCAACGACAAGCATATCGAAGTTATTGTGCGTCAGATGATGCGGAAAATACGTATTGAGGACCCTGGCGACACGATATTCCTTATTGGCGATGAAGTCGACAGGACGATATTCGGCGAAGAAAATGAGCGTGTAAGAGCTGCAGGCGAGCGGCCCGCCCAGGGCAGGCCGTTACTGCTCGGCATTACGAAAGCCTCATTGTCAACAGAAAGCTGGGTCTCAGCTGCATCATTCCAGGAAACCACGAGGGTCTTGACAGAAGCGGCGTTGAGCGGGCTTGTTGACGAACTCAGAGGACTCAAAGAAAACGTCATTATGGGAAGGGTAATACCTGCAGGTTCCGGTATGAAGATATACAGGGACACCTTCATAAAAGGCGATTTTTATTCCATGCAGCTTGAGCATGAAGAGGCTGAAGTAGAATAACAAGAACCAGGGTGAGGTTGAGGTTAAGGTTTAGACAAAGCCTTTCTCAACCTCAGCCTCAACCTCACCCTTATTTATGATTCGTTTTGCTGCCGATGTTATGCTCGGAAGCCTTGCCAGATGGCTCAGGATCCTGGGTTTCGACACGATCTATTTCCGGGCAATTGCCGACAATGAACTTATAAAGATAGCGCTTCAGCAGGATAGAATCCTCTTAACGAGGGACACAGGTATCGCACGACGGAAACAACCACAGCAGCTCATTTTTATTCATTCCAATAACTCCTCGGAACAGATAAAAGAAGTGCTCTCCGCTCTCAGGATAATGAACCTGAGCAAAGGTCTTTTCCCCGATTTTCCGATTCGCCGTTTCCCCCTTTCAGGTTCTCCCCGATGTCCCGTCTGCAACGGAGAACTTGCTGCAACGGAAAGAAAAGCTGTTGCCGACAGTATCCCGGAATATGTCTTTCTGAACGCAACGTCTTTTTTTAGTTGCGGAGAATGTGGTAAAGTCTATTGGTGTGGTTCGCACAAAAAATCCATCGATTCAAAATTAAGAGAAATATTAAAAGATTTTTAACCACTGAGACGCGGAGACAAAGAGAAAGCAAATGATAGCTGAAGATGCAATAAACTTTTTCTTTCCTGAGATTATCCGTCCGTGCCTCTGTGGTATCTTTTTGAAGGAGTTTATTATTAATTGGAAACGCTTAGAAAAAGACTGATACTCTCCGGCCTGCTGATATTCCTGATGGTCGCTCTCGGCACAGCAGGCTTTATGATCATAGAGCGATGGAATTTTCTCGATGCCCTTTATATGACCATTATAACCCTTACCACTGTCGGCTATGGGGAGGTCCACACTCTCTCGTCGGCAGGACGGATATTTAATATTTTCCTTATCATCGGGGGTGTGGGCACGGTTTTCTATGCGCTTGGCACGGGGGCCAAGCTGTTGCTGGAAGGAGAACTTCAAGAAATATTTGGGAGGAAGAGATTGGAAAAAAAAATAAAAGGTTTGCATGACCACTATATTATTTGCGGTCATGGCAGGATGGGCAGAATCATCTGCAGAGAGTTAAATGCAAAAAAGGAAAAGTTCATTATTATTGAAAAAACCCCCTGTAAGATGCATGAAAAAGAGGATCTCCTCATTATAGAGGGTGATGCAACACAGGATGAGGTGCTGATAGAGGCAGGCATTGAAAAGGCAAAGGGGCTTATATCGGTGCTGCCTACCGATGCGGAAAACCTTTTTGTTGTACTTAGTGCCCGAGGCCTCAATCCGCAACTTTTGATCGTCGCCCGTGCGGGGGAGGAAGGCTCCGGACGGAAACTGCTCCGGGCGGGTGCGGACAGGGTGACATCGCCATATCATATAGGCGGTCTCCATATCGCCCATACTATACTCAAGCCCGCTGTAGTGGATTTTATAGAATTCGCTACAAAAAGCGGGAATATTGATCTTCAAATGGAGGAGGTCACTATTTCGGAGAGTTCCAGGCTTGCCGGGGTTACGCTGGATGAAGGCGGCATAGGGCGGGACCTCGGGATCATCATAGTCGCGATCAGAAAAAGTTCCGGAGAGATGAAGTTCAATCCGACCTCGCACGATATTCTTGAAACCGGCGACACGTTGATTGCCCTCGGAGAGATCCCCAAATTAAAAGTACTGGAAGAGATCTCTGCAAGCACGAAATGACTCCACTGGTCTATTCATAAAAAAAGCGTTCAGCTCAAACTAACCACGGCAATATCCGGGGCTTTTATCAATTAAAAAAGGCGGGTCTTTCGACCCGCCTTAGATACTGCATCAAGCATTAAGCGTTACACCTAAATGACTACTGCATTTAGAAGTTGAGCTGAATGCCTGTCCTCATTGTGTAAACGTTGCTAGGGCTGGTTCCCGGCTGAACAGCTGCAACTGCCTTCCAGAAGTCTCCTGCCCAGAGGTAGCCGCCCTCAACCCAGGTTACAAGACCTTTGTCGATTTTGTAGGTAAGTCTTGCGTCAGTTTCAAAACCTATGTCTTTGCTGGCATGATAGCCCGCAGCTGCTGCGTTAGTAGCTGAAAAACCATATTCAGCAGCATTTAATGTTGTAATACCGTCAACCGCACGCAGGTAGAACAAACCGACATCAAAATTCGTGTCTTTCATTACATCGGCATTGCCGCCGAGTCTTACAAAATACGCGTTTTGAAGTCCGCCGAAACTATTGCCTGCTGCATTGACTGTACGGTAGTTATAAGCATAAGGGCCTTGTATTCCGCCCTGTATTCCAACGCCCCTGTATGGATCGCCAAAGGTTCCTTCAGGACCCTGGGAGGTTACGAATGTTTTATATTTGTTATTATCCTTGCCGTCGTCGCCGCTGCCATAACCAACCATAACGTCGAGTTTAACAGGATCAACTGTAACGCCTGCGCCTGCCACTACAGCAAAGCCGCTGAAATCCAGATTGCCTGAACCGCCGGCAAGATTCGTTGCCGTGGTAGCCTTAACGCCGCTCATCTGCTCCGTTCCTGTCTGGAGTTCTCCATCTATCTTCAATGTTATACCTGAAACCTCGGTATTGCCTCTTAAGCCAAAGTTCCAGAGGTGAAGATCAGGATAGATAACACCTGCAACGCCCGCTGCGGTTTGTGCCGCATCGCCGGTTGCGGTATCGCCCAGATTCTGCCAATCTACATAGGTTACGTCAAGGCTGACAGCCGTGGTTTTACTTGGTTTGTAATTTGCCACAAAAACATATCCGTGGTTTTTATCGGAAAGTTCGAGCCTTGAGGTTGTGGACGATCCCGATACCAAGTTGGCGTCAGAGAAGTCGATTACGATCGCATCGAGTTCAAGCTCCTTCGTCGGCTGCACGAATGCCACAAGGGCATCGTCGCCAAAATAGGAATGGTCAAAGAATAAACCGCTGCCGAGTATAAGAGGCATATGGCCGACCTTGATCCCTGAATTTACGCCGAGCAGGCCTGTTCCCTGGTGCAATATCCACATTTGACGAATGGAAATATCACCCTTAAAACTATTACCAGCCTTAAAAGTTCCTTCCGCTCCAGTCGGAGTATAGCCAACAGAACCTACAGCAGCTCCGCTGCTGCCACCAGGCATGTTATCAGGGTCTGCGTTGGAAGTATCGGTCTCGCTCGTAAGCTGAATCATGCCTTCTGTGTTAGGGCTCATTTTGGCATCAACGCCGAGTCTGATGCGCTCATTCACGGTGGAATACTCGGACTGGCTGTCGTTAGCCATAAAGCCAATGTGTCTCCAATCGTACCTTACCCTGATTTCTCCGCTCAGTGTTACCTGAGTGGCGCCTGCCGCTATCGCCGCAGTTGATTCTGCAGGGATGTCGGCCTGGATAGCTAAGGCGCTGGCTGCAAAGCCGAAAACGAACAACATAGCTAAAAGAATTGATAAATATTTTTTCACTTCCTAACCTCCTAAGGTTAGTTCAGTTTATCCGCCAAAGGCGGATTTTAAATCCTCAGTCTTCTCTCTTTTTCAGTTTTTTGTCTTCTGCAATCACCCCCGCTTTCTTATGTGGATTTTGTTTCCGCAAGCGGAAACAAGCCTTTATAAAAATATAAACGGTATAAAAACTGTCGTCATTATAACCACTTCAGAGCAAATAGTCAAGAAAATTGCCACCCGTGCTTCTCAAAGAGCACGACAATGCTAAGAAAGGAAAGTGCAAAAACTATGCCGAGCATAACTGCTTGAATATACAGTTATAATAAAACAGTACCCGGAAGGGTGTGTAGTAATCATACTACATAATTGTGAAAAAAAAGCACATAAAGCAAAGGTCGCAGGCTATCCCCTATCCCCTTTCACCTTCGTCATTATCTCTTTGAAACAGGCGGCAGCGCGGATCTTGTTGTATGTATTGGAAGTTTTTATGTATAGCCAGTTATTATAACCCTTTTCGATAGCCTCTCTCAGCCATTTGCATGCATCGGGGGCATTGCCAAGAATTGCGTAAAATTCAGCCATACTGTTCAGGGCATATATGTTGTTCGGATTTAGTTCTATGGATTTCTTAATGTCCCTCTCCGCCTCGTCGTTTTTTTGCATTAACATGTACACAAAGCCCCTGTTGTTATAGGCCATGCTGTTTTCCGGATTAAGTGCGATCGCCTTATCATAGTCTGTGACTGCACGCTCGTAATTGCCTGTCTTTTCATACGTGTTGCCCCTGTTGATGTAGCAAAGGTCGAATGAAGGGTTCAGTGCAAGGGCCTGATCGTAATCGGCAAGAGAGAGATCATAGTCCCCCCGCTTCTGGTATGCGTTGCCGCGATTATTGTACGCCCTGTAATCATTCGGGTTTGATTCGATAAGTTTGCTATAATGAGCGATTACATGATCACATTTTTCTTTTTTGCTCACACACCCCCCCCCGTGAAAAGTAGGCAGTAGGAAGTAAGGAGCAGGCAGAATAAAAAACTCGATAGACTATGCCGACTGCTTACTGCTTACTGCTCACTTTATTACTGGTAGGCGATGGGGGTATCGAACCCTCGACCTCTTCCGTGTGAAGGAAGCGCTCTACCACTGAGCTAATCGCCCGCAGACATTGAAAAGATAACACTTTTCAACCCACTCCGTCAAAGTAAATCGGTGAAACGGCGCACAAGACTTTTCACCGATTCTCCAGTTCACCGATTCTCCGATTCTGATATTCCCCGATTCTACCGAACACCTCTTCATAAAAGGCAGCATCAGCGTTCCACTCCATATCAAGACTGAAAACAGTGTCCGGAATTTCTAATTCTTTGAGCTTGATCATGTCCTTTTCAGTTGTGAGCAGGATCTCACACTTAAGTTCCCTGCTTTGCCGTTCAAGATTATGCATGTCACCGGGCTGATAAAAATAATGATCTCTATACGCCTTGAATCCGGCAGGAAGTAATGACAGAGAGGCAAGTGTCTGCCTGAAAGATTCCGGATGTGCTATACCGCAAAAAGCAAACACCCGTTTGTTCCTGAGCTCTTCGAGCGGCAATTCGGCTGCCGCCTTGTTTCTGGCCCTGACCACCCTGTATTCAGAAAAATAGACAGACTTTGCCGGCCACGCATCCCTGAGTTCGTCAGCCAGCCGTTCATCACGGGATTTTGTTATTACAAAAATATCGGCACGCTTCAACTCTCCCAGCGGCTCCCTCAAGATCCCGAGCGGCAGCAGCTTCCTGTTGCCGAAAGGATTAAAACCATCGACAAGAACAATATTGATATCACGGTTAAGTCTCCAGTGCTGGAAACCGTCGTCAAGAATAAATATAAAAGGCGCTTTGGGATTGGACAAAAAAGATCGAAGGGCAAAAATCCCCCCTTCGTATCTGCTTGCCGATTTTACAACAGGCACGACCTTCAGCCTTTCCGCCATAAGCACCGGCTCATCACCAGCGTCTTTAACAGTATGGACAACCGCACGCGGGTTTCCCGTGAAACTACCGGCCAACAGCTTATCAGGGGAGACAACACAGGGTCCTTTCGCCCTACCCCTGTATCCTCTCGTCAGGATTACAGGACTGAAGCCCCTCTTTATAGATTCTTCGGCAACTGCTATGACCGCAGGCGTCTTTCCCGTCCCGCCGACAGTAATATTGCCTATGCTTATTACGGCATACGGAAGGCTTCTCTGAAGTCTGAAACCGCGCTGCTTTTGAAGCTTATAGCCGATGTAATAGAGAAACTCCAGAGGTGTCATTTTATAATTTCTTCTATTAACTCCATTGCCCTTTCCGTCGCGCCGGCGTTCTTCTCATAGAGTTCCTTTGCAATATTGCCGATATTCCGCATTTGTTCGGGTGAATCAAGCAGATCTTTCAGAACATTATAAAGCCTGCGGCCTTCTGCCGTAACGGCCCCTCCGCTTGAATAAAACTCACCCATAAAAGAAAAATTTTCCATATGAGGGCCGCAGACAATAGCTTTCCCCCAGAAAGCCGGCTCCAGGGGATTCTGCCCCCCATGTTCGATAAAACTCCCCCCCAGGACCGCAATATCCGCAGCACCGTAAACAGCGGACAACTCCCCGATAACATCGAGAATAACAACAATGCCTGAATCGAAATGGTTCGGCGAATTTGCCATACAACCTTCGGCAGGTTCAGGATGGCATGGTTCGACAAGCTCACCATGACAATTGTCACCCTGAGCCTGCCGAAGGGCAGATCTCTTCACATATTCCAGGCCCTTTTTCTTTACCAGTTCCTCCACAGTCTTGAAACGCGCGGGATGCCTTGGAGCGATAATAAGATTAAGATCGGGCCAGTGCGCTTTTAACCGCACATAGGCGTTGAGCACCAATTCCTCTTCAGTTTCGTGCGTACTTCCTGCAATTATAACAGGACCGCGGAGCGCTTCAGTCCATACCGGCACGTCTGATGAGGGCCGTGTATCAAACTTGAAGCTCCCGATGATCTTTATCCGCTCGGGTGCTGCGCCAAGGTTCCTGAATCGGCCGGCATAGATTTCATCCTGCACGCAAAGAAAGCTGATGTTCCGGAGGACTTTTCCGATAAAGAATACCAGTTTTTTATATCTGTTATATGAACGTTCAGATAATCTGCCGTTCATCAGCACCACAGGGACATCGCTTTCTTTCAGAATCCTGATAACATTGGGCCACAACTCTGTCTCCATTATGATAAAAGCAGATGGCCGGATATGCCGCAGGGCCTTCTTAACGGCACAAGGCAGGTCAAAAGGCACATAAATAATCCCGGCATAAGCCCCTGACCGCTCCAGGGCGACCTTCTGCCCGGTATCGGTTACCGTTGAAATAACAATTCCAATTGAAGGATGCCTCTGTCTAATTTTTTTGATGAGCGGGACCGATGCAATGACCTCACCGACTGAAACTGCGTGGATCCAGATGGGCCGGTCCATAAACGGGTTACCCGCATACAGGCCGAAGCGTTCCCGCAGCCATCGCTTCCGGGATTCGGGTGACCGCTTTAAATATTCGAAGGGGAGCAGAAAAGCCAGTGCCAAACCGTAAAGAGCGCTATATACGGCATAAAAGAAATTTTGAATTTTGAATTTTGAATTTTGAGTTGAGGGGTATGAAGATAATTCGTTTTTTTTCATCTATTCAACATTCAACATTCAAAATTATTGTTTAGTATTCAACTCTTCGACCATTTCGGCAACTCTCAGCGACGCATTTCTGTTAAGGAAAAACGCCCTCACTTTTTCCATTTGCGAAATCATTGCATTCTTATATTCCTGATTATCCGACAGACGCGCAAGCTCCTCCATAATGTTTTTTTTGTTTGCAGCTCCCTGCAATAATTCCCTGATCCTGAGCCCTGAGTCATCCCGGACCGATTTATCGAGAAGAATATTTGCCAGGGAAACATGTTTTACTTTAACGACAAGCTTGCCTACAAAGTAAGTAAAAGGAGATAACTTGTAAAGGACCACCATGGGCACGCCCAAAAGCGCTGCCTGCAAAGTGGCGGTACCGGATGCAATCAGGGCAATGTCCGCGGAGAGAAGCGCTTTGATCGCGTGGTCTGTGATGACCAATGGGCGCAGATCAAATCCCCTTAATTCATTGTTCATCACAGATAAGGCTTCAGCTCCAAGGTTGGGAGCAAGCGGCATCACGAACTGATATCCGGGAAAACGCTCCTTCATTGCAGCTGCAGCTTCTCCCATAACCGGCAGCAGTTTTTGGACCTCGTGCTGCCTGCTGCCAGGCATCAATGCCATAACCGGCTTGTCAGGGTGCAGTCCAAGTTCCGCCCTGATTGAGGCCGAACTTTCTGTCACCCCGGCAATCTCATCCATTACCGGGTGGCCTACGAATTCGCAAGAAATGCCGGTGCTCCGGTACAGATCGGCCTCAAAGGGGAGTATTACAGCCATTGCATCGACGAGTTTGCCGATGGTCTTAACCCTATTAATTCGCCAGGCCCAGACCTGGGGGCTCACGTAATAGAGCACTTTTATTCCACGTTTTTTAGCTTCACGGGCCACACGAATGTTGAAATCGGGATAATCTATCAGTACGACTGCCTGAGGGGCAAAGGACGTTAATGAGTCAACAATCTTTTTAAACGTTTTTTTTATTTTGCCGAAAGTCCTGATTGCTTCAATAATGCCGAAAGAACTCGCTATTGCGGATATTAGTTCCACACCGGCGGTCTCCATTCTCTCTCCGCCGACTCCGGCAATGCGCAGCCCCGGATTGCGCGACTGGAGCTCCTTCGCAAGCAGGGCCCCGTATAATTCTCCGGAGCTCTCGCCTGCGATTATCATTATTCTTTCAAGCATGCAAGGATTGTGTCTGCGGTGTACTGTATATCCGCGGCATCAAGCTCCGGATACATGGGCAGTGAGAGCACTTCCTTTGAAACCTGCTCCGCCACAGGGAAACTTCCTTCCCCGTGGCCCAAAAATTCCAGGGCCTGCTGCATATGCAGAGGTATGGGGTAATAGACAACAGATGAAGTCCCCTGTTCCTTCAACCGCTGCTGGATATAATCCCGCCGCTCACTCCTGATCGTGTACTGGTGGTAGACATGCAATGCCCCGGGCCGCTCGACCGGGCATACAACACTGCCGGCAAGCAGCCGGTTATAAAGCCGGGCGTTCTCACGCCTCCTGTTGTTATACTCGTCAATCTTCCTGAACTTGATAAGAAGAATTCCCGCCTGTATTTCATCAAGCCTGCTATTGTAGCCGAGACACTCATGCCTATAACCGCCCTTGGAGCCGTGGTTCCTCAAAACTCTTATTGTGCCGGCGGCTTCCACGTTGTTAAGGACAATCATCCCTCCGTCCCCGCAAGCACCAAGGTTTTTGCTCGGATAGAAGCTGAAACATCCTGCATCACCGAAGCTTCCAGTCTTCCTGCCGTGCAATGCAGCGCCGAAAGACTGCGCACAATCTTCCACCACCTTAAGTCCGCTGCCTGCCGCAATCTCCATAATTTCTTCCATACCAGCAGGGTGTCCGAATATATGGACAGGTAGAATTGCCTTCGTATGTTTCGTTATTTTTTTCTCTATGAGAGATGGATCAATATTGAAAGTGTCCGGCTCGATGTCTGCGAAAACCGGCTTTGCGCCGGTGTATAAAATCGCCTCAACAGTGGCAAAAAAAGTAAAGGGACTTGTTATGACCTCGTCCCCGGGCCCCACGCCCATAGACTTCAATGACAGGTGGAGGGCATCCGTGCCTGAAGCAACTCCTATGGCCTCCATCACCCCGTGGTAGTTCCTGACATCCGTCTCAAGTTCAGCAACTCTTTTGCCCAGGATGTATTGAGAGCTTTCGAGAATTTCATTTACGACATGGAGGATTTCATCTTTGACCCCCAGGTATTGCTTTTTTAAATCAATCATAGGTTTCATTAGCGTTGCCACCCCTGTTTTATCTGTGCCCCTGCCTGAAGGGCTATATTTAATGCATTGCGCCCTGTTAAGGCGCATACCGCCGGCCTGCTCCTGCTGCCGACGCATTTGACAAAATCTTTCAGCTCCTCCCTGAGCGGTTCCTTCTTCTCAACCAAAATGGAATCGCTGACAATCACATCTCCACGCCTGAAAAATTTTTTTATCTCCATTTCCTGGTAGTCCATTACAATATATGAATTCTTCTGAAAAATAGTGAGTTTCCTCGATTTGCCGGATGCTATCCTGCTCGCTGCAAGCAGTGCATGGGCGCCATTGGCAAACTCAAGCCAGACCTTTGCTATGTCGATAGTATCGGTAATAACCTTTGAGCCGGCAGCTTTCACATCGCTCACCACGCTTTCGTGCATAATTGAAAGTATCACATCAATATCATGGATCATAAGGTCCAGAGTAATATCCACATCAACCCCTCTACCCTGAAAGGGAGATAAACGCTCTGCCTCGATAAATTCCGGAGCATCCAGTAAGGGGTACAATGCCGGCACGACCGGATTAAACCGCTCCAGATGGCCCACCTGGATTAGCGTGCCGGCCCCGCCGGATGCCGCAATCAGCCGGTCTGCTTCTTCTAATGTGACCGTGATGGGTTTTTCGATTAGTACATCCTTGCCGGCAAGTATGCAATCCATTGCCACCGAATAATGAAGTGTAGTAGGGGTGACAATGCTCACCGCATCCACTTCAGCAAGGAGACTCCTGTAATCTGCATAGGCTTTGCACCCATACTTTGCCGCAATCTCAGCAGCCCGCTCTCCGTCCGTGTCGGCAACAGCAACCAACCTGACATCGTCGAGTTCTGCAAAAATACGGGCATGGTGCTGTCCTAAATACCCTACCCCTATTACCCCTACATTCAGCATATGACATCCTCAAGTAAGCAGTGAAACCAGTATGCAGTATGGAATAAGCAGTAAGCAGCAAAAAACCGCAGAAGGAACAAATACACTATTTTTTTTTGTGCCTACTGCTTACTTCTTACCGCCTGCTTTTTTACTTCCTGCTGCATACTGCTTACTTTCTTTTAAAATTGTTATTACCGCGTCCTTTGTCCTCTCGAACCCTTCTTTTCTGAGCGTCCCGAGCATCTCAGGTGCGGCTATTTGTTTCATAAGACGCTCTCTTATACCGTCGTCTGCAATATCTTTCAGAGCCTTGTTGCGCTGCTTCCCCAGAAAATCCGCGAATAGACCAAACTCTTTACTGTATATAAGTTCCAGTTCCTTTCTTATATTTTTTGCCAGCGCAGGGCTGCAGCCGGATGTAGACACAGCAAGGGCCAGTGGTCCCCTTTTTATAACTGAAGGCACAATAAAGTTGGCCAACTCCGGAGCATCAACTACGTTCAACAGGCACGGCGCATAAAGGGAAACCTCCCGGTTGACCCGCCCGTCGGATGTAGCGGCAATAACAATAAAAGCATTTTCAAAGTCACTCTTCCGGTACTTCCTTTTTAAATGCTTGATCCGCTTCGTCTCGCTATAGTCAGCAAGCACACCGGTTACAAAAGGACTTATTACGGTGACCTTTGCCCCTGAACGAAGCAGTGCAGCAACCTTTCTTTCAGCTACTTTTCCGCCGCCGACAACAATACATTGTTTCCCCCTCAGATCTATAAAGGCAGGATAATAATGATAGTCCACCGTCCTGCTAACCCTTGAGGCCCTTCCTTGCTTCTTTAACAAACCGGCTCGATGGATATTTTTCGATAAGTGTTTTAAATTCCTCCCGTGCCTTGTCTTCCATTTTAATGGCTTTATATGATTTACCCAAAAGCAGGATTGTTTCATCAGCCCCGTCATATTCAGGGAATTGCTTGAGCAGATGCTCAAACCTGTCTATTGCAGGTTTATATGCTTCTTTTTTATAGTAGAATTGTCCGACAACAAACTCGCCTTCTGCCATGACCTTCCGGCACTTCCGGACTCTGAGTTCTATAACATCCCGGTAGGGATTCCTCGGATACAGTTCTTCCAGGCGGGTAAATTCCTGCAGGGCCTTCTGTGCAGCGGTGAGCCCCCTGTCAGCGCCTTCAATCTGTGCAAAGTAAGCCATGGCAATCTGGTACTGGGCATACGATCCCCGCGGATCATTGGGATAGAGCTCAAGAAATTTTTTGTATTCTTCAATCCCATGGTCCGGGTCGCTGTCTCTTAAATACGAATCGGCAATCCTCAGCTGAGCGAGCGGAGCATATTTTTTTGTAATGTCCCTGTTCTTGACCTCAAGCAGTACCTTTCGTGCCTCTTCGTAGTTGCCCTCATCAATAAGTTTATTGGCATTGGCAAGAGATTTCTCGGGATTAAAGTCTTCATCCGGTTTGACTTGTTTCCCGCCACACCCGTCAAGCGCAGCAATGAGCAAGATGATAAATATAAAAACAGCAGCTGTCCTGATTTTTAACATTCGTTATATTTAACCCTTTGCCGTCCTTTTTAGTCAACCCGAATACAGATAGGGATTTGGGCCGGCTGCATCGCTTTGACTTCTCAATAGCCTATATTTTAAACTGTTTTATACTGAATGTGCGATAAAAAATGGCATCCCTTACTGCAATCCATCTAAAATCCGGAGGATTAATTTAATGGTCCGAAAAATAGGGGCGACCGTGCTGCTCTCATTATCACTTTTGCTTTTTTCCCCGCAACCCGGCTTTACCGGGCAAGACACTGTTCAGAACCAGTCGGATGTCGCGCTGAAACTATTAAAGGACGAGACTCTCTCCTACTTCAGCCCTGTTGCCGGGAAGGTTGCCTCTGTTGAAGGCGCCTCAGTGAAAATAGAACCGGGGTACCAGGGGGCCTTAAAAAAGGGCATGCGGCTTACTGCTTTCAAGGAAGGCACAACCTTTATTCACCCCGTAACCAAAGAACCCCTCGGGAAGATAGAACTCCCGGCTGGCGCTATTGAAATCACCTCGGTTACTGCACACGATGCTACGGGAGTTATTATCAAAGGGGACCCGGCAACTTTTAAGGATGTGAAACTCAAGATTCCGGTTACCAAAGTCAAAATGCTGTTTTACCAGGGCAATGTCGATTGGTTTCTTGGCGATTCTTACTACCAGATGCTTAAGGGAACAAATCGCTTTGAACTCATTGATACAAGCAATGAAACTAATGACATTCCCAAAATATTGGCTGAGGCAAAAACCAAGGGCGCTGATGTAGCATTGGTTTTGACTTCCGTAACCTCCGCAGGCAGGGTGGCTGTTAAACAGAAACTTTTCTGGGTTTCAGACGCAAAGGAGTTTTCAGAAAAAGAAGTTACGGCAGACATAGGCAGCGTTGAAGAGTTGAGACTGAGGTCAGGCATTTTTATACCAAAAGAGGGAGAGATACTATTGTCTTATCATCTACCCTTCAAGGCGGACCGCTTGACGACAGGTGATCTTGCAGGCGATGGGAACAGGGAGATAGTTGTCTCATACGGCAACAAGATTCGAATTTACCGGTTGGGAGTGGACCTCTCTCCAATGGAAGAATTCAGCGTTCCCGCCGGCGACATTCTCTGGCTGGACACCATCGACCTTAAAAAAGACGGCAAAGATCAGATACTCATTACCGCCATGAGGGGGAACGAGTTAGTTTCATTTATTTATGAGTTGAAAGATTCATCCTTTGTGCAGTTGCTTAAAATAAAGGACATGTTTATAAGGAAACTCGGCAGTCTGGCGATCGCACAGGAATTCAGCGGCAGCGACGGCTACGAGGGGCCTGTTTTCTTCTTTACTTTGAAAGCTGACTCTTTTCAAAAGGGTGACATCCTCAAGCTTCCTGCCGGCGTCAATATTTACGACTTTCAGCTTTTCAACTCGCCCGATGGGAAGCAGTCGGTAGCTGCTTGGGATGAGAACGGCTTTTTGCGCATATTCAATCTCGAAGGCATTCGCTTATGGGTTAGCAAAGAGGATTTCGGAGGCTTTTCGACAACCTTCAGTAAAGAGGGCGGATCAATGTTTGTCGATAAGGGGCACTGGTCAGTAAAAGACAGGCTGCTGCTCTCAAACAATGAGCTGCTTGCACCGAAACGCAAACCGCTGCTTGGTATTGCGAAAGGACTCGGATATTGGCAATCGTCGCTGAAGGGGTTATGGTGGAACGGCTCTGCCGTTGAGGAGAGGACTTTTATTGAAAACGCAGGCGGAGACCTGCTTGATTTTGACGTGGCAGGAGACAGGGTGATAGTTCTGTCAAAAGCCACCATCAGCAGCGGGGCAGCAAAAATATTTAAGGGAGAGAGTCCCTTCGGTGTCATGGTCTATGTATTTTCGCTGAAGGGTCTATAATTGAGTGTATGAATAAAACAAGACCACGTACGATAGGTCATATACTCATGCACCATCTAATAATTTGGAGGAAACAAATATGCCTAAACACTTAGGCATCATCATGGACGGTAACGGCAGGTGGGCTGAGATGAGAGGGCTGCCGAGGTCTGAAGGCCACAAGCGAGGTGTGGAAAGGGTGCATGAAATAGTCGAGGCGGTAAAAGAAGTTGGGGTTGAGGTCCTCTCTCTGTATGCCTTTTCCATAGAGAACTGGATGCGACCGGAGGAAGAGGTCGCTGTCATCATGGAACTTCTTGAGTCCACCCTGAAAAAAGAATTCGAAAGTTTTATGAAAGATGGCGTAAGGTTCAGGATAGTCGGCAATCGGGAGAAGCTGCCTGAAACCATCAGGGCTGTTGTCGAGGTGGTGGAACAAGCAACCGAAAACAACAGCAATCTTATTCTGCAGTGCGCGCTCAGCTACGGCGGAAGGGATGAGATCATAAGGGCCGTAAAAAAAGCGGTCGCCATGGGCGCCGGACCGGACGATATAACCGAAAACTATATTGCCGGACTGCTGGATACAGCCGGAATCCCTGACCCGGACCTGATCATAAGGACCAGCGGGGAACAGCGCCTAAGCAATTTTCTCCTTTGGCAGTCGGCTTATTCGGAATTCTATTTCACCAATACGTTGTGGCCTGACTTCACAAGGGGAGAGCTGCTCGATGCAATTCACGAATACCGGACAAGGAGCAGACGCTTCGGCAAGGTAGAAAACTCCGGAAATCTTTTTGCTGAAAGATTTCCAGGAATGCCCGGCACAAGGGATGTTTGACGCTATGCACCTGAAAAGAGTCATTGTCGCGCTAATTGCCTTGCCCCTGCTCTATTTTTACATTGCAAAGCTCTCTGTGCTTTACTTTCTTTTCCTCCTGGTTTTTGTGAGCGTCTTTGCCCAGGCCGAATTTTACTCCATGTACAAAACGGACAGATTGCTCTCTCTGTGCGGAATGTTCGGCGGCATTTTAACGCTTTGCGCTCCATTGATTTCGATGCGGTTTTCAGTGACAGATTCCTCTCACATGAGTTTACAGGCGTCTGCCTTTATATTTATATTTATGCTGATTGCGCTGGTAAGGCTCTTTACAAAAAACGGTCCCCAGGCATCGTTAAAAGACATTGCTCCCGCTGTCGCAGGCATCTTTTACATTCCCACCCTGTTAATGGCCCAATGGTATTTGAGACTTAAGGGGTACGAATGGATTTTATTTTTGTACGGGTGTGTTTATGCCTCTGACAGCATGGCTTACTACGTCGGCAAGGGCATCGGGAAAAGAAAACTGTATAGCGCAGTCAGCCCGAAAAAGACCATAGCCGGGGCTGTCGGTTCCGTTGCCGGAGGCGTCATGGCATCGCTTATTCTGGGCAGCATGCTGCTGGACCACAAAGGAATGTTTGAGCTTTTTGTTATGGGTGGGTCAATCGGTGCGGTAACCATTGCAGGAGACCTTGTCGAATCCATGTTTAAGCGGGATGCAAATATTAAAGATTCCGGCTCCCTTATCCCGGGGCACGGGGGGTTACTTGACAAAATAGATGGGGCACTCTTTGCAGGCCCTGTCCTGTACTGGATAACGCTCCTCTTATGAAAAAAATAGTAATTCTCGGCTCGACAGGTTCAATCGGGAAAAGCTCACTGGATCTCATCACGAAGTTCCCCGACCGTTTCAGTGTGGTAGGCCTCACAGCCGGCAAGAACGCTGCACTGCTGATGGAACAAATCCGGCTATTTCATCCCGATATAGTTGCCGTCCCTGATGAGGAGACATATAGGGATCTCCGTGAGTCCATGGGACGGCGTACCGCTCCTGAGATACGTTTCGGAATTGACGGCATATGCAGTGTGGCCTCGATGCCGGGGGCGGACATTGTTATATCCGCCATTGTGGGAGCCGCAGGACTCCTGCCTACTTTGGCCGCGATTAGATCGGGGAAGATTGTGGCACTGGCAAACAAGGAAACCCTCGTGATGGCCGGCGACCTCGCTCTTTCAGAAGTCCGCATCCACGGTACAACTCTCCTGCCGGTTGACAGCGAACACAGTGCTGTCTTCCAGTGCATGCAAGGATATGAAAAAAACTCTGTCAAAAAAATAATACTCACCGCATCCGGAGGGCCATTTATAGGCAAGGCGGTAGAAGAGCTTGAAACTGCTTCGCCTGACAGCGCGCTGAAACATCCGAACTGGAGCATGGGCCGGAAAATATCCATAGATTCAGCCACGCTCATGAACAAGGGGCTTGAAGTGATCGAGGCCTTTCATCTTTTCGGTCTGCCCCTCAATAAAATAGATGTGCTTATCCATCCGCAAAGCATCATACATTCCATTGTCGAGTTTGTTGACGGCAGCTTTCTTGCCCAGCTTTCGCAGCCTGACATGAGAGGGCCCATTGCCTATGCACTGTCTTATCCTGAAAGGCTTGGATCGGTCATGGAACCCCTCGCGTGGGATAAACTGCCCGGTCTCACCTTTCGAAAACCGGATACTGCGACTTTTCCATGTCTTTTACTGGCCTATGAAGCGCTGCAGGAAGGCGGCACCTTGCCGGCGGTTCTGAATGCCTCCAACGAGATCGCTGTGACGGCATTCCTGGACGGCATTATTGGTTTTAACAAAATACCTGTTATAATTGAAAAGGTGATGGAATCGCACAAAATACAGCCTGCCGATGATATTGACGTTATCCTTGCAGCCGACAGATGGGCGAGAGAAGAAACCGGAAAGCTATTAGCCGATGGTTCATAATTTATATGAAAGTAAGCAGTAGGCAGTAAGCACTAAGCAGCAAAAACACCAGCTTTGTTTCTTTCTGCCTGCTGCTTACTGTTTACTGCCTACTGAGATACGGGGGGGCATTAATTGAGCATCATATCAGCGATTTTTTTATTCGGCTTTATCATATTTGTGCATGAAATGGGACATTTTCTGCTGGCAAAGTCTACCGGCGTAAAAGTGCTCAAGTTCTCGCTCGGGTTCGGGCCCAGGATTATAGGAAAACAGATCGGGGAGACTGAATATGTGATCTCTGCGGTCCCTCTTGGCGGCTATGTGAAAATGTTGGGACAGGAAGACATTGGAGAAGTTGAAGATGATAGAGAGGCTGCAGATAAGGACCGTTCATTCCGTTACAAACCTGCATATCAGAGAGTACTGATTATCCTTGCCGGACCGTTGTGCAACCTTCTGACCGCTGTCGTTATCTTCTTTTTCGTTTTTCTTACAGGGGTCCCTATCCTGTCCCCCACTATTGGAGAGGTGATGCCGGATACCCCTGCTGCCAAAGCCATGCTGCAAAAAGGCGATAAAATTGTGGCGATCAACGGCAGCCCTGTCAAGCAGTGGTCTGAGATGACAGATATCATTCAAAGCAGCCCCGACAAGACCCTGACGCTGTCAGTGCAAAGAAACGATGCACTCCTACCTGTCTCGATAACTCCCGAAAACAAAAAAATGAAAGACCTGTTCGGAGAAGAGAGGAAGGTGGGCCTCATTGGGGTGAAACCCTCGGGAGAAGTATTTACAGTAAAAGAAAACATCCCCGGCGCCTTTAAAAATGCCTTCGTGAAGACGTGGGACATATCGGCCATAACCGTAATCGGCATGATAAAACTTATACAGAGAATAGTTCCTGCTGAAACTATCGGCGGCCCTATTCTTATATTTCAGTTGGCTGAAAAGCAGGCAGCCGCAGGCTACTTGAACTATTTCTTCTTTGCAGCAGTGATAAGCATTAATCTTGGCATCTTAAACCTGCTTCCTATTCCTGTTCTTGACGGCGGGCACATCTTCTTTGTCGGTCTTGAAGCGATGCGTAAGAAGCCGTTGAGCGAACAAACCCTTCTGATTGCCCAACGGATCGGGCTCGCCTTGCTGCTTATGCTTATGATTTTCGCAATGTATAATGATATCTTCAGGCTTATCAGCGGGAAGCCTTTACCATGATAAAAAACCACAGAGAGCACAGAGAATACTCTGCATTTAAAAGACGACAAAAAATTTGCAACTACGAGGTCACAGAGAGGAAAAGCCAGTTTCTCTGTGTTCTCTGTGGTTAAGTTTTAAACGTTATGAAACCGGCAACGATGAAATATCTGCACTCGGCAGGAGGAGTCATCTTCAGAAAAACAGTCGCAGGCTTTGAGGCGGCCCTGATCGCCACAAAGGAGAAAGCCATATGGACGCTGCCTAAAGGCATCATCGATAAGGGGGAACAACCCGAGGGCACAGCAATAAGGGAAATACGCGAGGAGACAGGACTTACTGGTAAAATCGTGAGTCCGCTCGATACAAAGTCTTACTGGTTTTATCTGAAAAATGAGAACACAAAGTACAGGAAGACCGTCATATACTTCCTGGTGGAATATATCGAAGGGACCATCGGCAATTCGTGCCCTGAGGTGGATGATGCACAATGGTTCCCCCTGGATGATGCAATGAAAAAACTGTCCTACAAAAGCGACCGGGAAGTACTTCATAAAGCAGCTGAACTGCTGGAGCATTATGTCCAAAGTACGTTTACCGAATGAACTTAAAGAAATCACGGTAAGGCTCAAAGGCGAAGGGAAAAAAATAGTCTTTACCAACGGCTGTTTTGATCTGCTGCACCTTGGGCACATCCGATACTTGAAAGAGGCAAAAAAACTGGGAGATATTCTCATAGTCGGACTGAACTCAGATGCTTCCGTAAAGCGATTAAAACCACAAAGACCCATTATTGAGGAATCACAGAGAGCCGAAGTGCTCGCAGCACTCGAAATGGTGGATTTTGTAACCCTCTTTTCCGAGGATACTCCATATGAACTTATAAAATCGATCAGACCCGATGTGCTCGTAAAGGGCGGGGACTGGAAGAAAGAGGACATCGTCGGCTCTGACCTTGTGGCTGAAACACACAGTCTGCCGTTTGTGCCGGGGGTATCTACCAGCGCAATCATTAATAAAATACTTGATGCGGGGATACGGGGTTAGGCTGTCTAAAAACTCGATATCGTCAAAAGTCTGGGAAAGTGTCTTTTCGTCCTTGTCTCGAAAGTAGAAAGTTTGTCGTCATCCCCGAGAGCCTTAATCGGGGATCCACTCTGGATTCCCGCCTCCGCGGGAATGACAGCATATGTGGTATTTTCATATGCCTTTGTGAGACTCAGGCCCGCGGGTATGACGACTCTTTACAAAGCCATCATATTTTGTAAAAAGGAGATTGTTCATGCGCAAAAAAAGTTTGTATGCCTCACTGCTGCTTGCAGTTATCATACCTTTCACTCTTTCCTTTGCAGGCACTCAAAGAGGTGATGATGCCCTGAGCAAACTCCTGGATGGCAACCAGCGGTTCATTTCCGGCAGCCTGGCGACAAAAGACATTGGCGATGCGAGAAGAAAAGAACTCTCAAAGGAGCAGCACCCTTGGGCAATCGTAGTCACCTGTTCAGACTCACTGGCGCCGCCTGAAATCATTTTTGATCAGGGTCTTGGTGATTTATTCGTTGTCCGGTCAGCAGGCAATGTGCTTGATCCCATTTCAGTGGGCAGCATAGAATATGCTGCCGATTCCCTCCATGTGCCCCTTCTGATTCTCCTGGGACATGATAAATGCAGTGTAGTATCGACTGCCCTCCAAGCAAAAGAGAAAACCGACGATAATATCGGGACAATACTCAGAAAAATACTGCCGGCCGTAAAAAAGGCAACTGCCCTGGGAGGCACTAAAGAAGATATCCTTAATAATGCTATCAGGGAGAACGTGCTGCTTCAGCAGAAATACCTGCTCAGGAAAAGCCCTCTGATCAGAAAGCTTATACAATCAGGAGACCTGAAGGTTGTTGCAGGCATATACCACACCGAGAGCGGAAAGGTGGAGCTGTTCAGCGCCCCTGAAAAACAGTAAGCAGTAAACAGTAGGCAGTACGCACTGAAAAACTAAAGAAGGCCTAACTGCTACTTACAACTTTCTGCTTTTTAGTCGTTGTCTGTTATTTGCGGCCTACTGCCTACTGCTTACTTTTTTCTTCGGATTTCTCTGCCCTTAACTTTGCCGCTTCATCATTGATCCTCTGCAAGGCCTCTTTCATAGGCTCCAAACCGTACCAGTACATATATTCGGGATTCATATGAAAGGCACCCTGGAAAGCCCTCGTCCTGTATTCAAAGAACATGACATAAAGGTCCTGTTCCACCACACTCTTTGCCTCATAAAGCCGGAGCAGGTCAGGGGCAAAGGTCCAGCCTGCCGGCTTCTGCAGTATGCCGTCTTCGTATAAACCCCTTACCACGCCGATAGCTTCTGCCATGATCTTGTCGGCATTCTTTATCACCCTGTCAGCTGCATCGAGCCGGCCTTTGGCGTAAGAGGTCCCATGGCATTTTGCGCAGATGGCGGTCATCTTGTCTCTCTTTTCCTGAAACTCCTCTTTGGTCAGCCGCGCCAATTTGACTGCCTTCACTATTTCAAGCCTGACAGCAGGATTGCCCTTGTCGTCCATGACTCCGAGCGCCTGAAGGATAGTTAACCTGTCTTTCATCCATTCTTTATCGTCCTCCGGCAGCCGCAATGCCAGAAAACCCCATGAGGTCATCATATTATGGTTTCCGTCCTGCATATGGCAGGTCTGACAGGTTGGCGCCCTTTTACTCCACTTGCCTTCTATCTGCCGGATAGTACCGTGTTTGGAACCAGACCACATTTCCCACTGAGGGTGGTCAAACCCCATATGGCATGTCCGGCACGCCCTGGGGTCCTGCGCTTCCAGTTTGTTGAATAAATGCCTGGTATGGCACGAATCACACTGGGCATCGCCATAACGAATTTCCGTACGTTCGACATCTGATTTTACCCCGATCTTATGGCAGTTTGAACATCCCTCGTATCCTTCGCCTACCGCGGCAGTGGTCTCGTGCGTTATCATGGGCATGGCGCCCGATGCAATCCAGGCGAGATTATGCTTGCCGTTCTTAAACTGGTCAGCCTGTTTCTTATGGCACCCGGCGCAGGTGTCCGGGGTCGGCATTTTGGCAAGCATCGCATCATCCATCTTTTTGTGGTCTGACCCGTGGCATGCCGAGCAATCAACTCCCGCCTTTGCCATCTTGCCCTGAAGGTGCTGCTGAACAATACCCGGAGTTGCCTTGCGGTGGCACTCAACACAGTCACTCCTTTGATTTCTGGCAAATGCCGTGCTGCCGATGATAAAAATTAAAGTAACCGCTACTCCTGATCGTATATAAGTCACTGTTATGCTCCCTTCCCTTCGCTACTGTCTTTCAATGAATCTCCCCGTGGCAAGACCACGGGGTATCTAAAAGCTAACTTCTTGTCATTCCCGTGCTTAAGAGCACCTACTGTTGGTTTGTCGGGAATCGCATTGTTTCGTTCTAAAAACGATTCCGGACAAGCCGGAATGACAGGCGTTCGGTAACCCTGTAGCAAGCAACAGGGAATTATCAAGTTAAAGTAACACATCCAGCCATCTATAATCATTACGGATATTGTATAATTAAAAGATTAAAAAGGGGTATGGTTCAAATCCTACATAACATGCCAGGCCTGTTCCAGCATTTAAAAAATCATATCACGGAATTACTCCGGCAGGTAAAAGCCGGCCCGGACAGGAGGATCTACAACATCTCCGTACCTCATTTTGCATTATTGCTTATATTCAGGACCGCCCCTTTTATTGTAATCGAGGATTCGATCGAATCCGCTGAGGCGCTATACAATGACATACTGTTTTTCAGACAACTCATACCAGGCATTGACCGGACAATCAAATACTTCCCCCCTGCCTCAAGTCCTGAACTTATCGGCAAGAGAGCCTCGGTGCTACTGGCGGGCTGCACTCAAGGCAATATCGGGATCATCACGTCACCTGAAGCTTGCGCCACAGGATTCTCTCTTCCCATTATAAAAAATGCGGTCTTCACCATCAAAAAAGGGCTCTCTATTGAGCGTGACACATTGAATGACATGCTCTCAGGACTCGGATATAAAAAGGTGAGCGTCGTGGTGGAAAAAGGGGAATACAGCCAGAGAGAGTGGATTTTCGATATTTACCCTACCACCGAAGATATACCGTTGCGGGTTGAATTTTTCGGGGACGAAATAGAGGTGATGCGCTGTTTCGATATAGAGACGCAGCGCTCGATAAGAGAAGTCGAGGACCTGACAATTTTCCCTGCTAGAGAGGACGAGATGAGCAGGCTCCATAATTGACGAACTGGCATACAGTATAAATCCGGAGGTGTTCGTCGTTGAAGGCACAGATGGTTCATTGCCGGAATTCCAGGTCAAAGAACTTACCTTTTATTCGGTATCGCACCTGCCCTTTACAGTTGAGGGGACCGATGCGATGGAACGTTCAATCAAAGGCATGGGCATTGTGCCTGAAGAGCGGAAGGAACTGGGTGATATCCCTTCTGCGCTTAAAAAGGCAGGCTATGACACCCTCATAGTCCTTCCTTCAGAAGCCCAGACAGAGCGCATGAAGGACATCCTGTTCGACGGGGGAATAATAGCTCCGGTGATCAAATACAAAGACCTGGAATCATACGCCGGCAGTATCTGCATCGTAACCGGAGCCCTGTCATCCGGCATTCTGGTCAAGGATGTACTGGTTCTGACAGACAGGGAACTTTTTGGCGAAAGGCCTGCGTACAGGCCTCTGAAACGATCAAAGGCCTCCAGGCTTCTTTTTAGTATTGATGATCTGAAGGCCGGGGATCTCGTGGTGCATAAGGACCACGGGATAGGCAGATTCACAGGGCTTCAGCGGCAAAGGACTGACAGTAGTGAAGAGGACCTGATAACCCTGGAGTATGCGCACGGCGACAGGCTGTATATCCCTTTTTACAGCATAGACAAACTGCAGAAATACAGCGGGGGAGAAGGGCACACTTCCCAAATTGACCAGCTCGGAAGCAAAAAATGGCAAAAAACAAAACAGCGGGTCAAAGAAAAAATCAGGGAAATGGCTGACAAGCTAATCAAGCTGTACGCCGAAAGAAGTGTCTCCCGTGGCTTTGTCTTCAGTGAGGATACCACTATGCACAGGGAATTCGATGACTTTTTCCCTTATGACGAGACTCCGGACCAGATAAGGGCCTTTGAGGAGATACAAAAACATATGCACTCGGAAACACCCATGGATATGCTGCTCTGCGGCGATGTCGGATACGGCAAGACAGAGGTTGCGATAAAAGCTGCTTTCAGGTCTGTATTTGACGGCAAACAGGTGGCTGTCCTTGTGCCGACAACACTGCTTGCCGAACAGCATTTCAGGACATTTAAAATGCGGTTTTCAGGATTTCCGGTAAAAATCGATTACCTTAGCAGGTTTAAAAAAAAGGAACAGGTCAAACAATCAGTCAAAGCCCTGGCTAACGGCGAAACTGATATAATTATCGGCACACATATGCTCCTGAACAAGGAGGTCGGGTTTCGCGACCTCGGGCTGCTGATAATCGACGAAGAGCACCGTTTTGGCGTTGCCCAGAAAGAGCGGCTTAAAGAGCTTAAAAAGGGTGTTGATATTCTTACCCTCACGGCAACGCCTATCCCCCGGACACTTCATATGTCGTTGTCGGGCATCAGGGAGATCGCTACTATTGAAACCGCGCCTGAGGATAGGCTTGCAGTCAGGAGCATCGTGACCCCCTTTACCGGAAAAACAATAAAGGAGGCTGTCGAGAGGGAACTGAGAAGGGACGGCCAGGTATTTTTCGTCCACAACAGGATAGGGGACATAGAAAAAACAGCTGATTATATACAAAAACTGGTGCCCGAGGTCCGGCTCGACATAGGGCATGGACAGATGCCGGAAGTCGGGCTGGAAAAAGTAATGCTCCGCTTCCTGAACGGCGATATCAATATGCTAGTGTGTACAGCAATCATCGGGTCAGGTCTCGATATCCCCACCGCGAATACTATTATAGTAGACCGTGCAGATACGTTCGGACTCGCTGATCTCTATCAGCTCAGAGGAAGGGTGGGGAGAAGCAATGTCCAGGCTTATGCGTATTTCCTCATCCCTGGCGAAGACAGGCTCACCGATGACGCAAAAAAAAGATTGCAGGCAATACAGGAAATGAGCTATCTTGGGGCAGGCTTCAGGCTCGCGCTGAAAGACCTCGATATACGGGGCGCCGGCAATCTGCTCGGAGGGGAACAATCAGGATGTATTCATGGAGTCGGGTTTGATATGTATATGGAAATGCTCGAGAAAACAGTTGCCGAGTTGAAAGGGCAAGAGGTAGTGCAAGAGATTGAACCGGCTATACTGCTGCAACTCTCGGCATTTATTCCTGATAATTACATCTCCGATATTACTCTCAGGCTAAGCATCTACAGGCGCATATCGTCTTTAAAATCCATGGACACTCTTGTGGAACTCAGGGATGAACTCTCAGACAGGTTCGGCGCCATGCCTGAAGAGGTCATAAACCTGCTTCACGTGATAAAGATCAAGTTGCTTTCGAAACAGCTCAATATAATAAAGGTCACTGATATTGATGGGAGGTTCCGTTTTTTCTTTCTTCTCGATGCTGACAATACGTATAAGATCCCGGAAGATTTCTTTGACCGGCTTATGAAAGCCCTTTTTTCACTTTCTTCAGTTAAATCCCTCAGGTTTCTGCCGGACGGGTTTGAACTGGACACACACCATATGCCTGCGAATGCAGCTGTCGAAGAAGTTGAAGAGACGCTGCAAAAGATGGTAGAAATGATGAAAACAAAGATAGAGGCATAGGTAAAGGTAGAGGTAGAGCAAAAACAAAAAATTAAGACGGGGCTAATGGGTAATTTTCTATACCTATACCTATACCTGCCCCTGCCGGCTTCTAGTTGCCTATAAGTCACTGAATGATTTAAACTGAAGGGGTGCGAAGTGTTCTACTACGAGGCGTATTTATCATAATATGCTTTGCCCTTAACAGCTGCTCCACTGTATCCGTCAAGGAATCTGACTATCACTATAAAATTGGCGTTGCCTCTCTGAGCGAAGGGAACTTACAGTCGGCCTTTGTCGAATTTCAAAGAGCTTTACAGCTTAATCCGGACAACAAGGATGCCCTTGTCAACCTGGGGTATGTACATTTGCAATTCGAAGAGTTTGAAAAGGCAAAAGGACTCTTTCTCAGGGCGGTCAGGATCGACCCTCAATTTTCTGATGCCTACACTTATCTCGGTATTACCTATATCAAAATGCGCCAATGGAAAGAGGCGATAGATCCGCTGAAAAAGGCCTTGTCAAATGTTCTATATAAAAATCCCGGGCAGGCATTTTATTACCTTGGCATGGCATATTACAGGTCCGGACTGTTCGATAACGCCGTTGACGCTTTTAAAGACTCGATAAAGCGCTCTCCGTCAACTCCGCAGGCGTATTACGGTCTCTCCCTTGCCTACAATAAAATCGGCAGATATGGGGACGCTGCCGCTTTAATTGAACTGGCAATCGGAATAGACCCGGCTTTTAACAGCGATAAAGCAAAATTCATAACAGAGAAGAAACAAAGCCTGCTGACGTCAAAAGGAGAGGATGAAACGGACACGAGGGATTATCTTGAAATAATGAAGTATTAAAAAAATTAGGTTATAGGTGATGGGTCATAGGTAAAGAAAAAAAATTTTTTCCCATGACTATTACCTATGACCCATCACATGTTCTTATGACCTATTACGTGGTCTTTTTATTATTATATCGTATAGTAATGTCATATACGATACTGGCATGGTCAGCTTCAAGACCTTCAAGACCATCGCTCTTTCCTTTGCAGACAAGTTTCCCCTTCACCGTCTTTTTCAGGCCCTTTACCATCCTCGTTATGATCGGCGCCAAATCAAACCCTCCGTCGACGCAATCTCTTATCATGCACTCCATATTAAAATATGCATAAGTGGTAGGCAAAACGTTTATGGTACGCACCATGAGGACAGGATTAACACCCTTCTGATAATAGGTCATATTTATAACTATACTGTTGACCTTGGGGAAGCGTTCGGATACCAGGCCTGCAGCCAGCTTATTTTGCTTGATCAATTCAGCCTTGACCGAATGGTGCTGTTTATTCGCCATCATCACTTAAAATAAGCCCCCTGCTGAAACTACAGGAAATCTCTTTCTGTTGCCGCCTATCCCCTCACTACATTGATTGCTTTGGGACCTTTGGGGCCTTTCTCGACATCAAAACTTACTCTGTCGCCCTCAGCAAGAGTTTTAAAACCATCGCCCTGAATAGACGAATAATGGACAAAAACATCGGTGCCGTCTTCGCTTGTAACAAAGCCGAACCCTTTAGATTCATTGAACCATTTTACTGTGCCCTGAGCCATACACTTCCCCCTCAAATGATTATTAATTAAGGCGACGAGCGGATTCGAACCGCTGGATAAAGGTTTTGCAGACCTCTCCCTTGCCACTTGGGTACGTCGCCGTAAGAAAAGACAGGTTAAGGCTGAGGTTAAGGTTAAGGCAAAGAGAATATTCCTTTAAGACCTTTCTTGACCTTAACCTCAGCCTTAACCTGTTTTGTTTTTAATGGAGCGGGCGACGGGATTCGGACCCGCGACCCCAACCTTGGCAAGGTTGTGCTCTACCAGCTGAGCTACACCCGCAATTCATCGGCAAAAAAATATATCCTAAAAAATATCATAAGTTTAGCACTTCTGTCAATTGTGCCACACTAATAAGCGCCTTCCTTGTTGAGTACAACCTTGATTGTTTTAAATAATATTACGATATCAAACCATAATGACCAGTTCAATACATACCACGTATCGAGTTTGACTCTGTAATCATAGTTTATGACATTCCTGCCGCTTGTCTGCCATAGACCGGTCATACCAGGCTTGACCATAAAATAATAGTCGGCATACTCCTTATAGTAATAATCTATTTCCTCCTGCAGAACAGGACGCGGTCCTACCAGGCTCATGTCACCCTTTACTATATTTATGATCTGCGGAAGTTCATCAAGAGAGGTAACCCTCAACCATTTTCCGATCCCGGTCACCCTGGGATCATTCTTCAATTTAAAAAAATTCCCCCACTCCTCTCTGGCAGACTGGTCCTTTTCCAGAAATTCCTTAAGCTTTTCGCTGGCGTCCATGTACATGGTCCTTATTTTATAAACCCTTATAGGCTTCCCTTTCTGCCCGATACGAAGGTGTGAATAGAATACAGGGCCCGGAGAGTCAATTTTAACAAGCATTCCGATGACCCCCGCCAAGAGGAGGAAAAGTGGAAAAAAAAGGATTGCCAACGCAAGATCAAAACTCCTTTTCACAAACCTGTTGAACAATGATTTTAAGTTGTTATTTATTTTCAGCAGAAATAGCTGTTGCATGAAAAGATGATATAACTCGGTATTCAGAAGAGCAATACCTTTAAGGTCTGGGACAAGGAGAACGCTTTTTGTGTATCGTTGGACCGCACTTGTAATCTCAGACATCTTCTGAAGAGAAAGCGAGGGGATTGCAATAATAACTGTCGATACATGCAATAAATTCACAAATTTTCTGAAATGCCTGGTCTTCCCGAAGACTTTACACGTCTTATCATCAATGCGTATCTCCATGCCTTTCTTTTCTTCAGCATCATCGAGGAACCCGATAATCTTATAGCCGAGATGGGCTTCCCGCATTATTCCCTCCGCAATTTCGATCCCTGTCGTACCGGCGCCCAAGATTATGGCGTTTTCCCGCCAGAGACCGATCCTCGAGAGATTTTGTTTGCCCAAAAATCTGAAATAAGGGAAGAGGACCAGACTATAAAGCCATAGGAACGCTATTACGAGACGGGAAATTACATTGCTCAACTTTCCAAGTGACACAATCGCAAAAATTACAATTAACGAGGCGGTAACTGCTTTTATCATCTGTCTTGTTTCATCCCAGAGCGGGAGTCTTTTTACATACAGTTTTTCATATGCAACAGCAATAATAAAGATTAACGGTATCCACCAGAACCGGAGGTAATGACTCAATGAGAAATCAAAAGTGACTAACCCGGCAAAAAATCTATTCAGCAATTTTCTGGTCAAAAACGCTAATAAAAGCGCCCCGTAGAACGCCAGAATATCAATTGAGACAAGTGCAGCAACGCATGCTAATTCTTTATTTCTATTGCCTGAACGCATAATAAATGTTGAATTTTGAATGTTGAATTTTGAATTAAGGAAAAGACAAATATTTTAATATTTGCACTACTGAATTTAACATTCAAAATTCAAAATTCAGAATTTTTTATAATTTCCCCTCCACCCAGGACATGTTGTTTGTATACCACTGCACTGTTGCCTTGATTCCCTTTTCAAAAGAGACCCGCTTCTTCCATCCGGACTGCTTCGCGATCTTCGTCGAATCCAGAGAATAGCGGTAGTCATGGCCCGGCCTGTCTTTTACAAATTGGATCAGTTTTTCCGGTCTCCCCAGCAAATGCAGGATCTCCCTGACCACTTCGATATTCCTTTTTTCCTCACCGCTTCCGACATTATAAATATCGCCTGGCGAGCCATGCTCCAAAACAGAAAAGACTGCGCCGACGCAATCAGAAACAAAAAGCCATTCCCTTATATTTTCTCCCTTTCCGTAAACAGGGATTTTCTCACTGCGCAGCGCTTTCAGTATGACCACAGGAATAAGTTTTTCGGGATACTGCCACGGGCCGTAATTATTTGAAGGCCTGACCGTTATTACCGGCAAGCCATATGTCCTGAAGTATGCCCTCCCCAGCATATCGGCGGACGCCTTGCTTACTGAATAAGGCGAGTTGGGGTCCAGCGGAGAGGTTTCATAAAAATGGCCTTCGGCTGCAAGCTCTCCGTATACCTCATCCGTCGATATATTTATAAAACGTTTAACATTGCAATGCCGCGACGCCTCGAGCAAACTATGGGTGCCCTTTATATTTGTCCCCAGGAATGGAGTTGCATCCAGGATGCTCCTGTCGACATGACTTTCCGCTGCCCAGTGAACAACGGCATCAGGCCTTTCGGTCTCAAAAATATACCTCATGAAATCCAGGTTCCCTATATCAGCCTTGTAAAAAGTGAGCTTCTTTCCGACTTTTTCTATTCGTGACATATCACCGGCATAGCTAAGGGCATCTACAACGCTGACTGCATGTCCACGCCTTACAGCCTCCCTCACAAATTCACTCCCGATAAACCCGGCGCCGCCGGTAACCAAAAGTTTATGCATATATCACCCCTGTCTTAAATTTTGAATGTTGGATTTTGAATGTTGAATTAAGGAAGAAATATTTTTTTGCTCCACAATTCAAAATTTAACATTCACAATTCAAAATTTTCTTTTTATGAATCTGTCGACAGCATCAGCCCACTCAGGTATCTCCAGGCCCAGGTCTTTTGAGAGTTTTGCATTCGACATCGCGGAAAAATACGGACGCCTGGCACGCTCGTTAAAAAAATTAGAGTCAGTGGGCAATACTGTTCTCTTGAGTCCAAGTCTTTCGATGTAATGACGCGCAACCTCATACCGGGAGGCATAACCGCCGTTTGTCAAATGGTAAATACCTCTGAGGCCTTTATCACAAGCGACCATTGTAAACTTTACAATATCGTTTGTATAGGTAGGGACAGAGACTTGATTGCATACTATCTTCAAAACATCACTGCTTTTTGCCCATTCCGACAGTTTATGAAAAAAGTTCGCGGTCCCATGACCGAATACCCAGCTCACCCTGAAAAGCAGAAAATCATCGCTTTCCTCCACTAACAGCCGCTCTCCTGACAACTTGCTCTCTCCATACACATTCAATGGATAGGTGATGTCAGCTTCGGCATAATAATCTTCCTTTGTTCCGTCAAAAACATAATCGGTGCTATAGTGGATTAAAAATGCCCTGCTCTTCCTGCATAAAGCTGCAAGATTTTTCACCCCTACGGCATTAACGCAAAAAGCGGCATCCCTATCGTCCTCTGCCCTGTCCACAAGGTTGTATGCAGCACAGTTTATGACAACCGAAGGGTTATAGAATGACAAGGCTTCGGATACAGATCCGAAATCCGAAATATCGAGTTCCTTTTTGCTTAAAGCAGTTGCCTCGTACGTTCCGGTGTTTTCGAAATACCGTTGAAACTCCCAAGCAAGCTGGCCATTAGCGCCTGTTATTAATATTTTCATAATGTTTAACTATGCACTACCTGAACCACAGAGAACTCAGAGTTTTGAAAAAATGAGGTCACAGAACATTTCATTCCTTCTTTAATAATATCCATTTCTCCCGCCATTCTCATGCTTTCCTCTGTGAACTCTGTGGTTACGATTTTTACAAGCCTTTCAATATTCAAAATTTATGTCTGCATCCTTCAGCAAGGGAAGCGCCTTGTCTTTTTCGGAAAGTTTCGGGTCCCTTACCCTCCAATCGATATTTATGTCAGGATCGTTCCAAAAAATTCCCCTGTCGTGCTCGGGAGAGTATTCCTTGGTGCATTTATACATTATTTCCGCCATATCACTCAGCACTATAAAACCATGGGCAAATGCGGGCGGTATATAGAGCATCTGTTTATTCTCTTCGGATAGATCAATCCCGGCCCATTGTCCGTAAGTCGGCGACCCTCTACGTATGTCGACGCCTACATCAAAGATCCTTCCCTTAAGGCACCTTACAAGTTTTCCCTGTGCCGCAGGGTCTTTCTGGTAATGCAGCCCCCTTAGCACGTGTTGCGAAGACCTGGAGTAGTTATCCTGAACAAAATATTCCGCAAGGCCTGCATTAGAGAATTCAGAGCGCTTGTATAACTCAACAAAAAACCCCCTATCATCACCAAAAACCTGAGGAGTGATCAGCACGACTCCCGGAAGAGAAAGTTCTTTGAAAGTAAATGGCACGTTACTCTCCTTTATAACCGAAGGTGAGAACGTGTGACCTTGTGAAGATGTGAGCTTTTCAAGTTGTTTTCGCTCAACCTCTCAACTTCACACCTTCTCTCTTTCAATCTTTTTCCCATCACCCATGACCTATTACCTATGACCATTTATCTTTTAAAATTTTCAAGAGATACTGCCCGTATCCGTTCTTTTTAAGAGGTTTCGCAAGCCTTAAAAGCTGATCACCATCTATATAACCCAACTGATAAGCGATTTCCTCTATACAGGCTATCTTCAAGCCCTGACGTTTTTCCATAGTAGAGACAAACTCTCCTGCTTCAAGAAGGCTGTCGTGTGTGCCGGTATCAAGCCATGCGTAACCCCTTCCGAGAAACTCTACTCTCATGTTCCCGTCTTTCAGATACTCCCTGTTAACATCCGTTATCTCCAATTCTCCCCGCCGGGAAGGCTTGATCTTCCTCGAAATCTCAGTGACATTATTGTCATAAAAATAGAGCCCTGTCACAGCATAATTGGATTTAGGCATTTTGGGCTTTTCCTCAATGGAAAGCACCATACCTTTTTTGTCGCATTCGATTACTCCGTAACGCTCGGGATCATTGACGTAATAACCAAATACGGTGGCGCCCTTCAGGGACCTTACATCATTAACTGCCTTCTTCAGCAAACCGGTGAGGCCGTGGCCATGAAAGATATTATCTCCCAGTATAAGACATACGTCATCGCTTCCGATAAACTCTTCTCCGAGCAAAAAAGCCTCGGCGATACCATTAGGCCTGGACTGCTCCTTATATGAAAAAACCACCCCCAGTTGTGAACCGGTATTAAAGACTTCCCTGAATCTCGGCAGATCCTGGGGTGTTGAAATAATCAGGATTTCCCTTATGCCTGCGAGCATAAGCACCGACAGCGGGTAGTAAATCAAAGGTTTGTCGTAAACAGGGAGAAGTTGTTTGCACACCGATAAAGTTACCGGATAAAGCCTCGTGCCGCTTCCTCCCGCCAAAATTATACCTTTCATTTATTACGCACCTGTTGACAAATATTAACCACAGAGGCACAGAGACACAGAGAAAAAATAATTATAAATGAAAAGAAAAAGACTTACTCTTTTTTTTACTCTGTGTCTCTGTGTCTCTGTGGTTTCATGCTTTATCCTTTTTTTCATAAAACTTTTAACATCTGCTGTATTCTATCATTTTTTCTTCTACAAACGCCTTGAATTCCGCCTTAAACCTTTCTCTGCCGAACCTCTCGGCATTCTTCCTGACCACGACCCTGCTAAAGGCATCCTGACTTTTCTCAAATTCATTTACTGCGCCGATCAAACTTTCAACATTCTGCTCCCGAAAGAAAATCCCTGTTTCGTTCTCGATGACGGTTTCTCGCGCCCCTCCCCTCCCGTATACGATAACTGGAGTTCCGCAGGCCTGAGCTTCAACAGGGATTATGCCAAAATCCTCTTCAGCCGCGAAAACAAAGGCTTTGGCCCGTTGCAGGTATCCCCGGAGCATATCGGCAGTTTGATAACCCAAAAATTCAACATTTCGGGCCGCCTTCGATTTTATCTTCCTGAAATCAGGGCCCTCGCCGGCCACAATAAGTTTTTTTTCCGGCATTTTGGAAAATGCCTCGACAATAAGGTCAATCTTTTTGTATGGGACCATCCTTGAGGCCGTAAAATAAAAATCCTCCTTTTTCAGCCGGGACAGGTCAAAGGCATCTATGTCGACTGGCGGATAAATAACGACTGCATCCCTTCCATAAATCCTTTTGATCCTTTCTGCTGTAAAATGAGAGATGGCAACAAAGTAATTCACCCTGTGTGCTGCTATATAATCCCACATTCGTATATAGTGAAGGAATATTTTGGCAAAAAAACCCTTAAGTCCGGCATTCAAACCGGACTCTTTCAGGTATTGATGATAAAGGTCCCACGCATAGCGTATCGGCGTATAACAACAGCATATATGGAGCTGGCCGCTTTTTGTCAGTACACCCTTTGACACAGCATGGCAGGAGGAAATAATCAGGTCATATTCGGAAAGATCAAACTGCTCCACAGCAAGGGGCATCAAAGGCAGGTAACTCCGGTATTTCTTTTTTGCAAAAGGCATTTTCTGTATGAACGAGGTGCGGACCGTTTTATCTAAAATAAAAGCCCTTTCTCCCTCAGGTAAAAAATCGACCAGGCTGAATAAATCGGCGGATGGATAAAGCTGTATAATCTGTTCCAAAACCCTTTCCGAGCCCGCATAGTTGACCAGCCAGTCATGGACTATAGCAATTTTCAATTGTTCGCAACTCCTTTAATTATTTTCAAAAGCCTTACTGCCGAATCGTTCCAGCTGAATAATTTTACTCTTTCCCTTCCTTTTGCGATCAGCTCGAGCCGCAGTTCTCTATTGCCCAGCATTTCACACATGGCCCTCTTTATATCATCAATATCGTGCGGGTTGACATACAATGCGGCATCGCCGCATATCTCCGGGAGACTGGACACCCCGGAAACGATCACCGGACACCCGCGCGACATAGCTTCCAGCGGAGGGATTCCAAAGCCCTCATAAAAGGATGGATAAATAAAAAACTCCGATCTCCTGTAAAGGCCGGACAGCTCTTCATCAGTAACATATCCGGGAAAGACTATGTCAGGGTTTGAGCGCACCGCTGCCCCGAATTTTTTATGTCTGTAAATGCTGTTCCCTGCCCCCACCACCACAAGCTTCATATCCTTTATTCCACTGCCGGCAAAAGCCTCTATCAGATTTTCGAGGTTCTTCCTTGGATCCAGAGATGACACTGCAAGAATGTATCTGCCGTTCTGACTTTTGCCTTTGCCAATTTCATCCCCTGATTCCTTTGCTGCTGCGCCGTAAACAATCTCTATCCTGTCTGCGGGGATATCGAGCAGCTCAGTGATTTCCTTCTTTGAGAACTCACTGACAGTAATAACCTTTACGGCTTCCCTGGCAGCTCTCGCAACTATAAATTTATAATACAAATAAAACTTTGTTGAAAACCACCCCGGGTTTCTCAAAAAAGCCACATCATGAATTACGACAATTTTATTTTTATAATGCAATGGGGACGTATTCCCCAGATTTATCAGCAAAGGGTTGCCCATTTTTTTTAAGAATCGCGGAAGCTCCAGTTGCTCCCACAAATGACCTGACATTTTACCATGTGAGACAATATTCAGTTCCTCTGTCAAATCATCGGGGATGATATTCCCCGGAGCGACAAACTTTATATCCGGGGACAACATTTTCAACTGCCTTGATATCTCAATCGCATAGCGCTGAACGCCGGTCATCCTCTGAGCCAAAAATCTTGCGTTAACATAGATGCTCATATTAATACTAATGTAGTGTCTCTCAAATGGAGGCTGTTATGGTCAGAACTCCTCACTAGGGCTACAACGTGTTGTTTTTCCGTCATTCCCGCAGGCAGTAAGCGGGAATCCATTCTTTTAAAAAAGTGGATACCCGCCTTCGCGGGTATGACGTACTGTAAGGCTTCCGTTCTAAATCTTATTTTAGACAAGTGACTTATCATAACACCAGTTGTTTATAGAACACTATGCCAAAGCCTGTTTTGACATTAAGTCCGCGTAAATTCTGTACGTATCAACTGCTATCTTCTTCTGAGTATACAGGGCTAAAACCCTTTCACGCCCTTTTTTACCCAGAGATGCCCTCAGCTCTTGATCACATAAAAGCAATTCGATCCGCTTTGCAAGATCATTTATGTCCCTCTCCTGGAATACCATGCCTGCATCTGCGATAACGCCTGGTATCTCTCCTGAACTGGAACCTATTACAGGAACCTCGCATGCCATAGCTTCTATTAAAACCCTCCCAAATTGCTCCTTCCAGTTCCGCATGGTCCGTGATGGCAAGACAAGGCAATCAAAACAATTCATGTATGAAGGGACCTCCATCGAGGGCACATGATCAACAAGCTTAATATTTTGCCCCAGTCCTTCACTCTGAGCGATATCAATTATCTTCCTGTCCAAAGGACCGCTCCCTATAAATAAAAGCAGCAGGTTTTCTCTCCCTTTTACCCGGGCAGCTGCCCTTATGAGGTCTGAAACTCCTTTCTCCTCAACCAGCCTCCCCATAAACCCCACTATAAATTTATCCGTCGCCAGTCCTTTGCTGCCCCTTAAATCGCCGGAGCCGGTTTTTTTGAAAACCTCAGGGTCCACGCCAAATTGCGGAATTACGGTTATACCTTTATCGAACCCCTTCTTTTTCAGCGTATCTTTGGCCTCCTCATTTCCCGCTATGGCAGTATCCGCATTTTTAAAAATGTATTTTTCAATAGATGAGAACAGAAAAGGATATCTTTTATATATGTTCTGCCATGTAAAAAAAAGAGTTTTGGCATTTGCCCTTTTTGCCATTCTCATAGCCTGGAGGGTAACTATGCTGTAATGCTCTTCATCTATATGAACTATATCAGGCTTAATTTTATTAATTATATTCCAAAGGTCACTATAGAAATGGAAATGGTTCTTACCGCTGAAAAACAAGCTCAGGGGGTATATGGCATACCCGTTACCCTTACTTATTTCCAATTTCTGATGTCCCCAGAATTGCGGGACCACGAGATGCAGGTCCACTCCGAGCTTTGCAAGTTCCTCCAGCTTTTTATGGTATGCTCCAACAACCAGCGCCTTTGAGATCATCAAAACTTTCATCTTCTCACAATAACAACAAGGTCACCCCTGAACATAAAACCCATAAACCATATTTTCAATATTTTTTTTGCGATCGCCACTAAAAAATTCCTGCCGGGCTCTTTTCCCTCTCTTACCTTTATTTCGCTGAAGCCGGCCTTCCTCAAGATGGCCGTTAACAACTTTTCAGGATAAAGTCTGACATGAGAGATGTCCAGCCAGAAACGTTCTGTTGTCCTGAGGTCTCTTGCATTCGGCGTGATAATAATAAACGCAGCACCCTGCTTAAGCACCCTGTAGCTCTCCTTGATTAATTTAATTACATACTCGGGTTGCATGTGCTCTATCATGTGTGCGCAGAAGATTCCGCCCAAAGACGCATCGGGAAGTGAAGCTAAATGGTCCTCAGCGTCGCCCGGCAAAACCTTCAAGCCTTTACCTTCGCATGATTTAACGGATTCTTCAGAGGAATCTATTCCATACGCCTGTATCCCGGCCTCTTGCAACATGCGGAGCATAACTCCCCGTCCACAGCCTATTTCCAGAACAGCACCCGGTGCATCCTTGAAGTGATAAACATACTGTTTCTGATGAGTTTCAGTTAACTCCTCACTGTTTAATTCAGAAAAAAGGCTCATACTCGAAAATAATCCATTATCCACTATCCCTGGCCCCCCTCAATGAGAAAGAAAACAGATATGCAATACATCCGCTCTGAATGACGGTATTAATGGCCTCGGTCAATACTACTGCAAGCGCAGCGCCTATGAGGCCGAATCTTGGAATAAGAAGCAAATTAAGAATGACGTTAATTATTAAATTATTCACCGCAATAATTGTGATGAATCTATATTTACCCCTGGAGTTTATAAATGCAGTAAGCTGCGCATTAATTGCCTTGAATACTATAGCCCACGCTAAAACAGGCAAAACGCCGGCTGATTCCGCATATTGATTGGAGATCAGCTTTGTCACCCACTTTGCAGAAAGAGAAAGGAAAAGAGCGCAGGCGCCGCTGACAATTACAACTGGTGTCATCACCTGCATTATCTTCTGCCTTACCTGGAACAAATCAGCCGGTTTGCCCATGCCGGAAAAAAACGCATAAACTGATATGGAAAGCGAAGAGAACAAAAGCAAAAAGGGCTCCGTCATACGATAAGCAAACGCATACTCTCCGAGTTTTTTCTGGTCCAGAAACCATTCAATCATCAGAATATCCAACCTGGAGTACAGGACAACAATAATTCCCGCTATCCCGACCGGTATACTGTCCCGGACAATACTCCATATAATCTTTTTGTCGAGGCAAAGTCTTATGGCGGAAAACGATGAGTATACTTTTGCTGTAGCAAGGAGATTTATCAACTCACTTAAAGGAATAATGAGCACAAGGGCCGCAAGGGACCAGTCGGCGTAAAAACCAAAAAGAGTCAGAGAAGCGTAGATCAGCATACTTACAACATTCGGCACAATAATATTAACCGTGTTGAGGTTTGCCTGAAAATAGCTGACAAAGGCATTTACAAAGAGGGTGGTATAAATAGATGCAGCGACGATCAAAAGAAGTTCACAAGCCGCAACATTTCTATAAATCAACCAGCACAAAACATTTGCAAGAATGTAAGCAATAGTAGCGCTTAATATTTTAAGCGTTAACACATTCCCCAGAAGCCTCCTGGAAAGCAACTTATTGATAACGAAGCGCCTGAGAATGATTGTATCGGCGCCAAAGTCGGCGACAACCTTGAAAATCTCAACAACTGAAAGAGCAAGTGATAATGCGCCAAAGTCATTTGGGCCAAATTTTCTTGCTATGAGCAGCAGCAGCAGTATTCTTGCAATCCCAAAGCAACCTCTTATAAATATAGTAGCGCTTGTGTTTTTGATAATCTTGGGAAAATTACTGCCAAATCTGTCAGCAGATATTATCTTCATTAATAATTCGATTTCAATATTTCCTCAAAGTATTTGATCGTCCTTTCAAGACCTTCTTCGAACTGTATCTCCGGATACCAGCCCAGTTCTTTACTTGCAACTGTTATGTCAGGCTGTCTCTGCGTCGGATCATCCTGGGGCAAAGGTTTATAAATCACACTGGACCTGGAACCTGTCATGGCGATCACCTTCTCCGCCAGAGCAAGGATAGTGAATTCTACCGGGTTCCCAAGGTTTACCGGTCCCGTCAAATCATCAGGGCTGTCCATGAGTTTGACAAGCCCGTCGATAAGGTCGTCAACATAACAAAAGCTCCTGGTCTGGCTCCCGTCGCCATATACAGTGATGCTCTCTCCCTTCAACGCCTGGACAATGAAATTGCTGACCACCCGCCCGTCGTCCGGATACATCCTGGGTCCGTATGTATTGAAGATCCGTGCCACTTTTATCCTGAGCTTATGCTGGCGGTGATAATCGAAGAAAAGAGTTTCCGCGCAACGTTTTCCCTCATCGTAACATGAGCGGATCCCAATCGGGTTGACGTTACCCCAGTATGTCTCGCACTGAGGGTGGACATTAGGATCTCCATACACCTCACTAGTAGATGCCTGGAGTATCTTTGCTTTGACCCTCTTTGCCAATCCAAGCATGTTGATGGCGCCATGCACCGATGTCTTCGTTGTCTGTACCGGATCGAACTGGTAATACACCGGCGAGGCCGGACAGGCAAGGTTGTATATTTCGTCGACTTCGACATAAAGAGGGAAACATACGTCATGACGCATGACTTCAAAATAAGGATTATTTAACAGATGCCTTATATTTGCCCTACGCCCAGTATAAAAGTTGTCTGCGCAAAGGACTTCGTTTCCTTCGTTCAAAAGTTTCTCGCAAAGATGCGAACCGAGGAACCCTGCGCCCCCGGTAACCAATATTCGCCTGCTCATAATCCCCCCAATAAAACAGTATTAAGTAGGCAGTATGCAGCAAAAGCAACACCAAAAAACAGCACTCTATTACCGCCTGTCGCTTACTTTCTTTATTTTCTGCTTACTGCTTACTTCCTACTTCTTACTGTCTTTTGCCTACTGCTTACAGTTTACTGCTTACTCCTATCTGGTGGTATTCAAATCCAAGTTTATGCATTCTCTCTTTGTTGTACTGGTTCCTGCCGTCAAAAATAATTTTGTTCTTGAGGCGTTTTGCCATTTCGTCGAAATCCGGGCTTCTGAACTCTTTCCATTCCGTTATGAGCAGCAAGGCATCCGCACCGGAGAGCGCATCATATTTTGAGCTCACATATTCAATATTCTTGCAATCTTTAAGATAAAATTTACTCGCCACTTCTATTGCCTTCGGGTCATAGGCTTTTATCCCGGCCCCCTGTTTCGTGAGTTCCCCTATGATTGTTATACTTGATGCATCTCTTGTATCATCGGTTTCGGGCTTAAATGAAAGCCCCCATACCGCAAAGGTGTATGCGCTTAAATCTTTGCCGAACCTCCTTATAACCTTGTCTGACAGCACCTTTTTCTGGTTTTGATTTACTGTCTGCACGGCCTTTAGCATTTCCGGAGAATGGCCGTTTTCAAGCGCCAGTTTTTCCAGTGCCCTAACGTCCTTGGGGAAACAACTCCCCCCAAAACCGCAGCCGGGATAAATAAAGCTGTAGCCGATCCTGCTGTCACTGCCTATGCCGACCCTTACTTTATTGACATCAGCGCCCACTCTTTCGCAGATATTGGCGATCTCGTTCATAAAGGATATCTTTGTCGCCAGCATCGCGTTGGCAGCATATTTAGTCATCTCGGCGCTTCTGATGTCCATTTCAATCAGCCGCTCATGGTTTTTAGTAAACGGCCCGTAAAGTTCTTTTATTTTCTCGAGTGCCCCCGGGCTGTCTGCCCCGACGATTACCCTGTCCGGCCGCATGAAGTCCTCAATTGCCGAGCCTTCCTTCAGGAATTCCGGATTGGATACAACATCAAACAGAATTTGTGCGCCTCTCCCCGCCAGTTCTTCCTTAATAATCTCTCTGACCTTGTCAGCCGTGCCCACGGGAACAGTAGACTTGTCAACCACAATCATAGGATGCGACATGTTTTTCCCTATATCCCGCGCAACCTGCAGCACATACTGCATATCTGCGTGGCCGTCCTCGCCCATAGGGGTGCCGACAGCAATGCAGCATATCTCGCTGTTGTCCAGGGCCTCTTTTAAGCCTGTCGTAAAATGCAGCGTGCCCAGCCCGAAGTTCTCGATCACCATTGATGCCAGTCCAGGCTCATATATGGGAATAACGCCTTTTTTCAGGCTCTCTATTTTTTCCTCATTAACGTCAACACAGATTACGTTATTCCCCATTTGAGCCATACATGCGCCAGTGACCAATCCCACATAGCCGGTACCGATAATAGATATCTTCATTTTACCCTCCCTAACATTCAGGTAAAGGTATAGGCAAAGGTATAGAAAAAGGAAAAAACAAAATGTGCGTCTCTACCTCTACCTTTACCTCTACCTTGCCTTTATCTGTCATATATATCTTCTATTCTTGTTATGTCATCTTCTCCCACATATTCACCGTTCTGGACCTCGATAATTTCGAGGGGGACTTTGCCGGGATTTTCAAGTCTGTGCAGGGTTGATTTCGGGACATATGCAGATTCATTTTCATGGATATGCATTTCCTTATCCCCTACCAACACCTTGGCAGTGCCTTTCACCACTACCCAATGTTCGGACCGGTGGTAGTGCATCTGGAGACTTAATTTCTCATTCGGGTTTACCACTATCCTTTTTATCTTGTATCTCAGGCCATCCTCAAGCACGGTATAGCTGCCCCAGGGCCTGTAGATTGTAACGTGGTCTTCCACCTCGGTCCTTGACGCTTTATGCAGCCTGCTTACCGCTTCTTTTACTTTCTCCGCCGATCCTTTTTTCGCCACCAGTATTGCGTCATCTGTTTCAACGATAAGACAATCATTAAGCCCTATGGTGGTAATCTGCCGCTTATTTCCCAAAACAAGTGTTCCCGTTGTATCTATTGCAAGGACATCGCCCTGCTTCACATTCCTCTCTTCATCTTTATCAAGCACGTCGTAAAGTGAATCCCAGGAGCCTATATCATTCCAATACAGGTCCAGTGGCAGTACAACCGCCCTGTCTGATTTCTCCATGACCGCATAATCTATAGAGATGTCCGGCATATGCTCGAAACCGGACAGCATCTCGTCGAATCCCTGAGTATGCAATCCCTTCATTTCAGGCGAGTGCCTGCCCATTTCATCGAGCATGGTTTTGATGCTGAAGGCAAACATGCCTGAATTCCAATAATAGGAACCGTCATCCACATAGCGCCGGGCTGTTTCCATATCAGGTTTCTCTACAAATTTTTCCACTTCATAACAAGTTATGCCTTTACCTTCAACTGTGGCTGCGCTTATACCTTTGCCTGCCTTTATATAACCGTACCCCTGCTCAGGCCTGTCAGGCTTTACGCCGAACGTTACAATATAGCTTTTTTTGGCTATTGTATCGGCAAGTTCGATGTATTCCGCAAATTTTTCATCAGGGCGTATCACATGGTCCGAAGGGCACATTAATATGATTTCATCCTCGCTGCAGCCGAGCTTTTCCACGAAGTATTTAACACTGAGGGCCGTAGCAGGGCCCGTATTTCTGCCCGCAGGCTCAAATATCAAATGTTTTATGTCGGGAAGGTCGGATTTCACATAAAACTTATACTTGGCGTTCGTCACAACAACAATGTCATCGAGGGTCATCACTTTAAGCAGCCTTTCAACGGTCTGTTGCAGAAGCGACTTATCACTGTTTATTTTAAGAAACTGCTTCGGATAGTTCCTTCGGGACAAAGGCCAAAGCCTCGTCCCACCTCCTCCGGCAAGAATCAAAGCCTTCATAAAACACCCAAAGGAGAGGTATAGGCATAGGTAGAGGTATAGGTAAAAGTTTTCATTTTTTTGATGCCCTTAAAACCAACACTATTTTGTTAATATTAAGATAAATATTATTTAAGGCCTTCTCTAATTCTTCTGTCTGGTTAGGTTTAATATACCCGACTCTCCTTCCGTATTCCAAATGGCTTTGAGTCTCAGTTAAAGATCCTCTCGCCATATAATAAAAGTTTATTTTGTCCAATGTATGATTCCGTCCGTATGCCTCCGAAATATTCGCTGATATACTTAGAGCAGCCCTTCTTATTTGTGAAGTAAATCCGTAATCCTCTTTTCTGGGCAATTCGTCGCTTAATTTATACACCATTTCAGCAACGTCGATAGCTTCCTTCCAGATCGGCATCTCTTTAAAAGTCTTATACATTGCTATACCTATACCTATACCTTTGCCTTTACCATCGCATTATTCAATTCAGTTTCCAGGAAACTTGTGTATTGTTGCAAATGTTCCTCATCCTCAGCTTCGGCCCTCATAACGATTACAGGCTGCGTGTTGCTAGTCCGGATAAGTCCCCACCCTTTTTCGAATAAAACCCGGATGCCGTCAAGCGTATTGACATCTACAATCCTGTAAGGCGAATTGCCATCTTTTGCATAGGCAAGGAGGCGGGACACCACATTGTCCACAACCTCTTTTTTCCTTTCTTCAGGGCATTCACGTCTGATTTCAGGGGTGTATGCCATCCTGGCTACATCAGAAAGAAGCTCTTTTATATCCTTTCCTGTTTTCTTCATGATCTCTACAATCCTGAAGGTGGTGTACAGTGCGTCATCATACCCGAAATAGTTATGCGCAATAAAAATATGCCCGCTGAATTCTCCTGCGATCAGGGCCCCCTCTTCCTTCATCTTCTGTTTTATCAAGGAATGCCCGGTCTTCCACATGATGGGAATTCCTCCATGTTTTTTCACCTCATCAAACATAGCCTGCGAGCACTTTACATCGCCGATCACCCTGGCGCCGGGGTTTTCCTTCAACACATCCCTGCTCAGGATAATCATGAGCTGATCTCCCCAGATAACGGCGCCCTCACTGTCAACCACTCCGATCCTGTCAGCGTCGCCATCATATCCGACGCCGATATCCGCTCCGGACCGCTTCGTTTCAGCAATCAGGTCCTGCATGTATTCAACTACCGTAGGGTCAGGGTGGTGGTTGGGGAACCTTCCGTCAGGCTCACAATAAAGCGGTATCACCTCACAGCCTATGCCGTTCAGGATTTCGGGCACAACGGCGCCTGCAGTGCCGTTTCCAGCGTCTGCGACTACCTTGACCCGCCTGAACCGGGCATCATTGAGATATCCAAACTGCTTCATCATGTATGCTTTATATGGCTCAATTATATCGCAGCGCTTCATTTCTCCGTCTTTTTCCGAAATGGTCCACTCCTGCTTTTTAATTATCCCTTCCAACTTCTGAATGTTTCCGCCATAAATAGTATCTTTACCTATACTGATCTTGAAGCCGTTATATTCCGGGGGATTATGGCTGCCGGTTATCATTATCCCGCCATCCAAAGCGAGATGATGGAGTGAGAAATACTGCACTGGTGTGGGGCAGACCCCAAGGTCATATACATCTATGCCTGAAGACACGATTCCCCCGATAAGCCCTGCCGCAAGCTCGTCAGAGCTGAGCCTGACATCTCTTCCTATGCTCACTACTTTTGCTTGTGGATTAAATGATTTTAACAGTGTGACGAAGGCCTTCCCGATGAGCACCGCAGTATCTCCGGCAAGGTCTTTACCTGCCACGCCCCTTATATCATACTCTCTGAAGATCGCGGATGAAGTCATAGCTTTACGTCTTTGAGCCAGCTTCGATTTTCCAGATACCATTCAACAGTCTTTTTCAGCCCCTCGTCAAGGTCGGTTTCCGGTTTCCAATCGAGAAGTCTAAAGGCCTTTGTAATATCAGCGCCGGTTTCGGTCATGTCTGTTTTCAGAAAGGGCCTGTACTCAATGGAAGCCTTTTTCCCCAACAATTCTTCAATCCTGGCGATAACATAGTTCAGTGAATGCGGACTTTTTCCGCCGCCCAGGTTGATGATCTCATACCCAACCTCTTTGAGCGCTTTGACAGTGCCGGCCGCTATATCATCTATATAGGTGAAATCCCTGCTCTGAGAGCCGTCGCCGAAAAGCTCCAGCGGTGTTCCTTCATCTATCCATTTAACAAACCTGAATATGCTCATATCGGGCCTTCCGGAAGGTCCGTAAACAGTAAAATACCTCAGCACGGATATATCAAGACCAAACAGATAATGATAGGAGTAGGCCATTGCCTCAGCTGCCTTTTTAGTTGCGGCGTATGGTGAAATAGGTGTGTTCACCGGCAGGTCTTCTGTAAAGGGTATCTTTTGCCCGGCATACAGGGAAGATGTTGAGGCATGCACCAATTTCCTTACGTCATATTTGCGCATCAGTTCCAGCAGGTTTAAAACTCCCTGAGCGTTGGTGCTCATGTACACGTGAGGATTCTCTATGCTGTAGCGCACGCCGGCACGGGCAGCGAGGTTAACAACCGCACCTAATTTATTGTCCCTGAAAAGAGGATCCATTGCCGCAAGGTTTTCGATGTCACGCTGGTAAAAGGTAAAACTTTTATTCTTCTTCAGTCCCTCCAGCCTGTCGGTTTTCAACCTTACGTCGTAATAGTCGTTCATATTATCAATGCCTATTACCTGCCTGCCCTCTTCAAGCAATTTTTGAGAAGTCCTGCAGCCTATAAAGCCGGCAGTGCCCGTCACCAGGATTTTTTCCATATTATGTTATCTTCTCCATATTTATATATTGCAAAAAAAACACTCTCGGCCCTACATATTACCACAGCTGCCGGTTACCCATCCACGTGTTATTTTTTCCTCAGGACTTCTTTTTCGATATCTATACTTGCCTGGTACTCAATTGTATTAAGCAGCACTATAACACGCTCACTGTCTTTCATCTCACGCTTAAATATGCCTATGAACCCCCTGAACGGTCCCTCGGTTATCTCTACCTTATCGCCGACTTTGATATCAGGGTCTATAACAATAAGTCCTTCTGCATTCATTCGTGATTTAATAATGTCGATTATCTCTTCGCTGACAGGCCACGGCGATCCCCGACTCCCTAAAATACCGCTCACTCCCCGCGTATATTTAATCATATGATACTGCAGCGACGGATCGAATTTTGCAAACAGATAGTTGGGGAATAAAGGCCGGCTGACACGCTCATACTTGCTTCGGATGAGCCTTTTCCTCCGCAGTTTCGGATTAAACACTTCTACCGAGGCACGGGCAAGGCTTTCTTCAACCTTATCCTCCTGCTTAGGCTTAGTATAAATCACATACCACTTCATCCGATCAAGACTCATACGTTCCTGCTGTATTGTATCACATACTGCCGTCGTTTGTAGTCGGTCATGGGCAATGGTCCTTGATTCCCTGATAAGCTGGGATTCAGGATTTTTATTGCTTTCAATAAGCAAACATGACCGTCATGCCCGCGGATTGTAAGCGGGCATCCATTTTTTCAGCCGCCTGGATTCCCGCCTGCTAG
>CAWHNC010000009.1:0-13159 GCA_963830245.1 Nitrospirota bacterium
GCTATTCATGGGAGCGTCGACTGCAAGTTGCTCTCGGCGATCAATTTCGTTCCGGCGCGGCGCGCCTCGTCCGAATGGCGTTGCGAACGAAATCTCGTGATCCCGCCGCCTTCTTTCGCGAGCTTTCCCTCGATGCGCGCCTTGCGCGATTCCTGCGTTTGCGCTCGGAATTGATAGAGGTTCGTTCGCTCACGCTTACGCCGTTCGCGGCGCTCGCGGGCGAACTCTATTCTCTGATCCACTTATGCGGCGCCGCGCGGCTTCCGCTGAAGCAATTTGGCCTTGCGAGAAAGCGAATGCCGATATCGAGCGCGTCGTTCGCCACGCGGCGCGACGTCGCTCGGCCTACTGGCGGTTTCTCTCCTCGGCTCTATTTCCCATGTATCCGGTTGCCGAAAGTGTTCCCATTACTTTTTCAGCGCGGCAAAACCTCCGAGGATAATGAGAATTTGACCTATGAATCCGTGCCCGGCAGTCCGAGGACACGGTAGTGTGAAGACAATAAAAAGCGCTGCGTATACAGGCAGAACTGACGCGGCGTCTCCGTAATCGGCAATCTGTCTCGTGTGGGTCCTGTCATATACCATCCCTATGCAAAGGAACAGCTCCGCCGGTGACGATCCCGTGATTGACCATCTGCAACATGTGGCCGGGAAGCCCCTGCATATTAGCAGCGCAAATAAGCTGAGGGTCACAAACCCCATATGGCTGACGGAGCCGTAAGCAATAAGTCTTTTAATGTCGGTCTGCCCGAGAACTGTGCCGCAGATTTTTTGCCACCACTGACAGGACCATCATTGCCGGCGCCATGGCCTTTGTAGCTTCAGGAACTGGGGGTACGCCGAATCTCAGGAACCCTGACGCCCCCGCATTATAAGAATGCCGGCGAGGATAACGCTTCCCGGCAGTCGGAGCTTCGGTGTGCGCATCAGGCAGCCAGGTATGCAGCGGAAACATGGGGACTTTCACGGCTAATGACGGAAGATGCCGCAGAAAAGTATCATCTGGAGATTAAAAGGATAATTGGTCGCCATCATCTGCATCACGTCAAAGCTCTTTCCTGTATTCAGATAGATTACTTATAATGCCTATCAGCATAAGCACGCTGCCCACAAGTGTAAACAGGAAAAACTTGATCGCCGCATATACCTGGTCAGGCCCTCCCCATACCCCTATCAAAAGGAACATCGCATAAGTATTGCCTCCCAGAAAATATAAAAGAGGAACATGTCGACCAAACACAACCCATCTATCATGGAGCCTTCTATGAGAAGCAGCGCGGCATGAGAATTCCTTTTGTTTCACTCTTCATACTTTTCCATGATACGGTCACGCATAGAATTGTCAGCAGGGTAGAGAGACCTACCCAACATACACTTATGCCATCCACGCCCAGCGAATAATGTATGCCCCAAGCCGGAATCCACGGCACGTTTCTCCACAAACTGCATGGCTGCCGTGGTTTTATCAAAACCCGTGAAAAAGGGGTACAGCTTAGCACAAAATCGATTATGCTGACCGCCAGCGCCATCCACTTTATAAATGTTTCGCTGGATCTCTTTATTAAAAAGATAATAAGCGCACCCAGTATGGGCAGGAAAAGTCAGAGCGCTTAAAACCGGGTAATCCATCCATCCTCCTCCCGGCGGGCGAGTTGACTCTACCTTTCACGACTCACGTTTCACGTTATTTATAAATCAGTATCAGCGAATAAAGGATAAACAGCCCTATAGCCATCACCCAAGCTCGTATTGCTGTACTTATCCGGGTCCTGCAGCTTAACTAGTCTTTCTCCGAAAGCGGCTATGGCTTTAGGCACTCCGTTGACAATGCCTTTGATGATCGTGCCGTCCGTCACCGGTACTGAGTATGTGTCGGCATTTCAAAAAGAAGGCCTGATAATAATAGCATCATATAATTCGTCGACATAGTATTTATTCCATAACACGGGTATCAATACTTTTGAAGACAACAGCCAGGTCTTTGGAATTTCAGGCTTCAGTATATAGAAGATCCATGAACCACAGTCCGCCAACAGCGCATGCGACTGAAATGCCCATTACCATAAACTCCTCGTGTTCGCCTCCTTGCACATGCGGTGGCCAGCACCGGCTGGAAGAAGTGACCTATGAAATCACCGCCGCCCAATGTTTCCGAGATTCCCCACCATCCGGCAGATACCGCTCCGACAGCCAAAAGCATAAGTGGCAAAGTGATTGACGCGGGAGATTCATGGAGGTGGTGCTCCTGCTCGTGGGTGCCCCTGAATTTTCCGTGAACGCCAGAAATATTATCCTGAAGCTGTAAAACGCGGTGAGCGCCGCGACGAGGGTTCCAATGGCCCAGACAATCCTTCCGACAGTGCCGCCGTTACGCGCCAGCCAGAGAATCTCAATTTTACTGAAAAAGCCCGCGATACCGGATGCCGCAATGCTAAGTGAAGCAATTAAAAACGTCCAGTAGGTAGCGGTATATATTTTTTTAGCCCGCCTATCTTCTGTATGTGGAGTTCGCCCGCCATGGCGTGCATGACGCTGCCGGCCCCGAGAAAGAGCGCCTTAAAGTACGCATGAGTAAAAAGGTGGAAGACACCTGCGCCGTATGCCCTTACGCACCATGCGAGGAACATGTAGCCGAGTTGGCTTACTGTGGAATATGCGATTATGCGCTTTTTCTCATTTTGCACCAGGGTTATAGTTGCTGAAAACAGGCTCGTTACTGCGCCTGTAATTGCGACAACACCCATTGCAACAGGCGAGAGACTGAAGACAGGGTTAAACCGGGCCACCATGAATACACCGGCGTAGCGCAGTCGCAGCGCGTATCAATGCGCTCACCGGCGTCGGATCCTCCATTGCATCAGGCAACCAGACATGCAGAGGGATCTGTGCCGATTTGCCACTGCGCCGCAAAACAGCAGCAGCGCAATAAGAGTTATCAGGTCTACGTTATAGCCGAAAAGGGCTATCGTCTGTCCCTGCAGCATTCCACCTTGCTGAATATATCGGCATAGTGTGAGCTGCGGATGTTCAGGAAGATCAGGACGACTCCCAGTCCGAAGCCGAAATCTCCGAACCTGTTTACAATGAAAGCCTTTTTACCGGCATCGGAGGCGCTCTTCTTATGGAAGTAGTAGCCAATCAGGAAATAGGAGCACAAACCAACTGCCTCCCAGCCAAAATAGAGCTGAAGGAGATTATTGCTGAGCACAAGCATAAGCATCGAAAAGGAAAAGAGGAAAGGTAAGCAAAGAAACGGTAATAACCGCCGTCACCATGCATGTATCCGATAGAGTAAATATATACTAGCAGGCTTATGCCGGTCACTACTATAAGAATTGCGGTGAGCGGCTCTATTACAAACCCGACACTCGCTTTGAAGCTGCCCGATATAATCCAGCTGTAGATATCCTGGTTAATCACCTTGCCGCCCGCTACCTGAGCAAAATTCACCACCGATAGCACAACTGATCCAAGCAGTGCAAGCACCGCCCGCCAGTGGGCCTTGTCCCTTATGATCGATTTGCCCAGGAGAATATTAATGACAAAGGCGATAAGCGGCAAGAGCGGGATTAAGATATATTGATCCATTATCTATCCTTTCATTTCCATTATTTCGTGTCCGCGCGCAAGCACTGCTTTGTTTCTATACATCGCCACCACTCATCGCCAGGCCTATAGCAGCTTCGGGTGAAGCGTGGATTACGAAAAGTACCAGTACCTTCAGGACGTAAGGGGCCAGGTACTGGTACTTTTCGTAATCACCGTGGCAGCCGCCGAAGCTGCTATAGGCCTGGCGATAGTGGTGGCGATGTATAGAAACAAAGCGGTGCTGCACACAGACGAAATAATGGAAATGAAAGGATAGATGATGGAACAATATATCTTAATCCCGCTCTTGCCGCTTATCGCCTTTGTCATTAATATTCTCCTGGGCAAATCGATCATAAGGGACAAGGCCCACTGGCCGGCGGTCCTTGCACTGCTCGGATCAGTTGTGCTATCGGTGGTGACTTTTGCTCAGGTAGCGGGCGGCAAGGTGATTAACCAGGATATCTACAGCTGGATTATATCGGGCAGCTTCAAAGCGAGTGTCGGGTTTTTAATAGACCCGCTCACCGCAATAATGCTTATAGTAGTGACCAGCATAAGCCTGCTCGTATATATTTACTCTATCGGATACATGCATGGTGACGGCGGGTATTACCGTTTCTTTGCTTACCTCTGCCTCTTTACCTTTTCGATGCTTATGCTTGTGCTCAGCAATAATCTCCTTCAGCTCTATTTTGGCTGGGAGGCAGTTGGTTTGTGCTCCTATTTCCTGATTGGCTACTACTTCCATAAGAAGAGCGCCTCCGATGCCGGTAAAAAGGCTTTCATTGTAAACAGGTTCGGAGATTTCGGCTTCGGACTGGGAGTCATCCTGATCTTCCTGAACGTGGGCAGCGTACACTATGCCGATATATTCAGCAAGGTTGGAATGCTGCAGGGACAGACGATAGCCCTTTTCGGCTATAACGTAGACCTGATAACTCTTATTGCGCTGCTGCTGTTTTGCGGCGCAGTCGGCAAATCGGCACAGATCCCTCTGCATGTCTGGTTGCCTGATGCAATGGAGGGTCCGACGCCGGTGAGCGCGTTGATACACGCTGCAACTATGGTAACCGCCGGTGTATTCATGGTGGCCCGGTTTAACCCTGTCTTCAGTCTGTCGCCTGTTGCAATGGGTGTTGTCGCAATTACAGGCGCAGTAACGAGCCTGTTTGCAGCAACTATAGCCCTGGTGCAAAATGATATCAAGCGCATAATCGCATATTCCACAGTAAGCCAGCTCGGCTACATGTTCCTCGCATGCGGCGTAGGGGCATACGGCGCAGGTGTCTTCCACCTTTTTACTCATGCGTACTTTAAGGCACTGTTGTTTCTCGGGGCCGGCAGCGTCATGCACGCCATGGCGGGCGAACTCGACATACAGAAGATGGGCGGGCTAAAAAAATATATGCCCGTTACCTACTGGACGTTTTTAATTGCTTCACTTAGCATTGCCGGCATCCCGGGTCTCGCGGGCTTTTTCAGTAAAGATGAGATTCTCTGGCTGGCTTATAACGGCGGCACTGTCGGAAGGATTGTTTGGGCCATTGGAACCCTGGTCGCAGCACTCACCGCGTTTTACAGCTTCAGGATAATATTTCTGGCGTTCCACGGAAAATTCAGGGGCACCCACGAGCAGGAGCACCACCTCCATGAATCTCCCACGTCGATGACTTTGCCGCTTATGCTTTTGGCTGTCGGAGCGATATCTGCCGGATGGTTGGGAATCTCGGAAACATTGGGCGGCGGTGATTTCATAGGTCACTTCTTCCAGCCGGTGCTCGGCCACCCGCATGTGCATGCCGGCGAACACGAGGAGTTTATGGTAATGGGCATTTCAGTCGCATGCGCTGTTGGCGGCATACTGGTGTCATGGATCTTCTATATATTGAAGCCTGAAATTCCAAAGAACCTGGCTGTTGTCTTCAAAGGTATTCATACCGTGTTATGGAATAAATACTATGTCGACGAATTATATGATGCTATTATTATCAGGCCTACTATGTGGATCGCCAACAGCATACTCATACCGGTGACGGACGGCACGATCATAGAAGGCATTGTCAACGGAGTGCCTAAAGCCATAGCCGCTTTCGGAGAAAGACTGAGAAAGCTGCAGACCGGATCTATACAGCAATATGCGCTTAGTATGGCTATAGGGCTGTTTATCCTTTATTCGCTGATACTGATTTATAAATAACGTGAAACGTGAGTCGTGAAAGGTAGAGTCAACTCGCAGGTCTTAGAGGAGGATGGATGGATTACCCGGTTTTAAGCACTATAATTTTCCTGCCCATACTGGGTGCGCTTATTATCTTTTTAATAAAGAGATCCAGCGAAACATTTATAAAGTGGATGGCGCTGGCGGTCAGCATAATCGATTTTGTGCTGAGCTTACCCCTTTTCACGGGTTTTGATAAAACCACGGCAGCCATGCAGTTTGTGGAGAAACGTGCATGGATTCCGGCTTGGGGCATACATTATTCGCTGGGCGTGGATGGCATAAGTGTCCTGTTCGTCCTGCTCTCTACCCTGCTGACAATTCTATGCGTGACCGTATCATGGAAAAGTATAAAAGTGAAAACAAAGGAATTCTATGCCGCGCTGCTTCTCATAGAAGGCTCCATGATAGGCGTGTTCTGCAGCCTCGACATGTTCCTCTTTTATATTTTCTGGGAGGCGATGCTTATCCCGATGTTCCTTTTGATAGGGGTATGGGGAGGGCCTAACAGGGTATATGCGGCGATCAAGTTTTTCCTGTTTACACTTGTGGGCAGCGTGCTTATGCTGATAGGCATTATCGTCCTCTATCTGAATACAGGAAAGAGCTTTGACGTGATGCAGATGATGGCAACCAATTATCCTTTTAATCTCCAGATGATACTTTTCTGGGCGTTCTTCGCGGCATTTGCCGTGAAAGTCCCCATGTTTCCGCTGCATACCTGGCTGCCTGATGCGCACACCGAAGCTCCGACTGCCGGAAGCGTTATCCTCGCCGGCATTCTGATAAAGATGGGGGCATACGGGTTCCTGAGATTCAGCATGCCCATACTGCCTGAAGCTACAAAGGCCATGGCGCCGGCAATGATGGTCCTGTCAGTGGTGGCAATAATCTACGGGGCGGTAATTTGCCTCGGGCAGACCGACATTAAAAGACTTATTGCTTACAGCTCAGTGAGCCATATGGGGTTTGTGACCCTCGGCTTATTTGCGCTTAATATGCAGGGGCTTCAGGGCGGTATTTTGCAGATGGTCAATCACGGGATCGTCACCGGCGGACTGTTCCTTTGCATAGGGATGGTATATGACAGGACCCACACGAGACAGATTGCCGATTACGGAGGCGCCGCGTCAGTTCTGCCTGTATACGCAGCGCTTTTTATTGTCTTCACACTTGCATCTATCGGACTGCCGGGCACAAACGGATTCATAGGTGAATTTCTCATTATCCTCGGAGGTTTTGCCACATCAAAGATAATGGGAACACTTTCGGCAACCGGAATAATAATCGGCGCCGGATACATGCTCTGGCTTTACCAGCGGGTGTTTTTTCTGGAGATTAATCCCAAGATGCAGGGTTACAAGGATATAGATTTGAGGGAAATCCTGACTCTCCTTCCGCTCATTATCCTGGTGTTCTGGATAGGTGTGTATCCGAATACTTTTTTAAGTTTTATGGACGTATCCGTGCAGCACCTGATTGCAAGGGTCAATACACCGCCAGTCCCGCAGAATTTGGCGCAGCATATAATTGAGGTGATAAAATGAACATCCCCTTTCCTGATCTGTCGCCGCTGAAGCCCGAGATCATTGTGTCCTCAGCAGCAATGCTCCTTCTTATTCTCGAGCTTGTATTTAAAGATAAAGGGGTCCTCGCGCTTGTTGGCGTTATTGCCGCAGCCGCAACGCTCTACGTGCTGCCTGCAAGCTACGGTGAAACTTTCGGCGGTATGTTTATAAGCGACAGTTACAGCATGTATTTCAAAGTGATCTTTCTTATCAACTTTGTTCTCACCATATTGATTTCGCTGAAGTATATACAGCGGCAGAAAGCGGAATATGGGGAATATTACAGCCTGCTGCTCTTTGCCACTGCCGGTATGATGATTATGGCATCGGCAAAGGACTTTATAGTCCTATACCTCGGACTCGAGCTAATGGCGCTGAGCACTTATATTCTTGCCGGAATAAAGCGTCATGATATCAAGTCAAACGAAGCGGCCCTGAAATATTTTCTTCTTGGGGCATTTTCGTCCGCATTGCTCCTCTTCGGCATATCACTTATTTACGGACTGACTGCAACCACAGATTTATATAAAATTGCAGCACAATTAAAACAGAGTGAAGTTTCCACAACTCTGCTGCTGGGCATGGTGCTTATTGCCGTTTCTTTTTGTTTTAAAATAGCGGCGGTCCCTTTTCATATGTGGGCCCCGGATGTCTATGAGGGCGCTCCCACATCCATCACGGCTTTCATGTCTGTTGGTCCGAAGGCCGCAGGCTTTGCGGTTATAGGCAGGGTATTTTATGTGGCATTCCAGAACATACAGCCGGATTGGACTGCCGTGCTCATCGGCATCGCGATCCTCACCATGGCAGCAGGAAATATCCTTGCGCTTGTGCAGACGAATATAAAAAGAATGCTGGCCTATTCGTCTATTGCCCATGCAGGCTATATGCTTCTTGGTATTATTACCGGGACTCTTGAGGGCCGCCAGGCGATGATGACGTATATGCTTATCTATGCCTTTATGAATATGGGCGCCTTTGCGGTAGTAATTATGCTCGACAAGGGAGAAGAAATAAAAGACTACAATGGTCTCGCAAAGAGCAGCCCCCTTGTTGCAGCGTTAATGCTGGTCTTTATGTTTTCTCTTACCGGAATACCGCCGACAGCGGGCTTTATCGGAAAATTCAATATCTTTATGGCGGCAATCAATGCCGGGTACACCTGGCTGGTTGTAATAGCAGTCATCTTCAGCTCTATTTCCGCTTATTACTACCTTAGGGTAGTAATGAACATGTATATGAAAGAGGCGACCGGAGGAGAGGCTGTAATCCACACTTCTCCATCACTCGGGCTTGCCCTTCTTATTTCTGTGGTTATGGTGTTTGTTATCGGCATCCTGCCTTCGGTTGTAATCGGGTAGCAGCCCTGATACACCGCGGGTCAGGCGCATCGATGTCACCGGATATCAAGAGGCTTACTGCGGGACATCCGCCATGGCATTTTGAAAAAAGTTCGCAGTTGGTGACAAGACATTTGTTGCCATTGAATTTTCTAAAGTAACTCAGTATCGGACTTTCCAGGATGTCTTCAAACCTTTCGGTAAATATATTCCCCAGCCTGAAATCACTGCGCCTGAAAAAAAGGTAGCAGGGATATACCGAGCCATCAGGGAGAATCGAGAGTTTCGTGGTTCCGGCAGGGCACCTCATATTTGTTAAGAGAGGTTGTTTATTGGTGTCAGGCAGAAAGCCCCCGCAGTAAACTCCGGCGATATTCGGGTGTTTGTCCCGTAAATCAGAAAGCCGTTTATAAAATTCATAGAAAGGCATACTGTCAATGAGATCGTTTTCGGATATGGTATCCATGTAGAGCAGATAGTAAGTTATTCCAGGCATGTCGAAATAGATATTTGCCTGCTGCGGCAGGGTCGATTTTTTGCAGATGCTCTTAACGACCGGGAGGCACCTGGCAATGTAGTCTTCGAGTTCTTTTGCCACATGGCTGTCGTTGAGCGATATTCCGATATTCAGGACATTCCTGTCGTATGCACGGGACAGGTGTTCCAGCAGGGCAACGTTTGTGCCGTTGGTGCTAAGGTTCATTCTGAGCCTGAGCTTTGCGGCCTTGTCGATAATGCTGACAATACCGGGATGCAGCGTAGGTTCGCCGCCAAGGATGTCTATCTCGCCTATCCCGGCGTCTGATATTTTACCGGCGAGCCTGTCAAAGCCGTCAGCGTCAATTTCGTTTTCAGTCTCAAGTCCCCGGTTGAAACAGAAATCACAATCCCGGTTGCACCTTAGGGTAGGGAAGAATTGTATATATTCAGGAACTGATGTATGCAATCAGCCTTTGTGTTCTTTTATCACATCATCCGCCCAGCTTAAGGCAGCGGAGACAGTTGGGAACCCTATAGTGCTCGAAAGCAATATAATGGCGTGGTGAAGTTCCGCAGGGGAAGCGCCAACCTCCAAGGCCCTCCGGGCATGGGAGTGGACGGACCCCTCTGACCTTATTGCAGCGGCAGCGGCCATCTGGATTAAGTGAGAAGTTTTGTCATCAATGGGACCTGCCTCTTTTGCCGCTTTCCCGAGGTTTTCAACAGCCTTGGTGTACTTTTTGAATCTCTTTATGATGCCCATATACTGCTCTGGTAATTCTGACATGGTATCCTCCTTTGAATATGATGTATATGACTAACTGTATCACAATTTACAATGAAAATATACGATCAACCCGGACTAATGTTTATTTATGAAAGCAACAACCGGTTTGCCGCCTTAAAGGTATCCTGCAGCGCAGTGGGATGGTTGAGTATCTGTCCTTTTGCATCGACCCCCAGAAAGCCCAGTGTTTCGTGATCAGGGACGCTGATGGTCCTGAAAAAAGCCTTTGCCGTTACTTCGGAGCACTGAATGCCAACCTCTTTCTTCATACCGCCCACGAGCACGAGGAGCCCTTTCCTGCCATTCGGACCTGATGGTATGGTTTTTTTTAGCAGGTATTTTTCACACCAGAAGGACTGGCAGCGGTCAATCATAATTTTTGATTGACCGCTCAGACCAAAGAAGAAAATTGGCGAGAAAAGAATAATGCGGTCAGCCTTGCGGATTGCACTGCTTATTTCCTGCATGTCGTCGTTAATAACGCAAACGCCGGTCGTATCGCAGCCTCCGCAGTTCTGGCAAGGTTTTATGTTCATGGCATTGAGTCTGAAAGTCAGCACATCATGCGCCGTGCCCTCAAATGCCTTGAGCGCCTCTCTTAATAAAAGATCCGAGTTGCCTTCTACGCGAGGGCTGCCGAGAAATGCCACTATATTCATTTGCTTTCCAAGGGTGTCCTATTCAACTTTTTTGAAGGACTGTTTCTTTGCCTTGCAGACGGGGCACTCGTCGGGAGGCTCTCCTTCCACAGTATGTCCGCAGACATCGCATACATAATAGTCGGTCTCGCTGTTCTTGCCGAATTCATTTAATGCTTTTTGGTAGAGCGCTGCATGAGTCTTCTCAACCTCATTGGCAAAAGTAAACGTTCTTAGCGCGCCTTTATTGCCTTCAGCCTGAGCGTCTTCAATCATAGCCGGGTACATCTTCTGGAACTCAAAGACCTCGCCCTGAACGGCAGTTTCCAGATTTTCCTTTGTGGACTTTATACCGCCCACTTCACGCAGGTGATTATGGGCATGAATTGTTTCGGCTGCAGCAGCAGCGCGGAACAGTTTCGCAATCTGCTTGAATCCCTCTGCATCAGCCTTTTTCGCGAAAGCGAGGTATTTTCTGTTTGCCTGGCTCTCTCCGGCAAATGCATCCAACAGGTTTTTTTCGGATTTGTTCATGGTAGAAGTCTCCTTTCAGAATTTCTCGTGATATGTCTTGACCCGCCTGGCGAATTCCCTTCCGAACTCATAGCACGCGGTCTCGTCTTCAAAAGACGGTTTGTACAGTATCTGTAATCCTGGCTCGTAAAGCTCCAGGCCCATTTTTTTTAGTTCCTCGTATGCTTCTTTTACGCCTCCTCCGCCCCATCCGTAGCTTCCGAAAGCGCCGGCAATCCTGTTTTTTGGACGCAGCCCCCTCAGATGGCTCAAAAACTCGGCTATGGTCGGGAACATAATATTGTTGAGGGTCGGCGTTCCGATAAGGCACCCACGCGAGTTCCAGAACTCTTTGATAGCAACACTCATCGGGGTGGCCCTCAGTTTAATTACGTTACATTCCACTCCTTCGTCCTTGATGCCCTGCATCATGGGCGACGTCATCTGCTCGGTGCTGTGCCACATGGTATCATAGATGATAGAAACTTTGAGTGGCGTTTTCCCGTTGGCCATATCGAGATACATCTGCATGACTTTCCCCGGGTTCTGTCTCCATATAATGCCGTGGTCGGGGGCAATTACCTCGATTTCGAGGCCGAGCTTCTGCACTTCTGCAATTTTTGACTTAACTATCTGGCCGAAAGGCATGAGGATATTGGCGTAGTAGTCTATAACCGCGTCGTCCAGTTCTGCCATGGATTGACAGGTCACGAATTCGTCATCGAATCTCACGGCAGAGGCAATATGCTGGCCGAAACCATCCTGGCTGATCAGCACCTTTTCTTCTTTTATATAAGTCATCATGGAGTCAGGCCAATGCAGCATGGGGGTCTCCAGAAAAAGAAGTGTCCTTTTGCCTATATTCAGGGTGTCCCCGGTTTTTACTGTCTTGATAGTCCATTTGGACAAATCATAAAATCTATCAAGTCCTTTCCTGCCCTTCTCCGTTATATATATGGTCGCGTTGGGAGTCAGAGCCATTATGGCGTCGAGGCTGGTTACATGGTCATTTTCTATATGGTTTATAATGACGTTCTTTATTCTGGATGGATCGACAATACTCCGTATATTCTTGATGGTGGTGTCCGAGAAATCGTGTTTTACAGTATCAAGCAGGGTTATTTCGTCATCCATAATCAGATAATTATTATATGTTGTCCCACGTTGTGTCACATAACCATGGAAATCACGTATCGCCCAGTCAATTGCGCCTACCCAATAAATTCCATTCTTAATTTCTACTGCTTTCATGGCTGTATTCACCTCTTTTTCGTTATATTATAGCATTATTAACAGTCGCATTTGCCGTCCTTGTCATAGGACACCAACACCGATACAGGGGTCCGAAAAGCGAGCGCTTTTGGCCCGAATCATTTTTCCATGTAATTCTTTTTATAATCTGAATAAAGTCTACATTACAGTAAAACAGTTTGCAACGACCCCCAAAAAAAATGTTCCGGATTTCCGGCATCGCAAAGGACTTCAACTAAAAATAAAGAGTAATATTTTGTAAAGAGCAAATGGATAGCGAGCGTATAAGAACAAAAAATCCTTGCATTAGATTCCCTGCGGTCTTGCCGCAGAGAAGATCAATTTGGGAGGAGCGTTATTTATGAGAAATTTGTTTGATCGGGGAACCCATAGGGCACTCAGTTCCCCAGCTAACTGCCACGCGGGGTGTAGAGGAAGTGTTCATGTAGTGGGTAGTCTCCTTTTAATCCTTGCACTAATAGGCGCCGGGTATCTTTATATCAGCTGCAAGGAGAAAAGGGTCGCTAGTGATATGCCCAAAATACTGGCAGCTTATGAAGGAATGCTGTATGATTATATAAAAGATCCGGAAGACAGGGCGAAACTTAAGCAGGCAATTGGAATTTTAGCGGAGCTCATATACAAGTACAATCCGACGGACATTAATTCAGAAGCGGTAAAAGAGATAGAAAAACAGAAAATGCTGATAGAAAACGGCCAGAGCGGATGGGGAAAAAAGTGAGTTCTACCAAGGGGGAAATACGCTCACTA
>CAWHNC010000010.1:0-12131 GCA_963830245.1 Nitrospirota bacterium
CTCCAAAAAATTAACTTCAAATTAATAATTCTGTAACAGATAATAATTATCATCATGCAATTACGACTTGAGAGGAAGGCTTATGGGGAATAAAGAATTTATACAACTCTCAGTGCAGAATTTTATGCAGAGAGTTGGTCCCTATTATCCGGTAAATTTACAGCAAATAGCACAGATGGTTAAAGCTGACATTTATTACCGTGGTGATATGCCCCATAATGTTAATGGGGCGACAATCCCATTTCATGACGGCAGCTACATAATAGCGATAAAGTCCCGCCAGTCGATCTTTAATGAAAGATTCGCAATAGCTCAGGAGATAGCGCATATAGTGCTGGGACATTGCGCCGGCGGTATCATTATCACGTCATTATATGAAAGATATGATCAGGGCACCTTCACTTACGACTGGGAATCCTACGCCTTTGCTTTAGAAATGCTGGTTCCACTCGAAGAGTTAAGGCTTACCCTGGCTGCTCACGAAGTCCTTGATATTGATAAACTCTGCACTTTATATGGGGTTTCAGGAGAAATAATAAAAACAAGACTGAATGAAATCGATGCTTATCGATTTAAGGCCCCTTTGCCGCATACGCTTTCATTGATAAGCTGCAGAACATAGGCTTTATTTTTATTTTAAATGCCGGGGAATACTTGGTTCATAAGCTGTTGAATGGCGGCTTTATCGGTTTTATTCATAAATTTCTGCCGATCTGGCAGGTTATTCGCTCTTTTTCTTGCGCATTCTCAAGATACTCGAAAACACATCTATCATGGCATCAAGTTCCCCTGAGTCCAGTTCGTTCATCGTACGAAACATGTCGTTCATGCCTTTGTGCATGATGAGCGATTGAAACTCTCTCGGCATATAATCCGCGAGAGTCAAATATTCTTCAATCGATTGGTTCAAGGCCATTGTAAGTTCAACAACAGTTTTTCGCGGCAAGAGCCGTATGCCCCTGAGGCTTTCTTCGACAATATCTTTTGAAGTTGTTTTAAGAGACTTGAAGAAGGCATCCAGGTCTTCAACATTTCCCAAATCTTTTTTTAATCGCTCAATAAATACAAGAGGCATCCCGCTCTCTGACTGATAACTCGAAAGTTTCTTCTCATCCATTAAGAAATGCATAGCAACTTCAGGGCTTACAGTTACCTGGGCTCTTTCAAGAAGCAGCTTTCTTTCAAGGGAGATTTTCTCCTCTTCTGTTCCAGCATACGCTTCAGCAATTTTTTTTATCATTTTTTCCGTGGCGAGCCTGCGGGTTATTTCAGGGGGTCGTTCCACGTTAGAGATGTACTCAGGTGTGTACCCTATTGCATCCGCAAACTCCTTCTGCGTTTGCTTGGCCTTCAGCCTGATGGTCTTAATCGATTCCCAAAGTGCCATCCCTAAATAATAAACAATGGCAAGAGGAAAAAACAATCTGTTGAGAGTATTACAACTGTTAGTAAAAGTTAAACAGTTCAAAGGGTTCCAAAATTAAAGCGCACAATGATAACGCGCTGCTCAAGAAACATAACAATAATTTAATACTCATTTAACTTAAAAGTAAAGATAATTATGTAAGATAACTAACTTATTAGTTATCTTAGGCAGAGGGGAGGTTATTGTTTTGCGGTAAGTCCATCGGTGTTGCAAGGGTAAGTTTCCGAAAAAAGCCAACTAAGAGTGTTTCAGAGGAGGGAAAAGTGTTTTATACAAAAGAAGTTGCAGCTGATTCAGTTGTCATTGTTGATGGCACCAGCCCCAGGACGAAAATAGACAATACAAGAATTGCATTCTTCAGGGACATTTATTCTCAAAAAGAGGAGGAACTAGCTTTTGAAATTCCACCTGTTGACGTATCTCTGGTGCAGACCGGGGAGCCTGGCAAAGAAGTATACGCGCTGGAAGACGGCGCACACAGACTGCTGGCGCAAAAAGAAATTAAGCTGAAGAAAATCAAAGCGAGGATTCGCACGGATGTGACAATTTCAGAAGCGGAATTAAGTTCCTATGAGGTAAAGAAACATTTGTTAATGAAAGCATGTGAATCAAATGCCAGGCATGGTTTGACGCTGAACAACGAAGAGAGAAAAGATGCTGTCCAAAAAATGACTACATATGGATGCTCAAGCGCCGAAATAATAGCAACAGGCATAGCGAGTAAAGCCACAATATACAGGTGGCTGCAAAGTGAAGTAAGAGAAAGAAAGGATACGTCGATGCACGAGAGAGCCAATAAGAAAGAACAGGTAAAGATTTTATTAATTCAGGGAGCATCCATTAAGAAAATTGCCCGCGAGACAGGGGTGCCAAGAACAACTGTACGGCGGTTGATACATGAAGTTGCAAAAAAAAATCTTAAAACCCATGAACACAGTCAAGCAGAAGTGGCCGTAAGTATTAATGAGAATAATGGCCAATCGTTTGAATGGATGCAAACTGAAGAGAAAGAAAAGTTATTACCGGCCCCTGGCTCCGTTAACCCGTCATCAAAAATCCTGCAATCATCAGATAGTCTAATGATTGCTGAATCTACAAAGAAAGAAATAGATGAGATATATGAAGCAATTCGCAAGCTTGACGTTAACGACGCTACCGACCGCGAGATCAAAACTACTGTTTTGCCTTTGCTTGCGCAAAAGTTCCCGGGCGTAGCGCAGATCATAAAAAACGGCGGCTATGCGATAGAAATGGAAGAGCTATATGATGAATTAAGAGGCACAAGAAACGAACTGCAAAATACACGAAATGAGCTTTTAAAGAAAAATGACATGTTTCAGCAAAAAGAGGCACAACTGAAAAGGAGAACTGAAGTCTGCAACTATCAATGCGAATTTACAACCGAACGTCTTCGCCAGGAATTCGAGAAGTATGTAAACTTTATGGTTACGCACATCAATGAGCATATTCAGTCAATTCCCAGGGTTTCAGAAAATGATGGTGGCATCCTTAGACAATTAGCGGTAAATAGTATATTTACCCTGCTGTCAGTGCTGGAATGGGGGGATGATAATGGACTGTCAAGTCTGAGGACAAAGGAAAAGTTTGAAGAGTTCAAAGATATTATAACTGGTATGTATATGAATAATAAGAGTATTAATTCCAGAATAACTATGTTGGCAGAAGTTTACAATAAAATATCCGGCATGCCGCAATCATTTAGCTGAGAGGGACTGGAATGATGAAGGTCAATAATAAAATTGAGGAATTCCTCAAAAAAAATAAGGGAATTATAATTAAAATTGCACGAAAGAGTATAGGTCGTAATTTTAATGAAAAAGAAGCAATGTCAATTGCATATCTTGCAGGACTGCAAGCCAAAGTATATAAAAGAGATCAATTTCAAAAAACAAAGGATACTACAGTTTTTGTGTGGTATTTGAAAAAGGGCTTCGAAAGAATCCGTGGGTTTGATGGGGGAGAGAGTCTAAGTCAAACAAGGAAGTCAGCAAACGACGACGAATCAAGGGCTATAGATTTCGAGCGGGTATCTATACCCCCTGGTGAAATTGAAGGGAGCGCGTACAGTCGAAATTACCAGCATGCGGGTTTTATGACAGAGGGTGGATCTGAAGCAAATAGTGAGTTCCATATCTGCATTAAGTCATTCAAGGATAAATCAATTTCAAAAAGATTACTGGATACGCTAAGGCTTTTAACGCATCAGCACTATTCGACACCTGCAATCAAGGAGCTTGAGAAAATGTACGGCTGCACGAGAAGAGAGACACTCTCAAACAAAATACTTAGGGAGCTTATTTCGGAAATCAGTTCTATGGGAATGAAACTTTTCAAGGCTGAATGTATGAACGGCACACACAGCGTTGTGATAGCGTGCGCCGGGTCCAGAGAAGAGGCAGATCTTTATTTTACTGAATATGGCAAGGTGCTTAAATGCAGCCAACTTGTAATACCCACTATTGCCAAGTGACGGAATACGCCTACCCTGATCAGCTCTCCCACATTAGGTGGGAGGGCTGTTTTTTAAGAATCCAGGCGCGGGCAGAGATCATTTCAAGAGTTCTATAAATTTCTTCACAGTTAAATCTGCATCCCTTGGAATGCTTGTGATCTTCCCCCGATATTTCGGACACCCAGTTAAGTTGGGCTGCTAAGGTCATCAGCTCAAAGGATACCGGCGAACGGTTACCCAACGCTGAATGCTTCCTGCTGTGCTTCTAAAAGCCTCAAACAACAAATTCAACTCGAAGACTAAAAGGGAAGGTGCTATAATAAACTAATGAAAAAGGAAACCCCTGAGCGATACCTTGCAAACGCAAAAGAGACGCTTGCCAAGGCGGGCATAGAAAATGACGGCTATGTCGATATTAAGTATGTGAAATCGGCATGCGGCATTGCCTTTCTGGGCGTTCTGAAGGCTATTGACGATTATTTGATCAAGCATGGTGTCCATGAAAAAGACCTGCCAGAGCGCATCGAACAATACAGAAATGCCCTAAACAAATACAGCACGCATAATGGCAAGCTTGCCAAACAGCTTAACAGACTCTACAATGAACTCCACCTAGCCGGTTATTACAAAGGGCGTCTCAGCTCTGTGAATATAGTCAAGGATACACTCAAAAACGCCAAAGATTTTGTCTTGAAGCTAAGCTAAGCACGCAAAAAGACACCCCATACTACAATTCAAACCAGCACTAACAGCCGAATTTATCAACACCTTTGTGAACCGGCTTGGATCAAGGGTGATATTTGTCTACTGAAAAATGTAAAAGGTAGATTTGTACTTATTACGGATACTTATTCGGCATGCCTTGAAAATTAAGCGCGGTGATCCATTAACTTACAACTTTATCAAAAGTAGTATTTAACAGCGACAGATAAAGAGTGTTGCCTAAGTGGCAGCGCATTGTTGAACATGCCGCTAAAGGACAAATATAATGCGGGATTATTTTGATGTCAACAGGAATGTGAATGATAACAGATTGACCGGCAGTGTCACCTCCTTGGCGGTTCGCGAGAATGACAGAATGAAATTCACAATGGAAACGAGGGTTTTGAAGGACAATAAGATTTTGGCCTTTCCGCATGTGATAGAGACGAAAGATGAACGGCTTATGGGGATACTTACTAAAATGAGGATAGACGATATTGTTTACGTCAAAGGGCCAATATCAGGTTCCAGATCAATAATAGCAGCCGAGTTGATTAATTTTGGAAATCAGGATATCAATGATGCAACCCTTGTAGGAACAGTTAAAAAATCGCCAGTGGCGATCGGTGATAGTATGAGATTTGTTTTGGAAACCAGGGAACCCGGAAAAAATCAAATGTTTGTTATAACCCACGTTATAGAGACAACAGAAAAAGCAGTGATGTCAAAAATGTCCCAAATACGCCCAGGGGATGTAGTGCTGGTCCAGGGACTGATCGGGAATGGAAGAATTATCGCTGAAAACCTGAGAGTATTTGAACAAACCGCCAATCAATGTTCAGTAAAGTAATATTCTATTTAGAGGATATGCAATGAGGAGACATATTGTCTCATTTATTTGCTGCATAATTTTGCCGACTGCGCCTCTTTATGGTGAGTCTTTAGGCGATATGCCGCAGATGAAGGACTATGGCGAGGCAAAATCCCTTTCGTATCTGCAAAGGGCATATTTTTCTCTGGAACAGGCTCTTTTTTATACCGACAAATCGAGATCAGTCAAGAGTCTGCCGAGTTTTGACTATGGCAAATTGCTGAACGATCTGGAACTCGTTGAAAAAGATCTCCATGCATATCTTTACCCGAGGAATGAAAAGATAAGAGGGGATTTTATCCCATTCAAGATCGAGGGAGATTACTTCCTCGAAGATATTATCAACTCGAAATAGGAGGAAAATATGAGAAAGTTTACAGTCGCGGATTTAGTTTTAGTTGGGGTAATCATAGGAATCGGCATTTTAGCCAATGCAGATAACACTTATGCTGCTAGTCAGCCAAACAATTTATCCGATATTTACAACGTGGCCAAAAACGCTGTCACAGGTATATATGGGGCATTGTTTACCATAGCAGCGGGTGTAATCGGGATTATCGAATACTTTATGAGCGGCAAGAACATTGGAATGCTGTTCACATGTGTTGTGGTCGGAGTTGCTCCGCATGTGCTCATTGGGTTAATAGGTCTACTGTTTCCGAGCGTCGAAACTGGGGCTAGTACCAGCCCTATAACCCAATAGACAGGCATCAGGAATGAGATACCGAGTGCCTAAAGCGTTGAATACGCCGCTGCTGTTTTTCGGTCTTCCGGCGGATGATCTGGCCATCGTTATAGTTTTTGTGTCAATGCTTATAGTTGTTTTTAAGAGCGCCGGTTTCCAGCAGTCCATACTTGGCATATTTATACCCATTCTGATAGGTGTATTCATAGCATTTTTGCTTAAAAAGATCGCCGAAATAAGGCCGGTAGGGTATATACGCCACATTATGCACAAATACGGTGTATGGAACGATAAAATGAGGTCTAACCATCTGATAGCCCCGGGAAAGAAATTGTATTCACCATAAAGCGTCTTGCGTCAAGTCAAATATCAAGGCTTAGAGAAAAGCTCGGCACCTGACGCACGGCCCCGAAGGAGAAGTTGTGTTTTCATCAGAAAAGAAATCGTGGATGCTTATAGCAAAATATGCCGGTGAAGGGACGGCATGGAAGATGATGTCGGTCATGCTTCTTCTTGTTGTCGTGTTTCTGGCAGTTGCCCTCGTTAAATCGTCTCAGACTCCAAGGCGCGCCTATATAGTCCCCGGTGCCAGGCCCGGCATTTATGCCCCCGGCGAGGCTATAGAGGACGTAGTATTGAGCATCGCCGAAAATTTTGTCCTCCTTATTGCGTCTGTAACATCAGATACTGAGGATATAGTGACAAAACGGTCTTCGCGATATTTAAGCCCGGCATACAGATCACGGTTTTATGATGAACAGAAAATGGTCGTCAATTCCTTGAAGGATGGCGATATCAGCTTTCTTTTTTCCCCTGAAACACATGAAATCAGGAAAATCGATGAAAAGACATATATGGTTACTATCAAGGGCGAGAGAAGTGTCCTGGGCGGTGGAGAGATCAAGAAAAAAGAAAAGTACTATTATGAGGTTTTTCTGGAGGCAACAACGCCTAATGATATGAATATCTACGGATTTCATATTACGGATATGAGGAAGGGACAACTTCCAAACTGAAGGGCAAACAACTATAGGTAAAAGGCGGAGACAAATGGAAAAAGGTAAACAAATGCAGGCAAAGGGCGAAGGGCAAAAAACAATATGAGAAGGTGTATTTTTTCTTTCCCTTTAGTCTTTAGTCTTTTGACCCTTGTTTTGACTTCTTCTGTTTTTGCTACGGACGGCAAACGTTTTGTTGAATGGAACGGAGAGGTTATTCTGATAAATGCCGGGGTAAACAAGGCGGTGCAAGTCAATTTCCCTTTACCGATACAGGAGGTAATAAAGGCCACTGAAAGCATCGATGTTCAAATAAGAGATAAGACTGTTTTTGTCAAAATACTTTCGGCAGATTTAACGGATACGCAAATATTTGTTTCAGCCCAAGGGGTTACCTATCCTATTCTCATTAAAATATTACCGGAAAAAAACGATTTCGTTGTTGATATACGGGATCTGAGGCAGGTTATTGCACAAAAGGTCATGGAGGAGCAGCGTCTAACCAAAGATATAGACCCCGTAACACTGGCTGTTGCAATGGCGAGGGATGAACCGCTTGCAGGGTTCTCGGTCACTCAAAGAGACCAGCTGCTCAAAAGATTCAATAGGAACGGTCTGATTGAAGCAAGGGTCAAAAAAGTATATCAGTCTCCTTTTCTTAGCGGATTTATTGTGGAACTGAAAAATAAGTCAATCTTGCCGTTGGCAATATCGGAGCAGGATTTTGTAGGTCCCAATGTAGTAGCAGTTGCGCTTGAAAGAGAGAGCGGCTATATAGCCCCGACTCCCCAACACGCTGAAACGGCAGTAACAGGGCAGCATAAAATGCTTGTGTACATGGTTGTTGTCCCCGGAGGGCAATAGAGAATATGCAAGATCAGAATGCGCCGGAATCAATAGATATTGAAAAAATATCTACTCGAAAAACGTCCCTCGGGAATTCGCAGATTTTTCTTCGGCAGTCTGCCGAGAACTATGGCGACGATTGTAATAGCTTTTATAGGTGTTGCAGTCATTCATGCACTTTTATCAGGACCCAACACTGCAAATAAAAACACGAATCGGAAAAACCAAAACCAATCCAGAGAAGATCTTGCAGAAGCAAACAGGCTATTGAGCGAGAAAAACAAAACGGACCAGGAAAAGCTGTTAAATCTTACAAAGGAAAATCAGGCTTTGAAAGGTCAGGGACTCAAGGAAGAAATACGGCTTCAACCTCCGGCATCTGCACTAAAGCCATTGGCGGGGTCACAATCTGCACAGCAACCGTGGCCAGGTTCACAATCTCCGCCTGCCTCCGCAGCGGCTGACATGCCGAAACATGCCCCAGTATTTTCAAGCCCTGGAGAGGCTGTGAATTTTATGGCAGCCCAGGAACAAAAGAAGGCCGGCGTTACGGCTTATAAGCCTATGCAGCGGGTTTTGCCGCCGCCGGAAGCGCTCTCGACTCAGGCACATCAGGCCCAGCCTGTAACAGCAGTAACTTCTCAGGAAAATAAGAGGGGGCTTGAGAAAAACCTCCTCGGAGGTTCGCGTGCATTAGGTTCACTCTCGCATGGGGTCGCAGCGGTCTCAGGACTCCCCTACCCTGTTGTTATTGATCTAACCTCTGTTTCAGTGGGCCCGAACGCCACAAGCCGTCCAATAAAAGATTGTGCAATCATCGGAGCTGCAAGCGCGGATTTATCAGCAGGAAGAGTATACATGCAGGCGAAGACATTAAATTGTTATATAGGAGGCGAGTATATTGAGCAGGCTGTTGATGGGTATATAGTTGATTTGAACGATGGGCTTATCGGACTGAAAGGAAGGGTCGATGAGCAGTCGGGTCCTTATATAGCAGAACTTATTTTGGCGTCTTTCGTCGGCGGGATTTCAAAAGGATTGGCTGTTGGGGAGACAACGTCAATAGTGAGCGCTTCAACTGGCACAGTTACTACCAGCCTTACCGGCAGCGCCATGCACGAAGGTCTCTATAGTGGAGCGAGCAGCGCCGCTGAAAAACTGGCCCAAAAACTGGAACAAAAGGCGGACAAGTTTATGCCGTTTGTCGAAGTTAAGCCAACAGATAAAGTGCAAATTGTCTTCTCAAAGGCGGTTCATATACCTGATGACTATCAAGGCGTTAATATGAAGGAACTTACCAGGATAAAATAATGGCCAAAATAGCGCAAAAGCTCGTATTCTGCTCTGCCCTGACTGCTGTATTTATAGTTCTTATTTTTTTCCTGAATGGCTGCGGAACAACGGAAAGGAAGAACGACACTGTAGTGTTGCCGGTTCAGGACAAAGTAAGTGACACCTTGAATCAAACAATAGGACTTTTGGAAAAGAGTGGAAACGGCGCTGATAAAATTGTTGGATATACTGCGCCTGGTATGCCGTTAAGATTGCCTGGAAAAGTAATACGTATATATATAACACCAATGAAATCGCCAATGGGCCGTTTGATAGGTGAGCACTATGTATGGGCGATTGTCCAGGAAGAAAGCTGGTGGACGCCGGGTGAGACAGGCTTGGATACCATAGTTCCAGCCGATATATACAAGAAAAATATTCCTGATAAGGAGAACAAATAAGTGGATTTAAGCCCATACTGGAAAGAAGAAACAGGGATATCAATATTGTCTGACGGGTGCCTCGGATTTGTTTTAGATGCTAAATACATCAAAGAGGATTGCTGGAAAAGCGGGCCGGCCGATAAAGATATCAGCAGTTGTCAGACCATTCATAACGAATTTCTAGATTCAACAATCGCAGCTGTCAAAACTAATATCAGACTCGAATATGCAGGGAACAGTCTTAAAACATTTTTATGGCCGGAGTATGCCAGGGAGAGAATGAAAAAAATCTACGATGCTGCCTTTGAAAAAGTAATGTGTCTAAAAGAACAAATAGCTGACGCTCCGGATTTGTTGTCGGCCATGCAGCTTTCACAGATTGTTGCAACAAAAAGGTTTTTTCTTTACATAGCCGCCAAGAACAACAGCGTATACAACTTAACAGGGAAAATGGATTTCTCTTATGCCAGGTGCGGCAACAGAGAGTCCATACTGATAAATTCGGATAATATTATTGCAGATATGTCAATCTGCCATAAATTGGGATTCTGGCCGGTAGTATTGCCGGCAAAGGTATTTCAAAAGCAGGCACGGTTTTTAAGCCTTCCGCTTGGGGCAGACCCCAGCTTTCTTTTCAGGATGGGGCTATTTGCAGGGAATGTCGATAATGTATAGACCTGGATTTTTGTCGTTACTCTTTATTGTGATATCAGTTCCGGGTATTCTCTACGCACAGGATATAATAAGGACTTCAAGATATGATCGCGCGGACATGCCGACCAACAGTTCTGACAAGATTGATGTTTTAAGAAACAGATATGACATACCCTCACGTTCTTTGATAATATCGCCCTCTTTTGGCGATGATATAATTCTGGCGGTCCGCAGAACTGATCTTAAGGGAGAGGAGGATACCTCTATTAAGACAGAAAGCCATCCTGTTCTATTTAAAGACGATGACTTCACAGCATACTATATGCTTTTCAAAAAAGAACCCGCAATAATAGGTGAGCATGCCTATTCTTTTGATGTTGACGGGACCCGGTATCAAATTCATTATGTTAAAAACGGTTCGGTAATAACAAAAGCCATTTCAGCGAATGAGATATTTTTAGCTCAGGACAACTATATGTTGAAAGTATTGGGACCCAAAAAACATGAATAAAAATATTGTTGTGTCATGCATGATTATTTTGCTTGCAGCCTATGGATGCGTAACAACGGATAATCATTCGGGGGGGATGAAAGACGCTGAAAAGGTGACTGATAAAGATATAGAAAAAGAAGGAAATATGAATAAAGCACCCTATGCGGAACCATATAAATATATTTGGGAGCCGCAAATACTGCAGGAAATCATTGTTCCGGGAGCAATCAGGGGAGGAGTATTTTATCCTGCGCACAAGGAGACAATAATCGTGAAGCCGGCCGAACCTCTTTTGAGATCATTAGGACAGTGAACGGACTGACAGCAATGAAAATAACGCTCCTTGCACTGGTGATAGCAGTACTGATTATGCCTCAATTCGGCTATGCGGAAAGTCCTGATAATAAGGGGGCAGATGAGGAATACATGCTGCTGTTGAGGTACGCATTAGAAACAGTTCCGGCAGCTACGGAAGAAACCCACCAGGACAAGGCAACCGAAGAAGAGCAAAAGAAGAAAATCATTATTACTATAATTCCGGCCTCTTCCTGCCTCCTTCCCCTCGATTGCCCTTAGTGCTCGGTCTTCGCGAAAATCGAAGAAGGAAAGTAATATTTATAAAAGAGATACATGAACTGCGTTCTTATACCATCAGTGAAAGTAAAAAAAGCGAACTGAAAATTCAGATTTAAAGGAGGAGGCTGTTCTCTTTTAGCCGTATTTGAGATGACCAGAAAATACACGGTTTTTGTATCAGCATTGTTAGTTTCCTTGTGCTTTGTCAATGCCGCAATAGCCGGCGTACCGGATGACTCCATGCGGTATGTTATTAAAAGTGACAGAATCAGTCCGCCGGGTCACGTGAAGGAAGCAGACGAACAGAAAGAAGATAAGCGGGCGGAGGGGCCACACATCAGCCTGAACCTCAAAGGTTCAAAATTCGGCGATGTCCTGAGGGCACTGGCACAGCTATATACACTTAATTATTCACTATCTTCAGCGCCACCTGGCGCTTCCGGGTCGTCTGCCGCCGGGTCTTTGCAATCGCCTCAGTCTTCTCTGCAGTCTGCCGGGCAGCACCCGACCCTGCCAGCGCAGAATATTAACGATATAACAGTAAATTTTGCCTACAAAGGCGATTCGGTTGACGAGGCTGTGGGACTTCTCTGCAAAGGTGCTGATGTATATTGTGAGAAAAAGAATGATATCTGGGTAATCGGCAGGTATGAAGTAACAATACGCAACGGAACCAGTAGATGCAACATAGC
>CAWHNC010000011.1:0-6800 GCA_963830245.1 Nitrospirota bacterium
CTCCGTCGTAATTTGCTATGGTTACTTCATAATGTTATACTTTTCTCCAATGAGTTAGTACTGGGCTAGGTGCAACATCGGTAATCCGGTTAGCAGGATTTTATCCTCTAAGTATTCTTTTCTTAATAGGGCTGATAATGGAACGAATGTTGCGCAGACAGTATTCCAGCATTTTAAAAGTCAAAACAATCCGTTTCCATGAAGGTATATCGCAGCACATCGTCAATATGCTTTTTTGTTGCCTTCGATGGCCCGGTATCCACACCCTCTTATGGATTAGTGTAGATCGTAAAATTATTTTTGTTTAGGAGCCTGCAATGAAGAAAGAAGCCAAAGATTCCGAACAGAGAAGCGCGAAGGTATCGACGGTCGCCTCTTCTTCCAAAAAAAACCTCGTAACAGCAGAGCGGTGAAAGATCGTTTCTACATTGTAGGCATGGGAGGGTCAGCCGGCTCTCTTGAGGCCTTTGAGCAGTTCTTCCGCAATATGCCTGTCAACAGCGGAGCCGCTTTTGTCCTGATCTCGCATCTCGATCCGACCCACAAAGGCATGATGCCCGAACTGCTCCAGCGCTACACGAAGATGAAGGTCTTTCGAAGCCGGAGACGGCATGAAAGTCATGCCCGACTGCGTTTACTTTATCCCATCAAATAAAGACATGGCCATCCTGCACGGCATTTTGCAGCTTCTAGAGCCCACAGCTATTCGTGGTCTGCGTCTGCCGATAGATTTCTTTTTCAAACACCTTGCTCAGGACCAACAAGAGATGGCGGTAGGTGTCATCCTTTCCGGGATGGGGACCGACGGCACCGCCGGGTTAAAAATCATCAAAGAACACCTTGGAATGGTAATGGTACAGGAACCGGAAACGGCAAGCTACGACAGTATGCCCCGCAGCGCCATTGATACAGGACACATTGACTACATTGCCCCGGTAGAAGTATTGCCCTCAAAGCTGCTCTCATACATAAAACAGTCATCAAGCCCTCATGAAGAATATATTGGCACTGAGGAAAAGGTCTTGAGCACTTTACAGAAGATTTCCGTTCTTCTCAGAGGGGAAACAGGGAACGACTTTTCCCTATACAAAAAGAATACCATCCTGCGGCGAATTGAGCGCCGCATGAGTGTCCACGGCATAGCAACAATGAAACAGTATGTCCGTTTTTTGCAGGATAATCCATCTGAGATCGACATGCTCTTCAAGGAGCTGTTGATCGGAGTAACCAACTTTTTCAGGGACCCTGAAGCTTTCGAACTACTTAAAAATACAGTAGTTCCCGATATCCTGAAAAGCAAGGCTAAAGATCGCACTGCTCGGGTTTGGGTACCGGGCTGTTCGACCGGAGAAGAGGCGTATTCGGTCGCCATCATTTTTTCAGAATGCATGAGCAAAATGAAACTGAAAGGCGATTTTAAAGTTCAAATCTTCGCGACGGACATTGACAAAGCAGCCATAGACAAGGCCCGGCAGGGGATATACCCTGAGAACATTGCCTCAGATATCTCAACTGAACGCCTGAAACATTTTTTCACTAAGGAAGATAACAGGTATCAGATCAATAAAGACATAAGAGAGATGGTCGTCTTTGCTCCCCATAACGTAACTATGGACCCGCCATTCACCAAACTCGACCTGGTCAGCTGTAGAAATCTATTGATCTACCTGACCCCGGAGTTGCAGAAAAAACTTGTAGCCCTCTTCCATTACTCCCTGAAGCCGAATGGTGTTCTTATTCTCGGGACGTCTGAGACGGTCGGGAGAGCTACCGATCTCTTCTCGACGGCGGATGCCAAGTGGAAGATTTACCACCGGCTCCAATCCTTACAGACTCAGGCTGGCACGGTTGATTTTGCCCATTTTTATCGTGAGGCTCTCCCGGCAGAAAGAGGCGGTTTAAAGCATGCTGCCGAATCAACCTCCGTGACTGAAATAGCCCACCGCCTGCTCTTAGATGACTTCACGCCTCCTGCTGTACTTATCAACGATCAGGGTGATGTAGTCTACATACACGGCAGGACAGGGAAATATCTCGAGCCGCCAGTAGGCAAAGCGAATATGAATATCTTTGCCATGGCCCGCGAAGGACTGGGCATTGAACTGCCCAGCGCCATAAGAGAAGCTAAATCAAAGAATAAATTGATAACTCTGAAGGGAATCAAGGTGAAGACAAACGGTGATTTTCAGTACATCGACCTGACCGTTAAGCCGGTTGTGCAGTCCGGGATTCAGCAGTTGCTGTATATGCTAGTGTTTGAGGACGCCGCAATTCCTCTGAAAGCAGAAAAAACTATAAGCGGGCGCGGCGGCTTATCTTCCCGGAGCAAGGAGATCAACATTGAGTTGGAGAAGGAGCTGAAACATACCAAAGAACTCCTGCAAACTACCACGGAAGAGATGCAGTTGTCCCAGGAAGAACTCAAATCAACCAACGAAGAATTGCAGTCGACCAACGAGGAACTCCAGTCCACAAACGAAGAGCTGTCGAGTTCCAAAGAAGAGATGCAGTCGCTCAATGAGGAGTTGATGACAGTCAATGCCGAGCTTCAGGTCAAGATAGACGAGTCGACGCAAGCATACAGCGATATGAAGAACATGTTCAACAGGACAGAGATCGCAACTATATTTCTCGACAATGATCTGAATATCCGGAAATATACGCCTCCGGTCAATGAGATCTTCAAAGTGATCCAGAGCGATGTCGGACGCCCGATCTCACATATCGTTTCCAATCTCCAATACGACGATATCGTCGCCGATGTCCGGAGGGTCCTTGATTCGTTAACTTATAAAGAAGCAGATATTCAGACCAGGGAAGGACATTGGTATAATATGCGGATCATGCCGTACCGCACCCACAATAATGCGATAGACGGCGTGGTGATAAACTTTATCGACATAACGGCCATGAAGGAAATGGAGATGGCCCTGATAGAAAAGGAAACTTCGGCACAGAAGTCCCGTATGCTTGCCGAGGGTATAATAGCAACCGTCCGGGAGCCGCTGATCATACTCGATGCCGATTTCAAGGTCGTGAATGCTAACAAATCCTTTTACAAGACCTTCCGGGTGACTCGCGAACAAACAGAAAAACGCGTTCTTTATGAATTGGGAAACGGGCAATGGGACATCCCCGAGTTAAGAAGGCTGCTTGAAGATATACTCCAAAAAAATTCAGCCTTTGACGACTTTGCTGTCGAACATAAGTTTCCGTCAATAGGCCGGAAGAAGATGCTGCTCAATGCCCGCAAGATCATCCTCCAGGGGCCTGATGACCAGATGATTCTTCTTGCCATTGAAGACACTACTAACCGTTGATCCCAACAGGAGAATGAGATATGAAAGCACCCGATGATCTTACGAAAGAGCAGTTAATAAGGGACCTGACGAGGTTACGTGCACGAATCAATGAGCTGGAACAATCGGAAGGGGACAAAAAGAAGTACCAGGAGGAACTCAGTAAGACAAAGGCAATGTTCGAGGGCCTCTTTCGAATTTGCCCCGGATGCCATTCTGGTTATCAGTCATAACGGCAACATTATTCGGGCCAATAAACAGGCTGAAAAGTTGTTCGGATATTCCCCGAATGAATTGAATAATGCCCACCATGAAATCCTTCTGCCCAAAAGATTAAGGAAAAAACATATGGAACATCGCCGGACTTATATGACTGATCCCCATATCCGTCCAATGGGCACAGGGCTGGAACTTTACGGCAGAAGGAAGGATGGCAGCAAATTATCCGTGGATATCGCTCTCGGACCCTTGAAAATCGAGGACGAGATGTTTGTGATAGCGGTCATCCGTGATGTCTCCGAACTCAAAAAAAATGAGGCCGCCCTCTGGAAAGCACATGACGAATTAAAACTGAAAGTTACGGAGAGATCGTCGGAGCTATCAATAACCATTGAGGAAATGCTTGCTGAAATAGAGGAGAGGAAACGGGTTCAAGCAGAGTTGGAGGAAGCCCGGGGCCATCTTGAGGAGCAAGTAGAGGCCCGTACCACCGAATTGCTTGCTGCAAACAAAGAGCTGGATGCCTTCAGCTACTCCGTTGCCCACGACCTTCGTGCACCTTTGCGGCATCTGCAAGGGTATGCGGAACTGCAGAAAAAAAGACTTGTCGAAGTGCCTGACAAGAAACTTCAGGATTATGCAAATACTATTGCCGCAGCCTCAATAAAGATGGGCATGCTTATTGATGCTTTGCTCTTATTGTCACATTTAGGACGGACCGAGCTAAAAAAAAGAAAAGTTGGACTGAATGTCCTCGTTAGAGATGTTGTCCAGGATATTCAGTCCGAAGTGAAGGGACGGGACATTAAATGGGAAATAGATGATTTGCCGGAGGTATACGGAGACAAGGCACTGCTGAGACTCGTGCTTGTCAATCTCATATCTAACGCAGTTAAATACACAAATACTCGCCACCGGGCTGAAATCTTGATCGGATGCAGAGATGAAGCAGATAAATTCATCTGTTCAGTCAAAGACAACGGGGTGGGGTTTGACAAGAAATATCTGGATAGGCTCTTCGGAGTATTCCAGCGTCTGCATAGCAAAGACGAATTTGAAGGCACAGGAATCGGTCTTGCAACAGTCCGGCGCATCATTGCCCGTCATGGCGGCAGCACTTGGGCCGAGGGGTCTGTGGGTGAGGGGGCGACGTTTTACTTTATGCTTCCCAAAGAGAGAGCATAAAACATAACGAACTAATCTTCTCAGGCCGATCCGAAAACTATTCGTTGAGGGCCTATCTGTCAAATAATTTGTGAAAACCATCACTTCAGCTGAGATGTCCTCAGTGCGGTGTGTCAGGTGAAGTCCTGGGGCAATGTCCTACTGGTAAGTCAACACTTCAGGTGTATCTCTGACAGTAGTTTTATCGTCTGATTATATATGGATAACTCTTGCAAGGGCTGCATGAATTAATTGTATGACAAAAACCGGTTGACGCTATAAATTTGATACTGCCACTCTATCTTTTGAAAGATTAGTCTATCAGTAGTAGTATCACACCCTCCGCCAGTATTATGAGATTAAGCGTAATGCTAATTGCATGGAGATTTCTGAATTTTTTCTTGGCTGGTGAGTCGTCCGGGAGAGGTTGAAAAGAGTGGATCTCCTGCTTAACGCGGCGGATTGCGGGATGGAGTGCGAAAAACACAAAAACATTAATAACGACGGCAATAAAAGATAGAATTAGAGACCATCGGTATCCTGCTGTACCTAAAGCAGACTTGCAAAACGGCAGTGCCACGAGTGTCAGGACCGAAAGTACCAGAGTGAAAAGAAAATATCCAGGGAAGAGCTTCCCCACGATCTTTCCAGCCTCGTCTCTGCCGTATGATCTGAAGATTTCCGGCGTGACGATAAAAGAAAAGAGACTTATCCCACCTACCCAAAGAGCCAGTATGAGTTTGTAAATTGAATGAGTGAAAACTGTCATAATCTCAGAAGCATCTCCCAACAATTGGCTTATATGGCCGAAACTTGTTTGATGTTATTGTTTGTATCCGACCCCGGCATCTCAATAGCGCTATCAATTTGCGTTGACTGCTTTAGGAGTGGGTGCTAATCTGCATTGCGAGAGTGCTTTAAAGGCTACTCTGTTTCGGCCTTCTTCCTTCCCCTTGTATAAAGCTTCATCAGCACACTGTAAGAAGTCGTTTGCCGACATGTTCGGGTCAGGTAGCGCTGAAACAACACCGATACTTACAGTTACATAACTGCTTATTTCAGATCTCTCATGAGGCATCTCGAGAGCTTCGACGTCCCTCCGTATCTTTTCCGCGATGGAGACTGCATGTGCTGTATCTGCCGTCGACAAGAAAACCACGAACTCTTCACCCCCGAAACGCGCAGCCATATCGCCCGGCCTTCGTGCAGCGCTCTTCAAAATGGCCGCCACAGATTTAAGGCATTCATCTCCTTGTAAATGACCATAAGTATCATTGTACTTTTTAAAGAAATCCACATCTACCATCAATATCGTTATCTGATACTTACTCCTCAGCGCACGTTTCAATTCCTCATCCAAAAATATATCGAAGGCGCGTCTGTTTGAAATACCGGTTAAGCCATCCATTGTCGATAAATGGCGAAGCACTTCCTCTGTCTTTTTCTTTGCTGTAATGTCACGGGCTATAGCTGAAGCCTCAATAACTCTGCCGGCGTAATCTTTGACGGGTGATATGATTATAGAAACATCTATCAGATCACGGTTTTTCTTCATCCGAACAGTCTCGTAGTGCTCAACCCGTATTCCCTCCCCGATTTGTTCAAGTAGCGCTAACGTCTCATCAGGACGGTCAGGCGGGACCAACATAGATATAGACTTCCCAACAGCTTCCTCTTTTGTATAACCATAAAGCTTTTCTGCCCCGGAGTTCCAGCTTGTGATAATGCCATCCAAACTTTTTCCTACTATGGCATCATCGGATGACTCAACAATAGCTGCCAACTTGGAAATGGACTCTTCTGCCTGTTTTCTTGCGGTGATATCCCTGAAAGTAATCACAGCACCCACGATATTGTCCCTATCAAAAATTGGCTTACACGTAAAATCCACAACCACGCTGGCGCCATCTTTCTTCCAGAACACCTCTTCCCCGAAATAATCGAGCCCATTCCTGTATGATGCATAAATAGGGCATTTATCCGAGGGATACGGTGTGCCATCAGGCCTGGTGTGGTGCCATTGGGAGTGGCTGTGTTGCCCAATAAGCTCATCAATAGTATAACCCAGCATGTCTGCAGCAGCCTTATTGGTAAAGGTGACTAATCCTTGTGTATCTA
>CAWHNC010000012.1:0-3052 GCA_963830245.1 Nitrospirota bacterium
AACCTGCACAGGACGCTTCAAAGACCTTATATCCCAACGGCTGGAGCATATCAAAGATAAATTTCCTGATATCGGGTTCATCGTCAACCACCAATATAGTTTCTGTTCCCGAAGCTATTATCGATGCCGTATGCTCCGCCTCTTTTGTCTCCCCCTTTACAGCCGGCAAATATATCTTGAAGGTCGAACCTTTGCCTTCTTCGCTGTATACCCATATACAGCCATTATGCTGCTGAACTATACCATAAACTGTCGAGAGACCAAGTCCGGTGCCTTTGCCGGGTTCTTTTGTGGTAAAAAACGGTTCGAATATTCTGTCCTGCATTTCCCTGCCCATCCCATAGCCCGTATCGGTCACCGACAACAGGACATAATTGCCGGCCACCACTCCCTGGCGGGTCTTAATGAAGTCTTCATCAAGATACACATCTGATGTACCAATACTCAGACGGCCACCTGAGGGCATTGCATCCCGCGCATTTATAGCCAGATTAAGCAGTATCTGCCCTATCTGACCCGGATCAGCCATAATATTTTTAACCTGCGTCTTTATGTTCAATTCCAACGCAATATTTTCTCCAATTGTTCTCGTAAGTAATTTCCCCATATCTTCAACGATCGTGTTCAGATTTAATATGCTCATTTCAAGCACCTGCTTCCGGCTGAAAGCCAAAATCTGCCTTACGAGAGATGCCGCCTTCTCTCCGGCGTCCCTGATAATTTTAATATTCTTTGCAGTCACAGTATCTTCCGGCAGTTTCGTCAGCTCCAGGTCGCTGTAACCTATAATAGCCGTTAAAAGATTGTTGAAGTCATGCGCTATCCCTCCTGCCAGCTGTCCAACCGCCTGCATCTTCTGCGCCTGGAGAAGCTGCAGTTCCAGGTTCTTATGTTCTGTTATATCGCGAATTATCCCTCTGTATGCCTTTACAGAGCCCAACTCGTCCCTCACAATTGAAGATGTTGTCAGTACAGTGAGTTTCTTGCCGTCTTTACTTTTCATCCCGATTTCATAGTCCTTCACGAATCCCTTTTCACAGATCATAGTCTCGAAGATCTTTCTGTCTTCAGGACTGAAGTACAGGCCGGTCGCAATATCGATGGCTAGCAATTCTTCTTTCCAAGAATAACCAAACAGGTCGACGCCGGCCTGGTTTATATCCAGGAATCTCCCCTCCGGCGTGCTCATGTAAATTACGTCTTTTGATTCCTCAAAAAGTGTGCGGTATTTCTCCTCCGATGCGCGAAGGGCGTCTTCAAAGCTTTTTCTCTCGGATATATCCCGGATCGATTCGATGGCGCCTATCATATTGCCGCTGGTATCAAAAAGAGGACTTGCAGTAACCCATATATAAGCTCCTTTCCCATGATTCAGCGCCGGGGCAAAAGTTTCTCCATATAACACATTCCCTTTCTTCTTGACATATTCGTATTTTACAGCAAGTTCGTTGTCATCCATGTATACAAGATCAATCAGTCCCGGCCTTATTTCACCATAAAAAGAGATCCCCGGGTAATTATGGCCCATTCCTATGATATCTTTTTTTGGCACACCGCTCATCTCTTCAATAGCCCTATTCCAGGCGATTATCTGTTTGTCCTCACCAACAATAAATGTTGCATCGGGAAGGAATTCAATTATGTTTTCAAGCAATTCATTAGCAGTCTTCATCTGTTCCTTAGACTGTTTGCTTTCGGTCTCCATCCTGTTAAAAGCTGATGAAAGCGTCCCGATCTCATCTTTTGTCTTTATGTTCAGGAATCTGTCGTCCCCTGTTTTTTGTGGAAGATTCTCAACGTGACGGGTGAAAAGTTCAAGAGGTCTATCAAATATCTTATGATGAAAGAAATAATAAAAAATACCGCAATTATCCCTGTAATAGTGGCAAGTAAAAAATAGTGTCCTGCCTGCCGGATGGGACGATATGCTTCAGATTGCGGATAGTTTACAAGCAGGATCCAGTTTTTTGCTTTCATCCGAATGCAAGAAGAAACCATCTTTATCCCGTGGGACGTTATGGTTTCGTCGGTGCCCTGAAATCCGTCTATGGCCTTATCAAAAAGCCTGTTCAAGCCGGGGGCCTGTTTTGTCAGGATCCTTTGCTTGTCGGGATGCATAATCAACGTCCTGTCCGTGGCGACCAGATAGAGATACCCTGTCTTCCCTATTTTTACAGTGCTTATGCTCCCCAGGAAGTTAACTCCCATAAGGTCGATGCTGCCTGCTAATATGCCTGTTATTTTGCCTTTGCCGTCAAAAAGCGGCACCGTGAACATGATGGCCTGATGTCTATGCAGCTGTGTGGACACATACGGATCAGATATATACGGTTGCTTTGTTTTAATCGTATTTGATATGTAGTCCCGAAAAGAAAAATCCAATCCTCTTCTACCCGGAGTATATGGTGATTCAACGAATATTTTACCGGATGGTGTGTATAAAAAGAGATGATTGTCAAACATCAAGTGCAAACTCGGCCTGTTGTCAAGTAATGCCTGCGCCTTTTCAAGATTTTGCATTATGTCGGGAGGAGCAGTCTTTCCAAACGCCATAAGATGCTGTTGACAGACCAAAATTTTACTGTCGATGTCGTCTGCGAGTATGGAGAGCATTAGGAATTGCTGCTTGGCGATAGTTTCTTTAATGGATTTATTATAGTGTGAGAAGGTAAAGAACGCAATTATTGCGAGTAGAGTAACAACAAAGACTGAGACTATCAGCGTAAATTTAGTTTTTAATTTCATAGCAGCGGCATAGTCACTTGAAGACACCGGCTCTGCAAAAGAAGGAGCGGTTGAGCCATCATCCCGATGCATGCCGTATTTAAACTCTTTTCCATTATGCTCATTCTTTTTATTGAGCCTATTATATACATTTCACGGCACTCTCAACACCACAATAGTGGCGCCCCATCCGCCGGCATCGCCACCGGCAAGAGAGAATGAAACGACCTCCGGCAGCCGTTTGAGAATGGCATGAACTGTTTCTCTCATGGAGCCGCTTCCTTTCCCATGAATAATGCGGACCTGGAGAATACCTTTCTCCCTGCAA
>CAWHNC010000013.1:0-4722 GCA_963830245.1 Nitrospirota bacterium
GAGGATAAGAAAGGAAAGATACGATGTAGCGATGGCCTGTGGTTCATATTCGCCCACTTTGGAAAAATACACTTTTTTTACCGGGGCCAAACTAAGGATAGGTTATAGCAAAAAAAAGGCGGGGACTTTTTTTTATAATAATCCAGTAAACCCCGCTGCGGGTGACGCGCATGAAGTAATAAGAGTTTTTGATCTCGCAAGTCAGATGGGAATACACGGCGGGCCCGGAAAATTAATTTTAGTCCCTGACGATGCGGAGTTAAGACGATTTGAATTATACAAAAAAAATGCACTAAAAAATTCCTCTAAAACCTCTCCTGGCAATAGCTGTCAGTGCCAGAATCAAGGCAAATAAATGGTCAACAGATAAGTTTGTGGAACTCATTGATAAGATACTACGTTCAGGAAACTGCGAGTGTGTTGCTTCATGGGCGCCGGGTTCTGAAAACAATCCAACTTTTCCAGGAGATAATGAATCCGCGGAACACATCTCAGGAATTTTGAAGGACGCATTATTGCGTATCTGACCTCTTCATTGAAGTCATTGATTGCCGCCATAGCGGGTTCCGACATTGTAATTACCCTTGATACCGGGTCTCTCCATATGGCTGCGGCTATTGGGTAAGGTTACGGTGGCAATGATGACAAAGGGAAAATCAAAAACATGGTATCCGTGGAAAACAAGGAATGTCGTTATTACTGCTGAAAATGCGGTGAATGAAATTCAAGTCGACAGCGTACTACAGGCACTCGATGATTGCATTAAGGATTTCCATAGCTCATGAAAAAACTTATTCTTTATTAAAAAACGTTTTTCCCTTCATGGCGGAGCCGAAAATTACATGAGAACGCTTGTTAATCAGCTAAAGCGCGATACGATATCACTATTCTTTCCACACTGTGGGAACCCTCTGAAGGGATTTGCTTCAATTATGTACCGAGTCTGCAGATTACCTCTTTCCTCTCCCTCTTTACTTTTAACAGGAATGTCTGCAAGGCGGTGAAAGACAAGGCTCCAGACTGCACTATAAGCTTTGACAGGACCCTGTGCCAGGATATTTACAGGGCCGGCGAGGGCTGCCACGCGGAATGGCTGGCTATACGGTCAAAGCTGGAGGCTTTTTATAAGAAAATCTCATTTAAAATAAATCCATTGCATCTGTGGCTGCTAAGCATGGAGAGGAGATTGTTCTCCGATACCCCCTGCATAATCGCCAATTCCAATATGGTCAAATCCAATATCATAAAACATTACTCGGTTCCGGCAGAAAAAATTCAGTTGCTCTATAACGGGGTCGATCTGGAACGCTTTACGCCGGTAAACAAAGAGAAATGGCGTAGACAGGTCAGAAACAGTCTGACCCTGCGGCCTGATGCAAAGCTGGTGCTGTTCGTCGGCTCCGGCTTCATGAGGAAAGGGCTGCAGGTCCTGCTTGAGGCGGTCTCTCTCATGAAGGACAATGAGATACGGGTACTTGTTATCGGCAAGGGCCCGGTGCACAAGTTCAAAGCTAAGGCTGAGAGGTACGGAATTGCGGGCAGGATTATTTTTTTGGGACCTCAAAAAGAGATAGAAAAATATTATTTTGCAGCAGACCTTTTTGTGCTTCCCACGATTTATGACCCTTTCAGCAACGCCACCCTTGAGGCGATGGCCTCCGGACTTCCGGTTATCACTACAAAAAACAATGGGGCGGCAGAGCTTATAGAGAACGGTAAAGAGGGATTTGTTGTGAATGATATGTGTGATGCAAGGGAACTTGCGACGAACATGGCTGCCGCGCTATCGGTCGCGGACCAAATGGGTGAGGCCGCACGTAGTAAAGCCGGGGAGTTTTCGATAGAGAAAACTGCAAGCGCTTTTGCTGAAATAATAGACCATGTAATTGGTCAAAAGAAAATGGGGATTTAATTATGAGGACATGTCTCTTGCGCTCAGGCGGTCTGTTTTGACAATTCTACGGCTCGTTCCGCTACAGCCGCAAAACTCCTCCGCCACCCCAAGAAGTCTTCGACTTTTTGGGGACCCCGGACCCTCCGGGCTCAGACAGTTGCGGCTGTCTGACGCTTCACTTCGCCAAGAATTGTTACCAAAACAGACCGATTCGCTACAGAGACATATCCTCATAATTAAATATAGCCATATTAAAGGCAACCATGAAAATTAATAACGTAAATAGAATCCTTGTAATAAAACTCCGCCATATCGGCGACGTGCTTCTGACTGCTCCCGTATTCAAGGCGCTGAAAAAGGCATTCCCCTCTGCCCGCACAGCAGCCCTGGTCAACGCCGGCACCGAAGAGGTCTTGAAAGGCAACGCACATATAGATGAGATATTTGTTTTTGACCGGGCCATCAAGAGGCTGCCTGCTCTGACCCGATATAAGCGGGAAGCTGATTTTCTTGTGCAGATAAGGAAGAAAAGATTTGATATGACTATTGATCTCACTGGCGGGGACAGGGCTGCACTGCTTTCATACCTGTCCGGCGCCAGGTACCGGGCCGGGTGGGAATCTAAAAAAGGATTCATCGGGAAGAAACATCTCTATACTCACCTGTCCGTGCCTGATGGCAGGAAGCATATTGTTCTTCAAAACATGGATGCTGTCCGGCCATTCGGGATTGAGGCGGAAGACCTATCCGTCGACTTTTATATTCCTGATGAAGATAGAATCCATATAAGGAAAATCCTTGGCCCGGAAGATCAGAAAGAGCAGAAAAATGGCGGTATTGTACATGTGCATCCGACATCACGATGGCTCTTTAAATGCTGGGATGACCGCTCAATGGCAGAAATTATCAGGTGGTTTCTGGACAGGGGCATGAGGGTGGCAGTCACATCATCACCCATGAAACATGAAATCGAAAAGACGAGGGGCATCCTGTCTCTTGTCGGCCCCAGTCATGGACTTGTCGACCTCTGCGGAGCCACTAACATCAAACAACTTGCCGCGCTGTCCGAAGCTGCAGACCTCTTTTTCGGAGTTGATTCCGCTCCCATGCATATAGCTGCTTCGGTAGGAACTCCGGTCGTTGCCCTTTTTGGTCCAAGCGGCGCATTCAACTGGGGACCCTGGGACAATATAGAGGGCAATAAGCTCAAGGGCGGGCTTGCCGGCTCTCCTTATCCCGGGAGGAGCGGAATCCGGACATTCGGGATTCATACGGTAATCCAGGAAGGGCGGCAATGCATACCATGCGGCAGCGACGGCTGCAACGGCAGCAAGGCAAGTGAATGTCTCGATGAAATAAAACCGGCAACCGTTAAAGAAATATTGTCTGAACGACTCGAAGAATGGACGGGCAAACTCAAATGATCACTGTGCTCCATACTGAATCCTCAACAGGCTGGGGGGGCCAGGAAAACAGAATTCTCAAAGAGTCCATTGGTCTCAAAAGGCTCGGCGCCAGGGTGCTTATTCTCTGCCAGTCCGGCAGTATGATCGGAAAGATTGCAGAAGCGGAAGGCATAGAGGTCAAAACTTGCAGGATGAGGAAGCATTACGACCTTCCCGCGATAGCTCAAATAATGAAATTTATTGTCAGTGAGCAGATTGATGTTATCAGCACCCATAGCGGCAGAGACAGCTTTCTGGCCGGAGCGGCGGGGAGGTTGTCGAGGAGGCTGCCTGTAATAGTAAGGACGCGTCATATTGCACTGCCGATTACTTCGCGATTCACTTATTCGGTATTGCCTCACAAAGTGGTGACCACAAGCGAGTATGTAAGGCGATATTTGATCAGCGCAGGAATCGGTCCGGAAAGAGTGGTTGTCGTGCACACTGGGATAGATTTGAACCAATTCGACCCTGATAACACCCCGGCAACACTGAAACATGAACTGGGCCTTGGGGCTGGTGTGCCCATTATCGGGACGGTCTCGATCTTACGGTTTAAAAAGGGGCATCATATCCTTCTTGAAGCGATACCCATGGTGCTCGAAAAAATACCGGGCGCTGTTTTTGTATTGGCCGGGGACGGGCCGCAGCGCGAAAATATCTCAAATGCAATAAATAAATCCGGCCTGTCCGACAAAGTATTCATGCTCGGGCTGAGGCATGACATTCCCGCAATTATTAACTCGATAGATATTTTTGTGCTGCCCACACTGCAGGAGGCACATGGAGGAGTTTTTGTCGAAGCAATGGCCATGAGAAAGCCGGTTATCGGCACAGATGTCGGAGGTGTCGGCGAGGTCATCAAGCACGGCTTAAACGGTTATCTTGTCGGGCCCCATAATGCAAAAGCCCTTGCCGATGCAATGATAGAGATGCTTGGCAACAGGGACGGCATGGCTGCCATGGGCGCCGCAGGCAGAAAAATGGTTGAAGAGCAGTTCAGCACTGAAAAGATGTGTGACAGCATGTATGCTCTATACACTTCACTGCTGAATGGGAGAGGCCGGTGAGACCGATACCTGTTCTGATGTATCATCATGTTAACCCTCATAAGGGCGATATGGTCACGGTAACTCCCGATGTCTTCGAGGGGCAAATGCGCTACCTCCGCGAATCCGGATATAAGACCCTGACTATTGAGGAACTGGTTTCTTATATCTCGGGAGAAACGGTCCCAAAGCAAAAGGCTGTTGTCGTTACTTTTGACGACGGCTGGCTTGATAATTTTATTTATGCTTTTCCCATAATGAAACGCTATAACATCAATGCATGCATTTTTGTCGTTACGGACTGGGTGAATAACTCAAAAACCCGCGCATCGCT
>CAWHNC010000014.1:0-6126 GCA_963830245.1 Nitrospirota bacterium
TCTTGAGTCCATAAAATGTATTGTTATATACGATGGCGTATGAATACGCAACCGGGACAGAATTGAGATAAAGCATATGTATAAGCAACTCGCCTTTTTCGGCAAATACCCGGGCCACTTCAGAATAGAAATCAGCCAGTCCCGCTTCTGCTGTAAACGACGTCGCAGCATCCTCTTTCCAGCTTTTCCGTTCGATGGCTAATATGTCCGCCATGGCCGACTCAATTCGTCCGGCTTCGGTAATCCTTTTCCGAAACTTACCGCTCCGGCTTTATTCATTTTTGCGAGCTGTCTTTTAAGGTTCTTCTGGAAATGCTTCGATCTCGAACTGAGAAACGTCTGCCAGTCGGTCGTAATATTTAAATAGGGTGAAGAGTCGCTTTCCTTGGATATGCAAATAAAGCCGTGTTTACTGCAGATAGACGTGATCATCTGAAAAAAGGACCTGTCATGTTCGAGTCCACGGATATATATCTTCAGTCCCCTACTCTTTTTGCTCAAGTGTCCTAATACTGCATCGAAGACCAATCCCTTTTCCTGACGACAGATAAAATTACGCTTGAAGGAATGTTCATTGCAAGGGAAGATCAAACGGCCTCGCTCATCAATCAGGAACGGGGCGAGTCCAAGAGGGGTCCCATTACGCCTTATCAACAAAAAAAGAATCGGTCTGTCTTTCCAAAAGTGTTTAAGCCAGGTCGTGGTCCATTCATACGTTATGAAAGGGTTTTTGAAGGCTCCGTTTTCTAGCAGGGAATGCCAGTCAGCCTGAATATCTACAAGACTTTCGCGGCTTGTAATTTCAATGACCTGCAGCATGAGTTGTCTCTCCATCTGATAGTATTGCACTGTGCGGTTTTTGAAGTATTTCAACTGCGGCATTTTTAAAGTGCGCCACATACCGGGCCTCTGAAAGGTCCTCGTGCACATATTTGTATCCGTTTTCAGCCAGTCCGGCGGCATACTCCGGATTGCTTAATAAGGTCCTTACCTTTTCCGCCAGGTCCAGGGCGTTTTCCGATTCAAACAGCAACCCATTGAAGCCGTGTTTCACGTAATGGGGGATTCCGTCCACCTTTGAGGCGATTACAGGTTTTCTGAACGCCCATGCTTCCAGCAGCACCCTTCCCATTGTTTCTGTCCTTGAAGGCAGTATAAACAATGAGCAGCCTGACATTAACTGCATGGCTTCCTCATAGAAGAGAGCGTCCAGCAATTCGATATTGCTATTGTCTCCGGCCAGTTGTTGAAAATATCTTTTGTCAGGACAAAACCCTACAATTTTGAGCCGGTATCCCGGGAATTCATGTGATATCATATTAAAGGCATTAATCAGTATATCCACTCCTTTCAAAAACCATGGATATCCGAGAAAGAAAATATATTTTTCAGACCGGCCATCAGGCTTCAGAATACTTAAAGGGACAAACTCGTGAAAGGTCGCCACGAGTTTTTTCCGGACTCTTCTGTATCCGTCCAACTGAGTCGGATACAGAAGCTCTGATGGAATCCGCCCCATTAATAATGACCGGGGTTAATAGATTGCTGAGACCGCTTTTCAGCTTTCCGGTAAAGGCAGGCTTCTCATTTTCAAATGAGAATGATTTCCTCAACTCGCCGGGAATCTCGATCATCAGTTTGGTTCCCGTCAATTTCTTGAGAATATACGCTGCCAGGCCTGTTTTGAACGGGCCATACGCGATAATGATGTCATATTTTGTTTTGAAATAATGCAGATAAGTGCCTTTAAGAACATAAAAAGAGATGTCCCAGAAAAACTTGGTCAATTTCGGGAGCCTTATACTGCATGTCACATGATACTTAAAGTTGCCCATCGCGGTATTTATTTTGTCCAGCCTTTCCGGGCTCGCTTCACCTTTCGTCCACCATACCGGTGCGAGTACGTCCCCGGTGAAGTACCGGGACAGGTGATAAAACTTGTTCTTCCGCGGATCCTCTTCCGGAGGGACCGGACCGGGAGCAATATATAGAATTCTGGCCATTGGACCCTCAACGCTAATAATTTCGCGCATATTGGTCTTCCCCGGCAGAGGCGGCGGAACTGCCCGGCATATTGTTCTCAAGTATGTTTATGAGTTTCAACGTCAGGTTCTCTCTCGAAAAGTCTTCGAGAAATGCCCCTGCATGATTGTCAAGGATATCGCCGGTCCTGTATTTCGACATGGCATCGACAATGGCATCCGCCACTTTCCCAGCCGATTTTTCGGTGATGACGTAGGAGTTCGGACTAAACTTCCTGATGAGGTCTTCGACCTCCCCGGAAGGAATTGTGGCCAGAAAGGGGATGTTGAGCGGTATGCCCTCGAAAAATTTAGTGCTGATCATCGGCTTTAATATTCTCAACAACTGCAGGTGTGATTTTGCCAAAACCAAAAGGACGTCCCTGTAAGGGACCGTTGAACTGGTAACTACAAGATCTTCTATGTTGTAATCACGGGCGATTTTCTCAATCGCATCTTTCCCTTCTCCATAAAATAGAAATTGAAAATTTGAGCTGTCTATTTTGCCGCCTGATTTGAGGAGCGCAAGCGCTTCAAAAAAAAGTCGGGGTTCATATGAAAAATAGAAATGGCCGGTATAGCTTATGGTAAACTTTTGATATTTTGGCGTATTCTCCCGAACCATATATTCGGAATCGAACCCATTATGTACTGTAAATATTTTATCCTGCCGGCGAGGGTATTGATGTAAATACTCCCTTCTCAGCTCGTCAGAAGTCACCAATAAAATGTCGGCGTACTTGAGGAAGATCTCTTCAAAGATGCGGTTCACTCTGACGCGGAACCTGGAGTCTCCGGCGCGGATCAAAAACCTCTCCAGCCCGAACTGGTCGCGAAAGTCGAGCACGAGAGGTTTTTTAGTCATAACCTTGAGCAGGACTCCTATGACCGCAGAGCTGAAGGGGGTGCAAGAAGCGTATATAATGCCTGCATCGATTTTTTTAATCAGATTGTAAGCCCTGGCAGTCGTAAGAGGGATCCAACCCCAGAAAGGATCCGGTATGCCAATGATTTCACGGAATATATTTCTGTTGATTTGGATACCAAAGGGTTTTAAGATCCTTGACAGCAACCCGTTCATCAACCCCAGCAGCTTCATAAGGTTTACGAGCGAATAGGTATATTCTACCGGGACCCCGACCGGAGGCGTATCATTTCCGGGCTGGCACCAGCCCTTGTCAGGGTTTCGAACACTTATGACGTATGGGGACCATCCGAATTTTTTCAGATATTTGGCAAAAGCCACACTTCTTTTGGCCCCTACATCCCTGAGCGGCGGATAATAATAGCAGACCATAAGGATGTTTCTGTTCACTTTAAAAGTGTTCCTTTCTTACATATTTAAGTGAAGGTGAATGAGCGGGAGATAGTGCCTCCCTGGCATGAATAACGGCGTCAGTGCTTTCTTTTAGGTAGAGCTTTTCATATTGGGCTGTCATCATGTCAGCTGTGAAGCGGTCATTGAACGTCTTCAGCCCGTTCTTTGCGTAATAACTCCTCAACTGCTCATTGCCTAGCAGTCGTATGATCTCCCGGGCCAGTGCCTTCGGGTCCATGGGTTCGACAAGTGAACCGTTCTCGCCATCCGAGATCACCATGGGACTGCCCCCGACTTTTGTCGCGACAATCGGGCAGCCGGCTGCCATCGCTTCTAACAATACCATCGGCAGACCCTCCCATAAGGATGGCAGGACATACAGATCGAGCGCCTTCAGCACCTCGGGCATATCCAGCCGGGGTCCGATAAATACAGTATTCCCATCAATGCCGATCCTGGTTGCCTCTCTTCTGAGGTCTTCCTCACAATTGCCTTCCCCTGCAATCACCAGGGTTACATCAGGATATCGCTTCGTAATCTCGGGCATAGCCTGCAGTAAATAGGTGATGCCTTTCTGCAAGCTCAGGCGGACGCCCAGCCCTATGACGGGCCCATTGCCTTTGATCCCGAGTTCAGTCCTTTTTTTCTGTTTGTCCACTGGGGCGACATACTGCGCTCCGTCGATGCCGTTGAGAACAGTCACAATTTTGCGCGGGGATATTTTTTCATATTTCATAAGGTCCCCTGAGGTCGGGATAGATACGCCCACCACCTTGTACACAAAATGGGACATCAACCATTCGGCGAACATATACCGCCTCTTATCTGGAAATGCCCTCGAATGGTCGGTGTGTACAATTGTCCCGACGTTCGCCAGGAGCGCCCCGAGCGTCCCGTCGATCAGGGGTTGAGTATTATGGGTATGAATCGCGTCTATTTTCTTTTCCCGCAATATCTTTGCGACCTTCAGAAAAGACAGGTAGTCTACGCCGTTTTTTTCTGGGGCAGGAGCATGACCTCTATCCCCATTCTCTCCAACTCCGGCACAGACGCTCCCAACTGCCGGAGACAGAGGACGGAAATGTCGAACTTATCCCTGTCAATCTTTTTGCAGATGTTGACCACAACCTGTTGAAGGCCACCGATCGATAGATCGTGAGTTATTTGCATTAAGCGGATTTTTTTCAAGTGCGCACCTTTTTCATGGCCTTACAAATTTCTGTCGCTGCCGAACAGATAGGCCCCATTGTCAGGCCACTGTTCCTCGCCCATAGAGAACACTCCATAATCTTTTTTTGCATTAAAGAAACCGAAAGATTTTAAAAGGGCCAGTAGAGGGTTGTCTTCAAAGATCTCGACATTGACCGAAATACAGCCTTTTTTCCTGCCGATATCGATAACCTTGGTCAGCAGCATGTTGACCGAGGACTTATCCAAGAAGATGATATCACTAATATTGAGTCTGTTCTGATCAATGTTGTAAACGATATAACCCGACAGGTCTCGATCCACTGCAGGCCTGAAAGCCATGATCTGAAAATCTTCGAGAGGATTTTGAAAGTATTTCCATTCAAGGTAAGTCGGACTTCGCTCACCCGCAAAAGAAAAATTGTCTCTTACACGGTTCCACAATGAATCCGGCAATTCTTCCGGTCGTTTTACCTCTTCGAAGACCCCTTTAGTTATAATGTAGGTTTCCATTGAGGCCATTCTCAACCCGGCATATAGCAAAGGAGACAGCATACTGCGCGAGAAAGAGTTCAGACGAGTGTATTTCCCGAGGTAGTGGCCGGCGTTCAGTGGTTTGATAAGATTCTTGAATGCTCCGGCTCGTTTCATCCCCATCCTGATCATGAGTCGTTCGGCCTGGGAATTGGGCACCGTATATATCAATTTAAGCCCGAGTCTTCCCAACTCACTTTTTACAGTTCTCAGAAGCTGAAGATTAGGTCCAAATACCCGATACCTGGCGTCTACCATGAAGTCTCCCATGATACCGGCGCGTACAGTCCTGCCGCTGACAACGATATTTTTGGGGGTAAGAGAGATCATACCGGCAATTTCTTTGGTGGTCTCCTCCTGCGCAAAAAACCATATAGCGGGTCCGGCAGGGTTGCCGCGAGTCATCCATTCAAAGCGTTCAGGAGGAGTACCGGGAAGATAATTTCTCCAGAACTCAAGAACTTGTTCTCTGAATTGAGCAGGGTCGGTCTGTATGATTCGGAATTTGCTCATAAGTTAAGCCACAATCTGCTTAAGCAGGTCCTCGTCTGTTACTATCGGAAAGTTTTGACAGAAATATCAACAATCGTTCAGCAACAACTTTCTTCCCTAATTCGTTCAAATGCCCTCCATCGGAACTGTACTCCTGCGCCAGACAGTAATAAGTCTTGCCGTCCTTGGAAAATGAGGACCGGCTGCCGCCAGGCAGGGTTGACTCCGCAGAGGCAATGTCAAATATGGGTTCTTTACCCGAATATTCCGCAAGAAGCAAATTATTAAGCTCATTGCGCCTTATGTTATCAAGATCCGAGTCATTCTCCAGATTTAGCACCCGCCTGATCCGGTCTTTCAGGCCATCCGCATGTACCATCAAGGGAACAGTAAAATGGACAAATATTACTCCCGGATATTCAGATTTTAATTCGAAATAAGTAGTTTTATAAGTATCGAAAACCCGCTTTATATCGGTTTTGCCCCTGATATCCCAAAAACAGAACTTGAAAAAGGCAATATCCACTTTATTCCCGATACCTTTTTGCATATAATCCCGAAAAGCGTTGATCT
>CAWHNC010000015.1:0-11080 GCA_963830245.1 Nitrospirota bacterium
TCGATGCTCTTGCCGGTATCTGCCACTTCTATTTTGATTGACGAAGCCGCCTTCTCATAACTTGTTTTTATTTTAAGCATGCCGCCGTCCGGCATGGCCTCGACTGCATTAAGAAAGAGATTAATAAACACTTGCTTCATCTGCATACCGTCGGCGATAACAGCCGGCATGCCGTCTTCGAATTCCCTGACAACCTCTATCCCTGGTCGAGACGTCATTCTAACCTTGTCCACTGAGAACTCCAGGGTGGCATCAAGTAACTGGTTGATATGGACCATGTTCAACTCCGGTTTAGGCGGTCGCGCAAAATTGAGCAGGTCCTTAAGCAGCATTTCGATCCGGCGAATCTCACTGATTACTTTCAACAGGATCTCACTGCCCTCCTCAGAACAGGCGCCTTCTGCATGCAGCACCTCCATAGACGATTTAATGCCCGCAAGGGGATTTTTTATTTCGTGGGCAAGTCCCACCGCAATTTCCGCGACCGCTTTCAACTGCTCGGCCCGCTGCAACATCATCTCAGTCTTATTTCGCTCTGTGATATCGTGAGTCACCGATATAATACACTGCATCCCGCCGTAGTCTATCGCCTGCGAGGATCTCAGCATGGTCAGGACATTGCCTGCTTTCATCCGGAAATGGACTTCCTTGTTCCACACTGCCCCATCCTTCTTCAACACGGATACCATTTCTTCTCGTTCTTTGGGATCAACCCATATGCCCAGTTCCCCCGAAGTTCGTTCTATAACCTCTTCTCTGCTGTAGCCGCTGAGCCGCAGGAACGTGTCGTTTACCTCTATGTACCGCCCCTCATCAAGAGTGCTGATAGTAAGCCAGTCGGGGCTGGCACGGAACGCCTTCGAAAACTTTTGCTCAGACAGGCGCAAAGCCTTTTCCAACTCTCTGCGCCGGGTGATGTCCCGGTCAAAAGCGAGAACATATTTTTTTCCCTCAAGCTCCAGCGGACACGCACTGATTTCAACAGGGAAAACAGTGCCATCTCTCCTGACGTGAGTCATTTCTTTGCTCAGACATGTTCCCCCGAGTATTGTCGCGATGCAGTCATGCATTTCATGGGCTGCCTCGGGGGTGTCAAGGTCACCGATGCTCATGCCCACCAGTTCCTCTACGGTATACCCATGCATAACTGTCGCCGCCCTGTTCGCGGCTGCTATCCGCCCGGCATTCCCGCCTTCAGCCTCGATTAGAAAAATAGCGTCTCCGGCGCTTTCAAAGAGCATACGGTAACGTTTCTCGCTCTCTTCCACTCTCTTCATTTGACTGGTCAGGGCGTCGGCCATTGCATTAAAAGAACCGGCAAGCTCTCCAAACTCGTCTCTCATATCGTCTATCCGATGGTCCAGATTTCCGGCCTTCAGCTTCCTGGTTGCCTCCAGCAAGGCCCTTATCGGTCTGGTAAATCCTCTTATAAAGATGAACGCCAAACAAAGGCCGAGCACAGGGCTCAGTGTGGCGAACACATAAAGCAAATTCCTTGTGTCTTGAATATTTCCGACTGAGCGCCGCGTCTCCTTATCAAGACTCCTGGTGGCTATGGCAATCATAGCGTTGACCTTGCCGACCAATTCTTCTCCTACTTTGTACGTGTTATCGTCCTCCTGGTCCAACCTGACGTCGTTTGCCCGCATAGTCAGCACCCTGCTCAGGGCATTTTTATACAAGCCGATCTGTTGTTCCATGTCCTGAAGCCTCCTGGCGGTATCTTCCGTGTGATGGCAGGAAAAGCATTCGCGGGAAGCTTGATCCATCTGCTGCACATCATTTACAAACGTATCAACGGTCCTGGCATAACGGGTATTTTTCAAGTTGAGATCAGCCTGAACTTTCCTGATTTCTATCAGCAGGCGCTCTCTCATGATTTCAACCTGATGAACCAGGATCAGACGGTCGAGCATCGTGGTTGCCTTGTTGATCGAAAAAACTATGTAAATACCGCCCAAAAAAAAGATCATGGTGAAGACAGTCAGCCCCAGGACAATTTGTTTCTTCACTTCTTGCCCCCGTAGTCGAAGGTTTGAAGGTCGATGCCGACTTGCCGGGCATATTCGTAAACCGCCTTGTAATCTTCATCCGTAGTCTCGATAAACCTTCTCGCCCCGAACTGCTCCAGAACGTTCTGTCCTTCCGGATCTTTGTACATATCGAGCAGTACTTGCTTCATTTTTTTCTTAAGTGTTACGTCAAGGTCTTTTCTGACAGCAAGGCCATTTTCAGGCACCTCGGGAGATCTTTCAAGAACAATAAGTTCGTTCTTTATGCGGCTGTCAGTGGCTTCAATTTTCTGTAAGACAGTGTTTTTTGCGGCTCCGATATCCGCCTTCCCGTTCAGGACATCGTAAATTGCGTCAGAATGAGTTCCGGTGAAGTAAACCTCTTTCAGGTATGCGGAGTAGTTCTCAATACCCATTTTCTTGAAATATGCCAGGGGTAACAAGTAACCTGCAAATGTTGCCTTGTCCACAAAAGCAAAACGTTTCCTTTTCATGTCTCTTATCGATTTAATTCTGCTGTCCCTTCTCACAAAAATAAGACCCCGATACGTCGATATGCCGTTAAGATCCTCCGCGCGCACCAGTATCTCAGCGCCAGTTCTTACGTGAACAAGCACATAGCTGAAACTCCCCCAAAAAGCCCCGTCAATTTCGGAAGAGCGAAAATTATCAATTATAGTGCCGTAATGGGGCTCTACTTGCCAGCGAATTGGCCTGCCGATCCTGGCCGAAAGGTAGTCTGAAAGCAGCTGGTACCGGTCCATCTGTGCGAAGATGTTTTGCTCTGGAATAAGTCCGATAACTATTTCCGGACCCGGTGGCGCCGTTTTTGGAGAGAGATCTTCGTGCTTTTTGCACCCGGGAAGAGCGGAGAGCAGGAGACAAAAAATAGTAAGTAATTTATACAGCGTTTCAAAACGTATAGAAATCAGCATCCCTCATTATAAAACCGTAGTCCCTGAATTGACAAGGCGTACGGAACGTTCAAAAAAATATTCTCATTTGATCATCACAAGTCGAAACCCCAGAGCATGATGTCCGAAATCCGGCGTGAGCGGAACGCGATGGGAAACCCTCACACCCAGAGGCCCGTTGCTCCAGCCGCCACCCCGCATAACACGATATTTGCCGGAACCCTCGTACGCCGGGTTGTATTTCGGAAGCTTGATATAGGCTTCTGTATTGTAAACGTCCTCAACCCACTGCCAAACATTGCCGAGCATGTCGTAAAGCCCATAGCTGTTTGGCAGAAAACTGCCGACAGGAGACGTAACCAGGAATTTGTCATCACAGTTAAAGACGGTCCATTTCTTCCAGCGCTTCTTTGCGGTCAGATCAGCCACATTAGCATATTTACAAGCGTCACCAGGGTTATTGCCCCAGAAATATGTGGTCTTTGATCCGGCACGAGCAGCGTACTCCCATTCTGCCTCGGTTGGCAGCCTGTAAGTCCGCCCGCTTTTTTGTGACAGCCACCTGGCAAAAGCTACCGCATCCTCCCAGGTAACATTCACAACCGGCTGTTCGTCACCATTCTCCGATAAACCCTCAAAATTGCCGCTGTCGTGTTCGGGCCTGAATTTTCTGAACTGCTCATTGGTAACGTCATACTTGCCAATGTAAAAATCGCTAACGCATACCTCATGGAGCGGCCTGTCATTGCTGTCGCCGGTTGGGTCCCCCATTTCATAACAACCGCCTTTAATAAATACAAACTCCATTCCGGTAACAGGGTCCGAAAGCGGGGGTTCTGCATTGGCAGCTGAAGCTAATACGGCAAGTACAAGCATCAATGCAACCAACGGAGTTTTTAAGGCCATCTCACGGTTCCTCCCCTGAGACTAATAACAAATATCTTAGCTGTGTGTCAGTTTTCGTGGTGCAGGGCGTCGAAACGTAGCAAAGACCCTTGCCGACCTACAGGGTGAACGCCCTATGGTCTCGTTTTAATACATTATTGTAACATGTTTCTCAGCCGAACTGTAGTGAAAGGCGGTATGTGTGACAGTAGTGAATATTATTTATACATGAAAAAAGACAATAGTTGCCCTAACTGAGAAGGAAACTGATCATCTGGTCGCGAAGCGCATTGGCAATATTGTCAACCACGTCCTGATTAACTGGTGAAATAAAGGGCACTGCAGCAATCACGGGCACGGGGCATATCCTCCGCAGCACCTCGGGGTTTGTCCGCTCAGCTATTGTATCCCCGGCGGGTCCGTTGCTATTGATAATCACACCCCGCACTTCTATTCCCTCTCTGATGGCATGCATAACAGTCAACAGAGTGTGGTTGATAGTGCCCAATCCTGCCCTTGCGACTATAACTACAGGAAGCCCAAATAATTTAATCAGATCGGACATAAAGAACGTTGACGGGCTGAGGCCGGCACTCACACTGCCGCCTGATTCGATGATCGGAACCATGATGCCGCCGGCGCCTTCTACCACGAGGAAGTTATATTTTGCTGCAAGCATGGAATACGCATGCATTATGGCATCGAGATCAACCTTCTTTCCTTCAAGTTCAGCGGCGACCATAGGTGCAAGGGGGTATGAAAAACGGACAGGCGTTACAATCTCGGCGGGTTCGTCCATTCCGGCAATCTTCCGCAGAAACATCCCGTCGCCGGCAATTAACCTTCCGCCTTCAGCAGCACAGCCTGTTTCCACCGGCTTCATGGCGCCGGCTTTCACACCTTTCCTGCCCAGCGCCCGCAAAATTCCGGCAGCGATAGCTGTCTTGCCGACTCCGGTATCTGTTCCCGTAATAAAAATGCCTTTTGTCATTTTATCAGAACCCTTATTCGTCTTAATCTTACTATTAATGTTATAATTTCGGATATCGTGTACCGCTTATGGAGGAATTATGACACGTTTTGAAGAAGTTCAAATGAAGATCGCTGAATCTGCAAAAAATTACCTTGAAATATTCAATATGCAGGTTTTCATAGAGCAGTTCACTCTTGACAGGGAAAGCAGGTTCTCGCTCACTTTGCCTAATATGGAGACCCCTTATGCGCTTACGGCAACGGTGTCTTTTACATATGACGCATTTCAGACCGGGATGACCATTTATGAGGATGATACTGAAGAAAACTCAATGGATGCTGATAACTCGCTGGAGATGGAATTTCTGATAAAATTGCCGATTATGGAAGACTACCCTAACATCGAGGCACTGCTTGCAGAGGTGGAGGAAGAATATCCCGATACTCAACCTGTGCTCTTTGTTAAGGAAATAATTCCCAGCGAGCAGTCCTCCAAGGAATACGAGATCTCATACATATATGATATTGAGGCCAATGACCTTGGCGATGATGAATTGTTTGATCAGTTTTTTGAGGAACTCAGGGGTATCCTTCAACTCATCCATAAAAGGACGCAGGATTATATTGATCACTCATGGTACAGCTCCGAAGAATAACCTGACGGTCTCGTACAAAGGTCACATGCTGCGTTGCACTGCATACCTCGTCACTGCGACGTACGCAAAAGTACGCCTCATTCCTCGGTATTTGCGCGCCTTGCCTCTGACCTTTGTACGAAACCGTCTACATCACAACTTATTTACTTTTTAGGAGTTAGTCAATAGTGATCTCGCTGAAAAATATCGACTGTATCCTGCTGGATATGGACGGGACGCTTCTGGACAAGTATTTTGACGATTATTTCTGGGAGCACCTTGTGCCGGAAAAGTACGCTGGGAAACATGGTGTTACTTTCGGCAAGGCAAAGGAAATATTGCTTTCCCTTTACAAAGCCCATGAGGGCACGTTGAACTGGACCGATATCGATTTCTGGTCAAAAGAACTTCACCTGGATATCCCGGCGCTCAAAGAGCAGATAAAACACCTGATAGAAGTCCATCCCCATGTGGAGGATTTTCTGAAAGCAATGAAGCAGCATAAGAAAAGAGTTTACATGCTCACGAATGCCCATTATAAGGTCCTCGACATCAAATTAAAAAAAACCGACATAGGCAAATACTTCGACAGATGTATTACTTCTTTTGAAATGGGCTATCCCAAGGAGATGATCGAATTCTGGGAGAAGGTCGAGAAAATATTGAAATTCGATAAGGAACGCACGCTCTTCATTGATGATACTGCCGAGGTACTGAAGACAGCGAAAGACTTCGGAATAAAGTATCTTTTCCTCAAAACAGGGGCCAATTCCAGGAAAAAAGACGAGGCCATGCACGAATTCCCAATTTTAAAAGATTACAGGGAACTGATGCCGTCGGCAAAAAGCAGTAAACAGTAGGGAGTAAACAGTAGGCAGTAAGCACCAATGGCAAAATATTTTTTTACGGAAAGAAGCTGTTGACTCCGCTGATTCTCAGGAAATCCCATATGTTCATATAAAATGCATCAAAACGCCTGTGTCTGACCTGTTCCTCCTCGCGGCGCCAGAAGAAAAGATCACTTGCAGGATATAGATAGCCGAAATTGTACGCCGTGAAATTCTTCCGTTGCCGGGCAATAAGGCTGACCGGATAACGGTAAATATCTTCCTGCAGACGCACCAGCGCAAGCGCTTTCAATCGAACGCGGGCGGCTTGCAGCAGCAGGCTCTCGGCATCAGTAGTTGCGGGAAGCCACCAGTGCCCCTTTCTCTGCGCCAGCAATGCCCGAATAGTCAAAGACCGGTGTTGGGCTCTGAGCGCAGTGACTTCAAGTGCCCTGGTCAATTCGCGTGCGATCACTAGCGCCTCCGGAGATACCTGCTTATGTCCGGCATAAATCCGCCCTGCTTCATGTTCAAGATCTTCAGCAACTGCGTCCATATCACGTGCATATGTTTCGAGTTCCGCTACCGTGGATGCAGCGATGTTTTCTGCCTCCTTGTCAGATGCCTTATAGAGAAGCCACGAACTGGAAAAAAAAGGTCTCGGCTGAAAAGGGCTGTTAAAAGGCCAGGGAAGCTCAGCCGATGGGTCAAGCGCAGACATGAACCCTATCAAGGTCTCTGTCTTTGAGGTAATAGTTCTGAAGAGCCAGCGCTCTCTGAAACAACAGGCGCATACGGGTATCCGGAAAAAGGTCTTCCAGCACGCTGAGAGGAGATGTCTTTTGCACAGAGCCATTTTCGATATGGGTCCAGGACCACCGGGCGATGCTCCAGTCCACAAGCCAATAGCCCCATTCCCACCCCGAGCTGAAAGTGAGGTGATTGTCGACGCCGATTTTTTTCATGGTATTCCATATCCGACCACCTCGCATCGAGATATGGAAGTAAAAGCAAAGGCACGGAATTGTCAAAGGAAACCCAGTACGCAGCTTCAGGCCAATACCAGGTCTCACGCCGTTTGTTTTCCTGTATTGCCATGCAGAGCATGCCCTGGAAATTGATATTGCCATATGCGGGGGCGGATGGCTCGTCTATCGAATAAAACATGACCGTATGTATCAGAATACCTGTCTTCGGGTCCCCGGCATCCGAGGTATTGCCGCCGGGAACGGCCAGGCCCTGCCTGACACCAATGCCGACTGTCGATAACATGCGTTGGAACCATCAGTTTGGTTTTGTATCGCTCATTAACCTGTCTGATAAGATATGTTTTCAGCCCCGGCATCAATTCCCCGAGATCCGGCAGATATTCTCCCATGCTGAAATCGACAGTGACGAAATCCCAGTTCACCCGGAAGATCCATGAAAGGGTACTATCAATCTGGCGTTTATAGGAAGGTAAAAACCTGAACAATTTTATGGACTGAAAGGCATGTTGCTGTATCATAAATAGTGAGAATTCTATGCCTGCCTCTATGCCTCGCTTATGTGCATAGGAGACAAGGCCGCCGGCATGACCGATCCATCGCGCGCGATCTATGCCCCTCAAAAGGTAAAACTGGACTGTATCTTGCTGATTTCTGGCAAGCCAGTCTATGTACTCTCTCAGGTCTTCAGCCGCGTGAGGATAATCAGGATTATGCAGTTGCTCTGTAAGTTCAATTGGATGGAGGGTATGGATATGGAAGCCTTTCCTGGCAAAGCGCGGGAAGGCTTTCCATTGAAAATTCACGGGCAGCGGCCACTGTGTATGAAAAGGTATAATGGTCCTTTTGGGATGGTAAAATTTAAAGCCGAGCTTTTCCTGCAGCAGTCCGTAAAGTCCGAAACTCACTCCCTGAAAGGAGGGCGAGTTCAGGGTCAGGACAACACGGCCCTCCTTCCATGAGGATACCCACTCATACCCTTGAGAGCAGTGCCGGTATGAGTAGTCTCCATTCTCTGAATAAATGGCCGGGAGATATTTGTTCACCCCCGCGCTTTGCGAAACAGTTAGATGAACCCGGGCGTCAGGGTTGTTCAGAGATACGGACGCAGAGGGGAACCCTTTTTTTAAAAGACCGAGAACATCTTTTATAGTAATGCCGGTAATGGAATTATTAAGAAATACCTGAGAGGCATCGATGCTGATGGAGGGCAGCGGAAGCGGCCTGCTCAAGGCGAATGCATAAGATGAATTAACAAAAAAAAAGGCAAAAAGCACGACACATTTTATTGCCGCAGCATTAGAAGCCTTCATACATTACCTGGTGTCCTTCCCTTTTTTCATGGATTACTATAGGTAATATTATGATAAAACGCAAGGCTCGCAGAAACTGGCTTAAAGAAATAAATGCGGCGCTATTGTCCAAAGAACCAACAATATTGTATAATCAATTTCAATTGCGGGACGCACCATTGTTCCGGTCTCAAATAAAAAATAAGGGAGGTGAACTAAGACATGAAGATGAAATCAATTATCACTTTATTAGTAGCAATGGTATTTACCCTCGGCATGGTCAGCTTTACTTTTGCGGCCGATGTAAAGGAAGCAAAAGGCACGGTTACCAAGGTAGCCGGCATGACTCTCACTATCAAGGATGCCGCCGGCAAAGAGGTGACTGCCAAGGTCAGCAACGCCAAGGATGTAAAGGTTGGCGACATGGTTACTGTTAAGGACGGCAAGGCTGCCAAAGCAGAAGCAGCCGCTCCTGCAAAAAAGAAAACATCAGGTTATTAATATTAACTGATTTTATCAGTGTGCCTAAGAGGGGTGGGAGTTAAAAGCTCTCGCCCTTTTTTTATCATCGCTGCTATAAGATAAAAGAGTATATGCCTTTCTGGAAAGATAATGTATCTTTTGTGCTTGTCGAGCCACGTGAGTCTGCCAATATAGGGGCCTCTGCGCGGGCGCTAAAAAACATGGGGTTCAGGACCCTTTGCCTCGTAAAGGCGCCTGAGATTGACGACGAGGCTCTGAGGCTTGCGCATAACGCCCTTGATGTGCTGGAAGCGGCAAAGCGTTATGCCAGCCTTGCCGATGCGATTGACGACCGGACGTTTGTTGTTGCTGTTGCCCGGAGGACCGGCAAGAAGCGCGGCATGGCACTTCCGCTCGATCAGGGCGCTCAGAAAGTGTATGAAATGGCCGCAGATAACAAAGTGGCGCTTCTCTTCGGCAGGGAGGACAGGGGGCTGTATAACGAGGAGGTTAACGAATGCGGCCTGCTTTTGACTATTCCTGCTAACAGGGAGCATCCTTCTTTAAACCTCTCCCACGCCGCAATTGTTGTGGCCTATGAGCTTTCCAAGGCGCAATACAGAGAAGCTGCCGTTAAGGATGTGGCGCTGCAGTCGAAGAGCAAGCACGGCAGCCAGGTGAGCCATGGAGAACTTGCCTCACTTTATGAGCGAATGTCAAATATCATAACGCTGCTGGGCTATGTTCCCCGCGGTGACAGGAATCTTGAGAAGCAGATCATCGACAACTTAAAACACTTCATCGGCAGGGCGGGGCTCACTTACTGGGAGCTTAAAATGCTCCACGGCTTCTGCTCACAGATAGAGAGAAAGATGGGGAATTGTGAATTCGACTGTCCAAAAAAAATAGAGTTGTAAACTGGAGAATAGAGTCGTATACTGATTCCCCGATAAAAACAGGCAGAAAAAACCACTTTACTCAAAACAGCATTCAAAGCTAGGTTCACCCTGACAAGTCGAGAGTTTCAAAAACCTGCAATTCCCTCAATACTTCGATCGTGAATAAACGTTTTTTGAAAGACCTGAAAACGTTGACTGCAGCCACCTATACGTAACATAACCTGCTTTTTCTTATGGTTTCAATTAGTTAATGTGGCTGTTCGCTATCCCTATCTTACCTTCTTCAAAGACATTTTCGCATACTGGTAGAGTTCTCTGCAAGACCAGGTTAATTGCTTTGTAGTAATCCCGCTGCACTTTAAGATTGGAAACTCTACAGTAGCACTGGGTTGTCGTAATCTTGCTATGGCCCAGGAGATCCTGAATCGTGACGAGAGCCGCATCTGCATTTAACAGCTGCGTTGCCATCGTGTGCCTCAAGTGATGACAGGATACCCGTATCCCAGTCTTCTTGGAATAGTATTCTATTCTCTTTTGAATGCCGCGCACCGATATCGGCTTCCCTCTCAGCGGTCCCTTCCGTACTAAGAACACTCTTTTCTCTTTAAGAATTTCCGTTTCTGCATATACGCCTGTAAAGCATTCAGAGCATCTTCGCTTAGATAGACAACCCTGTCCTTGCTGCCCTTTCCATTGAAGACATAAAGCTGCCTGCGACGATACTCTATCGCATCTACTGTCAGTCGTGAAACCTCCTAACACGCAAACCGCATCTGAGCATCAGCGTGAACATGGCCCGATCTCTGGTGTCGTTAATTTCTTTGAAGAGTGTTGCGACCTGCTCATCCCTGAGATGTTTGGGCAGTGGTCTGGGTAGACGCAGTCTGTAATTCTTTCTTACCGGATTGATAAGAGACATTGTCTCATCTTCGATCAGATATTCGTAAAAAGCATGAATGCAGCTGAAATGACAGTTGATGGTCTTCGCTTTTTTTCTATGTCTCAATAGATGGTCCATATAGGCCTCTGTTTCCTTGAGGGTCGCCTCTTCTATGGGAATCTGCAGCCAGTCACTGAAGTGATCGAGAATATTCATATAGTTTTTTACTGTGTGAGCCGAACAGTTCCTTCTCTTCAAGTCTCCGATACTTGCTGATCAGATCAGTAAGCCCCATCTATGCCTCCCTGCTCGACGA
>CAWHNC010000016.1:0-6492 GCA_963830245.1 Nitrospirota bacterium
ATCTTTTCAATTGCCACTGTTTTTGTAACAGCAATTAGTTTCACACCATCAGGGCTTCTGCCGGCGCACAACGCAGCATGATTCATATTTTTGAGTATTGCGGCAAGGTTTTCTATAAGCATTTGTAAGTTATAGTAGAATCAATTTCAAATAAATTCAAGCGGCTGGACAAATACACTGTGTGCCGGCAAGACAAAATTTTGGTCATGCCCGAAGGTTGTAATCGGGCATCCAGAAACAAAAGAACCGATAGGGCAGCTTTTATATAGCTGTTATTCCCGCGGTCTTTTGAGCGGGAATCCAGAAGATTCCTGGATGCCCGCTTACAATCCGCGGGCATGACGGTTATATTTAATTGCAGGGATAACAAAATTTCAACGTTTATAGTTCTTATCAGGGAATCAAGGACTGTTATACGTCCTGTAAATCCATATGTTATTATAAGGTATGTTTCAGGTCAACACGTTTAGGTTCTCGTTGAACAAGAAGCTTAGTCTGATGATGCTCTTCCTCAGTTTTGTTATGATCGGCATGCTTATGGTTTTTTATTCTCAGTCCGAGAAGGACCTTTCCCGTGAAGTAGAGCGCCAGACTACAGAGCTTACCAAGGCGATACAGATCGGAGTTGAAGAAGTGACGGGATCAGGGACCACTGACGAGGCGCGGCTCTCAAAATATCTCACGGGTCTGAATGCTAAAGGGGTCAAGGAAATATCAATTATCAGTAATGCGCATGAAATAGTTGCCAGCACTAATCCGTCGAAAATAGGCCAGGCCATGACTCACAAGAAAAAGGAGCTTATCATCAAGGCTGAACTGGGCGAACCGGTTTCTGCGGATGAAGGCCATACCTATAACGTTATAGTGCCGGTCATTGCAGGCGATACACAATACGGGTATATCCACCTGAGAGTCAACAGGGACGATTTCTCCGATATCCTGAGAGCGAACACTATCAAGAGAATTCTTGCGACAATATTTGTTTTTGGAATCGGCACTATTATGATAGTGATTTTTTCCGAAGCGGTATACGCGCCCTATCCAGAGAGTGGTTGACGCCTCAATGAGGGTCGCTGCCGGCGACCTTAATCAGAACATACCTGTTCAGAGCAATGATGAAATCGGCCAGCTCTCCGATACCTTCAACTTCATGGTAGCCAAGCTGAAGGAAACCCGCAACCTTGAGGAGCGTCTACGGGAGGCTGAACATCTCTCGGGATTGGGGCAACTCTCAAGGAGCATGGCCCACGAAATAAGAAATCCCCTCAACTTTATCAATCTCAGTGTCGATCATCTGGGAGAGAAATACAAGCCCGGTATTGCGGTAGAAAGGGAGAGGTTTGAGCATCTTATCAGCGGGATAAAGCAGGAGATACGCAGGCTCAACAAGCTGGTGAGCGACTTCCTCGACTACAGCAGACCGTTTAAACTGAAAAAACAATATTTGAGCCATGCGGTGCTGTTGGAAGATGTGCTTGCACTTATTTGGGCAAAAGCGGAAGCTGACCACATAGAAATCGTCAGGGAGAACTCCTGGGACGCTGAGCTTTATGTAGACCCTGATCTTTATAAGTCCTGTATTTTGAACGTCGTTACCAACGCCTTTCACGCAATGGGGTCGTCGAATAAGGCCGGGGTTCTCAGGATTAATGAGGAGATTGTAAATGATACTTTTGTCCTGACTATCAGCGATAACGGCAAAGGCGTGAAGCCGGAGGATTTGGAGAAGATATTTGAGCCGTTCTTTTCGACTAAACAAGATGGACTTGGCCTCGGCCTGCCGATGACCAGAAGGGTCATGGAAGAACATGGGGGCAAAGTTGAGTTGCACAGCGTTGTTGGAGAGGGAAGTGAAGTAAGTCTCACTCTTCCCTTGCCCACTGTAAGGTGAGTTCGTAAGATTAGAACAAGTGAGGGTGTATGGCTTCCATAGTGGTTATAGACGACGAGCAACGTCAGCGTGAAATAATTAAAACCATCCTTGATGATGAGGGATACGAAACGTTCACTGCCTCATCTGCCGAGGAAGGACTTGAACATATAAAAACAATTGGCCCGGACGTGGTGATAACCGACCTGAAGATGAGCGGCATGAGCGGGGTACAACTTCTGGAGGCATTACCTGAAAGATTGTCTGAAGCCTACGGTAATTATCATGACGGCTTACGGCACTATCTCATCTGCTGTTGAGGCGATCAAGAAGGGCGCTTTTGACTACCTCACTAAACCTCTTGATAAAGAGGTAATAATACTCACCGTCAAGAAAGCGGTGGAAAGGATGCAACTGCTCAAGGAGAATCTCAGACTACAGGACGCGCTTTTCGGCAAATTCAAGATGGAAGGCATCGTGGGCAGCTCCAGAAAGATGCGAGAGGTCATGGAAATAGCTAATAAGGTCACGCCGACAACGGTGACGGTCCTGATATATGGAGAAAGCGGGACAGGAAAGGAACTCATTGCAAAGGCAATACATTATAACAGCACAAGAAGGACAAGCCCTTTTACCGCAATTAATTGTGCGGCGATCCCGGAGAACCTTATAGAAAGCGAACTGTTCGGTTACGAACCGGGCGCTTTTACAGGCGCGGTCCATCGCAAGCAGGGGCTTTTCGAGGCAAGCGACCGGGGCACTCTTTTCCTTGATGAAATTGGAGACCTGCCGCTCCTGACACAAACAAAGTTATTGAGGGCGCTGCAGGACAAGGAATTCAGGAGGCTTGGAGGAAAGGACAGCATTAAGGTTGATATCCGGATAATTGCGGCTACCAACAAGAACCTGGAGAAAGAAGTCGGAAAAGGGGAAATTCAGGGAGGATTTTTTTCTATCGGCTCAAGGTTGTGACTATTGAGCTTCCTCCGCTGAGAGAACGGAAGGAAGACATTCCTGCCCCGTCAAGTTTCTTTGTTGGTAAATATAACAGTGAATTCGGGAAAAAGGTCAGAGGAGTGAGCGATGGAGCAATGAAAGCGCTGATGGATTACCATTGGCCCGGCAACATCAGGCAGCTTGAATTTGTCATTGAGCGGTCGGTACTAATGGGTGATGGAGAAACGATAAATATCAATGATATACGTGACGAGCTGCGGCTTACTTCAGAAAAGAGCGCCATGAATTTTGAATTGCCTGACGATGGAATTAACTTTGAAGAGCTTGAAAAAGACCTTATTAAAAAAGCCATGTTTAAATCGAACAATGTCGCAGCTAAGGCGGCACGGCTGCTTGGTATGACTTATAAGACCTTTTGGTACAGGCTTGAGAAATTTGGCATCCAGGATATATCCTCAAATGAGGATATATCCCCTGAAAAAGGAAATAATCCGTAACAATGTAACGCCTTGAGTTTCCCTTCCTGTAGTGAAAAGAGACACACAAGAAATGTTGAACGTTGATGATAACTTATTTATTTTTTTCATTAATTCAACTGAAATATTCAACATTCAACATTTTAAACACAACTGTGAAGGTGTGGGCGTAGGCCCTTTTTTTATGATTGGCACCATTATTGCTTAATGATTTATAAGTGACAAAAATTTGGATAAAAAAGGGAGGTGAATCACAATGAAGAAATTCATGTCATTAGTAATCGCAGTTCTTTTTGCACTCGGAATGACCACCGTAGCTTTTGCAGCTGACACAACGGCAGCTAACGCACCGGCTCCTGAAAAGATGGAAAAGGCTGAGAAGAAGGCTCCTGCAAAGAAGAAGAAGGTCAAGAAGGCCAAGAAGGCAGCTCCAAAGACAGAAGAGAAGAAAGACGCTATGCCAGCTCCGGCAAAATAGTAATCTCTTTCTTATAATAAGGGCAGGTGTTTACGGTATGACCAACACCTGCCCTTATTTATATGTAACCTATTAAGGTGGAGGAATTGTGAAAAAACCCCTTTTATATATACTTTGCTTTCTTGTCGCTTTTTTTATGGCAGGCAGCGCAATTGCAGCCGACAAGGTAATAGTTAAACAGATTACAGGAGATATTGTTACGATTGATGTAGCTGTGAAGACCTTGACCGTAAGAGGAAAAAAGGCTGAAGTGGTTATTACTGCTGATGACAAAACAGCGGTCAAGATGAACAAGGAAAATAAAACTCTATCTGATATTCAAGTTGGCGACAAGGTGAAGCTGAAATATGCTGAGATCCAGGGGAAGAAGATTGCTCGCTATATAGAGATTCAAGCGGCAAAGACTGAGAAAAAAGGTGCAGACCCGGCAAAGCCGGCGAAATCAGCACCAAAGTCAGGCTATTAAGCAACATTGAGAAGAAGGGCTTTAAAACCCTTTTTCTCAATATTGCTCATTTCTCCAACATTAAACATAACTAAGGAACAATTAATGATTAAATTCCAGCTTGCAGACCGTGTCAAGAGCTTGCCTCCGTATCTTTTTGCTTCAATTGACAGGATGAAACAGGAGGCCGTCTCAAGAGGAGTTGACCTCATAGACCTCAGCATTGGAGACCCTGACCTCCCCACACCTGGACATATAATTGATGCATTGAAAAATGCAGCCGATAAACCAGAGTACCACCGGTATCCTTCTTATCAAGGTATGCTGTTATTCAGGGAGGCAGTTGCAGGCTGGTACCATAAGCGGTTCAATGTGGACCTTGATGTGAATTCAGAGGTTATATCGCTGATCGGCTCCAAGGAAGGCATCGGTCACATCCCACTGGCGTTTATAAATCCCGGCGATGTAGTGCTTGTGCCATCACCCGGCTATCCCGTCTACCCGGTTGGAACGGTCTTTGCGGAGGGTGAGCCGTACATAATGCCGCTCAGGGAGGATAACGACTTTCTTCCGGACTTTAGTGTAATTCCGGATTCGGTTTGCAAGCGCGCGAAACTGATGTTCCTGAATTACCCTAATAATCCAACTGCTGCAGTGTGCCACAGACCTTTTTTTGAGATGGCGATTTCGTTTGCAGAAAGAAATAATATTATAATCTGCCATGATGCCGCATATTCCGAAATATATTATGACGGTAAAAGGCCACTGAGCTTCCTCGAGCTTGACGGCGCCAGGGAGGTGGGCATAGAGTTCCACTCTCTCTCGAAAACTTTCAACATGACAGGTTGGAGAATCGGGTTTGCTGTTGGAAACAGGGATGTTATCGCCGGGCTTGGGAAAATCAAAACGAACCTTGATTCGGGTGTCTTTGAGGCCATCCAGGATGCCGGCGCTTCAGCGTTTAAAACAAGCGACAATATACTTTCCTGGATAAGGAATACTTACCAGGAACGCAGGGACATACTTTTTGACGGCCTTACGGGATTGGGTTTTCAGCTTAAAAGACCTGAAGCGACGTTTTACCTCTGGGCAAAGGTCCCTTCCGGATTTAATTCTACTGCCTTTTCAGCGCATCTGCTGGAAACAACAGGGGTGCTTGCGACTCCAGGGGTCGGTTTTGGCGCGCCAGGAGAGGGGTATATACGTTTTGCCCTCACCCAGCCAGCGCAAAGAATTGAAGAGGCAATAGACAGGATAAAAAACGCGTTATAGCGTTCATAGAGTTATAGCGTTGTAGGTAAAATACTTTGCTGACTTATGCGGACATTAAAGAAACGGCTTGTCTGCTCTAAAACTTTATCGCTATAACGCGATGAACGCTATAACTCTATAACGGTTTTTTTTATGGCTACAGCGTATATCGGAATCGGCTCTAATATGGGGAACAGAAAGGCCAACTGCATGCGTGCTGCAAAGCTGATGAACGAAATCGGCATTGTGGTAACAAAAGAATCTTCACTTTATGAGACCGAGCCGTGGGGCATGAAAGACCAGCCCCTGTTTATGAATATGGCGGTAATTGCTGAAACAGACCTGTCCCCTGAAAGCGTACTGGCTGCTCTTAAATGGATAGAGAAGAAAATGGGAAGGCAGGAGGCGACGCGCTGGGGCCCGCGCTGCATTGATCTTGACATTCTTTTTTATGATGACAGGATCATTACTGAAGAGGACCTCACTATTCCTCATCCGCTGCTTCAGCAGAGGGAGTTTGTACTACTTCCTCTTTCTGAAATAGCACCTGATAAATGGCATCCTGTCTTAAAAAAAACGGTCCTGCGTCTCAGGGAGGAACTGCGCGATGTCTAAGGCACTGAATGTCAAAAGCAAATCCAAAACGGAATTTATTGATATCACGGAAGATATCAAGGCACTTATAAAGGAATCAGGTGTTCAGCAGGGGGTGTGCTATATATATGTTCCGCATACAACTGCCGGAGTTACCATTAATGAAGGTGCTGATCCTGATAATGCGGGCTTCAGCCTGTGTCTGGCGCCAGTTACGAGGTCGCTTTTGACGTTCTGCACAGCAATTCCCGTTCCCGACGTTTGTTGGGAGCGTGTCGCAACCTATTGCGGCTGTTTGGGTTATCGTTGTTACCGTGGAACACGCCGCGAATCGGGGGGGGGTGTCACCCATTTGCACAGCATTTGCACAGCAATTCTACGAGAACCGGTGTTACCCGTTTCGCTGTCTTTTTGAACCATG
>CAWHNC010000017.1:0-65074 GCA_963830245.1 Nitrospirota bacterium
GGAGGGTCGGTCGCGAAAATTGCCCAGAGGGCCGAAGGCAGCCTGAAAGGTTTCTTTCTTCCCGGAGGGCTGTTTGAGGACCTCGGGTTCAACTATTTGGGCCCGATCGACGGGCATGACATTCCTCTGCTTATAGAGACATTGAGCAGGATCAGGCATGCGAGCGAGCCTATTCTCATTCATGTGGTGACCAAGAAAGGCAAGGGGTATAAATTTTCCGAGGAAGACCCCTGTATTTTTCACGGCATCGGCCCCTTTGAGGTGGATACCGGGGTAACGCAGGCTGCAAAGGCGTCAGCAGAAAGTGTTCAGCCTCAAGACGGGTGCATAGCGTTTAGTGATATTTTCGGCAAGGCACTTACCGAGATGGCGAGTGAGGACAGGGACATTGTTGCGGTAAGCGCCGCAATGAAGGAGGGTACCGGCCTTGCGGTCTTTGCAGAGAAGTTCCCTGAGCGTTTCTACGATGTCGGCATCGCAGAACCCCACGCTGTGACGTTTTCGGCAGGGCTTGCGAGTCAGGGGCTCAAGCCTGTGGTGGCCATTTACTCGACATTCCTGCAGCGGGCCTATGATGAGATAATTCATGATGTCTGCCTTCAGAACCTTCCGGTTGTGTTTGCCATTGACCGGGCCGGGATTGTGGGAGAGGATGGTTCAACCCATCAGGGATTGTTCGATATATCGTTCCTGAGGCATATTCCGAATCTGATTGTAATGGCCCCTAAAGACGGTTACGAGATGAAAGAAATGCTTAAGCTCGCTGTGGCTCATAAGGGTCCGGCCGCATTGCGGTACCCAAGGGGAAAGGTGAGCCCTTATGCCAGTTTAGGAGTGGGGCGCACAGTGCTCGAAATGGGCAAATCGGAAATCATCATCGATGGCAAAGACCTTGACCTTGCCTTTATTGCTGTCGGCAATGCAGTGTATCCTGCGCTGAAAGCTGCTGCAATGCTGAAAAAGGAGGACATCGATGCCTGCGTAGTCAATGCACGTTTTATTAAGCCTCTCGATGAGGAGGGGATAAGGGCGCTTTGCGGCAGGACGAAGCGGATAATCACGGTGGAGGAGAACCTTCTTGCAGGGGGCTTCGGCTCTGCGGTGCTCGAATTTCTGAACCGTGAGGGGATATACGATGTGGCGGTACACAGGATCGGCATTGATGATGAGTTCGTGGAGCACGGCTCTCAGGCCCTGCTGAGGAAACAATACGGTCTTGATGAGGACGGAATATACAGAGCTGCAACGGCTTTTCTGAAAATATCCAGTCATCCCGCAGCTTATTGAAAACCACCATTCCCCTGCCTTCCTTGAGGTTAACCTATGAAAGAGCGTCTTGATAAAATTATTGTTGACAGGGGTCTCGCCTCAAGTCGCGAGCGGGCGCGGGCACTGATCATGGAAGGCAAGGTATTCGTTAGCGGGGCGCCTGTTACAAAAGCAGGCACTATGGTGGCCCCTGAAGCTCCTGTGGAGGTAAGCGGCGGGGAAATCCCCTATGTCAGCCGGGGCGGCCTCAAACTTGAAGCGGCGCTCAAGCATTTTAATGTATCTGCGACCGGCAGGATTGCAATGGATGTCGGAGCATCCACAGGGGGGTTTACCGACTGCCTGCTCCAGCACGGGGCGATAAAAGTTTACTGCATCGACGTCGGCTACGGTCAGCTTGCGTGGAAGCTGCGCCAGGACCCGCGAATAGTTATCATCGAGCGTGCCAATATCAGGTACCTTGAAAAAGAAAAAATTCCGGATTCTATAGAGCTTGCTACTATTGATGTGTCGTTTATTTCCCTTGTTAAAGTTTTGCCGAAGGTGCTGGAGTTCGTGCAGCCCGAAGGAGAGTTGATCGCCTTGATTAAACCGCAGTTCGAGGTGGGGAAAGGGGAAGTGGACAGGGGCGGCGTGATTAAAGATGCGGCCAAGCGGGAGCGGGCTGTCAGCCAGGTGAAAGAGGCTATACAATCTTTAGGGCTAAGGATAATCGGCGTAATTCAGTCGCCCGTGACAGGGCATAAGGGTAATATAGAATATCTGATTTATATGATCAAGCCGGCGGAGTGAAAATGGCGTCACTCGCTATGACATCAGAAAAGATCATGGCCGGCTGTCCAACGCCGGCCATGATCCTTTTAGCGCATCGGCAGTTTATGCCATGCCAAAGACTATTTACACTCAAACCCTTCGCCGATAGGCTCCATAGGCCGTCCGCAGCAGGAGAGCACTCCTACACCGTCCTTGGTAACGACCACTTCATTGGTACAAACCGTGCATTTGTATTTCTGTCCGACTGTCGTCATCGTTTGTCTCTCCTCTACTGCACGCTGAAAGGCGCGGCTATTTTTAGTTGTTGAGCACTTCCGTTCAAAGCTGCCTAAATGCCGAGCAGCGTCTGGAAAATGTTATGGTGTTCTTCTTCATCCGCGAGGATGCTTTCGAAAAGTTTCTTTGTGACTATATCGCCTTCTTTTTCCGCAAGGCCGATAATCTCTTTGTAAAGCACGATGGCATCTTCTTCGGCCTTTTTATTGATGCGGAGCATATCCTCGGCAGATTTACCGATTTCTATCGGAGTGGGTTTCGTCGTCGGCACTCCTCCGAGATAGTCGAGCCGTTCGGCTATGCTCTCGGCATGCTTCATCTCGGTCATGGCCGTTTTTTTGAATACGCCGCCTACGGATTCGGAGTTGATCCCCTTAATCATTACGTGTTGCCACATATACTGGACGCTGACCTGTATTTCCCTTGCGATAGCGTCGTTAAGTTTGTCGAGCAGTTTCTTGTTTGCCATAGTTACCTCCTGATGGATTTCATCCGATTTTTTCGAAAACATCTTTTCCCGCTTTACAAACCGGGCATTTCCAGTCAGACGGAAGGTCCTCGAACTTCACGTCCTCATTGACTTCCTTATAAAGCCACTTGCAGGCGGCACAACGCCACAGAGGGCCGTCTGCACGCTCTCCGACCCTGGCAATTATTTCCCAGCCTCGCTCGGTCCATTCTTCGGGCCATGGAGGATAGAATCCGGAAAAGATGGTTTTGTCACGCGCATCATCGAAAATTACTTCGACGACATATTCGCCTTTTCTCACTGTGTATCCCCAGGTGAAGTTATCTTTGGTTTCCGGGGTATCGGCTTTTGCTGCAAAATAGAACGTGCTGTCGCGTCTCTTTACTTTGGACCAGCTGAAGCAACAGGGAAGCACAGAGGTGCAGCCGCACTTGCCGCCTTTAAGTTCGAGTCCGTCTATCCGAAAGCCACCCGGTGCTTTTTCAATTGCAATCTCCATTATTACTTCCGATTATCTATTGACTTCGTCAGCATACGGGACCTCATTCGGTGGGATCAGAGCTTTTCTTGAGCACTTCAGGATTGATATTGCCGGATGCGGGTCCTCCACACTCGGGAATATAGCATGTAACATTCACATATTCACAATTCTCTTTACACGAGGGGCATGTCTCCGGAGGAATATTTGCATCTATAGTATTACCGCATTTGTTGCATTTCCATTGAGCCATGGTGACCTCCATTCCATAAAGAATTGAACCAGCTTTCTTACTTAATTAAATACCCATGGCAATTGAATGTCAAGTGAACTGACGGGATTTAGTCATCAGGAGTGCCGGCCGGCATCCTGATTTCTCCGTGAGGCTGTTAACATGAGGCTACGCGAATCCTTGACAGGAAGAAGGCTGCGTCTTAAGATAATGACTGGGCCGCTTATTCTTCATCCGAGGGTAAGGACATGCCCCGAATACCAGGCAGAGAAGATATTACTGGAGGATACTATGAAAAGAACAATAGAAAATCTTGCAAAGGCATTCATCGGAGAGAGTCAGGCCCGAAACAGGTACGGTTTTTATTCGAAAGCAGCCAAAAAAGAGGGGTATGAACAGATAGCCGCGATCTTCGGAGAAACGGCTGAACAGGAGAAGGCCCATGCCAGCAGCCTTTTTAAAATGATCAACGCACTAAGGATGAGCGCAGCCGGAGAGGCAAATGCCATTATTGTTGAAGCTGACATGCCTGCATCCTTCGGCAGCACGAAGGATAATCTGAAAGCGGCAATTGCAGGGGAAACCCACGAATTCAAAAGTATGTATCCTGATTTTGCCAAAACAGCGCAGGAAGAGGGTCTTAATGATATTGCCGCCAGGCTGAGGGCCATAGCGAGAGCGGAGGAGCACCATGCGGAGAGGTACGGCAGTCTCCTGCGGGAACTTGAACACGGCAGTTTGTACAAGAAAGGCGATGCTTCAAACAGATGGATTTGCAGAGAGTGCGGCTATGTGCACACAGGGTATGAGCCCCCGGAGATTTGTCCTGCGTGTCAGCACCCTAAGGGGTATTACCAGCGGATGGTTGAAGAATACTAAGCCTTAACTATACCTTTTTACATTGAATGCTATATAATTTCATTCTATAATTTTCTAATGCAGAATGTGTAAAGAAGGGGGAAATGAAGATGACTAAAATCATTGCATGCAGCATGATGGTAATTATGATCTTATCCTCTGCCGCAGCCTTTGCCGAGGACACACATAAGGAAGAGGAAACTATATTTGACGTAATAGCTGTAAGACCCCTGGGCTTCCTTACGCTTTCCATAGGTTCAGCTTTTTTTGTGGTTTCCCTGCCTCTTGCTGTTGTTAGCGGCAGTACTGATAAGACTGCAAAGGCACTGGTTGGAGATCCGTTCAATTATACTTTTACCAGGCCCCTTGGAGACTTTGACGATTCCACCCCGCATATAGATGGGCAAACTGACAAAGATAAGGAACCTTCAAAGTAGTGTAAGGCAACTGAAACAGAACCCCTTTGTTTTTTACTCTACAGACTGATTATACACAGAAGCATGTTCGGGTATAGCCGTATAAGGCATATATAACTTTTCGCATTTTCTGTAGGCGCAGCGGGACAGGCCGCGCGGTTCAGATGTGTTGGGCTACGGAGTGAAATATGGAAACAACCCCTGAATTTATAGGCAAAAAGACGTGGAATAAGGTGCTCAATTATATTGCCCTGAGTGATGAGATGCCGCCATATTTGCTCATGGACAGAGAGGTCGTGACTGAAAAGGTCACGCAAATCGGCAAGGGCATCAGGAACTCGAAAACTTTTTATGCGGTAAAGGCCAATCCCGACAGAGAAGTGCTCAAGCTTATGAATAGCCTTGGAACAGGCTTTGAGATTGCTTCCGAAGGCGAACTTCAGATTCTAGCCTCTCTGGGCGTGGGTCCTGAGAGGATAATTACCAGCAATCCCGTAAAGACATTTAAATTCCTCAGCCAGGCTGTTGATTATGGAGTGCGTTACTTCGCTTTCGATTCTATCACTGAGGTAGACAAGCTTGCCAGGTATGCGCCTGGCTGCAATGTCTACGTAAGATTGTCTGTCCCGAATGAGGGGAGCGAGTGGCCCTTGAGCAAGAAGTTCGGCGTGGAAATGGATGAGGCGGTTGAGTTGCTGGCTTACGCAAAAGAAAAGGGCCTCAACCCGGTCGGCGTTACTTTCCACGTCGGGTCCCAGTGCAATAATGTCTACAACTGGAATACCGCGGTTGACAAGGCCTGGGATTTATGGGAAGCCGCGGGGCAACGCGGCATTAAATTAAGCCTGCTCAATATTGGCGGTGGATATCCTATACGCTATACAAAGAGCGTGGTCGATATCAAAACCATAGAAAAAAAGGTGGACAAGGCCATTTACCAGAAATTCCCAAGTGACATTGAGATAATCATCGAACCGGGAAGGGCGGTTGTCGGTGATGCAGGTGTATTTATATCCACAGTTATTGGTAAGACCCGAAGAGGGGATGAGAACTGGCTTCATATTGATGTGGGAGTATTTAATGGCCTCATGGAGAGTATAGGCGGCATTAAATATACCTATGTCGTGGGCAGCAGGAGCGACAAAAAAAAATGGACCATAGCGGGACCCAGTTGTGACAGTTTTGATGTGATAGACCGTGATGTGGAACTGCCGGAGCCTGAGATCGGCAACCGCGTCCTGATACTCTCAAGCGGGGCCTACACCATATCCTATGCCTCAGAGTTTAACGGATTTTCTATTCCCAAAACGATACTGATATAAAACCGTGAATCGTGAATCGTGAATCGTGAAAAGATGAAGATCAAAGAGTCAGACACAAAAAGTGAGAAAAGTTAAGGCCATTTTTAGAAGTTTTTTTGTTTTTACATTTCACGATTCACGTCTCACGTTTCACGTTATCTAAGGAGGGCAGGCTGATGATTAAATTTTTCGAGAAGGACCCATATGCTCCGATACAGTACGTGTATGGCGTGGAGAATGTATTGCACAAGAGCAGGAGCGGCTTTCAGGAAATAATGGTCATTGAAAACCCCCATTTTGGGAAAGTCCTTGTCCTGGACGGTGTAGTACAGATGACCGAGAGGGACGAGTTCTTCTACCACGAGATGCTGGTGCATGTAGTTATGCATGCGCATCCCAACCCGAGGAATATCATTGTTATCGGCGGCGGTGACGGAGGGGCGGTTAGGGAGGTGCTGAAACATGACGTGGTAGAAAAGGTTTATTTTATTGAGATTGATGAAGAAGTGATCAATGTCTCCAGAAAATTTTTCCCTTCTGTTGCCTGCGGAGTTGATGACAGCAGGGTTGAGATAAAATGCATGGATGGAGCAGAATTTGTAAAGGGCAGGGATTCTGATATCGATGTGATCATTGTTGATTCCACCGACATCATCGGGTTTGCAAAAAGTTTGTTTACTGTAGAGTTCTTCAAGTCTGTCAAGGATTGTCTCACTGATGAGGGTATGTTCGTAACCCTTTCGGAATCCCTCCATTTTCACAAGGACATAGTAATAGAGGTACAGGAGGCCATGAGGCTTATTTTCCCCACTGTCGACCTCTACACTGCCGCGCTTGCAACGTATGCAGGCAACTGGTGGACGTTTTCTGCTGCGTCTAAGAGACACGACCTGCGGAGTATCCGCAGACCGTATGCCATCGACACTAAATTTTACAGTGATGAAATACACCAGCAGGCGTTTATGCCGCCTAAAATGTATGAGAAACTGATGCAGAGAGAGCTGCGGTGGTAAAGCGCATAGGGCATAGGGCATTGAGCATAGAGCAACAGAGAAAAGCAAAGTCGCATAGAGCATAGGCATGAATAAGTAAATAAAATATGTGTTTGCTGTTGCCATATGCTCTTTGCCCTATGCGTTTTTGGCTTTTGTCTCAAGCACTTTGCTCTTTGCGCTATTGCTTTGCTTGACAGGTTCGATTGCTAACTGTTAAATTATTAGCACTCAGGGAGTGAGAGTGCTAATGAGAGTGCGGGGTGCATGTCAGTATGATATTTGATATGCTTGATAAAAGAAGCAGGCAGGTCCTTCAAGCGGTGGTCCAGAGTTATATAAATAATCCGGAACCGGTAGGGTCCCGTTTTGTCACAAAGAAATACGCTCTCGGATGTTCGCCTGCAACCATAAGGAACATCATGGCTGACCTTGAGGAATTCGGGTTCCTGAGCCAGCCTCACACGTCGGCGGGCAGGGTGCCGACGGACAAAGGATACCGGTTTTTTGTGGACTCCCTCCCGCCTGCGGAAACGTCCGAGAGCCAAAATGAGGTATCTCAGGAGTTTTCACGGCAGTTTACAAGGAAGCTGGAGACCATAAAAGACGATGTATCGGTGATGCTTTCAGAGGTGACTTCTACGCTTTCAACGCTCTCAAATTATGTTAGTATCGCGCTTCCTCCAAAGCCGGAAAATACCACTTTTAACAGGATAGAATTAATCAAATACAAAAGGGATATCATAGTTGCCATACTACTGACGGACGAGGGTGTTTTCAGGAACAGGATGCTGACAATGCCGGAAGGCATCACCCAGGAAGATCTGAACAGGATGGCGGATTATATAAACGGGGAATACGCCGGATGTACTCTTGATGAAATAAAGAGGACGCTCGTAAAACGCATGAAATACGAAAAAGTCTTGTGGGACAGGTTGATTTTCAAAGCTATTGAAATTTGTGAGCAGGCTCTGCACTTTGCAGAAGGTGATGTCTTTGTTGCAGGCTTGTACGATGTTATGGAACTCCCGGACTTTTCCGACATAGCGCATATTAAAGAACTTTCGAGGGCCATAAAGGACAAGCATATGATGCTGAAGTTGCTGGAGGAGTTTTCCGGTAGCGATGGTGTCAAAGTGGTCATCGGGGACGAAAATCCGATTGAAGATCTAAAAGGGTTGAGTGTAGTTACAACTACATACAAGGAAGGAGACAGACCTATCGGTGTCATAGCCCTGATAGGTCCGAGAAGGATGAATTATGCTAAAGCGATTTCCATGGTCGACATGGTGGCGCATTGTGTTAGCAATACATTCGGGAGTTAAAAAAAACAAGTAAGAAGTAAAAAGTAAAAAGTGAGAAGTGGCTGGAAATGAGCAGTGTCATTTTTGGTTTTATTTTTAACTTTTCACTTTTTATTTGTCTTTTGGAGGGTGGCTGAGATGGTCGAAAACAGGGAAGCGCCGGAACCGGAAACTGAGCAAACTGAAAAGCCGTGCGAGGCTGACATTTCTATCGAACCTGAGGACAAATCAATAAAAGAGGTTGGATCGACACAGGCTGATCTCGACGAAATGAAATGCAAATACTTGAGGCTCTATGCAGAGTTCGAGAATTATAAGAAAAAAGTCCAAAAAGACAGAGAGGAGTTCGCAAAGTATGCCAACGAAAGTTTTGCTTATGAACTCTTGCCTGTTATAGATAACCTTGAAATGGCGTTAAAGCATGCTTCCGAGGGCGGGGCTGAAACAGCGGGCTCACTCGCGCAGGGAGTGGAGAATACCCTGAGGGAGATGAACAGGACGCTTGAGAAATTCGGCATTGCAGCGATTGAGGCGCTTCACAGGGAGTTTGATCCCGCGTACCACCATGCAATGTCGCAGATAGAACGGTCTGATATGGAAAATAATACGGTTGCGAATGAGTTCAGGAAAGGGTACCTCTACAAAGACAAAGTATTACGTCCCTCGCTCGTCGCAGTGTCGAAGAAAAAAGATTAGAAGGTTGGAAGATCATCCAATCCTCTGACCCTCGAAACATCAATATAAACAGGAGGATACAATGGGAAAGGCTATAGGTATAGATCTTGGTACAACAAATTCGGTAGTGTCGGTAGTGATGGGCGGGGAGCCGGTAGTGATTCCCAACCAGGAGGGGACGAGGACAACTCCTTCCGTAGTGGCATTTTCCGAAAAAGGGGAACGGCTTGTGGGTCAGATAGCAAAACGTCAGTCCATAACCAATCCGGAAAATACTATTTTTTCGATAAAAAGGCTGATGGGGAGAAAATACAATTCCCCGGAGGTTGAACATGCAAAGAAGAGGCTTCCCTATAAAATAGTTGAAGCGGCTAACGGGGACGCACACGTTGATATAAGGGGCAAGGCCTACTCTCCTCCGGAGATTTCAGCCATGATCCTGCAGAAGCTTAAACAGGCGGCTGAGGATTATCTCGGGGAGACTGTTACCGAAGCGGTCATTACCGTGCCCGCATATTTTGACGACAGCCAGCGCCAGGCGACAAAAGATGCCGGACAGATTGCCGGACTCAATGTCCTGAGGATTATCAACGAACCGACAGCAGCAGCCCTTGCCTACGGCCTCGAAAAGAAGAAAGAGGAAGAGGTGGCGGTCTATGACTTGGGCGGAGGTACATTCGATATCTCGATTCTCGGAATCGGAGAAGGCGTTATCGAGGTGAAGGCGACCAACGGCGATACGTACCTGGGCGGCGATGATTTTGACCTGAGGATCATGGACTGGCTGGTTGATGAGTTTAAGAAAGAGCAGGGCATTGATCTGAGGAATGACAAAATGGCGCTTCAGAGACTCAAGGAAGGAGCTGAGAGGGCCAAGATCGAGCTTTCAACCGCATCTGAGACAGAGATAAATCTTCCATTTATCACTGCCGATGCCACAGGGCCAAAGCACCTGCTGATGAAACTATCCAGGGCCAAGTTCGAGCAGCTTACCGGCGACCTCGTTGAGAGAACGATTGAACCGTTAAAAAAGGCGCTTGCAGATTCAAAGTTTTCACAAAGCGACATAGACGAAGTTATACTTGTCGGCGGACAGACAAGGACCCCGAAAGTGCAGCAGATAGTGCAGAATTATTTCGGCAAGGAGCCGAACAGGTCGGTCAATCCTGATGAGGTTGTAGCCGTAGGCGCCGCTATCCAGGGCGCTGTTCTGAAAGGAGAGGTCAAGGACGTATTGCTTCTCGACGTTACGCCCCTTTCGCTTGGAATAGAGACCCTCGGCGGTATTTTTACCAAGATCACGGAAAGGAATACGACTATCCCTACCAAGAAATCTCAAATTTTCTCCACTGCTTCAGACAGTCAGCCGGCAGTGACGATAAAAATACACCAGGGAGAGCGTGAAATGGCTGCTGACAACAAACTCCTCGGAGTCTTCGAACTGGTGGGAATTCCCCCTGCGCCGCGGGGTGTGCCGCAGATAGAGGTCACATTCGATATCGATGCAAACGGTATCTTGCATGTGTCCGCCAAGGATCTCGGTACCGGCAAGGAGCAGTCTATACGGATTACCGCCTCCAGCGGCCTCTCGAAAGACGAAGTGCAGAAGATGATGCGCGATGCAGAATCGCATGCAGATGAGGACAAAAAGAAAAAGGATCTTGTCGAAGTCAAGAACCAGGCGGACACGCTTGTCTATTCTGTCGAGAAATCGCTCAAGGAATACGGGGACAAGGTAACCGAGTCTGAAAAGAAGGACATCGAGGCTGCCCTGGAGAAATGCAAGCAGGCAAAGGATGCAGGCACGAACGTTTCGGATATACGGAATGCTGTTGATGAACTTACCAAGGTGTCCCACAAGATGGCCGAGCATATATACAAGTCTGCCCAGGAACAGCCGGGCAGTGGTCCCGAATCAGATGGAGGAGGAACAAAGGCAAAATCTCCTGAGGAAGAGGTCGTCGAAGCAGAGTTCGAAGACGTAGACAAGAATAAGAACAAATGAAGGATTATTATAAAGTCCTGGGAGTAAGCCGTGATTCCTCCCAGGAAGACATGAAGAAGGCGTTCAGACAGCTCGCACTGAAACATCACCCTGATAGAAATCAGGGTGAAAAGGCTTCTGAAGAAAAATTTAAAGAGATCAACGAGGCGTATACCTGCCTAAGTGACCCGGAGAAACGCGCCCATTACGACCGGTACGGCACAACGGAAGGGCTTGGCGCGGGTGCGGGCGCCGGCTTCGGTGGCTTTGGCGCAGGAGCGCCCTTCGGAGATATCTTTGAGGATATCTTTGATGACTTTTTCGGCACTTTTGGCGGATATAAAAGGGCCAAGCCGACAAAAGGTTCAGACCTTCGCTACAATATGTCCTTGAGCCTGGAAGAATCCGCCTTCGGCACTGAAAAAACCATGAAGATCCCGCGTTGGCAGTCTTGCGATGTATGCGGCGGAGCCGGCTCAGAGCCGGGTAAGCCGCCTGTCACATGTTCCCAGTGCCAGGGTACAGGGCAGATACGTTTTCAGCAGGGATTTTTCAGTGTTTCCAAGACCTGCGGCAAGTGCAACGGAACAGGCAAGCTCATAACAAATCCCTGCGGTAATTGCAACGGGAACGGGAAGATAAAGGTCCAGAAAGAGCTTTCAGTAAAGATCCCGGCTGGTGTTGATAACGGGTCGCGCCTGAAATTGAGCAGTGAAGGAGATTTCGGCAGCTTCGGCGGGCCTGCCGGCGACCTTTACGTAGTCATCACAGTTGAGGAACATCTATTTTTCAAGCGTGAAGACATCAATGTATACTGCCAGGTCCCCCTTTCTTTCCCGAAAGCGGTTTTTGGCGGTGAGATAGAAGTTCCCACTTTGACCGGCACTACCAAACTCAAGGTGCCTCCCGGAACGCAGTCAGGCAAGAGCTTCCATCTCAAGGGCAAGGGCATACCGAGGCTTGGGAGCCATCAGAGGGGAGACCAGATCGTCAGCCTGTATGTCGATGTCCCCAAGAAACTTACCCCCCGTCAGAAAGAACTGCTTGAGGAATATGCGAGTATAAGCGATGAAACGCACGAAGATGCAAAAGGATTCAAGAGCAAGTTGAAAGACTTGTTTTCGGCGTAGGCCCTGTCATGACCTTATTGAACATACTTGTTCTCGCTGTAATCCAAGGGGCTGCCGAACTTTTGCCTGTATCGAGTTCCGCTCATGTTATCGTGGCAGAGAAATTGATGGGACTCGACCCAACGAGTCCTGAGATGACGCTTCTTCTTGTGATGCTTCATACCGGCACTATGTTTGCGGTAATACTTTTTTTCTGGAAGGCCTGGAAAGAAAGTTTTTTCAGTTCAGGAAAAGTTTTCCGGGATTCGGTAAAGCTTGTTGCAGCGGCTACAATCATGACAGCCATTGTAGGTTTATTGCTTAAATACTTAATTGAGGTTTTTATATTAAGAGATGTTCCACATGCGGAGATTGAACTTCTTTTCGGCAACTTGTATGTGATCTCAGCGTCACTTGCTGCAGTTGGCGCCTTAATTATTTTAGCAGGACGGAAAGGCCGCCATTTACCACGTGAGAACACCACCGTGGGCTTAAAGGAAACTTTCTGGATCGGGGCAGTGCAGGGTATATGTTTGCCGTTTCGCGGATTTTCGCGTTCAGGGGCGACCATATCCACCGGACTTCTTTTTGGGATCTCAAAAATAAGAGCAGAGGAGTTCAGTTTCGCGCTGGCCGTTGTTCTTACGCCGCCTGTGATAGTCCGTGAAGTTTTGAGATTGCTGAAGGCACACCATGCATCTTTATTTAATGCCACAAGCATGGCTGGTCTTTTTTATCCAAGCCTGATGGGCATGACGCTAAGTTTTGTTTCCGGGTTGCTGGCCCTTCGCTGGCTTTCAAACTGGCTTGAGCGCGGTCGTTGGCATCTGTTCGGAATATATTGTCTGTGTGCTTCGGTCATTGTTTTTCTGCTTCATAGCGCCGGTTTATTATAAGCAGGGAAGTTACTTTATAATGGTTACCGTATTTTCTTTTCTCTTTTGAGCATCCGGCATTCCCCCATCTCTATATCCCACACACAGAGACCCGCAAACCTTATTATTTTCCGGGATGCCAAGCCCCGTCAGGAAGTTTCTAACGTTTTTGTTATTGTCAAACCAACTTACCTGATTTATCCAGCAAGAACCTAAATTCAGGTAATGCGAAGTTAATAGCATGTTCTCTATGGCACAGGCGCAATCCGCCATAGCATTAGGGTAACTGGCGATATTCGACACAATAATTAAAGTCGGAGCATTATAATAAAAACTATAGCTCTTATTTTTAGAGGCTTCTTTGCCTGAGCGAAGGCTTTTGTATGTGTTTTCATCAACCTCTAAATTTTCAAACGCCGATTTCATATGCTCATTCAGCTGTAAGAGTCTTTCTTTATTTTGCAGGACAGTAAAATGCCACGATTGCGAGTTGCCGCCGCTGGGCGCGTATTTTCCAGCTTCCAAAATGATGTTTAAATCTTTATCGCTTATCTGTTGAGCCGTATACTTCCTGATGCTTCTTCTGGTCAAAATGTTTTCAATTACATCAGCCATCTGTTCACTCCTCCATTTGCTTATTGTAGACGATATTTATTAACGACAAGTATAATAGAAACAAATTAATTAAGGGAAGATCAATTTTTCTTCAAAGTATCCGATGACGATATTCATTCCGCCTGAGATCATTGCGAAGAGGCAGCACATTAAGGTACCTCCGCAAAAATCCCACTACCTTTTGTCGGTCCTCAGATGCAAAAAAGGCGATGCCGTTACAGTTATCGACGGCAGGGGGAGCGCATATACTGCAGAGATTGTCTTGATGGTGAAGAAGGACGTTTTTATCGATATAACAGGCGAGTTTCCGATGAATGCAGAACTGCCTGTGCCGCTTATCCTTTGCCAGGGCCTGCTGAAAGGCGAGAAAATGGACCTCGTAATTCAGAAGGCAACTGAACTCGGTATTGCCGAAATTCTGCCGCTTGTTACGGAGCGCGGTATTGTCAAAGAGACAAGAAAGGTGAAGAGGTGGCATACAATTGCTGAAGAGGCTGCCGAGCAGTGCGGGAGAGCGGTGGTGCCGCTGGTCCGTGACCCGGAGAAATTGAACGACATGTTGGATGGGGAAAGAGTGAACGGCCTGCTGTTTTGGGAAGGTGGAGGAAAGAGGCTTTCAGACGCGCTTGATTTTATCGATAGCTCGCGGCCGATGCATATCTTTATCGGCCCTGAAGGCGGGTTCTCCGCAGCTGAGGTCAGTAAGGCTGAAGGGCAGGGCATTGTAAGGACAACACTCGGTAAACGCATCCTCCGCGCAGAAACTGCCGCAATTGCAGCAACGGCGCTGGTCCAGTATTTAATCGAAGCTAAATAGTGTATTAGGAAGTAAGGATACGAATTTTATCTCAAGCACCCATTTGCACCCGTCAGTGGACTATCTCCAGTTTGTCCTTTATCCCTTCAGTGGTTAAGATTTCGCCGTCGTTGTCTATTATAATGCCATCAAGTCCGAGCTTTTTGAGAACTTTCAGGCCCTTCTGCGGACCGAGAACGAATATCCCTGTCGGAAAACCATCAGGGGCATTCTTCGCTATTACGCTTACGCTCTGGCATTTATTAGCCGGGTAGCCTGTTGCCGGGTCCAGTATATGATGGTACAATTTCCCGTCTTTCGTGAAGAATTTCTTATACCCGCCCGACGTTGATATAGCCTGGCCGGCAAGATTCACTATCGCAATTATCTCGTCGTTTTTGCCTTTCTGATGAGGGTTCTTGATCCCGACTCTCCATATGCCGCCATCCGGTTTTGCCCCAAAAGGCTTGACTTCTCCTCCAACCGCTATGATGCCTGCCGTTATTCCGTTTTTCTTTAATACTTCTGCAGCCCTTTCGGCAGCATAGCCCTTTTCAATGCCGCCCAAATCTATTTGCATTCCTTTTTTCCTGAGATAAACCGTGGAGGACGCCTTATCGACGACAACGTTCCGATAATTTACAAGATGCAATTTCTCTTTAATTGATTTTTCACCGGGCACTATTTTTTTCCTCAAAATTCCAGAGTTTGACGATGGGGCCGATAGTGATGTCAAATGCTCCGTCAGTACTCCTCGATATATAGAGCGCCTTATCGATTACATCCAGGGTGTCTGTCGAAACCTTTACCGGCCTGGTACCTGAAAACCTGTTGATCATTGATACTTCGCTGTCTTCAGAATAAAAATTAAGGAGCCTTCCGAGCCTGTCCAATTCGGTATAGGTAGCATCGATTGCAGCTTTTGCTTTCTGATCAGATTCGGAATATACTGTGATGGTAACAATAGTATAAAGTGAAACCCGTGTTTCCCTGAAAGCCCTCATTTTATTCCTGTCGCAGGAACTGCCGGGCAATATAAACAAAACGGCTAATACCGTGAGGGCTATTTTTGTCAGGGCGCAGGATAGTTTATTGTTGTAGGCCATAATAAGACTTTACAGTATAACAAAAATAATGCCTGTACGCCAAAATTCAGATGACACCTACCGAAGTATATCCTTGACACAAAAAGTATTCTTGTTATAATCATCATTGTAAGTATTTTGAAGAGATGCTTTTAAGGCCTGCTAATTCCATATTAAGAAAGGACAATAAAAATGAAAATTTCTGTCTTGGGGTTAGGTATAATCGGAAGCGCCTGGGCAAAAAATCTGATCTCTGACGGCCATGCCGTACGATGCTGGAACCGGACGCCCAAAGATTTTCCCAACTTTCACGCATCTATTCAGGAGGCGGCAGAAGGAGCGGAGGTGATCTTCATCATCGTTACCGACCCTCCGGCAGTACAGTCCGTTCTGGATAAGATTCAACCCAAGCTCGGCCGCGGAGTATTGGTGATCCAATCCAGCACAATTTCTGCCAAATGGACGCTTATCTTTTGCCGAACAGGTGCAGCGGACCGGCGCATTGTTTTTGGAAGCGCCATTTACAGGAAGCAAACTTGCGGCCGAGCAGCGGCAAACCGTTTATTATCTGGGCGGCGAACCGGAAGTAGTCGAAAAGGCGCGCCCCATCCTCGAACCTATATCCAGTGGCATAATCCATATCGGGCCGCTGGGTTCGGCCTCTTCACTGAAGCTTGCAATGAATTTGAACATTGCCGGTGTCGCCCAAACTTTGTGCGAGAGCCTGGCCTTGTGCCGGGCGGCGGGAATTCCTGATGAAGTCTTTTTCGATGTGCTGGCGCGAAATGCTTCCCGTTCAGGAGTTTCGGATTTTAAAGGACCCAAGCTGCGTCAGCGTGACTACACACCGCAGTTTTCAATCAGGAACATGGATAAAGACCTTCGTCTTGCATTGGAGACAGCTGCCGATCTTTCCCTGTCAATCGGGCAAACAGAACATCTTAAAAAAATCTACGACCAGGGAATGTCCGCCGGTTGGGGGGATGATGACTTCATAGGACTCATACGGCTCCTGTCGTAGTGTTTTATAAATAGCATAGATTATCAATTTGCTGTATTATTAAGAGGCTGCGAATAAATAACTTGCGCATTCGGATGCTGTGCAAGTTATTTATTCGCAGACCCTAAACATTTGTCAATCAGGAGGAAGGTGTGCTGGACCTTATAATATTGATTGCTGTAGGCCTGCTGTTCTTTCTGCCGGCCTTTCGGAGCGCAGGCAGGAGACAATACGGCAGGGCTTTTTTGATTGCTCTTGCCGGGGTTCTTGTCTTTAAGGGGATATACATAGGCCAGGATATCTATACGGACTTCCTCTGGTTTCAGGAGGTCGGCTATACGCAGCGTTTCTGGAAGCTGGTCCTTCTGAAAGTAACGCTATTCTCCGCTGGGGGCTTGTTCGCCGCCATAATGGGTTTTATTACGGTCCTCACATGGAATTACTATTTCAAGAAGGCAAAGCCGGAGTTTGTCCTGCATAATAATCGGGCACTGCTGATAAAGGTCGGGATGCTTGTCCAGTTTTTTGCTTTTATTGTGTTCGGCTTAGGAGTTTCGGCTTACTGGAACGAACTGCTGCTTTACCTGAATGCGGTGCCGTTTGGAAAAATAGAGCCGGTCTTCAACACCGACATAGGGTTTTATATATTTACACTGCCGTTCATTAAAGTCCTGGCCGGCTTTGCTGAAACTATCTTTTTATATGCCGTGATCCTGACGATAGGCTTGTATTTTCTTGAAGGCCTGTTGTTCAGGGATGTTTCTGAATTATTTGAGCAGTATGGAAACTTGAGAAGGATCTCCCTGCGGTCTCTGATGGACCCTTTTATTCACAGGCTTATAACTCACCTTTCCCTGCTGTCTGTAGCCGGAGCTCTCATCATTATGGTAAATACACTGGTAAGCCGGTGGGAGTTGCTCTATTCGCATCGCGGGGTCGTCTATGGGGCCGGTTGGACTGACCTGAATGTGCAACTGCCTGCGTACAATGTGATGCTTGTGGTTCTCGGCATTTGTGCGGTCGCTTTTCTGGTTTCGGCCTTTGCGAAATCAACGCAGAGAACGGTATCTACTTTTGCTATCGGCGTTGTCTTGTTCCTTGTTGTTAAGATCTTTGGCGTCGGCGTTATTCCGGAGGTCATGCAGCATTTCAGGGTATCTCCCAACGAACTCCCTCTTGAAACCCCATACCTGGAGAGGAATATTGCGTTTACAAGAGACGCATATGGGCTGAATGACATTGCAGAAATAAACTACCCCGTTAACACGTCGGTCGAGCCTATTTCAAAAAATGACAAAGCCATCGTGGATAGTATCAGGCTTTGGGACCCCAAGATTCTCCAGGCTGCCAACAATCAGAACCAGGCCTTGCGTCTCTATTATTATTTTTCCGACGTTGCGGTAGACAGATATGTCCTGGACGGAAAACTCACTCAGCTTATGCTGTCCCTCCGCGAACTCAATGTCGACCGTCTGGCCCCGCAATCAAAGACATGGCAGAACCTGAGACTTGTCTACACGCACGGCTATGGCGCTGTAGCTGCTGCTGTCAACAGGTTTGGACCGGAAGGACTTCCCGAGTACCTGTTGAAAGATATACCGCCGACCACGTCGTATCCTCAACTTAAGCTCGACCAGCCAAGGATTTATTTCGGCTCGGAAACCTTTAACCTGATATACGTAAACACAAAGGCCAAAGAATTCGATTATCCGAAAGGAGATACAAACGTTGAGTATCATTATGCAGGCACAGGCGGGATCAAGCTGGATACATTCCTCAAGAAGTTTGCCTTTGCACTAAGATTTGAAGGCATCAGGATGTTCACTACCCAGGAACTGACCCCTGAAAGCCGTATTATGTTCCGCAGGGACATACGTTCAAGGGTCCAGGAGATTGCGCCGTTTCTCAGCTTTGATGCAGACAGTTACTATGTTGTTGCTGACGGCAGGATATATTTCATCTGGGACGCCTACACAACGGCATATACCTATCCGTATTCCCAACCGGTGTCGAACGACAGGGTGAACTACATCCGCAATTCCGTCAAGGTGGTCGTTGACGCATACAACGGGACAGTATCTTTTTATATTGCCGACAGGACAGACCCGATTGCCAGGGCTTATTCAAAGGCATTTCCAGGAATGTTCCGGGACATCGCAGAAATGCCGGCGTCGCTCAGACAGCACATTAGATACCCTGAGGACCTGTTGAACATCCAGAGCTCAATATACACGACTTATCACATGAACAATACACATGTCTTTTATAACCGTGAAGATGCATGGGAGGTGTCGCGCGCTGCGGCAAAGGCGGAGGAAGCGCCGCATGTGGCGCCTTACTATCTGATATCGCGCCCGCCCGACAGCGAAAAGGAAGAATTCGTGCTTGCCCTGCCGTTCTCTCCTTATTCAGGAGATAAGGCAAATCCGCGAAACAACATGGTCGCCCTCCTGATAGCAAGATGTGACGGCGATAAATATGGCAAGCTGATGCTTTACAAGTTCCCGAAAGACAAACTTGTGTTCGGACCGCTCCAGATAGGCATCAGGATAAACCAGGATGAGGTCATAAGCAAGGATCTGACTCTGTGGAACCAGCAGGGGTCATCTGTAGTATTCGGCAACCTGTTGGCCATACCTTTATCAAATTACAGATTGATGTATGTCCAGCCTATTTATCTTCAGGCATCGGTCGGTAAAATGCCTGAATTGAGAAGAGTTGTAGTAGTATTCGGCGACCAGCTCTCCTATGGCGCCAGCTTTGAAGAGGCTCTGAACAAGTTCTTTACGAACGGATACACCACGCCTCAAGCTCAAGCTGCGAACGAGACAAAAGTTAAACCTGAAGTCACCGTCAAGGACTCAATCAAAACTGCTGTCAAGTATTATGATCAATACCGAAGTCTGATGGGACAGGGCAAGTATGCGGAAGCCGGAAAAGCCCTTGAAGAGTTAGGCCGTATTCTTGGAAACATTAAGTAAAGGCAAAAAGTCGCAAAGGGCAAAGCGCATAGAGCATAGCTAAAAGAGCAAGATGTCGTAAAATAGGTATTGTTGTTTGTTATAAGACTTTTGCAGCAGGTTTTTTACTCTTTGCCCTTTGCCCTTTGCTCTTTGCCCTTTGTAATGTACCATAAGGCGGCAGCCCCTGCTGCAGTTCCCGCTCCGAGGCCTATCCCCCATGCCGTATTCCTTTTTTTTGCCCTTCGGTCTACAATCCGCTTATACCGCTCAGCTACTGCTTCCAGGTGCGTCTCGTCTTTTTTGCCGAAATTGAAAATGCTCCTGAAAAGTTCTGCACGTTTCTCCAGGATTTCAAGAAGCGAGTTCCAATATTTGACTCTTTCCATATGCTTTTTTTGCTCTCGCAGTATTTTTTCATTTTCAATAGTTTTTATAAACTCAGCCAACAGGGTTTTGTCGGCGTTGCGGTAGAGGGTCAGACCGGGGTTGTCGATTTCCCGCAATATGGGCCACTGATAGTTTTCCTCCTGATGAAAGACCTCGGTTAATGTGCGTTTGCCGAGGAGCAGGAGAATTGCCGATTTTCGCACAGACCGGTGAAAGTTCGTTAATTCGGTCTGTTCGAAAGCTGTATCCCGGAAAATCTTCAGGAATTCTTTAAGTGTAAGCATAATCACATTATACTTGATAAGAAGAAAAGGGTAAATGGATAGATAGCGTCTCCCTGCATGGCAAGGCACTGAAGGCAGCGCCTGTTGCGATCGTGATATAATAGTGCCCAAACGGCCTCAAACTTAGTGTGTCAAAAAAAAATTAAGTCTATGGCACGCGATAAGGGGTATTGCTTGGCAAATAAGATTGCAGTCAGCTTTGAGGATGAGTTTGTCAGGGTATTGTATGCTTCGTCCGGCCGCGGCAAAGTAAAAATCCTGAAAACGCTGCTCCTGAAAAACGAGGAGTTTGACGACTTTCTCTCAGGCGAAAAGTCACGTAATTTTATTGTTGTTGCTGATTTCAAGGTCTTCTATAACGACATCCTGTATTTGCCCCCTGCCAAGGATAAATTCCTCAGGCAATTGGTCGATTCCGAGATAAGGAAGAGAAACCCTGAGTTGAAGGAGTTCTCTTTTTCTTATAATGTACTGGGTGAATCGGTCCGCGAGGGCAGGAAAGTCAGGGAAGTTTTCTTTTATGCGGTAGCAAATGCCGACCTGTTTCAGATTATCCGGCGCTTCGACAAATACGGTAAAACGGTAAAATGCATTTTCCCCTTTGCCACCGCATCATCACTACTGGTTAATGCGATATCGGGCAATAAGGATGAACTGCATTTGTGCGTTGCTGAAATAGGGCTTAATAAGATCATGTTTGTTGTGAAAAACGGTAAAATTCATTTCATAAGGGCTACCCAGGCCCTGGAATCCGGCATTCATGATATCGACGTTCATGACGTCAATATGACGGTGAACTATTGCCGCCAGACATTGAGAACTGTGCCGGCTGCGATACTCCTGCTCGGCAGCTTATGCACCAATTATGATAGTGCAATGAGCTTTGCTGTTCCTGCTGCCTGTGTTTGTTTACCTGAGAATATAATCGTAAACAGGGAAGACGCTGTGGATTACCTGGCGCTGATTGCGGCAGTCCTTCCGGGTGGCGAAAAAGAGAGCATAAGCGTTTTGCCGCGACAGTATGCGCTTCTGATGATGCAAAAAAAAATATTCACTTCGGCCGCGATAATTTTCATGCTTCTATCTTTGGCAGGGTCGGTGGTTTTGAAAAAAAACATATCGGAAATCGTCAACCTGAAAAAAGACGCTGATCTGTTGAGGGCCGACATAAGGATGATGGAATCTAACCGCCAAAGCTATGAGATGCTTAATAAACAGCTTGGTGAATATGTGCCGATTATTAATTTTATGAATTCTGTTGCCGCTGTGCCCGATATGCAGAAGGCGCTGATTTCATTGTCTTCGTTGAATACGGTGCATGGGGGCGCCTTGCAGTTCGACGCGGTAACTGTTTCTGCTGGTCCGGGCAGCCTGAATATACAGTTAAAAGGGAGTTTAAAGGCTGGAACGTATGCAGAAACAAATATGCACTATAACGCTCTCCTCAATGAACTCAAGGGTCTTAAAGGCTTTAGGCTGGTATCCGACAGCGTTGATATAAATAGCAGAAATTTTCATATTGAGGCGCAGTACAGTGATAAATAAACCGGTTGCAGACGGGCGGTTAACGCGGGCCATTATTTATTACATGGTGGCCGGCCTTATTCTTGCTCTGGTAGCGTCATCTGTCATTCTTTGCGTAAAATACAGGGATTCGCTTGCCGTTACCGTGAGAACGCTGCAACAGGCCCGGCTCAATCTCATGCAAGTGCGCGATGTAACCCATTCGGTGGAATCCTCACTTTCAGGGATAAAGGCCGTACTGCCTCCGCGCATGCTTTCGAGACTGCCCGAAGAAGTATTGTTGGAGGGTCTCGACGATTTGAAAGAGAGGATTAAGGGCGCCGATATAACAGTTGCCAATATTGAAACAAAGGGCGACGAAATAAATCTGCCGGTCCAGATAAAGTACGGCATCAGGGATTATACCGATTTCGTAAATAAGATCGGCTATTTGCAATCATTGCGGTTTCCTTTTTTCAGCATAACGAATATATCGCTTGCACAGGGGCCGGACAAGGTGCTTTGTGAAATTAAAGGGTCACTACGGATGCCTAAGAAATAACAAATACAGGTCATAGGTTATAGGAAATGGGTAATAGGAAAAAAAGGCCTATCCCGCATGACCAACAACCAATAACCTATTACCTGTCGTATTGGGGGTATGATATGGACAAGAGGACAATTATATGGCTCGGCTTGCCGTTTGTTATGGCAGCGGCAGTCCTCTTTTTTTTACGATCAGTAAAGTTCGCGCCGTCGCTTACCGGCACGGAAAAAGATCTGGCTGCTTTTTCTGTCGGTGCAGTTCCGGCGGTCAGCGTACGGCAGCCGGTTACTGCGGTATCGCTGCAGAGTCCGATAAAAATCCCAGCTGTTCAACTGACCGAAAAAAAGGAGTTTCCAGGCCAACCCCTCTCTCAAGTGGCTCCGCCGCCGAATCCGCTCCCGGGGGCAGTCCTGACACTTACCTTTATAAACGGCTGGAAGAAGATGGCGATAATCAATGGTATTCCCGTGAAAGAGGGCGATATAACGAACTCAGGAAAAGTTGTGAAAATAGAAAAGAACAGGGTATTATTACAGTACAATAAGGAGTATAGATGGTTAAAAGTAGAGTAATTTTATGCATTATTTGCGCTGTCTCCTGTTTTTTGATATCCTGTTCCTCCACGATGGATATCAAACGGGAGGTGGCCATACCTAAAGACGTATATGACGTCAAGGCAGAGGAACCTGTCGTGAAAGAGCCGCTGATGCCCGACTTTGTGCCGTCGAGCGAGGATGTGTCGCCTCTGAAAACGCGCAGCGTGGATGTTGATGCGCGCAATACGCCGCTGAGGGATGTTCTCTATGTTATTGCGGAAGCGACAGGGCTTAACCTTGTTATGGAAAAGGGTGTTGTGCCGGAAACTCCTGTAACCATGACACTCAGGGATGTTAGCGCGGAAGATGCATTGAACACCATTTTTTCGTCGGTGGATTATTTTTATACGATTACCAATAACATGCTTGTTGTAAAGGCCCTGGATACGAAAATATTCGAGTTGGGCCGGCCTGCGGTTATAAATACTTACAATGTGAACATCGGAGGCGACATAATAGGAGGCGCTTTAGCCAACGCTACGCCTACCGGTACAAGCGGTGCAAGCGGTTCAAGCGGTTCGAGCAATTCAAGCAATTCAGGCAATTTAACGGGGAGCATAACTCAGAGCTCAAAGAACGATCCGGTAGCTTTTGGTTTTTGGGACGCCATAGAGAGATCTCTCTCGGTTATTTTAGGGATGCCTGCGGCTCAGACTGTCGCAGCGCCTGCTGTTGCTGCTCCTGTTGCACCGGGCCATCCCGAGCCGCAGGCGCCTTCACGTCAGACTTTTACGATCAACAGGATGACCGGCACCATTATTGTTACCGCTTCTAAGCAAAATCTTGATCGTGTGGAACGATACCTCAATGCAATCAAACAGATAATTGACAAGCAGGTTCTTATTGAGGCAAAAATCATAGAGGTCCAGCTGACGAACGGATTGCAGTACGGGATAGACTGGACACAGGCTGTCAAGAACCTGAAGGGTGTGGGGCCGCTCTCTTTTGGTCCACAGGGCTTCGCTTCATCAGCGGTAGGTTCGTCATCGCCTTCGTTTAATTTTAACGTTACCAGTTCCAACTTCACCGCCCTCCTCAAGGCACTGCAACTGCAGGGCGAGGTAAGGACGCTCTCCAACCCGAGAGTGAATATTATGAACGGCCAGACCGCGCTCCTCAGCGTAGGCACAAGTACCGCTTTTATTTCAAACGTGACTACTACTAATAATGGTTCAACAACTGCTCCGCTATTAACAACGAGTGGCACTACGAGTTCGGTGCTGTCAGGGATCAGTATCGGGTTGGTCCCCTTTATTAATGAAAACGGTGAGGTTTTACTGACGATCACTCCTATTGTTTCCAACCTGGTGACCCTTACGCCCGCAACATTGGGCTCGCAGGGCGGAGGTACAAATACGATATCGCTTCCGACTGTTGACCTGAGGGAAATGAGCACGACTGTAAAGGTGAGGGACGGCCAGATGGTAATCATAGGGGGGCTTATATCCAAGAGCGAAAGCCTGCAGGACAACAAAGTGCCCGGATTGGGGGACGTGCCTGTAGCAGGGTCACTGTTGTTTACCAGTCGCAATAAGGCAGAAAGCAAGACAGAGCTTGTAGTAGTGCTGCAGCCTACGATCATATCTAAATAGGAAAAACAGGAAAAGGGCGGAATGGCAACAGCGGTAAGGGTCGGCGATCTGCTTATAGGAAAAGGATTTCTGGATAGCCGGCAGCTCAATATTGCCCTTATCCAGCAGAAAGTCACAGGAGACATGCTTGGCGATACGCTCGTCAAGTTCGGCTTTGTCACATCAGCGGAACTGGCACAGTCATTGGCCGAACAGTCCGCTATGGAATACATAGACCTTAATGCCTACGTCATTTCCGAAGATGCGCTTAAGCTCATCCCAAAAGAACTGGCTGAAAAAATCGGCTTAATCCCCCTTGATGTCGAAAAGGGCGTTCTTTCAATCGGTGTTCCCAATCCGAGTAATGTATTGGCAATAGATACTGTAACTAAAATGACAGGACAGGCCCCCAGGGTTTATATCGTGGATGCCGACAGTTTCCGCGGTTCCCTGGAAAGGGCTTATTTCTTCCTTCAGAACCCTGTCGGCGACCGCATGGAGGCTATTATCACTGAGATAAAGGAAACCGGCACTGCCACAGGCAACTCTGTCACGGCGTTGAATGACCTGATCCTGATGGATGGGATAAGAAAAAACGCCACTGACATTCACATTAATCCTACGGCCAGCGTCCTGCAGGTATTTTACAGGATCGACGGTGTTTTGCAATACGGTCACTGCATTCCAGGGGCCGCTCACAACAGCATTGTATCGAGGATCAAAATACTTTCCCGCCTTGATATTGCCGAACAGAGGCTGCCCCAGGACGGCTCTTTCAGGTTCACTGTTCTGAACAAGGATTATGATATCCGTGTCTCGACCATCCCCACTGTATACGGCGAAAACGTTGTCATGAGGGTGCTTGCGGGATCCGCTTCGCTGCTCAGGATCGATAGGCTGGGCTTTGATAAAGATAATACAAACCGGATAAAGATGTTATTCCAGAAGTCGAGCGGTATAATCCTTGTTACAGGCCCTACGGGCAGCGGCAAAACTACTACCCTGTATGCTGCCTTGAGAGAAATAGACCTTCTTGAACGGAATGTGATTACTGTCGAAGACCCTGTCGAGTATAAGCTGAGCCTCATTAAACAGACCCAGGTGAATGAAAAGGTCGGTTATGATTTTGCTATTGCAGGCAGAAATTTCATGCGCCAGGACCCTGATGTCATGCTCCTCGGTGAGATAAGAGACGAAGAAACGGCAAAAATAGCTATCAGGGCTTCGATAACCGGACACCTTGTGCTTTCCACTCTGCATACCAACGACGCTGTAACTGCCATCCCCAGGCTAATCGACCTGAATGTCGACCGTTTCCTCATGTCGGCGTCGCTGCTCGCTGTTATGGCTCAGCGTCTTATCAGGAAGATATGCGGGTACTGTAAAAAGGAATATGTGCCGGGCGATCAGGAAATTGCCGCGTTTAAAAAAGCAGGCGTCACACTTTCGACGGCTTTTAAAGGCAGCGGCTGCAGCAAGTGCAACGACACCGGATATTCGGGAAGGACCGTTGTCGGAGAGATACTGATCGTTGATGACGATGTCAGGGAAATGATCTATTCAGGTTCATCGATCACCTCTCTGCAGGCAATGGCAGTAAAAAAGGGCATGGTGCCGCTGAAGGATTTAGCCCTGAGAAAGGCGGGGGAAGGGATAACTTCCTTTGATGAGGTCATGAGAGTAGCTGGATGAACTATTTTACGTATAAAGCTGTCAACCCCGATGGCACTGTGACAAGCGGCATGACCGAGGCTGAGGACATCAACGCCGCCTTTGCGGAGCTTACTGAAAAAGGGCTCAGCATTCTCGATGTCAGACAGGCAAGTGCGGCAGTTGCTTTTATCAGAAAAGCTGTTTCTGCCCGCAGGATCAAAAGACCGGTTGTCATAGAGTTTGCCAACAACCTTGCGGTTATGCTCAAGGCGGGAATTCCAATTATATCGGCATTTGAAAACCTGCTCGATACGCTGGAAGACAAGAATTTTAAAGCTATTGTTGGCGATATGAAGAGAAAAATAGAGTCGGGCATGCGCTTGTCAGATGCTGTCGAACTCCAGAAGAATGCATTCCCCTCCATACTTGTAAGACTGGTAAGGGTTGGTGAAGACACCGGCAGGTTAGACAAAAGTCTGGCTGATGTCGCAGACCACCTGCAAAAAATGGAGGACCTTGCGCAGGCAATCAAGAGGGCGCTGATCTATCCGTCCTTTGCCATTGTTACAACGTCCGGAGCCCTGACTTTCTGGCTCGCATATGTATTGCCGAAGATTGTGGAGACTATCAAGGACATGGGCGTCAAGCTGCCCATGATAACCCTGATTCTCATGCGCGTCAGTGATTTCATGAAAGTATTCTGGTTTGTCATACCGCTTTTTCCCATAGCGGCAGCAGTGGCTGTAGGGGTCATGAACCAGAACGAGAAAACCAGGTATTATGTGGATCTGCTCAAAATAAAGCTGCCCATTGTGAAGCTGGTGGTTTACAATAAACTGCTTGCAATGTTTTCCGAGCAGATGAGAATACTTGTCATGTCGGGTATCCCGATTGACCGTTCCCTGGACATTGTTGCAGAGCTGATGGGCAACGAAGTCTTCAAAAGGGGAGCCTTGAAATTGAAGGAGAGTGTATCTGCCGGGAACAGCATAGCCGATTCGATGAAACAGCTAAAAGAGTTTCCACAACTGATAATCCGGATGGTGGGCATAGGCGAGACGAGCGGCAGTCTTGACGATCAGTTTGGCTTCCTGTCCGGTTATTATCTCAAAAAGCTGGACGATATCGCTGAGAAGCTGGGGAAGATGGTGGAGCCGATTGTCATTGGTGTTGTCGGCATCATGTTCGCTTTTATAGTTATCGGGCTTATGCTCCCGATATATGAGCTTGTGTCGCGTTTCGGGAAGATGTAGCATGGACTATCTTGATTTTTTTGATCTTGCTGAAGACCCTTTCAGGCTTACACCCGATCCGTTTTATTTTTATCCGTCCAGGGAGCATAATGAAATCCTCTCGTCGCTAAACTATGCGGTGGAACAGAAAGAGGGTTTTTTCCTCGCCACCGGAGAACCTGGCACAGGCAAGACCACTATCCTTAAAGTCTTTATCAATAATTGGAAGGACAGGGCCGAGATCGCTCTTATTATGACGCCCCGTCTCTCGCCTGAAGAATTTTTGCTGGCGCTTATCGAAGACCTCAAAATAACGCTCAATACAACGAATAAAAACGAGGTAATCAAATCATTCAGAAACTTTCTGGTTGAGAATTCTTCCTCCGGCAGGAGGGTAATTATTATTGTGGATGAGGCCCAGAACCTCCCGGATGAAACACTTGAGGAATTGCGGCTCCTGTCGAATCTGGAGACCGATAAGGAGAAGTTGCTCCAGATAATACTTATCGGGCAGCCGGAATTGAGGAGCCGGCTTCTTTCGAGTGCAATGAGGCAATTGAACCAGAGGATAACGCTGCGGGCGGTTTTAAAACCCCTGGGTATGGATGAAACCTCTGATTATGTCAATTACCGCCTTATAAAGGCCGGGAAAGGTTCCGTGCTTTTTGAGGCAAAGGCCAGGCGGCTCCTCTATAAGATGTCAAAAGGGATTCCGCGGCTGATAAACCTCATTGCCTCACGGGCGATGATGGCTGCGTATCTGGATGTAAGCAGGAATGTCAGAAAGCGGCATATCATCTATGCTACCCGGCACCTGTTGAATGAAACTATGGGTCGCAGCCGGTGGAAGTGGTCGGGATTTTTCAGCAAACGGATGCTGGCGGTATTCCTTTCTGTTATTGCCGGGCTTGCCATAATCCTGAGTTTCGGGAATCGTACAACGCATATGAATTTATCCGGAAACGAGATCAAGGGCACTGTTCCCGAAAAACCGCCACTGATAGAGATAGATACCGGCAGCCAAAAGGCGGCGCAGAAACCCGGACCTGCTATTGCCTTGTCGTCTTCTGCTGAAGCACAAAACACAAAACCTAAACGAATAATCGTTACTGTTCAAGCCGCCAACCTGAGGGCAGCGCCATCCCTCGGAGCAGAGGCCCTATATGCGGCGGTAAAGGATAATTCTTTTGAGGTTGCCGGGGAATCAGTCGATACTGCCGGCAAGAGATGGTATAAAGTCAGGGCAGCCGAAGGAAGGGCATGCTGGATTTCAGCAGATGTGGTGAAAGAAGCCGGCAAAGAATAGGCTATGGCCTATTGGTTGCCTAAAAGTGACAGTCTTTCGTCAGCCAGTTTTTTAATCTGCGGGTCGATGTTATTCATGGAAAGTATCTCACGGTAGATGCGCGCGGCATCCTGTTTTTTGCCTTTTTTCTCTGCAACGCGAGCAAGTCCAAGGTATCCCCGGATATCTCCCATTTGAGCTAATTTGTAAAAATCTGAATAGGCCTTGTCATACTCCAGGGTTTTCTCATGCAGAATTGCGAGGTTCAGCAAGGCATTCCTGTTGGAGGGCTCAAGGGTCAGCGCCCTTATAAGATACCTTTCGCCGTCTGCTTCATTATTCAGCTTGATTGAGGCGATACCCATGTTGATAAGAGACGGCAAGTAATCTTTTTTAATGTTTAGGGCAGTTCCGGCATAATGCAGGGCCTCGCTATACCGGCCCATCTGAAGCATAATGCCTGCAATATTATTCATGATTATATAATTGCCGGGGTTGTCCGGATCAATCTCCAGCGCTTTTATATAATTTAAGAGCGTCTGCTGGTAATCTTTCCTGGATTCGGAGGCCCTCGCAGAGTAAATATACATGTCTCTCTTTTCACTGTTCTCTGCTAAGTGCTGTTCGGGCGTTTTTTTAGGGGCAGCAACTTCACCGTCATCCCGGGCAGGGACGCTTGTCAAATATGATTTGTCCTGTCCCCGCTGTGCCGGAACTCCGCTTTTTTTCTCAGCGACGGCAGGCACGGGCTTCTTTTTGGATAAATGTCTTTCCCTGGGTGCAGGTTGTGCAGGGCCGGGCTTTTGTGCGGGCGTGGAGACAGGCACCGGAGCAGGCGTCTGCACAGCGGGAGGCGCTGGCCTCACAGTACTCTGAAGATTGCCTGGTTGAGGCAGCGCCGCCGTGGTTTTCACCGCTGCCGGCTCTATAAATGACTGAAACAGATATACTGTGCCAAACCCGGTTGCGATTGCAATCAGCATGAGGACAGCCAGGATAACAACCTTTCTTAGGATCGCCGGCCTCTCCGTCGAATCCGCCATCACTGTTCCATCTGTGACAGCCTTTCGCCTGCCAGTCTTTTGATCTGCGGGTCTATGTTATTCATCGAGAGTATCTCGCGGTATATGCGCGCGGCATCCGGTTTTTTCCCTTTTTTCTCCGCAATGCGGGCCAGTCCAAGGTATCCCTGGACATCTCCCATTTGAGCCAGTTTGTAAAAATTTGAATAGGCCTTGTCATACTCCATGGTTTTCTCATGCAGAAGTGCGAGGTTCAGCAAGGCACTCCTGTTGGATGGTTCCAGGGTCAGCGCCCTGGCAAGATACCTTTCCCCGTCTGCTGCATGATCTATTTTAACTGAGGCAATGCCCATGTTGATAAGAGACGGCAAGTAATCTTTTTTAAGGGTGAGGGCGTTTCCGGCATAGTGCAGGGCTTCATTATACCGGCCCATCTGTATCATAATGCCTGCAATATTATTCATGATGATGTAATTGCCGGAGTTATCCGGATCAATCTCCAGCGCCTTCATATAATTCGAGAGCGTCTGCTGATAATCTTTCCTGGATTCGGAGGCCCTCGCATAGTAAATATACATGTCCCTCTTTTCGCTGTTCTCTGCGAAGTGCTGTTCGGGTGCTGCTTTAGCGGCAGTCGCTTCATTGCCGGTTCCGGCAGGAACTTTTGATTTGTCCCGTACCGGCTGTTCCGGAGATTCTTCCTCTTTCGCCGGGATGACATGCATAGGTTTCTTTTTGGATAAAGGCCTTTCACTGGGTGCAGGTGACGCCGGTGCAGGTGTCTGTGAGCGCGAAGAGGCGCTCGGCACAGAGGTAGCCTCTGGGCGGCCGGCAGCGCCCTGCAGATTGGCTGGTTGCGGCAGAGACGCCGCGGGTTTCACCGCTGCGGGCTTTAAAAATGCCTGAAACACGTATGCCGTGCCAAACCCGGTTACAATTGCAGTCATAATGAGGACGGACAGGATGACAACCTTTCTTATGACCGCCGACCTCTCGGTCGAATCCGCTACCATCTGTTTCAGATTTGGCGGGATCTCTCCTTTGAGCCCCTGGTACTTTACCTTTGAAAGCAGGTCAGCAAGAAGGCTCAATGTGTTCCGTCTGCCGGACGCTGCGCCTCGTTACCGAAGGAGACGTCAAAAATATCCCGCGCCCTGAACGACAGAGATGATGTGTCAGTCGTTTTCATCTCCTGTTTTTTGCCGATAGCGTTTAGCCCCTCGCCCTTTGCCTCGAGTCTTCTGCCCTCAGCCTTCAGTTGACGGAATATTTTCCACGAATACGCCTTTTTTTTATCCATGCTCACGGCATTATAACAACCCACAGCTTCCCATGTATACCCGTGGCGGTCTATGCATTGACTCAGTATCCGGGCCCCTGCCATTGCATTGTAGCAGGAATCGGCGATGAGTCTGTCCCTGTCCAGCCCAAATGCCTTGACCCAATATGAGTTTACCTGCATCAAGCCGAGGTCTACTGAGCCGTTTGTATTTTTATATGTGGCCTCAGGATCAAATTTCGACTCTGTTTTTGCAATGCATTCAAGAAGCAACGGGCTTATGTCGTACTTTTTCCCTGCTTCTTCAAAGCAGAAGGCATTGAGCACAGAAGGCAAGAGACATATGATGGGGATCAACCATTTTAAAAGACGCCGCATGTAATAGTATATAACGGTCGTCTATAAGCAAAGCAAGGATTTTGTGAAGTATCCACCCTTCGACAGGCTCAGGGTGACATTTGTCTTGGTGAGCTTGTCGAACCATGGATTCCCCGATCAATCCGCCTAGGCGGAGGGGAATGACGAATTGCCACCTATAACTGAATGATTACTGACAGGTTCAAGTTTTGTAGATAAAAAACGACATAATATATTATACTCATCGTCGGATACTTAAGTATCAAATGGAGTAAACTATATAGTTGCCTTTAAATGGAGGTTAACGTGCTGGAAAGATTAAGAAATCAGAAAGGATTTACACTAATCGAATTATCGATTGTCCTGGTTATCATCGGTATCATCCTCGCGGCTGTATTGAAGGGGCAGGATTTGATCGACAATGCGAAGGCGAAGAAAGTAGCAAGTTTAATCAACCAGTGGCAGGTGCCGATGATGGGGTACTATGACAGGAAAGGATATTTACCCGGTGATGCCGGTGTGGCAGCAAACAATACACCGACCGGTCTTATTACTACCATCGCTGCCGTTACAAATGCATTGAATGCCGCCAATATGTATTATCCCAACCCTGTTGTTGGAGACATTTCAGTACAGATCACGAGTGGCAATGTATGCAGTATGGGTCTCACAAAGAACTTTATGCTCATAACCCTGCCTGCAACAGCTACTCAAACTCTTGTTGAAGCCATCGATACAAACGTAGACGGCACTGCACTTGGGACAGGCGGCAAGCTTATGTACTGCGGTGCAAACGGTGTAAATGCTGCGGGTGCATGGAATATGGCTGCCACGCCGCCTACCAATATTCTGACTTATATATTTTAGCGTCAAAATTTACGTCACAAATGGCGATTGTATAAGGGAAAAGAAAAAGGAGGGCTTTAATCAAATGCATACTTACATGAGGAGCCAAAAGGGTTTTACCCTGATTGAGTTATCCATCGTCCTGGTGATTATCGGCATCATACTCGCGGCTGTATTGAAGGGTCAGGATTTGATCGATAATGCGAAGGCGAAGAAAGTCGCAAGTATAATTAACCAGTGGCAAACGCCGATGAATCAGTACTACGATACATTTGGGTACTTTCCCGGTGATGCCGGCGCGGCAGCCAACAATGCTCCCACCGGTCTTATTAATACCATCGGTGCTGTCACAAATGCACTGGCTTCCGCCAATATGAATTATCCCAACCCCGTGGTTGGAGACGTTTCAGTACAAATCACGAGTGGCAATGCGTGCGCTATGGGTCTCACAAAGAACTTCATGCTCATAACCCTGCCTGTAACTGCTACACAAACTCTTGTGGAAACCATAGATTCTAACGTAGACGGCACTGCACTTGGGACAAGTGGCCGCCTTATGTATTGCGGTGCAAACGGCGTAAATGCTGCGGGTGCATGGAATATGGCTGCTACGCCACCTACCAATATTCTAACTTATATATTTTAGCTGATAATTTTACAATAGTGGCTGTTCCATGAGGGGAGGCAATCCTCCCCTCATTTGCCGCTTTTAAGCCTTGCACATGCGTTGTTGTCTTTGAGAGCGCAGCCCCTCCTGAAATCTGTTACTGCCTTTGCGCTGCTCCCAGTTTCAAGATAAAGATCGCCCCGATTTGTGTACGCAACCGCGAGGTTGTGGTCCAACGAAAGCGCCTTGTTCAAGTCTGATAGGGAGTGTTTGATTGATCCGGTCATTATGTATGCTACTCCTCTGTTCATATAGGCCACGGCAAAGTCCGGCTTTATTTCGACTGCCCTGGTAAAGTCTGCAATTGCAAGATCATATCTCTTCATATCCGACCATGCAAGACCTCTATTAGAGTAAACAGGCGCATATTGCGGATTGAGAGAAATGGCGCTTGTAAAGTCAGCTATTGCGTGACCAATATCCTTTTTTGAATAATACGAGAGCCCCCTGCCTTCATACAAAACAGGACTTCTGGTCTCAATTGCCATTTGTGAAGGTGGAAGAATTATGTCCCCGCTGCTAAGTTCACGTTTCGTCGGACGTATGTCATTGATTGCAATAGCCCTGCTGTATTCCCGGATGGCGGCATCAAACTGTCCGGCATAGTAATAGGCGTGGGCGCAATTGTAAACAGCATCCATATCTATAGGATTGAGCCTGACAGCAGCAGCAAAATCTGCAGCGGCTTTTGCATAATCTTTTTGGGCCATATACATCTTGCCCCTGTTCAGATAAAAATCCGGATTGTAATGGTTTAAATCTAATATCTTGCTGTATAAACGGATAGCTTCCCCATATTCCCCGGTTGCTCCATAGTAGAAGGCAATGCCGCTTAAAGCCGTTTCAGAGTCCGGCTTCATGACAACTGCCTTGAGAAAGTTCTCGAGAGCCAGTTTGGACTCTCCCTTCCCGAAGTATGCCTTACCCATCCCAACATAGGTGAGATAATTTCTTTGCAAAGGATCCGCTTTTTTGAAATCTATGAGTGCACGGTCATAATCCTTTTGTTTAAGGTATGCTTCTCCCCTGTTATGATAGGCCAACAAATAGTCCGGCTGCAGAGCAATTGCTTTGTCGAACATCTCGATGGCCTTTTTGGTTTCGCTGATGCCGAGATAGCCATTACCCAGATTATTATAAGCCCGCACATTGTAGGGGCTTTTTTTTACGACATCTTCCCACAGGGTAAACCTGTCAATCCAGACAGCGTTTCTTATATAAGTCAACCCGAACAAGATTGCGATTATCAGGCTTAAGAGCAGGACCACCATCCTGTTTTCCAACTTGATTTTCCGTGCAAGCAGGAACAGGACCGGGCTTAGTGCAACGAAAAATCCCACTGATGGCAGATAGACCCGGTATTCATCCATGAGCACAGGAATGGGAATAATGCTTGATTCGATGCTAAGTGTGACAAAGAACCACAATATGCCGAAACCGATTAATCTAAAGGCAGGTTGAGGTAAAGGTTGAGGTTGAGAAACAGCAAAGGGCGACTCTGTCTGAACCTTACCCTTTACCTGTTTTATTACCAGGTACACTCCGAGTCCGAATAGAGCTGCAAGGAACAGAAACGAAAGGAACACCTGCGGGTCGAAGAAAGACCTGTAAATTGGATAGTCATAATCAAGGTTCTGGTTTACAGGCACAAGCAGCAGTCTCAAATAAGTGACAATCACCCTGAATTGTGTGAACAGGTAGGTTCCTCGCGGGATCCCTGAATAGCCGACACCGACAGTAGAGACCTGATGCATCATTTGAGATAAAGTTATATTTGTCCCCAATAATGTCAGAGGGATGATGAGCAGTGTCAGCAACATTGGAATAAGTCGAAGCGCTCTATTTTTGAACCCGCCCTCAAAGAAACAAAATTCATAGAGGACAATAATGAAAGGCAGGGTGAAGGCATTCTCTTTTGTTTTCATCGCGAGCGCAGCGGACAAAATCGAGAGGATATATAATGCATATTTATATTTAATATTAACCGAGATGCGGGAATAAGCATACGACACAACAGACAGGAGATAAAACAGAGTGACTAACGAGGCCAGGCGCTGAAATATATAGGTCACCGCTTCTGTTTGCAAGGGATGCGACACAAAGAGCAGGGATGCTGCAAGCGCAACAAATTTTGCATTGCCGCCTAACCTGGAGTCCTGTAAAAAAGGAGTTCTGAAGGTGACCAGCACAAAGAAATAAACAAGCACGGCGTTAATGAGATGTATTGCCAAATTGACTATATGGAACCCCGGCACATTTAATTCGTCGAGCCTGTAATTAAGTGCAAAGGAGAGATAGCCTATATATCTGCCTATGAAGGCATCGTAGAAAGGCAACGCAGCCGCTTTTGAGGGATGCAAAAAATAGTTCAGATTCCTGATGATCGGATTTGAGCCGATAAAGGCTTCCTCATCCCACTGGAAAGGGACATGAAAGGTACTGGAGTAAGCAAAAAAACCAATGGCAGCAATCAGCAGAATGTGGACGAATTTATTGCCGAGGAAATCCTTTTTTATTGATTGTATAAACTTTGCAGTCATCGGGAATTATTAATAAAGGCTTAGCTCAGCCTGACAATAAACTCCTGAGCCGGGAGGAGGGCATTCTTTTCACGCTCTAATTTCAGCATGCTGAATTATAACATAATGACCATTTTACAACGCCATATCAAAAGAGTGCGAGAATCCCCATGAGCTTAGGTTCAAATAATATCACCCATGCTGTCATTCCCGCGCTTAAGGCGCCTACTGTTGGCGGAGGCGGGAATCCAGAGTGGATCCCCGATTAAGGAACTCGGGGATGACAATAAATTTTCTACTTTCGATACAATGAAGTAGTTGATGTTGCCAGGTGAAATTATTTGAATACATTCTTATATGACGCAACGATCCAATTTCGAATACTGTTCTGATTGTGCAATGCGTCAAGTTGATGTGAAATACTTAAAATGTTATCATAACATCACTAAGTTAATCACTGTAATCTGGAGGTGAATTTTATGATTCGCACACAAATTCAGTTGACAGAAGAGCAGGCCGGGAAAATAAGAAAAGTCGCATCGGCGAAGCATCAGTCAGTAGCGGAACTTATACGTCAAGCTGTCGATAATATACTGAAACCAGATGCTTTTATTGACCTTGAAGAGCGGCGTCGAAGAGGTATAAATATTGCCGGGAAATTCAGTTCTGGCCAAAGCAATGTGTCAAAAGAACATGATGTCTATCTTTCAGAGGCTTTCCGTAAATGAGAATTTTTATTGACACCTCAGCCTTTTTTGCGGTCCTGGACAGGGAAGACGAAAATCATCTTAAAGCCAAACATACATGGCAGAGCATCCTTCAACAAGATAATATTTTGGTGACTTCCAATTATGTGCTTGTAGAATGTTTTGCTCTTATCCAAAACAGGCTGGGCCTGGAGGCTGTTCGCGCATTTCAGGAAGATATTGTGCCGTTGCTTAATACGGAATTCATTGACCCGGTCACTCATAAATCAGGCGTAAGCGCCATGCTTGCAGCGTCTCGCCGAAAACTCAGTCTGGTTGATTGCGTCAGCTTTGAAGTCATTCGCGGGATGGGAATCAAACATGTTTTCGCCTTTGACCCGCATTTCAAAGAACAGGGTTTCGCATCTGTTTCATAGAATCTGCCTTCTTCATCTGTCTTCTCTGGTCAAGCTAGAGAATGACAAAATCTGAGTTTATGGACAGACTCTATTTAAGCAGGTGTATTAATTTTGTTGTTACAAATGTCAATAAGTAATGGGTTCCCCGTTTGCACCAAGACCCACGAGAATCCTTTTCCTATCTGTCAGACGCGGTATCACTTGAGCCGTAATAGCCGGTAGTTCCTACATTGTCAACATTATAATAAACTTGGCAATTCCCGTTGCCTCCGTTGTACCCAATGTCGGCGTCCATGGCATCATTATAGGATATGCTCCCAAAAGAGGCGCCTCCGCAAGTAGTGTTTCTCGTATATCGATTAATAGTTCCACCCGGAGTAAGTTGAGGGGTGCCATTAGTTATCTCCCCAGAATTTCCATTTATATTTGTTCGGCAAGCGACCCCAGTAATCAAGAAGTCATATCTGTTAGCATTACCAGTGCCTATATTAGTCCATACCCTGTACCCCGTGCAACCCACGTACACATTCGCGGAACAGGTGTTGCTACCATACGTGTTACTGACCTTAAGTGTATAGGTATTTAGGCCCGGTGTTATTAGACTGCCAGTAGTACATCCGCTGCCGCTAGCTGGATTAAGGGTCCCGCCGCACGTTCCTATTGGTGAGGGTGTTGTGCCAGCTGTATTCCATACGGCGCTTGTCGCACCGTTTTGTACGTTCCATGTGAGGCTCGTATTGCTATTATATGCAACAATATTCGAACCTGGATTGAGCTGACAGGTTGGGGGACCATAAATCTGTATAGTAAATGTTTGGGGTGTAACATTTGCGCAAGGGGAACTGCCGGTTACGCTTATTGTAAATGTATACGTTCCAGCAGCTGACGGAGTTCCACTGATTGTGTGTGTTGTAGTATTAAAAGTTAAACCGGGAGGCATGGTTGAGGCGCTCCACGTATAAGGTGTTACGCCGCCGGTTGCATTTATTACTTCCGAATATGGGGAACCCTGTGTCCCGGTGGGGAGCAGCGATGACGTAGTGAAAGAAGGGGCCGGGCATGTCATATTTACAGTAGCCACACATGTATTGCTTCCGAAGTCATTGGTTACGGTGAGAGGATAAGTAGTCGAGGCGGTAATGTTCCCAGTTGTGCAGCTTCCACCGCCAGTGGAATTGCTCAAATTAGTGGCGCAGTTTGCGCTGGGAGAGGTCGTCCAGGTGCCGTTGGCCGGACTGTTTGTTATCGTCCATGTTAAGGTAGCAGGATTGTTATAGATGACGCTGATTGGATTCGGTGCAAAGGAGCATGTTGGTGAGGGATTCATGGACACTGTATTGGAACACGCATCAGACGTGCAACCATCGGTTACCGAAACAAGGACAGTATTATATGGTCCGGCTGATGTCGGCCTACAGCTTATGGTGCCGGTAGACGGATCCATGCTTGACGTAGTACAACCGGCAGGCAGGGTAGAACTGCTTATTATCGCAGGCGACCCACTTGGATTTGTCAGGTTTGCGGCATTCCAACTCCAAGTGTAGGGCGGCGTTCCGCCTGTCGCACTAAACGTCGCCGTCCATCCACTGCCGGCAGTTATACGCGGCAAAGAAGTGGCAGTGATTGTGGGCCTGGGGCAGACACCGAAGAAATTTGCCTCAAAATTTGCAATATAGCCCAACTGATTCTCAGCTCCAGTGCCCTCGGTGAAGCCAACTTTGACCTGGTTCATTGCAGAGGGCAGGGTGAAACAGTAGGCCATGTCCGGGTTAGAGGGTTCGTTAACGGTCAGATTGTTGTTTCCATTTCCTCCATTACCATCAACCCATACTTTCATAAGAGCGGTGGAAGTGCAGCTTGAGGTTTCACAGACGCTGCAAGTGGCGTTGCACCGCGTATGCACCTCAACCCGGGCATTATGATTTGTATAGCCGGCCTGGCAACCGTCTTCCATCCACGTAACAGGGTAAGCAGACGCCCCCGTATGACCGCTGTTATTCATGCTGCCGAAGGCGCACCCTAGCCCTGTCCCATTGCATGTCCCGCTGCATGTCCCATAGCAGGTGCCGGCCCCGGGGGCACCAGCAGTGCAAGGAGCATTTGATATCGCTGTTCCGTTACAGAGCCCTGTACAGTTCCCGGTGCATGTTCCGTTGCATGCCGGGGTCGTGCCAGTGCAATTTCCGGTGCATGATCCGAGGCATGTACCGGAGCATACAGCATTAGTCACTGCAGTTCCATTGCATGTGCCAGTGCATGTAGCGGTGCCGCCGCCGGTGGCTGTGCCGCTGCATGTTCCGTTACATCCGCAAGCGGGATTGCCCCATACATCGTGAGTATTATCGCCGTATATGCCTGTATATGGAGGCCCGGTGTGCTGGCTGAGGGATTGGACGAAAGCAACGTGGTTGTCACTGTTTCCCGGATCATTACGCTGGTCGACTGAGGTATTGTTCGGAAAAATATCGAACTCTGCGGCTATATTATAGCCTGGTAATCCGCAGTATGAAAGAAACTCGCCAAGCGCTCCCCCATACTGACAATTATAGGGGGTTATCGCTGCATTAATGGTGGAGCCTGTTCCGCAAAAACTGGTCGGATTATTAGCCTGCATTAGCGCGAGAGCGTAACCATCTGCGTAAGCTGTACTGTTTACCGAGGTATCAATATTATTGAAACAAAAGTTCCAGAAAGCTCTTAGGGTTTTGCCGAGCAGCGGGAAATTGTAAGGATACCAGATGCAGGCAGCCGCATTGCCAACATTAAATCCGAACTCAATTGCGTTGTTTTGCACAGCAAGCCCGGTGGTAGATCCGCCGCTGGGGACTATATTGTTTGCAAGTGTATTGGAATCAGGAGTGTTACCGCTGACGGTGCTGGGAGATCCGGTGTTGATGCCTCCTGTGCCGCCGCCTCCGGATGCGCCTGCGCCGCCGGGTACAGCGGTAGCGGAGTTCCCGGCGCCTCCGCCTGTGCCGCAGCTTAAGACGTTGATAACATAATTTCTCTGCACGACAGCAGGAGAACTTGGATCATAATCACTTAATATTGCTGTAACGGGATATGAACCTGTTGTTCCTGGACCTGCTCCAGCAAGTGTAAGTGTTGGATTGCAATAACACTGTGTGCAATAGTGCGCAATATTTGAATTGCAAGTACAAGGGTTGCTCGAATTCACATTTATGCTGCCGTTAAGAGAAGGGGCTCCATAATTCAGGCACCACTGATAATTGCCGCTGCTTGAGTTTGGGACACCGCCATCAGGATAAATAGCTGCTGCATATTGGGTATAAGCACACGCCCGTGGCAGTTCGTTATTGAGGAGCAAAAGACGCCCCCTTGTAACCCCCGAGCAATGAGCTCTTGATTTCAATTCATTTAGAGTTACCACCCTTACAATGTCATCATAGGGGTTGTTGTTAATTGTTACACTTGCGTCATAGATGTTAATTGATTTAGACGAGGACACTCCCTGATTTCCCGCAGTCTGATTGCTTAAATTTGCGCCACTGCTTAGAACTATGAAAGCGACATTTGGTATGGTAGTTGTGGCATTGGCGCAAAGGGCGTTAGGACAATAATTTACTGTCAGATAAGTTGTGCTTTTGCCGCAAATTCCGCCGGTTGACATTGATGTTAAATCGTTGTCATAAATGTAATACAAGGGCTGTCCGTATGAGTCAGTCGGATAAGGTATGATATTGGGAAAATTTGAACTATTGGCCAATTGCCTATTATTAGCTTCTGACCAGCTTATGACTGCCTTGACCGTTTTCTCCAATGTATCTATCGTGGTGGTTGATTTTGTCCTGAGGATTCGAGGGCCGAAATAATGTATGCCGGCAAACATTAAAGAGAGAATGAAAAAGAACAGAAAGACTATTACATACATCATAACCGCTCCACTCGAGCCGGGGGTTAATCTCTTATTTTTAAGCGGCATTGACATGCTCATTCACGAAGGGTTTACCGTAAAGGTGAAATTTTTTTGAGATGTATTATTACCATTATCCATGACGAAGATCGTTAGTTCATTTGAACCTGCAGGATAATAAGACCCTGAAGTCCATTGAGAATATAATAGCTGCCAGTATGTTGCGTAGCTCGCGCCTGTTACAGGCTGATTGGAACTTGCTGCCACATTACTTAAAATACAGATATATAAATTGTTATCTGTTCCTTGGACTATCATTCCGTTAGTATAAGAAGTCCCGGACGTCCATGTTGTCCACGGAGTAGAAGAGGTTACCAACTGCCAGTATGTTGCGTAGCTAGCGCCTGATATGGGACGATTGGCACTTGCTGCGACATGACTTAAGATGCAGAGATATAAATTAGAATCTGTACCAGTCACTATTACAACAGGTTGTCCAGCTATTTGAATACTATCCGATTGCTGCCATCCACCTGTATTATTCGTACAGCCAGACGGACTTTGCTGAAAGGCTGTCGAATTAAACGCCCCCCCCTGATCATTTGTAAATGTGAGATTTGCAAACGGCAGTGCCTGAGCACTTTGTATGCACCATTTGTATTGGCCTGCTCCACCTGTGGTCGCTACATAAGGCACTCCGCCAGTAGCATAAATGATGGCACTATATCCGGTCTTGTTATATCCGTACGGCAATTCATTATTGACAATAGTGAGTTGAGCGCCCTGGCATCCGATCTTTGTCCTGAGTTCATCGATCGTCACCCACTGCACGATGTCATTGGCTGCATCAGCGTTTACAATTACCGACGGACTGTTGGCAGTTCCTCCGGGGCTGGGAATCGCCGCATTAGTATAAGTAACGGGAGCTGCATTATTGGCCCCGATAAAATTACTGGCGGTAAGAGTAGAGTTGATTTTATAATCATCCCCCGGGCTCAGGACAAGAAAGGCCACATTACTAACATTATATGAAACTGTCCCTACTTTATAATTAAGAGTAATGGATGTCGTTCTGATCCCGCAGAGCTGATTGCTGTTCAAAGTCGAGGAATTATAATCGTAGACATAAACCAGCGGCTGGCCAAAGGCGTCGCTTGGGCTCTTTACAATACCTCTAAAGTCATTTGAATTGCCTACGCCGGAGAGATCCGGAATCCTTTGCAGTGATCCGCCCGCAGCCCAGCTTGACACCGAATCTATGGCGCCTTTAACTATATCCTGCGAATCACTATACTTAACATTTTTTACAAGCTGGCCCAAAAGAGGCAGGCCGAGAGCCATAGCTATTCCGATTATCACCAGCACTATTGCCATTTCAACCAGTGTGAACCCCCTGGAAGTGGCGGAAAACAATGATTTCAGGCAGGAAGGCGCCGACCTATAGGTCAGAAATGATTTCATGCGGTAATTGTACTATTTTGTCTGAAGTATCATCAACTGCCGGATTATCTGCCCAAAGTTCGGCAAGTTTGCGCCACTCGCACTTGCCTTTCCCAAATCTTCTCTATTCTGATATACTTTGATAAAAGGCAGGTTAGGAATAATAACTTTCTATTACGTATTACCTTTTACCTTAATTCAGGAGGTATGACATGCTCGTAATTGCGGATAATCTCAACACCAGGAACAAGGCGTATATGCGTGCAGTCAACAATCTCGACACGAAGGCGATTGAGTCTATGGCAAAGGACCTTGCCGCCAGGGGCGCCGACCTTATTAATGTGATGTGCTCCTCCGACGGCGTTGGAGACGAGAAAACCCTTCCCGTCGTGGCGGAAGCTGTTCAGAAGGCCTCCGGCCTCCCACTCTGCCTCGACTCGCGGAATGCTGCGGCGCTGAAAAAGGCCCTCGCATTCTGCACTGAGCCTCCTATAATAAATTATCTCTCCGGAGATGAAGAAAACAGCAATGAAATTCTGTCCCTCGTCAAGGATTCAAAAGCGAACCTCATACTCAGGGCCTTGAAAGGCGCTGTACCTGCGACCTATGAGGCGAAGCTCCTTATACTTGAGGCGTTGATAGAGGAGTCAAATCTTGCCGACATCCCTAACGAGCGGCTGTTCGCAGACCCCTCGCTGACTCATATTGCGGAGGGCATGGGGCAGGAGAACCTGCTTAATGCACACGAATGCATTATAGCGTTGAACGAACTGGTCGACCCGCCGATAAACACGATTGTATGGCTTTCAAACGTGTCAACCGGACTCAAGCAGGCACTAAAGCCCCATGTTAACTCGGCCCTTCTGAGCTACCTCGCAGGTGCAGGGCTGGATGCTGCTCTGCTCGATGTAACGCAGACCGAGACTATGAAAACTGTTTATATGGTTCGGGCGTTCCGGGATGAAGTAGTCTTTTCTCCCGCCGACCTTTCATGAACTGCAGGAGACTAATTTGCTGAAACTGCGCGACGGTATAGTTGAACTTTACAGGAAGGTTGCAATCTCTGTTCCAAAAGATATAGAGGATGCACTGAACGCAACCTGTTCTAAGAAGACCGATGTATTGACCAGGAGCTCCCTTGAGGGTGCGCTGAAAAAAGTCTCCTTTTCAAGGGCCGGCAGCTGTCCAATATGTGAGGACACGGGTTTCCCGGTTTTTTTCGTCAAGGTTCCCATGGGCCTGAGCCACAGGGCGATAAGAGAGGTTATTGTTGATGCAACGCGGCTTGCCACTCAAAGAGTGCCTCTGACTCCGAATGCCGTCAACAGTATTACGGATATGAATTCAGGGGACAACGTAGGCGACGCATTCCCCTTGGTCTATATTGATGAAACCGATGAGCAGACACTCACGGTTGATCTTATGTTAAAAAGCGGACAGAGCGAAAACCTGGGGCAGATATATAAGCTCCCCGCTTTGTTGAACCTGGGTGACATTGAAGTTACCGCCGGAAGGGACTTTGACGGTGTCGGGAAGTGTGTTCTCGATGCATTATCGAAGGCCCGGGGCGCAGGTTGCCCTCCATACATAATAGGGGTAGCTATAGGCGGCGCAAGGGACCAGGTGACATTTATGTCAAAAAAACAGTTGATGCGAAGGCTCCAGGATGTCCATCCTGATCCGGTAATTGCCGGCCTTGAAGTAAGGATACTCGAAGAAATCAACAGCCTTGACAGCCGGCCTCCGTGGACTGCCGGGCAGACAGCCACACTCGGCGTAAAGATCGCGGCTGCGCATCGCCATCCGGAATCATATTTTGTCGATGTTTCTTTTGCCTGCTGGGCACATAGAAGGGGAAGGCTGATATGGTAATTCTCAATTGAAGTTGGGTGTCACATGTTTTTTATTACCGGAGGCACCGGATTTATAGGCAGTCATCTTGTAAGCTCACTCGCTGCCCGGGGGATGCGGGCCGTTTGCCTGGCGCGATCTGCCGCGAGGAGTGAGGTATGCAAAAAAGCGGGTTTCGACGTTGTAATCGGTGACATTACCGACCCTGAAAGTCTTAAAGGCAGCCTCGATAACTGCGATATGGTTGTCCACCTCGTCGGCATAATAGAAGAAAGGGAAGGTCTTGGTTTTGACAGAGTCCATGTAGCCGGCACAGAGAATCTGGTCAATGAGGCAAAGAAAGCAAAGATAAAGCATTTTTTTTATCAAAGCGCGCTTGGCGCATCATCCTCTTCCTGGTCCAGGTACCTTAAGACAAAAGCGGAAGCTGAAGAGATCGTCAGGTCGAGCGGCATTCCATTTACTATTTTCAGACCGTCTCTTGTTGTGGGAGATGGGGACGGGTTTACCTCAATGTTAAAAGTTCTCATTGCATCCAGTCCTGTTGTCCCTGTCCCCGGTGATGGTATGTCAAAATTTCAGCCTATTTACGTCGGGGACCTGGTCAAATGTTTTATCCAACTTTTTTCGTCCCCACCCCGTCCAGCCACCACTTCCCACTGGGAGGAGCAAGGAGGGGTTTATGAACTGGGAGGTCCGGAGCATCTCACCTATAATGAACTTCTTTCCCTTCTTATGGAAGCAACCGGCGCCCATAAGCCTATTGTCCATGTTCCCGTTGGGCTGGTCAAACTGGTACTGCCTTTATCGAGGGTTTTACAGGGGATGCTCGGCAAATTGGGGAAAAAGATTCCGTCTGTCACAAGTGAGCAGTTGCGGCTGCTTGAGACCGACAATACTTGTGGCGTGGATGCCGTTGAAAGGCATTTCGGGTTTGCACCGGTCAGCTATAAAGAGGCGTTAAAATTATTTGTTAAGAAGGAATATTAGTAAATGGGTATATGAGTCTTTACTCATACACACATTCACCCATACATTATTTTACTACTAGGACCGAGCATTTGGAATAATCAACAATCTTTGATGAGACGCTGCCCAGTAAGAACTTTTTTGCTCCGTGCCTGCCGTGCGATCCTGTTACAATAAGGTCAACCTTCATTTTTTGTGCGGTTTCCAGAATCTTTTCAGCAGGATCTCCCTGCCTGATCAGGGTTTTGACATCGACTGACTTGCCCGACAGGGATTTTCTTATTTTTTCCATGGCGTCCCGTGTCTCATTTGATAATGATTCGAAAATACGGTTTCTATCAACATCCGGCAGTTCAGTAAGGTAAAGCTCAGGAACTACGGCAACCACGGTAAGCGAGCCATTAAAGCTTATTGATAGTTCGATGGCTTTTTTCAGGGCCTTATCGGACGATTTAGAGCCATCATGGGCAACGAGTATTTTTTGCATTATTCCTCCTTTTAAAATACAAGTTTAGACTGAGGTTAAGGTTGACAAAAGCCAAGGTTGACTTCATCTTAACCTTAATCTTAGTCTTAACCTATATTTTAGCATATTTTACCGTGGCTTAACATGAATTTTTATAGGCGTCCCTTTAAAGGAGTATTCATCCCTAAGCTTTTTTTCTATATATTTGAGTTGCGGCGCTTTGAGCACTGATGGGTAATTTGCAAAGATTGCGAAGACGGGGGGGTCAACCTCTGCCTGCGTTATATAGTGAAGTTTGATCTCTTTGCCCTTGTATCTCGGCAGCGGTCCTGATGAGGCCAGCTTTTCCATGAACCTGTTCAGTTCCCCCGTGGGGATCCTTTTCCTTCTCTCGGCGATGATTTCATCAATAATGGAGAATATCTTTGTTATTCTTGTCTTTTCGAGGCCGGAAACAGTAACAACCGGAGCATAGTGCATAAACCACATTTTCCTGTTGAGCTCGTTCGTGATTTCTGTAAAGGCATTTTCGGGATCCTTTACCAGGTCCCATTTGTTTAGCAGAAACAGAGCTCCCTTGCCGTACTCGTCGACTATGCCCGCAATTCTTTGGTCCTGGTCAGTTATGCCTTCTGAGGCATCGAGAACGATGACGGCAACGTCCGCCCGTTCTATGCTCTTTACCGCCCTGATCATGGAAAAACCTTCCAGGGAATATTCTTTCTGTTTTTTCCTGATCCCTGCAGTATCAATAAAGATATATTTTTTACGATAATGGGTACAAACGGAATCAACGGGATCTCGCGTTGTCCCTGGAACAGAGCTGACGATATGTCTGGTCTTGCCCAGAAGCGAATTGATAAAAGTGGATTTTCCGGCATTCGGCCTCCCGACAACAGCAATCCTGGGGATCGAGGTTTCTTCCAAAGCAGAGCTTTCCGTATCACAGCCGGCAGGGAGGCAGGCTATTACAGCGTCCATCAGATCGTCAATCCCCAGCCCGGTTATAGCGGAAACAGGGAGAATTTTTTCCGCGCCGATACTATAAAACTCTAATGCCCTGGTTTCTTTTACCATGCTATCGATTTTGTTGACTACCCAGAGGATTTTTTTTCCTGATTTTCTAAGTATGCCTGCAAACTCCAGGTCTGCCGGATTCAGCCCCTCCTTGCCGTCGAGGAGATGGATTATAACATCAGCCTCATTAACTGCTAACAAGGCCTGCTCTTTTATCTGACTCGCTATCTCAGAGGTTTCATGGGGTATGCCTTCCGCATAAAAACCTCCCGTATCGACTATGGTAATTAGCTTTCCTTCCCATTCGGTCCGCCCATAATTCCTGTCCCGCGTGACACCGGGCGTGCTTTCTGTAATTGCTGTTGACTGGGAGGGTATCCTGCCGAGCTTAACAAGACGGTTGAAGAGGGCTGACTTCCCAACGTTTGGTCTTCCGACAATGGCAATCAATGCGCTCATCGGTTAAGACCGTGAAAGGCCGTGAATCGTGAATCGTGAATCGTGAATCGGCAAAGACCGTGTATCGTCAGACGTGAGACGTGAAGAGTCAACAGTATTGGCTGGTTTTTTTTCCGGTTCATTTTTTATTTTTTCCCCTTCACGGTTTTTTGTCTCTGACTTTTCGCTTCACGATTCACGGGTTGTTGTTTCACGGGTTTTGAGACACGTTAATGTCATACGTTTTTATTTTTTTGTGCAGATTGCTGCGCTCAATGGCAATGGCCTCAGAGGTCTTTGATATGTTCCAGTTGTTTTCTTCCAGTTTTTTTATAATAAAGTCCTTTTCAAATGCGTCCCGTGCATCTTTCAGTGTTTTGCTGCTGAAATAGTCATATTCTTTTAGGGACTGCCCTGACCCGGATATCCGGGATGAGCTGAAAACTCCCAGGGCTTCAATGTCTCCGGTTGTGACTATTGGCGAAGGCACCATTATTATAAGCCTTTCGACAATATTTTTCAGTTCTCTTATATTTCCGGGCCAATCATAGTCTTGAAACAGCTTAAGCGCATCGGGGGCTATGCTTTTCGGCCTCATCCCGTTTTCCAGGGCAAATGATTCGATAAGGTATTGCGTAAGCTGCGGTATGTCATCAAGACGTTCGCGCAAAGTCGGCAATATCAATGGAATCACATTAAGCCTGAAGTAGAGGTCCTCTCTGAAGTTGCCTCTCCTTACTTCTTCAGCGATGTTTTTATTTGTCGCGGCGATTATCCGCACATCAACCTTTATGTTCTTGCTGCCGCCCACTCTTTGAAAAACCTGCGTTTCAATCACCCTGAGCACTTTAGCCTGGGTCTGCAAGGTCATATCGCCTATCTCATCGAGGAATAATGTGCCCTTGTCGGCAAGCTCGAACTTTCCGCTTTTCCTCTCGGTCGCGCCGGTGAACGAGCCTTTTTCGTGGCCGAACAATTCGCTTTCTATGAGTTCCTGTGGTATTGCGGCGCAATTTACTTCTACAAATGGTTCATTGGCACGACTGCTCTTATCGTGCAGCAGGCGTGCCACAAGCTCTTTCCCTGTGCCGCTTTCTCCCAGAATAAGCACTCTGCTGTTGCTCTCGGAAGCTCGGAAGATCTGCTGCTTGATTTCAGCCATCTTTTGAGAATCCCCGATCAATGTGCACTTTTTTGTTAAATCCGCCCTGAGGGCGCGGTTTTCTGTTTCGAGGCGCTTCTTTTCGAGCGCTCTTTTTGTAACGATAAGGACTTTTTCAAGGGAAAGTGGTTTTTCGAGAAAGTCATAGGCGCCCAGTCTGATAGCCTTGACAGCGAGTTCAATATTCCCATGCCCTGAAATAATAATAACCGGAATTTCATTATCAAGCTCTTTTACTTTTGACAGGGTTTCAAGGCCGTCCATTCCGGGAAGCCAGACATCAAGGAGAAGAATATAAGGCATATTTTCTTTGATGATGTCCAACGCCTCCTCGCCGGAAGCAGCGGTCACCACCTCATAGCCTTCGTCCTCGAATATTCCGGAAAGGCTTTCTCTGATGCCTTCCTCGTCATCTACAATAAGTATAACTTCTTTAGTCATCACAAACCCTTGAAACATAAAACCGTGAAACGTGAATCGTGAGACGTGAAACGTGAAACATTGGTTACCACAGTTTTTATAGTCACGATATTTGTATCTGTATCTTTGGACCTTATTCTTTTACTTTTCACGATTCACTCTTCACGATTCACGGTTTTTATGTTATCGGCAATTCTATGGTAAATATGCTCCCCGCGGGGACATTGTCCCTTACAAGTATTCTTCCCCCATGGTCGGCGATTATCTTGTTTGCTATGGCCAGACCTAGACCGGTGCCGCCTTTTCTGCCCGAGAAATAGGGCAAAAACAATTTTTCTTTTTCTTCATCCTTTATGCCGGGTCCAGTGTCGGCGATATCGATTATTAGTTTACTATTTTCATAGGCATTTAAGGAAATAGTAATAGAGCCTTTGCTTTCCATTGCCTTGATCGCGTTGTCGATGATATTGACCATCACCCGCTTGAACTGCTCCGCATCGAGCGCCACGGGAGGAATTTCGGTGTTGAGTGAGGCCGATATTTCTATATCCTTGAACCCTTTATACAGGCCGACAACAGAATCTACCATTTCCGGCAGGTTTACCGGTACCCTGTTTACCTCAGGAAGTCTGCCGTAACGGGAGAATACGTCAACCAGGTTCCTCAGGCTCTCAACTTCGGAGATGATCGTCCGGGTTGATTTCTCAAAAACAGCGTCAAAATCATCGTCCTTGTTCAGCCATTTCTTTATCAACCGTTCAGTCGAAAGCTTGATAGGTGTCAGGGGGTTCTTTATCTCATGAGCCAATCTCCTGGCAACCTCCTGCCAGGCTGTGACCTTTTGGGCCTTTATTACATCAGTGAGGTCATCGAAGACAACGAGCATTCCTACGGCTTTTGACGTGTACGATTCCCTGATGCCTGAAACGAAAAGCCTGAGTATGGCGATCCTGCCGTCTATATTGACTTTGACTTGCCGTTTGATTTCGCGTATCACCCTGCCTTCCATCTCCTTTACCATGTCCGCAATGTCTGCGGAATTAAACGACGAGATAAACGACAGGTATTCATACCCTATTACAGCCTCTTGCCGGACGTTTAGGATGGAGCAGGCCGCCTTGTTGATGGTAAGAATGGTCCCGCTATTGTCAAGAAAGATAACGCCGGAATTAATATTATCAAGGATGTTCTCAAGGTAGAGTCTCCTCTCGTCGGACTCAGTGTAAGCTCTTTCGAGGGACTCTTTGCTGTCTTTCAGCTGTTTAACCATTTCATTAAATGAGGTGATAAGCAGCCCGATTTCATCTTCGCTCTTTGCCGTGACCCGAACGTCAAGATTGCCGGATGCCACCTGTTCAGTTGCCATTGCAAGGTCCTGGATCGGAGTAGTGATCCCCCCTGATATTTTCAGGGAAACCCAGAGCCCGGTAAAGACGATCAGGAGCGTGAAAAATCCAAGGATAAGAACATAATTCAGCCGCATCGGGTTTTTGAAAGTCTCCATTTTAAGGTAGTCCTCATAGAGTTCTTTCAGCTTTTCAGATTGACCTGAAATACTCCTGGGCAGGAGTGTTTCCACTACGATCACTCCATGGCCGCCATGCGAACGGTCAGGCACTGCCGCCCTAATGATATCGCCGTTGCTCGTCGAGATTATTTCGGTCCCCTTAATGCCTTTAAATGCTTCCCTGACAATGTCGGTAGCGTCCTTAGGCAACGATGCATATTTATGTACCGACATATCGCTGGAAAGGGGCAGGTTCCCGCCCGCCGCCCGCTCCGCTGAAGCTAGCACTCTCTGCCGCCCGTAATCGTAAAAGGCCCTCACAAGTTCAATCGATTGTTTAAAAGGTTTTTTCATCTGCGGAGAAAAAATGCGGTTGATATAATTGGTGGCGAGCCCGCTTGCCGCAACAAAGAGAAAAGAGGAGGGGATAAGCGTCAGGATAACAAAAATGGTCATGAGTTTTATCCTGAACTTGTGGCCGAGGACTTTATAGCGTCTTTCCATGTACAGCTTGAAGATGTTTTTTCCAACAAAAAACATCAATGTCAGGAGCGCGATTACATTGAATGTGAGCAGGCTGATAAGGATGAACCGTGTCGTTATATTAACGGAAGGCATTTTAATAAAATGGACTTCAACCGTCGTTATTGCTGCGATGAGCAGAAGAAGCCCGGAAACTGTCAGGAAATATCTCAACAGCTTCATGGCTGCGTCCCTTTTTTGTTTATCTTGAATGTATGGGAGTTCTTTGAAATAGAAAAATCCTTGTCCGGCACAAAAAAGAGGAGGTAGCCTATAACCGGCGGCAACTTCCTTATTCGGGATTCAGCCGTGACTTTTATGAAATAAGTCCCAGTCTCAAGTTCCTTAACATTTGTGAGTTTTATGTCTGAAAGAGTCATTGCCCAGGTGACCATTGATTCCAGGTCATTAAACCGTTTTTCCAGGGAAGTATTTCCGGTGATACTGGTGGCAACATATTCTCTCTTCATAGGATTGCTCTTTAAGGTCGTTATTATTTTTTGACCGAGGACAAACTCATCCGGCCAGAGATGCCACACCCTGAAGAGATCTATATAAAAAGTGAATTCCTTGGACAACCCGTCATTAAGTTCATCCATAATTTTCTGGTCAGGCCTGACAACGGTGGATGCATAGAGCTCATTATTGGCCAGCTTGAAACTTACCTCGGCAATATCGGCTGCAGTACCAGTGCCGACAAATGCCAGCAGCTCAAAGAGCACCAGCAGGGACAGTATCTTGATTAAAGACTTTTTGGTTGACATTATTCCCAGGAAATTTTTTTTCATTATAACATAGAGGCATAGGTGCTTTATGTCCCTTGCCGGTCCGCTACCGGGTCGTTTGGTTGTTGATTTTATTCATCGGGGCAATGGTATCATAAGGATAAGGATGGTGAGATTATGATATTGCCGGAACTTAAATATGATGCAAATGGGCTCATCCCCGCCATTATTCAGGACTCCTTGAGCGGAGACATACTGATGATGGCATATATGAATGAGACCTCACTGAAAACGACCATCGAGACAGGCTTTACGCATTTCTGGTCGCGGTCAAGGCAAAAGTACTGGAAAAAGGGCGAGACATCAGGCAGCGTGCAGGAGGTAAAGGAAATTCTCTACGACTGCGATGCCGACACCCTTCTCGTAAAGGTTATACAGCATGGCGGAGGCGCCTGCCACACTGGTGAGCGCACCTGCTTCTACAGGAGGATAGGTTAATTTAAGAAATTTTGAATTTTGAATGCTGAATTTTGAACTAATGAAGTGAAACAATTTTTTCCTTCCGCAATTTAAAATTCAACATTCAACATTCAAAATTTCTTAAGGCGGAGGTTTTATGACTGACTGTATTTTCTGTAAGATTGCTGAAAAGAAGATACCCGCGAAGATTGTGTATGAGGACGAGCATGCGCTCGCATTCGAAGATGTGAACCCTCAGGCTCCCGTGCATATACTGGTTATTTCTAAACGTCATATCCCCACTATTGTCGATACCGTGGATGAGGATGCAGCGTTGCTGGGCCATCTCCTGGGAGTTTGCAAAAAGATTGCGATGGATAAGGGCATTGCAGAACGTGGGTTCAGGATTGTATCAAACTGCAACCCGGATGGCGGACAGGTAGTGTTTCATTTCCACCTGCACGTGCTTGGCGGACGCAAACTGCGCGGACCTCTGGGATAATCAGAGCATGCACATAGTCAACAAGCGCACTGCCTGGGAGGGCAGTTTTATCAGAGCGCTGAACATTGCCTATACCGATAACTCGGGCCGTTTGCGGACGTGGGAAGCTGTTGAGAGGGTGAACTGCCGGGGTGTGGTTGGTATTGTGCCGTTGACGGCTGACGGTGATATCCTGTTTGTGCGGCAGTTCAGGCCGGTGCTTGACGGTTTTGTCGTAGAATTTCCTGCAGGACTTAATGACAGAGATGAAAGCCTCCAGGGGGCTGCCCGGCGTGAACTGGTTGAAGAAACAGGCTGCACTGCCGAAGAATTTATTTTCCTTGCCGAAGGCCCCCTCTCATCAGGTCTTTCAGCAGAGCTGCTTACTGTTTTCCTGGCGAAAAACGTAACTCCCGCGCCTGACAGACTGAGACAGCTATACCTGCCGGACGAGTCCGAAGATATCGAAGTAATCAGAATGCCGCTTTCGGCTATATATGAGCGCCTTGCGACCTTTCGGGAGAGAGGAGATTTTATAGATTTGAAAATTTACGGCCTTGTTGAACTGGCGAAAAGATCCTTAAAGAACGTTAAACGTGAATAGCGAAACAGAAAAACACCTGCTTAATAAGCTTTTGCTTTTCGATTCACTATTCACGATTCGCGTTTTACGGTTTTACTCAATGACGATTGCTTCGCTGGGGCAGACATTGGCAGCTTCAGTGCAATCACAGGAATCGCACTTATCGCTGATTACGTAAGCCTTTTCGTCCCTGAGTTCGAAGACTTCGGGGCATACTTCAACGCATGAGCCACAGCCTATGCATAAATCAAGATCAACGACAGGTATTGCCATAAAAAACCTCCTGAAAAGTAGTTATTATCATTATAGCAAATATCTATAAAAACTGTCTCTCCGGTAAATAAGTGCTCCCTTTTTCCTGTATTCCTTCAGTCAACTGCCAATCTAAACAGAGTCTGTGTATAAACTCATATATTGTCATTGTCCGCCGCCCAGGCGGAGGGGAATGACAATATATTTGTATCATAATTTATACACAGACTCTAAATATGTATTGATTTTTAGAACTGTTTTCTTGATAATTGTATAGCTGACGAATAATTAGTTATAGATAATATGTTATGGGTAGTAAGAAAAGAATATTATATTCTTGCTGCCCCGTCACCTGTTTGCTGTTAGTTATCACCGGGAGGGGTTGTATGGATATAAAGACGTTTGTTCTGGCAAAGGCGAGAGAGGCTAGAGAAGGTGCGCGCAGTCTTGCAAAGGCCTCTTCCAGCCTGAAGAACACCGTTTTAATCAAGATGGCTGAGGCCCTCAGGGACAGAAGGGAAGAGCTTATCAATGAAAATAAAAAAGACATCGAATATGCTGAAAAGCAGGGTCTTTCAAAGGCGCTGGTCGACAGATTGACTCTTACTGAAAAAAGGGTGGAAGAGATGGCGGCAGGACTCATCGAGGTTGCTCAACTTCCTGATCCTGTTGGGGAAATATCTAACATGCGGCTACGTCCCAACGGCATGGCCGTTGGCAGGATGAGAGTGCCGATAGGGGTAATAGCCATTATTTATGAGGCGCGTCCTAATGTGACTGCTGATGCAACCGGCTTGTGTTTGAAGTCAGGGAATGCGGTCATTTTAAGGGGGGGGTCTGAGGCCCTGCACTCAAACAGGGCAACTGCAGCTGTTTTAAGGGACGTTGCAAGAGCGGAAGGTCTCCATGAGGGCGCCATCACATTTATAGACATTCCTGAAAGGGAAGCCGTTATGGAGATGTTGAAACTGGAGGGCCTGATAGACCTTATTATTCCTCGTGGCGGTGAAGGGCTTATAAGAGCTGTAACGGAAAATTCGAGAATCCCCGTGCTTAAGCATTACAAAGGAGTCTGTCATGTCTTTGTTGACAGGGATGCGGATTTGGCAATGGCGGAGGCAATATGTTTTAATTCCAAGGTGCAAAGACCCGGGACCTGTAATGCATTGGAAACAATGCTCGTTGACAGGCCTATTGCCGAGCGTTTCCTCCCAGTAATCGTAAAGCGGTTCAAGGATGCGGGGGTTGAAATGCGCGGGTGTCAGGGCACCGTTGCTCTGTTCCCTGATATTAGAGGGGTTACTGACGAAGACTATTACCGCGAATACCTTGATCTCGTAATTAATGTGAAAATAGTGGAGGACATGGATGAGGCGATGGATCATATTGCCAGGTACGGGTCAGCCCACTCGGATGCGATTGTCACCTCTAACTATGAGAGGTCAATGAGGTTTTTAAGGGAAGTGGATTCTTCTGCTGTACTTGTGAATGCATCTACCCGCTTAAATGACGGCTATCAATTCGGTCTCGGCGCAGAAATCGGCATATCCACCGACAAAATCCACGCGCGAGGGCCGATGGGGCTTGAAGAGTTGACCTGTACAAAATTTGTAGTCCTCGGGAACGGACAATTAAGAGAATAAAGGAGGGCAGCGAGCATGTCAGACAAGCTGGGGCACGAAGATTTTGTGAAGAAGGCGATTGTTAGCCTAAGGAAGGAAGGGTACAAGGGGATTCATACGGTCTATTCCGGCTTTAACGAGGCATTTAAAAAGTATTTTGAAGGCGAAGACCCGGTCAAGGCGACAACTCAGCTCTCGCAGGAAGGCAAGATTGTGATAAGGCCTGTAAAGGGCGGCGTCATGCTGTATCTTCCGGAAGATGCCCCTGCAATGAAAGGACAGGGGGACGAGGCGCTGAAAAAAATGGGGCTATAAAAAACGTGAACTGTGAAAGGTGAATCGTGAAACGTGAAAGAATAAAGCCTGAAGAAACAGACTCAGAGAAGGTAAATAGAAAAAAGGTGGGTAACGGTGTTGACCATTCACTATTCACTATTCACTATTCACGTTCTTTAATCACGTTTTAAGATTTTATGAGGCTGGGAATCTTTGGTGGCACATTCAATCCTGTTCATTCAGGACACTTAAGGACTGCTGAGGAGGCGAGGTATAAACTCCGGCTTGATAAAGTGATTTTTGTGCCGGCCGGTAATCCTCCTCTTAAGGAGCGCGATGCAGTTGCAGCATCACACCGTTATGCAATGGCAACCCTTGCAACTGCTTCCAATAAAGACTTCATCGTTTCGGATTTCGAAGCATTAAAGCGGGGGAAGTCGTATACTGTTGACACTCTTCTAATGCTTAGCAAGAGGAACCCCGGAGATGAACTGTTCTTTATACTCGGCAGCGATGCCTTTCTCGACATACCGAAGTGGCGGGAGCCGGAAAAACTGACAGGCCTGACGGATTTTATTATCGTGGGGCGTCCCGGAATCGGCCTTGACGCCATTGCAGGCTCACCCTATATCAAAAACGTGAATAGTGAATTGGAAAAAGAAGAAGTTTACAGTGCCTCTAACGATTCACCGACAGTAGTCGGTGCCTTGGAAGCACGATTCACCGACAGCAGGTGCCTTGGAAGCACGATTCACTGTTTGCGGACTTTGAAGTTGGTGAGCGGCAGAAGAGCTTTTTTAGTGCCGGTGACGCAGATGGATATATCGTCTACCGGCATACGGAGTCTGGTTGAGGAGAGGAAGAGTATCAAATACCTTTTGCCTCCATCTGTGGAAAGGTATATAAAAAAACACAAATTATACGTAAAGACGTGAGAAGTGAATAGTGAAACGTGAATGGGAAAAGGAAGAACATGAAAACTGAAAAAAATTGTATAGCCGTCATTGTCCGGCTTGACCGGACAATCCAGTGCCTCTTAAAAGACTGGATTCCCCGATCAAGTCGGGGAATGACAGACTTTTTTCAATTCTCACCATTCATTATTCACTATTCACGTCTTTAGGAGAAAATGAGTAAACGGCTGCTTGTTATAGATGATGATGAGAACGTAATCCTGGTTATACGGAAGGCATTGGAACCCCTTGGCTATGAGATAGAGACGAGAAACAACATAAGGTCGGGCATTAAGATTGCCGACAAATATAAGCTCGTGTTACTTGACCTCACGCTTCCCAACGGCATTGATGCGCTGAAGGAGATGAAGGTCTTTAATCCCGATACTCTTGTGATTATAGTTACCGTTCATGGACGCAGGGAAAGCGCTGTGGATGCCATGAAGGAGGGCGCTTATTGCTGCATGGAAAAGCCGTTGGACATTGAGGAACTGAAAGTTGTTGCAGATAAGGCTTTCAGGGACATAGCCATGCGCGAAGAACTCCTCAAGCTCAGACAAAACAAAGAAGATTCCATCCCTTTTCATAATGGCGGGCAGATTATGGGCAAATCCCGCAGTATTATGAAAGTGTTCAAGGAAATCTTGAGAGTCGCGCCAAAAGATGTCACGGTGCTTATTTCCGGCGAGAGCGGTACCGGCAAAGAACTTGTGGCAAGGGCCATCCATAATAACAGCAGACGAAAATTAGGCCCTTTTATTGCAATGAATCACGCGTCGATTCCCATGGAACACATGGAATCTGAGCTTTTCGGCTCGGAGAAGGGCGCTTTATCCGGTGCAGTGGAAAGGACCAAAGGCAAGATACATGATGCTAACGGCGGCACGTTGTTCCTTGATGGGATTTCCGAACTTGATTCAGATTTCCAGTCAAAACTCCTGCGCTTTTTGCGGGAGCGGGAGTACAGTCCGCTGGGGAGCTGCAATGCTATCAAAGCCGACGTCAGGATTATTGGGGCCACCAACAAAGACCTCAAGGATTGCGTGAGGGACGGCCTCTTCCGCGAGGATCTGTACAACGTGTTAAGTGCTGTCGAGATTAAGCTGCCCCCTCTCAGGGAAAGAAAAGAAGATATGCTTCCGTTAGCGCGTTTTTTTCTTAAAGAGTCAATAAAGGCCTTTGAGCTGCCTCCAAAAGATTTCTCTAAAGATGCCGAAAAGTCCATCTCAGGCTATGACTGGCCGGGCAATGTGAAGGAGCTTGAAAATTGCGTAAAGCGGGCAACGATTCTTTCAAGGGGAAGCCTGATCGAAAGGAGGGAACTCTTTGCCAATGATTTTAATGCGTGCTCTATAAAGGAGTTTCTGGAGGTAAAGGTCAACGGCTTGATGAAAAAAATGACCATGATTGAGAATTCCAATCTTTATGAAACGATCATTGCGGAAGTCGACAAAGCCCTCCTCGGCATTGCGTTGAAGGAGACCGGCGGAAACCAGGTCAAGGCGGCAAAGGCCCTGGGAATAAACCGAAACACTCTTAACAAGAAGATGAAGGAGTATAAACTTATTTGATTTTTAAGTGTTAAATGTGCTATAAAGTATATTCTTGAGGTGCCCCAAATTTTTTTCCGGAAATTGGTGTATCCTCCATGCCCTTCCTTTGTGAAAGGGCTTTATATCCATATGGAGGTGTTTGATGAATTGGTACGAAAGCATGGTCATTCTGAATCCTGCCCTTAATGATGAGGAAATAAAATCCGCAATTGATAAGGTTTCAGAGCAGATAACTAAGTCGAACGGCGAGGTTTTTAAGGCTGATAACTGGGGTAGGAGGAAGCTCTCTTATGAACTCAATAAACAGAAGATGGGAATATATATCTTCTATCTGTTCAAGGCCCCTTCCGCAACGATTGGCAAGATCGAAAGTTTCTTTAAGGTTTTTGACCCTGTTCTCAAATTCATGGTTATCAGACTCGGCAGTAAACAGATAGAAGCGCTCCCCAAAGACGTGCTTGGAATTGCTGTTGCCGCAGGAACCGGGGTCCCGGAAAAACCGCAGACTTCTGAGGATGCAGTTCAGGTGGTGGAGCCTTCAGCAGAGGTGAAAACAGGCGCTGATGTTTAACCGGATCATTCTAATAGGAAACCTTACAAGAGATCCGGAAGTGCGGTATACACCGGGCGGGACACCTGTGACCACGATTTCAATTGCTGTCAATTCCAGGTACAAACAGGGAGATGATACAAAAGAAGAGGTGCTTTTTATCAATGCCGTTGTGTTCGGCAAACAGGCCGAGAGCTGCGGTAAATTCCTGAATAAGGGCAATCCAGTTCTTGTGGAAGGCAGGCTCCGCGAACGTAAGTGGGAGTCGGAAGGGGTTCAGAAGAGTAAATTTGAAGTTATCGCGCGGGATGTGAGATTCATGCCGAAGCGGGATCAGCGGCAAGTCCAGGCCGATGGACCTAATATTGCTGATATGGCCCCGCCTGATGAAACAACGGATTTAGAACCCTTTTAATAAGGCAAATGTTGAATGCTTAATTTTGAATGTTAAATTATGGAAGAAAAAGATTTGTTATCTTCATTAATTAAAAATTCAGCATTTAAAATTCAAAATTTTTTTTAGGAGAGGAGATGACATGATGCAACAGAAGAGATTTCAGAAAAGGAAATTCTGCAGGTATTGCGCCGACAAGATAGCGTTTATTGATTATAAGGATTTAAAAGGCCTGAGGAGTTATATGACTGAGCGAGGGAAGATACTTACAAGGAAAATGACCGGAACCTGTGCTGCCCATCAGCGGGAATTGACCACTGCAGTCAAGAGGGCAAGGTATATTGCGCTTTTGCCGTTTATGGAAAAATAGTATGCGCATACCGAAGAGCTGGGTACCTTTAATGGCAAAGCAGATTGTAAACAATCTTGTCAGCAAGGGCCTTGTTGAGCCTGCGGTAGCCGTTGATCTGCTTATTGAAGAAACCGAGACTCTGCTCCTCGACGAACTTATGGCTGAAGACAGGCTTAATGAAGAAGTCCGGCAGCTGTTGAAGAAGTACGAATCTGAAATAGAAAAAGGAAGGCTTGATTTCAGGAAACTCTTCGATATGACAAAACATAAGCTCGTCAGGGAAAGGAACATAATACTATGATGCTCTCTGACGATAAAATAACCCATACTACCCATATGCTGCTGAAAGGACTGATGGAAAAGGGTTTGATTATCCTGAAGGAGGATGACGGCCTCGTGAGGAGAGAAATTAAACGTACTATCAATAATGAGTTAAAATTCGGCGAGGACATTGATGCCGAAGTGAGGAAAAAACTTCAGTCTTATACTAAAAAACTTGTCGAGGGCAGTCCCGAATGGGATATCATGTATAGAAAGTTTTTTGAAGAGGAAGATGCAAAAAAAGGCCGGAAGTAGTTATGGTTTTCGCATCGGAAATAACCGAAGAGGAGATTAAAAGAGAGCGTAATATTGCCCGCGACCTCCGTCAGAGCACCTGGTGGAAAAGGAAGTGCGCCGCCGGCACTTGTTACTATTGTTACTCAAAGGTGCCTGCCAGGCTGCTCACAATGGACCATATAGTGCCGCTGGTACGCGGCGGCAAGTCGGTAAAGGGGAACATAGTCACCGCCTGCAAAAACTGCAATAACAAAAAGAAGTATCTGCTGCCTATGGAATGGGAAGAGTATATCCAAAATACCGTGAATCGTGAATCGTGAGTCGTGAAAGGTGAAGGGTGAACAGCCCTTACTGCTTTTTTTTGATTCTGTTTTTTTGTTTCTGACTTTCCTGCTCACTATTCACTTTTCACTATTCACGTTCTTTATGCGTTCCCCATCAGTTCGTCGATCTTGCCCCCGATATCTTTTGCTGCCATCAACGATGTGCCCACAAGTACTGCAGCCACTCCGGCATCCATAAGCGTTACAACGTCATCTCTGTTTCTGATGCCGCTTTCGCTTACTACGATGCGGTCTTCCGGTATCTCTTTCTTTAACCTGAGTGTTGTTGAAAGATCTATTTTTAATGTAGTAAGGTCACGATTGTTTATGCCGATAATCTCTGCCTTGACCAATAGGGCCTTTTCAAGGTCTTCTTCGTTGTGAACCTCAAAAAGGACGCCGAGACGCAATTCGCCGGCCAAATGCAGATATTCCCGGGCCTGGTTCCTCTCAAGCGCTGCTGCAATGAGCAGCAGGGCGTCTGCGCGGTGCGCTTTCGATTCATATATCTGATAAGCATCAAAGATAAAATCTTTCCTCAAGATTGGTTTTGAGACAACGTTCCTGGCTGTTCTCAGGTATGAGAGATTGCCCTGAAAAAAATCTTCTTCGGTGAGGACTGATATGGCGCTGACAGGTTTTCTTTCATAAAGCGAGGCTATTTCGGCAGGATCAAAGACGGGCCGTATCATGCCTTTTGAGGGCGACGCCTTTTTTAATTCCGCAATAAGCCGTATTTCCCCCTTGCCGGCGCCCAAAGCACTCTTGAAGTCTCGCGCTTCATCATCAGAATCTGCTATGGTGCGTTTTAACTCTTGCAGCGAAACAATGCTTTTTGAGTTCGCAAGGCGTTCCGCTTTTTTTTGCATTATTGTCGCAAGCACATTCATACACTGTGATTTTACTTGACTGACGCGCTAAAAACAAGCAGCCAATATCAATATAATAGGAAAGAATATGAATGATATAAAATAATCTGATAGTACCTACAATTTTATTTAATTGACAAGGTTTCATTACATATAGTATAAATAGAAATTTGGTTCTTAAATCGAATAAAGCTTAGGAAATAGGTGAATACAATGGTCCCAGGTAATTTTGTGCCCACCGCATACTTTCCGGTTTTAATATTTATGATTATTGCCTTCCTCTTTGGAATCGTAGTGCTGCTGATCGGACAACTGTTCAGGCTTAAAAGGTCTTACCCGGAAAAACTCATGGCTTATGAATCAGGGAACCCCCCTGTCGGAGAGGCAAGGCAGCAGTTCAATGTCAGGTTTTATATTATCGCCATGCTATTTGTCATATTTGATGTTGAAGCTGTCTTCCTGTACCCGTGGGCACTTGTGTACGATAAAATTGGTCTTTATGCGCTGATAGAAATGATGCTTTTCATAGCGGTACTGGTTATAGGATATGTCTATGCCTGGAAAAAAGAGGCATTTGAATGGGACTAAAAGGCCGTGAATCGTGAACCGTGAGACGTGAATAGAAAAAAAATAAAAAAAGGGATTTGGCGCTCACGATTCACGTTTCACGATTCACGGCCTTTGAGAAATGGGGGTGAGGGCATATGATGGTATTGGAAAACACTACAGATTTGATTGAGGTGGAAGAGGGTGTGCGGGTAATTCCCGGGGCAAATACCATAATAACCACCTTTGACAAGGTCGTGGACTGGGCCAGATTGTCTTCCTTATGGCCTATGAGTTTTGGACTGGCCTGTTGCGCTATCGAAATGATGGCTTCGGGGGCGTCGCACTACGATCTGGACAGATTTGGAATAGTTTTCAGGGGATCCCCGAGGCAGGCAGATGTCATCATCCTCGCCGGTACCGTCACAAAGAAAATGACCCCAATTATACGAAGAGTCTATGACCAGATGGCCTTGCCGAGGTATGTCATAGCAATGGGCAGTTGTGCCTGCAGTGGAGGGATCTTCAATACATACAGCACGGTTCAGGGTGCTGATACCTTTTTGCCGGTGGATGTTTATGTCCCGGGATGCCCGCCAAGGCCTGAAGCTCTTTATAATGGGATAATCAAGCTTCAGGAAAAGATAAAAAAAGAACATTTTAAATGGAGTATGTGGAGGTAAAAGACAGGTAAAGGTTAAGGCTCAGGTCAAGAAGACCAAGACTAAGGTAATTTTTTTAGGTGTTTCTTAACCTTAACCTTAATCTTAACCTGAATTAATTATGGAACTGAAAGATATTGCCGAGATGATAAAAGTCAGGTATCCCGCGGAATTGAGGGAGATAAAGGAATTCCGTGGCCAGCTATCGGTTGTGCTTGGGAAAGACAGGATAAAGGAAATAATGCGGTACCTTTATGACACTCCTGAGCTTGATTTCAACTTTCTCGAGGACCTGTGCGGCGTGGACTATTTGGGCAAAAAGGAGCCGCGCTTTGAAGTGGTTTACCATCTGTACTCTCTGAAGCACAGGCATATGATACGTATTAAGGCTGAAGTGCCGGCAGAGGATGCGTCAATAGACAGTGTTGTTGATATCTGGGCCGGGGCCAATTGGCATGAGCGTGAGTGTTTTGACCTCTTTGGCATCACATTCAAAGGCCATCCCGACCTGAGGAGAATCCTTATGCCGGAAGACTGGGAAGGGCATCCACTAAGAAAAGATTATCCGCTCAAGAGCGATCTTGGTGAAAAAGAATGGCGCGGATATTCGGAGATGGTGGAACTTGCAAAAAAGAACATAGGATTTGAGGTAATTTAGATGCCGGCTATAGAAAAAGACATTAAGAAAAAAGAGTTGACCGTCAGCATGGGGCCTCAGCACCCCGCTACACATGGCGTGCTGAGGGTAGTGCTTGAACTCGACGGCGAAAGCGTTATTAAAATAACTCCCTATATAGGATATCTCCACAGGGGAGTGGAGAAGCTTGCTGAAAATCTGACATACCTTTCTGCGCTGCCGCTGACTGACAGGCTTGATTATATATCCAGCATGTCCAACAATGTCGGATATTGCCTGGCGTGCGAAAGGCTTTTCGGCATAGAGGCGCCTGAACGCGCAAAATACATCCGCACGATGATGTCCGAAATGACAAGGATAAGCAGTCATATAATCGGTGTTGCAACTCATGCCCTCGACATTGGCGCGATGACTCTGTTTCTGTATTCATTCAGAGACAGGGAAACGCTATTGGACTTGTTTGAAATGACCTGCGGCGCAAGGCTTACCGTGAGCTACCCGAGAATCGGTGGTGTGAGGAATGATGTAAGCCAGGAGTTTCTTGACAAATTATACGCATTCACCGAGACCTTTCCGGCGACGATAGAGCGGGAATATGAGACCCTTCTGAACGAAAACAGGATATGGAAGCAGCGCACGCAGGGCATCGGCGTTATAAGTGCTGAAGAAGCAATAAGTTGGGGCCTTTCAGGCCCTAACCTGCGCGGCTCCGGTGTGCCGTATGATATAAGGAAATACTCGCCCTATGATGCTTATGAAAAGGTGCAGTTCGATGTGCCGGTGGGAAAAAACGGCGATGTGTATGACCGCTATCTCTGTCGGATGGAGGAGATGAAACAGTCCAACCGGATCATAAGGCAGTGCATCGAGCAGTTGCCCAAGGGGGCCATTATGGCTCCTGACGCTCCCAAATTCGTCCTGCCCCCAAAGGACAAGGTATTGGCTGATATGGAATCGCTCATTCATCAATTTGTTTTGATTACCAAAGGCCCTATTGCCGCACCAGTAGGCGAAATATATGTGGCTACAGAAGTCCCTAAAGGCGAACTGGGATATTATATAATCAGCGACGGAAGCGGAAGGCCTTACAGGATGAGGGTGAGGGCGCCTTCATTTGTCCATTTGTCGGCGTTGCCGGTTTTGTGCCGGGGCGCTATGGTGGCTGACGTTGTTGCAAATATCGGCACTCTCGATATAGTGCTCGGGGAGTGCGACAGATAGCAATATAGTTTTAGCGGAGGTATCAGCGTGAATTTAGTCGATATGGCGACCTCATCAGCGAATCTTCACTTCATAATTCAATTAATTATTATATTGGTCAAAATTGCCATTCTCATCAGCGTGACGCTTCTCCATGTTATGTATGCAACCTATTTTGAAAGAAAAGTGATTGGGCATATGCAGGTCAGGCTTGGGCCGATGAGGACCGGTCCGCACGGTATATGGCAGCCGATTGCAGACGGCCTGAAATCTTTCTTCAAAGAGGACATTATTCCCACCCAGGCGGACAAGCCGGTATTCATGCTGGCCCCTATTATTTTTACGTTTGCAGCGATGAGTGCACTGGCAGTGCTCCCATTCTCTTTCGGCGACTGGTATGTGGTAGCTAATATTAATGTGGGACTCCTGTACGTTCTCGCTATGTCATCTTTGGGGGCATACGGAGTAGTAATGGCAGGATGGTCGTCCAATTCAAAGTATTCGTTCCTGGGCGGACTGAGAGCGTCCGCGCAGATCATCAGTTATGAGGTCTGTATGGGCATGAGCCTTATAGGCGTGATACTGATGGCAGGGTCAATGAACCTTACCGAGATCGTAAAGGCACAGCAGCAGCACTGGTATGGAATGTTTATTATACCGCAGTTCCTTGGTTACTTTGTGTTCATTGTTGCTGCTTTTGCCGAGACCAACAGAACTCCTTTTGATCTGCCCGAGGCAGAGAGTGAACTGGTGGCAGGCTACTTTGTTGAATACAGCGGAATGCGTTTTGCGCTGTATTATATGTCGGAATATATCGGCATGCTCCTGATGTCGTCAATGGCGACAATCTGTTTCATGGGAGGCTGGACCTTGCCGCCGTTTATTACCGGAGCAGTCCCCATCCTGTTGGCAGTGCCGGGGATAATATGGTTCCTGGCAAAAGTATATTTTCACATTTTCCTTTTCTACTGGATAAGGGCGACTGTACCGAGATACCGGTACGATCAGCTTATGGCATTGGGATGGAAGGTGCTGTTGCCATTGGCACTGCTCAATATAGTCGTGACTTCCATTGTGAAATTTTTCGTGGGATAGTTGAAAGGTAAGAGAGAACTATGGGAATAAATAATTTTGCAAAAAAGGTTTTTCTGCTTGAAATTTTGAAGGGTATGGCATTGACCTTCAGGATGATGCTCACTAAGCCGGTAACGAGGCAATACCCTGAAGAAAAGAGGGAAATGTTCCCCGCCTTCCGTGGGCTGCATGCACTTGCAAGGAAAGATGACGGGACGGCGCGGTGCGTGGGATGCGGCCTGTGCGCGGCGGTTTGTCCTTCCCGGTGTATCGATGTTTACACCAGTGAAGGCGATGACCATACAAAAATTGTCGACCGGTACGAGATTGAAGTGCTCAGGTGTGTTTATTGCGGGTTTTGTGTGGAGGCCTGTCCCTTTCAGGCTGTGGTGCTCACAGGGCATTATGAGTATTCCGACTATTCGCGGGCGGCTATTTTTATGGACAAGGAAAAGCTCCTGGCTAATTGGGACAAATACATGGCAGGCAAGAAGGGAACGGACTATTTCAAACATTTCTGGAGGCCTTTGAGCGAAGACTTTAAAGCCCATGAGGACCAGGCGGTATTCAGGGGTGGTCGAGGAAAAATAGAGGGTGCGACACCGGACAAAAACACGCACTCCCCGGAGGGACAGAGCAATGTTGCCTAAGTTGTGTTTCGGATATTTTTCCATAGTGATGGTGGTTATTTCGCTTCTGATCATAACTCGGAAGAACCCGGTACATAGCATCCTGTGGATGCTTGCCCTGTTCTTTCATATTGCGGCTCTTTATCTGTTTCTCAATGCCGAGTTTCTGGCTGCGGTGCAGTTGATATTGTATGCCGGGGCGATACTGGTGCTTTTCCTCTTCGTCATCATGATGCTGAACCTGAAAAAAGAAGTCGTCGATGATCGGTTTGCCGGTGATTGGTCGATAGCAGTTTTTGTAGGGGGCACGATGCTGGTACTTGTTCTTCTGGCGGTCAGCACATTAACGCAAGGGCCGCTCGGCAGTTACACTATACAGGCTGTAC
>CAWHNC010000018.1:0-18868 GCA_963830245.1 Nitrospirota bacterium
TGTAGTGCGGCCAACGCTTCTTTACATATAGCTATTTTTGTGAGTATCTTCTCCGCCGGGGCACTCCATACAAATACCCGAGGGTTCTGATTGTGATTTTCCAGATAATCCTTGATTGCTTCAATCAAATCAGGCACGCTTTTAAAAGTACCGCGGCGAATACGTTTGTCGGTAATTTCACGGAACCAACGCTCTACCATATTTAACCAAGAGCTTGAAGTCGGAATGAAATGCAAATTGAAACGAGGATGTCGGCAAAGCCAAGATTTCACTCGTGGATGTTTGTGTGTTCCATAATTGTCGACGATGAGATGCAGATCAAGACCTGCCGGGGGTTCCAATTGTCCAGAGGTTGATAAAGTGAATAAACTCTTGATGTCTGTGGCCCGCTCTCCCCAGTCATCTATTACTTTTCCATCAAACACGCTCAGTGCCGCAAAACAACGTGGTTGTGCCATTGCGTTTGTAATCATGGGTCTGTCTTACGCAGCGTCCTTTTTTTATGGGCAGTTCCGGTTGGTGTTGTTCCTACCAAGTGCCTGAATTTGGCTCTTCTCATCTACACACAGCACCAATGCTTTATCCGGAGGATTCATATACAGGCCAACAACATCTATGCAGTTTCTCAACGAACTGCTCATCCCGAAACATGGAGTCGTGAAGGACTTTATCAGGTGAGGCTTAAGGTTGTGCTGCTTCCATATCCGCCGCACTGCTCTTCTCACTAATCCCCTCAGCCGCCGCCATGCTGCGCGCACTCCAATGAGTCGCATTGACAGGCTTCGTATGGAGTGTCGCTTCGACCACCTTAGTAATTTTCTTCGCTGTAATCTTTGGCAAGCGGCCGGGTCGAGGGCATCTTTTTCCAGCCCAGGCAACCGGAAAGCCAGAAATCTATCGCGCCAAAGCTGTATCGTGGGCCTGGTTGTCCCAAGCGTCTCAGCAATATCCTGATTCAGCACACCATCGGACGCCATCAAAATAATCTGTGCCCTTTGCACCAATCGTAAAGGAAAACGCTTACCATGGCCCCACATGTCTAATGTGGCTCGTTCTTCGGGTGATACAATAATTGGCGTCGCCCTTCTACTCACACATGTAGTATACATAATATTTAACCTTATGTAAAGCTATTTAGGCCTCACTACACTAGCATCTTAAGAAGATGCCTCCTTTTCCAGTGGCCTAGCTCGTGAGCAAGCACGGAGAGAATTTCATTGGCGTCCATATGCTCAAGGAGTGTATCGTAGAGGACTACCCTTTTTGTCCGCCCTATCCCCGTAAAGTACGCATTCGTGTGCCTGCTTCTTCTTGACGCATCGACCTTCAAGATCCTGCTTGCCTGAATGCCGGCCTTTTTTGTGAGTTCAATGATTTTATCCTTGAGCGCCTCATCCTCAACAGGACTGAATTTGTTAAACAGCGGCTCAATGACATACGGTGCTATATACATAACGATTATGCTGAATATAAAAAGGAACCCCCATAACCAGAACCACCAGAAGCGAGAGCTCCACTGAATAAGTGAGAAACCCGCGGAAACGACCAGAGAAAGCATGACTGTCGATATAAGCAACGATTTAATAAAATCGGATATCCAGAGACGCAATGTCATGGTGTTGAACCCATACCTGTTTTCTATGCTGAAAATAGTATAGATGCCAAAGGGGGCGGATACTAACTCATCCGCATAAGATAAAATCAGGAAAAAAAGCCATCCGGAAAAAATAAAGGACAGATTAAGCGACACAATCCATGTATTATAGCGGTCAAGCAGGCCGGCAAAGATAAATAAAATGACGACAAGATTTCCGAAAAGCGAGGCAATAAAACCGAACCGTGTCTTGTCCCTCTCGTAGGCCTGAGTCTTTTCGAGCATCTGCTCATCGACCTTGCCCTCAAACTCCGGCGGTATTTTATTGCCGACTTTTTTCATGTGTCTGAGATTGAGAGATTGCACCATGTATTGAAACGCCTCTTCAAGGATATATAGAAATAGAATCAAAAAAAATGCGGAATTCAAGTCCATAGCTAATTATATACTAATATCCCTTAAGGTTCTGTTTCCCGGCTTCGGCAATCTGTTACAATAAAACCATTATGCTGAAAAGACAGATTGCTGTCGGAGACATACACGGCTGTTTTGATTTACTCAAACCGCTGATAGAAAAAATCATAAAGTTCACGCCCGATGAGGACATGCTTATATTTATGGGCGATTACATTGACAGGGGAAAGAAGTCCAAAGAGGTCGTCCAGTATTTAGGGGCACTGAAAGAAGAATTCCCCGATAAAGTCATCCTCCTCAAAGGGAATCATGAAGACCTTGCCTATAATGCTCTGACAGCCATTGACCCTGGAGAAGAAATGGTTTATTGGCGTATAAACGGAGGCGTTGAAACAGTCATCAGCTTCGGCGGCGTCAGGAATTCGAGAGAGTCCCTCATCCCGTTCATCGAATCCCTGCAGCTTTCTTATGAAAGCGATACGCACATCTTTGTGCACGCGGGCATCCCTTACGGCAAAGGCCTCAGTACCGCCGAGCCCGAAGAACTGCTCTGGGACAGAGACTTCTCATACAATGGAGAGAAAAAACTCGTGGTGGGGCACACTGCAAAAAGCGCGGTAACCAATTTCAACGACGGCAAAATAATCTGCGTCGATACCGGGGCATATATGACCGGTATCCTGTCTGCATACGATGTGATCAACGATAAGGTGTATAAAACCACAGGGTGGAAATAGTTCCACTGCCTATTTCCGGACAATCTGTCCTGTTGGCTCCCATTTGCGGGCCTTTACCGGCAGCGGAGGGCGAAAACTTTCTACCAGGTCCCCTATCCCGGCACTGCTGAAATGCTTTATTCTTATGCCGGCTTGCTGTCCCGGCACAGCTTTCTTTACTGCTGCATCTCCTATATGGAGCGTCTCTATGTCGCCTTCGTAAACAGGCCCCATGGCAGAGATGACGCGGAAGCGTTCACCAACGGCAAAGACGCCTTCCAGGACTTCGCATCCAAGGATAATACCCTTTCGGCTGCTTTTGAAAAGGGCGATTATTTTGCCGGAGCCAATTATCCGGTCCTCTGGAAATTGGGGGACGAGATCCCCTGCCACAGCCTTAACATCATCTATGAGATTGTAAATCACATCATAAAGGCGCACATCGACCCTATGGTCCCTTAACACTTTATCCAGTGACGGCATAACGGCGGTCTGAAAGCCAAGGATGAGCCTGCTTGCAGTCTCAGCAAAAAGAACATCGGATTTAGTGATGGCACCGATGCCGCTGTGGACAACGATTATATCTACATCAGGCACGGTCACTGCCGCAAGGCTGTTAGTGACTGCCTCCACGCTTCCCGCAGCATCGCACTTAAGGACGATTTCGAGTATGGGCTTTTTCCTCTGTCCGGTAATCATACTCAAATCATAAGTCACAGCCGAGTAGCTGTCAATTTCACATTATGAATAAATTTATACGAGGATCAGGGGGAACATAGCGCCGTAGCGGGCGTCGACAGTACGAGACGCCAAGGATGGCTGAACGGGCTGTCGTCGCCTTCGAGCAAGGCTGGATGCCTTGCGAGATTTAGCCGAGGCGCCATGTTCCGCCTGATCCTCGTATAAATCTTTACATTTGCTCTTTTTTTCATGTATTCTTAAAAACCATACCATGATAGATCTGCATACTCACAGCATATTCAGTGACGGCGAACTGATTCCAGCTGAACTCATCCGGCGGGCTGTTGCAAAGGGCTACAGCGCCCTGGCCATTACAGACCACGTTGACCAGTCAAATATAGATTTGGTGGTCCCCCGGATAGTTAAAGTAATAGAATGTATTCGTGATTACCTCCCTATTCCTGTGCTGCCGGGCGCTGAAATAACGCATGTGCCGCCGGCCTTAATACCAGACATGATAAAAGAGGCCAGGCTGCTGGGCGCACAAATAATAGTCGTACATGGGGAGACCATAGTTGAGCCGGTTGTGGAAGGTACGAACAGGGCGGCCATTGAGGGAGGAGCAGATATACTCGCACATCCGGGCATTATTTCTCATGAAGACCTGTTGTTTGCCGCAGATACAGGGATAACCCTCGAGATAACTGTAAGGAAAGGACATAGTCTTTCAAACGGATATGTCGCACTGCAGGCGATTGAAACCGGTGTCCTGTTAACTATAAACACCGATGCTCATTCGCCGTCTGACCTCGTTACAAAGGATTTTGCTGAACGCGTTTTGCTCGCTGCCGGGATTGAGAAAAGAGCAGTTGAGCACATATTTCACCATGCCCGCTCACTTGTTGAAAAGGCGCTTGACCAGGGTAGGAAATATTTCCGGTAAAACATTAAAGGATCAGGAGGTAAATAGATGCCCAAAATAATAAAAAAAAGGATCTCCAGGAAAGCGCAAGGAGGTGACAACATAGGCGAGACCGTTGCCGATATACGGAAAAAGTTTCAGCAGCGGCAGAGCACCCTTGTTTATGCTGCTGTTATATTTGGTCTGATAGTAATAAGTGTTGGTGCTTTTGTCGTTTACAATCGCACAACTACTGCCAGGGCGTTAGAGATGGAATATGAGGGTTACAAAATATTAAGCGGCTCAACTACGACGCCATATGCTTCACCTGCAGACCGTTTTAAAGATGCCCTCGAAAAGTTCAAGGCTTCCTTTGCCTCAAAAAAGAGACCAACTGCCCTTCTCAATATCGCAAACTGTTACTATGAACTGGGCAATCTCGACGAGGCGCTAAAAACTCTTAAAGAGCTGACTGACCAGTACTCCGATACTAAAATTACTTCTCTCGCTTATTATAAGATGGCAATGACCTATATCAGGAAGGGTGACCTGAACAGCGCCCTGAATACTTTCGGCATAATTTCGAGCATCAAGGATGCCCCGTTGCAGGACATGGCACTTTTTGAAAGCGGCAAGACATTGGAATCAATAGGCAAAACCGAAGAGGCCAAAAGCAAATATAAAGAACTGATAAACAAATTCCCGAAATCGCCCCTGGTCAATAACGCAAACTTGCGGCTCGGCAGCACGCAATTAACCACAGAGAGCTCAGAGAAACCTTCTGTTCAAACAAAAAAATAAATTGTCATAATCAGCCGGACGTAACACAGATTTTTTTTTAAAGAATAATTATTATCCTCAGAGTTCTCAATCTTTTCTCTGTGGGCTCTGTGGTTCGTTTAGAGGGTTAGACGTCTTTTCGGGGGCGTTTGCTCTTGCCGGGATGTTCCTTTTTGTTTCCTTGATGACGCTCTCCCGGGGATTTTTTACGTGACCTATCTGAAGCAGCCTGGAAATGTTTTTTAGCTGGAGAATACGCTGCAGGTTTTTTGTAGTCCTTTACTACCATGTAATCTTCCACCGGGACGACGGGAATCTTCGCTTTTATAAACTTTTCTATGTCCTCAAGAGCATAGACATAGTCTTCGCAGGCGAAACTTATGGCCTTGCCCTCTGCTCCCGCCCTGGCAGTCCTGCCTATGCGGTGGACATAGTCTTCGCTGTCCTGGGGCAGGTCATAGTTGATAACATGAGTGACTCCATCAATGTGGAGTCCCCTGCTGGCAACATCCGACGCCACAAGCACAGGAAGGGTCCCTGCCTTGAAACGGGAAACTATATCAGAGCGTTTCAATTGCGGAATGTCTCCGGTTATGGCGGCTGATTTTATACCATTTGCTTTGAGCAGTCTCTCCAGCCTCTCGGCAGTTACTTTCATATTTGTAAAGATCAGGACGCGGCTGGCCTTCTCGCTCCGCAATATGCCCAGCAGCAGGCCCGGTTTTTCCGACGCCCCAACATGGTAGAGTTCCTGTTTGACCTCTTTCACAGTCATCTGCTCAGGCGTGATGGAGACCTTTTGAGGAAGGTTCATGTATTCGTAGCAAAGCTCCATCACACGGTAGGTCAGAGTCGCTGAAAAAAGCATGGACTGCCGCTTTGTATAAGGAGACATCCTCCGCAACAGGAAGCGGAGATCTTTGATAAAACCCATGTCGAACATGCGGTCGGCTTCGTCAATCACAAGGAATTCGGTTTTTTTAAGGTTGTAGATGTTTTGTTTCAGGTAATCGATAAGACGGCCCGGAGTGCCGATGACCATGTCAGCCCCATGCTTGAGTTCAGAGCGCTGTTTATTATAGTCAATGCCTCCGTATATGGGAATTATGTTGAATCCGGTAAACTGGCCGAGAAGGCGGGCTTCATCGTTTATCTGCGTTACGAGTTCGCGAGTTGGGGCAATGACAAGGGCGCGCGGCGACGAAACCGGCCTCGGCGGCTGCTGCATAAGCATGCGCGAGAAAACAGCAATCAGAAATGCGGCAGTTTTACCTGTGCCTGTCTGGGCCTGGGCAGCTATATCTTTCCCGCTCAGCGCGTCAGGCAGTGTAGCAGCCTGCACCGGCGTACACTCCAGGAACCCGGCGGCTTTAATGCCGTTAATAACAACTTCAGGAATGCCAAGATTATCAAACAGCATTTTGGAAAATATTATGCCCTTTTGGATTTGCTCCGGCTTTTACTCTTTGCCTTACCAGCTTTACCAGCTTTACCCGTTTTACCAGTTTTTTTTGCATGACCCTTATGCCCTTTCCTGTGCTGGCGTCCGCTCTTCATTTTTGTCTTATAAGCAACCTTGTGCACAAATGCCCTGTCATCGGGGTCAGGGGAAAATTTTCCCCTGGGCGGAAGTGTTATCATATTGCCTGCTGTCAGGTGTTTCAAACCGCCAAGTGAATTCATCGCTACAATGGTCGTGCCGGGTATACCCGTCTTCCTGGCAATCTTTTTAATAGTGTCGCCTTTTTTCAGAGTATACTGATCAACCGTAAACCGCTCTTCTTTGGGTATTGCAGCCAGGTTTTTAAGAAAAATATCTTTGCTCCCTTCCGGAATTCTTAAAGTGTATTCCGCTACATTGGGTGGCGTGCTCCATCTCCGGAGTTCAGGGTTGGCTTCTTTAATTTCCTTTACTGTGCACTCGGCACACTTGGCGACAACTTCGATATCAAGCGGCGAACTGACAGTAACTTGATCATATTCCAACGGTTCGCGATAATCCAGATTGTCAAACCCATATTCCTCCGGGGTATTGGCGATCATGGTAGCAGCGATATAGCGCGGCACATATTGTTTCGTTTCATTTCGTATCTGCTTCGTGTTTAGAAGGGACCAATAATCGACCGAATCGCTTTTCCTGAGGGCTTTTGAAATTTTCCCCTCTCCGGCATTGTATGCTGCGAGGGCGAGGTTCCAGGAACCGAACATTTTATAAAGGTCTCTTAAATATTCAGCAGCCGCCACCGTCGACTTTACCGGGTCCTTCCGTTCATCACGCCACCAATCAATTACCAGACCGTAACGTTTTCCGGTGGAAGCCATAAACTGCCATGGGCCTACTGCCCTTGCCCTTGAGTATGCATTGGGATTAAACCCGCTTTCCACAATCGGCAAAAAGACAAGCTCTTCAGGAAGGTGCCTGCCCCTTAGTATTTCCTTCATTATCTCTATATACTGGGCTGATCTCTCAAGATAAACAGTAAACCTTTCTTTTATTCCATCCTTAAAGAGATCGACACTTTTTCCTATCGCTTTCAGTGCTGTTTCGTTTGATGCATATGAATCATCACTTAGCGGGGCTTTACTCCTGGCCTGCTTATCACTTTCAGGGCCGGATGTAACAGTCTGCTTGTCGGCTGCCGGCGCCGGAGCACCCACTGCTGGATCGTTACTCTCATGGTTCAGCTTGGGGTCAGGAGCAGAAGGGACATTTTTGTCAGCCGGCGTTTCTGTTGCTGCCATTGTCTTATTGGGGTCAGCCTGAACGCCTTGTGGCAACTGGGCAGGCAAAACAGTCGGACTTTCAATGAAATTTTCCTGAAAATTCTCAGGCTCTGCCGGCCTGGTTTTTGTGACACCTGCATTGGCTGATGAAGCCGTCAAAATAAAAAAGGTTAGAAAAAATACCACTCCGTCTAAAAAATCAGTTTTTTTCATACGGATATAGTTGTAACCTAACTGCAATATAAATGTCAATAACCCTCCTGTTGTTGGTAAGCCACTATCGGGAGCAACACAAAAGGAGTTATGCTGCTGCGACCTTCTGCTTTTTGGCTGCTGCAGCCGCAAACACCTCTGCTGCATTAAAGGTGCCTTCAATCGCCTGTACAGGGCATTTTGAAGTGCATATGCCGCAGCCGATGCATCTTTCCTGTGCAATCACGTACTTTTTCTTAGGCTCGCCGCTTGCAGCATTGACCGGGCAAACTTTGGCGCAGATCTGGCATCCTATGCATTTATCTGTAACAACCGCCTTGGGTCTGTAATGAATAAAATCAATAATTGCATGAGTTGGGCAGACACCCGTGCATAGTCCGCATACCCTGCACTTGCCGATATCAATACGTGAGAGATTATTATCAATCTTCGGTGCATCATAGGGACAAACTTTAACGCATTTTCCGCATGCGATACAGCCTATCTGGCAGTTTTTCCGCACCTCTCCACCCTTGTCCTTTGAATGGCAGGATACGAGCACAGCCTTTGACGCCGGCAGCACTTCAATGACCCTTTTAGGACATGCTGTCTCGCACTTCCGGCATCCGGTGCACCTGGCAATATCAACAACCGGAAGATGGTGCTCACTCATGGTTATAGCTCCGAAAGGACAGACGCGAGCACAAGTCCCGTAACCAAGACACCCATAAACGCACGACTTGTCTCCGCCCCCTGTAAGCACGGAAGCCCTGCAATCCTGAACACCTTCATATTTAAATCTTCTGGTCGATTTGCTCCACTCCCCCTGGCACATAATTCGTGAAAATTGGGGTTCTCTTATATCAGCCTTTTTCCCGGTTATCAATGCAACTGCCTCTGCTCCCTTTGCCCCTGCCGGAATACATAGATTGGGTGAAACATCCGGGTTATTCACGACAGCCTCGGCGTACTGTTCGCAGCCTGCATAACCGCAAGCTCCGCAATGAGCATGCGCCAGGACGTCTTTCACCTGCTCCACTCTCGGATCGATTTTAACAGCAAAACGTTTTGCGGCAAAAGCAAGGCCTAAACCGAATACAGTACTAACGCCGGCGAGAAAAATCAGCGTGAACTTAATCAAAGGGATTACAGCGACATGCCCCCCAGCCTCCTCCAAACCACCTGCTGCTCCGACATGGGGAAGGATAAAATTAGATATATCCGCAAGCTGAAAGATCCCTGCTATATCAGCGATTATTTTTTGCACTTCGTACATGGCACTCTACCTCCGGTACTATTTTATCCCAAATCCCCTTTATTTTTCTATTTTGCTGCCGGCGCTTGACGCCGGACGCACAAAACCTAAAGGGTTATCAATCCTGAGAAGCCGGTAAAAGCCAATGCGATCAAAGCGGTTATCACGAAAGCTATCGGCATTCCCCTGAAAGGCGCGGGGACATCTGCCAGTTCCAGCTTTTCCCTTATGCTCGCCATTATAATCAGGGCAAGAGCAAAACCGAGACCGGAGCCAAGACCGAACGCAAGACTCTGAATAAAGGTGTAGTTTTCATCGGCATTAATCAAAGGCACGGCAAGGATAATGCAGTTGGTCGATATGAGAGCGAGATAGATGCCGAGTTTATAATAGAGCGCGGTAGCCACCTTCCTCATTATCGTATCCGATGCCTGCACCAGGCCGGCGATGACCCCGATAAAGACAATTATCTTCAGGAATGTAATGTCGAGAGGTATCATTACATAATGAAAAATCAGCCAGCTCACTGCGGCACTGATCATCATAACGGCGGTAAAGGTGATGCTCATGCCTATAGAAGTTTCCATTTTTTTTGAAACACCGAAGAATATACAGAGACCCAGGAACCTCGTAAAAACGAAATTATTTATAAGTGATGCAGATACGATAAGTTCAAAAAGCCTTGTAAAATCGTGGCCCATGCATCTCCCCCCTTGCCCTTAATGGGCTGAGCCGGACGGGCTCTTTTTAAAGAACCGGATGTCGATCCAGTTGAAAAACGCCATCAATATCCCGACCGCAAAAAAACCGCCTGCAGGCAATATCATTATCAACAGCGGTTTCGCATTGATGATAGGGAATCCCCACAACGACCCTTTGCCCAAAAGTTCTCTGAAGAAACTGATTACCGTAAGGGCGAACAGAAAGCCAAGTCCCATTCCGATGCCATCGAACATGGACGGGACAACATCGTTCTTACTCGCAAACATTTCCGCGCGGGCAAGAATGGAGGCGAATGCGACAATCAATTGTATATAGAGACCCATCTCCTTGTACACAGCAGGCGCAAATGCATTCATCATCATTGAGGTGACAGTTACCCAGCCTGAGATAACCAGCATGAAAATGGGCAGCCGCACTCTGGGGTGAATAACTTTCCTCATAAGGGAGATTGTAGTGTTGACCGTTACCTGAACAAACAATACCGCCACCCCCATCAGCACACCGTTTTCGAGCTTGTTGGTCACAGCAATAGACGGGCAAAGGCTCAAGGCAAGTTTAAAAATAGTGTTGTCTTTAGTAATGCCGTTTTTTATTAACTCCCAATAACTAACTTTGTTTGTGCTCGACATTGCCTTCGCCTCCTTTTACCGCATTGATAAGGGCTTCAACACCATGCTTCACTGCATCTTCGGTGACCGCCCTGCTCGAAATAGTTGCGCCTGATATCGCCTGTATGTAGTCCTTTGTCTCGGTCTTCACGACCTTCAGGTGATCGAGGTCTTTGTCCTTGAACTGGCGCTGAAAAGAATCGGTGTCTATTTCATCCCCCAGTCCGGGAGTTTCCTCATGGTGAAGGATACTGATTTTTTCGACCTTGAAATTCTTGTCGACCGCTATAAAGGTGTCAATATAACTCGAATACCCTTTGCCGAACGACTGTACTATATACCCGATAATGCTGCCGCCCTTCCTGGCAACAAAATATTCGACATGTTTTTCATGCGACATCAAGTCGCCCATCTTTTCAATCTTGTCGGCATCGGGAATAAGGTTTTTAAGCGCCGCCTGTTTTGCGGCCGCGTCATTTTTGAATATTATAGGCGATGTTTTGGCATAGACTGCTGCAAGGATAAGCCCCCCTACAAGATATACAATTACAAGATTCAATGTTATTTTAATAATGTCCTTGCCGGTCATTTCTTCATCTCCTTTGCCGGTGTTTCCTTCCGGGCGCCGAAGACTTTGGTCCTGAAGCCCCGGTCAATAAGCGGGGAGAAACAGTTCATTATCAGGATGGCGAACATGACCCCTTCGGGATACCCGCCTTTAAGCCTTATCAACATTGTCAGGAACCCGCAGCCGACGCCGAAAAGGATCTGCCCCCTTCTGACTGAAGGGCAGGTCACATAGTCCGTTGCCATAAAAAAAGCGCCTATAAGCATACCACCACTTAGAAGATGTAAGAGCGGGTCCCCGGCAAAAAGCGCGCCTTTTGCTCCGAACACCCACGCAAGCAGTGCAGCCGTACCCAGAAATGAGACCGGTATTTCCCATGATATATATCCGCGATACAGAAGGAAACCGGCGCCGATGAGCAAGGCAAACGCAGATGTTTCACCTATCGAGCCTGCCCGATGACCTAAAAACAACTGGGTGTAAAGATTTATTTTATCTCCAAAAAGCTCCATCAGCTTGGCGGCGCCCTCTTCTTTAAGGATACCTAATGGCGTAGCTGTGGTCTTTGCATCAAAGCCCACAAAGGCCGCTGTGGGCTCCGTCCAGATGGTCATCAGCTTCGGGAATGAAATCAGCAGGAAGGCCCTTCCGATTAATGCCGGGTTGAAAACATTGTACCCGAGCCCTCCGAAGAGCTGCTTGGTTATCAGTATCGCAACAAAGGACCCGATAATCGGGATATAAAAAGGTGCTGATGCAGGCAGGTTCATTCCAAGCAGGAGGCCCGTAAGAACCGCGCTCCCGTCACTCAGTGTGTCTTTCCTTTTGACAATACGCTGGAACACATACTCAGCTGCCAGGGCACTGATAATGGTAAGGGCGAGGGTAAAAGCGGCGCGGGGACCGAAAAAATAAACCCCCATTACAGCAGCAGGCATGAGCGAAGCAGTCACGCTCCACATAATCCTGCTGGTGGTTTCTTCGCTTTTTATATGCGGGCTTACTGATAGAATTAGTTGATGTTCTTTTTTTGCCGTTTCCATAGAACTCCCTCAGTATAAAATCAGGTAAAGGCACAGGTATAGGTATAGAAAAGCCTAAAATCTTAGTCTTAGTTTTATTTTCTCAACCTTTACCTCTGCCTATTCCTGTCTTTATGGTTTTACCTGCGATTTAGCAAGCCGTATCAACTGAACAATAGGCCTCTTTGACGGGCACACATACGTGCATGAGCCGCATTCGAAACAATCAAAAAGATCATATCCCTTTGACTCCTCATAAAATCCCTTCTCAGCAAGTACGCTCAGCATCGAAGGCATCAGACTCATCGGACAAATGTCTATGCATCTGCCGCACCGGATACAAGGGCCGAAATCCTCTGAATGCACAATCCCCTCTTCGGGCAAGACCAGAATGCCGGACGTTCCCTTGGTCACCGGGACATCCAGTGAATAGATCGAGAACCCCATCATCGGACCGCCGGAGATAATCTTCGCAGCTTCAGAAACAAACCCGCCGCAATCAGCGATCAAGTCTGAAACAAGGGCGCCTATCTTCACCAGAAGATTTTTAGGCTCTTTAATCCCTTCTCCGGTTACAGTCACCACCCGCTCAATGAGAGGCTTCCCATATCGGACCGCCTCAAAAACAGCAATAGCGGTGCCGATATTATGCACCAATACCCCGACGTCCATGGGCAAACCCCGGGCAGGCACCTCTCTGCCTGTGACCGCTTTGATCAGCATTTTTTCAGCACCCTGCGGGTACTTCACCTCAAGGGCGCATACTGTAATGTTGGGCTCTCCGGAGACCGCCTGCTCCATTATCTTTATAGCATCCAGCTTATTGTTTTCTATTCCAATGACGCCTTTGGTCACGTTTAGTATTTTCATCAGGATTTTCAGTCCCTCAACAACGTCTCCAGGTCGCTCCAGCATCAGCCTGTAGTCAGCCGTAAGATACGGCTCACATTCAGCTCCATTTAGGATAACAACATTAATAGGTTTTTCTTTTGGCGGAGACAGCTTCACGTGGGCGGGGAAGGCTGCCCCCCCATCCCTACTATGCCGGCATCTTTGACCTTTCCTTTGAGCTCTTCAGGGGTGAGCTTTATATAGTCCGGATTATCCTTTAGTGAAGTCCATTCCTCGTTGCCGTCATTTTCGATAACAACACATTTTGTCATTTTGCCTATGGGTTGAGGAAACTCGCCTATGGCAATCACCTTCCCCGATACCGACGCATGGACAGGCGCGGACACAAAACCCTCTGGCGTGCCAATAAGCTCCCCCTTTTTGACCTCCTGGCCAATGACGACAACCAGTTTGCACGGAGCTCCGATGTGCTGCGAGAGGGGAATAACTACTTTTTTGGGAGGGGTTGCCGGAGAAATTGCTTTGCCCTTGGAGAGTTCTTTCTTGTCGGGCGGGTGAATTCCTCCTTTGAATGTTGCAAGAGACATAGAAGGCTCCTCCATTCGTTAATCTAAAGTGCCTGACCAATTAGGCAGCACCCTTTTCGGGTGAAACCTGTAATTTTTAACATGTCGCGACAGAATATGTCAAGCCACTGGTACATTCATGGCAGTTGGTCAGCTTGTTTTTTTCTCCCGATTGTTGCAGAATAGCGGTTGCAGGAGGTTTCTTACCATGAAAAACAAGCTATATGAAGCAATTCTTTTCAGGCGTGCAAGTATAAAGCATCAGCTATATTTCTGTACACTTGTAGTCACTGCGGCAGTCTTTTTTCTCGGCATCTTCGGAGTATATTTTCTTTATGAGTCCAACGTCATGCTTATTGAAAACCAGAAATTATCAAAAAAACTGATTGATGCAATCTATACTGGAAGATCTGCGCAGGTTGATTTCAAGAAACAGGTGCAGGAATGGAAGGACCTTTTAATAAGAGGTCAGAACCCGGAATCATATGATCAATACTTCTCGAATTTTGAAAAAGAAGAAAGGTTAGTCCAGGACACCCTTAATATCCTGGAATTCGAAATGGACAAGCTCGGCATGGACAAGTCTAAAGTCGGCGGGATAATAGAAAAACATTCCAATATGGGGGCTAAGTACAGGGAGGCGTTGAAGCGGTATGATAAATCCAACGCTCAAAGTTATAAAATTGTCGATAATCTGGTGAAAGGGATAGACCGGTCTCTTGTCGATGATATAGACGGAATTGTGAACTCTATCTGGGAAAATGGAAACAAACTCCTTGATGAAAAAAGCAGAGACGCCATTGCCGGATATCATCACCGCCGCAATATGGCTGGAGGGATCATATTATTTTCTTTTTTCATAGTAGCTGCGTCTTTGCATATAGTCTTTCACAATATAATGAATCAATTGGGTGGTGAACCGGCGTATGTTTCCGGCATATTAAAAAAGATGGCTGACGGTGATTTGAGTGCCAAGGTCGAATTTGACAAAAAATATAAGGCAAGCATGTGTGTATCAATGGAAACAATGATCGACAACCTTCGTAATATGATATCCGGGATTTCCGAAGCGGCCACGGTGAATAAGTCCTTTGCCGGCAAGCTTTCAACGGCTGTTGAACGGCAGGCAACAATTTCTACTGAGCAGTCTGCGGCAGTCGCCGAAATTACGTCTACGATGGAGGAGTTTTCAGCTTCATCCACTCAGATAGCCGACCATGCTAAATCTGTGGTGGATATCGCGTCAAAGACGTGGGAGAACACCAAGCGGGGGGCCGGGGCAGTGGAGTCGGTGCTTATGAAGATGAGCGATATAACCGTTGACAGCCAGAAGAGCATACATGAAATTGTCGAACTGGGGAGAAAGTCAAGAGAGATAACGAAGGTAATGGAGATAATCAATGCAATTGCCGACCAGACCAAGCTTATAGCGTTTAATGCAGCACTGGAGGCGTCGAGCGCCGGGGAGGCCGGCAAGAGATTCGGGGTGGTTGCGGTCGAGATCCGGAGGCTTGCGGACAGCGTGATGGAATCCACAGGTGATATCGAGTCCAAGATCAATGAGATACAGGAAGCGATCAATCGCCTGGTAATCGCCTCTGAAAAGGGCGCCAAAGGCATAGAAGAGGGTATGGATTACTCAAACCAGACCGCCGGTATACTTGCGGGGATAGTGAATGATGCGCAGGCAACCACCGACGCCGCGAAACAGATATCCCTATCGACGCAGCAGCAGAAAACAGCGAGCAGCCAGGTCGTGACAGCGCTAAGGGAAATCGTGGTGGGAGCAGAACAGACTAGTGATGCTGTAGATGAGATCGTCAATATCTCCACGAAGTTGGAAAAATTGTCGTCGGGATTAAGGGAACTTGTAGAAAAATTTAAGTTGTAGCAATAACTTGGCAATAATAACTGATGGGGCAGATGAAGGTTCCAGTTAATAAAAAGGGCCTGGTTTTATCCAGGCCCTTCTAGTTTAATCCGGCGGCGTCCTACTTTCCCGTGACCTCGCAGTCAAAGTATCATCGGCCTTGGAGGGCTTAACTTCCGTGTTCGAGATGGGAACGGGTGTGACCCCTCCGGTATAACCACCGGAAATAATATTATAACAGACTATTGCTATAAGTGCAACAAAAAAATTTGACAAGCAGGGGATTTAAGGGAAGAAGGAAAGTAGTCAAGGCGCACGGTCTATTAGTACTGGTCAGCTGAATGGATCACTCCACTTACACCTCCAGCCTATCAACGTGGTGGTCTACCACGGACCTTCAGAGGGATTACTCCCTGGGAGACTTCATCTTGGGGTGGGCTTCCCGCTTAGATGCCTTCAGCGGTTATCCCCACCGGACATAACTACCCAGCAATGCCACTGGCGTGACAACTGGAACATCAGAGGTCCGTCCATCCCGGTCCTCTCGTACTAAGGACAGCCCCCCTCAAGTCTCCTGCGCCTACAGCAGATAGGGACCGAACTGTCTCACGACGTTCTGAACCCAACTCACGTACCGCTTTAATGGGCGAACAGCCCAACCCTTGGGACCTACTTCAGCCCCAGGATGCGATGAGTCGACATCGAGGTGCCAAACCGCGTCGTCGATGTGAACTCTTGGACGCGATAAGCCTGTTATCCCCGGCGTACCTTTTATCCGTTGAGCGATGGCCCTTCCACACAGTGCCACCGGATCACTAAGCCCTACTTTCGTACCTGCTCGGCTTGTTTGCCTCGCAGTCAAGCCTCCATATGCCTTTGCACTCAGTGGCTGGTTTCCGTCCAGCCTGAGGAGACCTTTGGACGCCTCCGTTACTCTTTAGGAGGCGACCGCCCCAGTCAAACTACCCGCCAGACAGTGTCCCCCAGCCGGATTACGGCTGCAGGTTAGAGTCCCGGTAACACAAGGGTGGTATTTCAACGCCGGCTCCACGAAAACTAGCGTTCCCGATTCATAGCCTCCCACCTATCCTACACATGTGTCACCAAAACTCACTGCCAAGTTATAGTAAAGGTGCACGGGGTCTTTCCGTCTAGCTGCAGGTAACCGGCGTCTTCACCGGTATCTCAAGTTCGCCGAGTCCCTCGCCGAGACAGCGCCCAAATCGTTACGCCATTCGTGCAGGTCGGAACTTGCCCGACAAGGAATTTCGCTACCTTAGGACCGTTATAGTTACGGCCGCCGTTTACCGGGGCTTCAATTCAGGGCTTTGCCTTGCGGCTAACTCCTCCTATTAACCTTCCGGCACCGGGCAGGCGTCAGAGCCTATACATCCTCTTGCGAGTTAGCAGGCTCCTGTGTTTTTGGTAAACAGTCGCTTGGGCCTCTTCACTGCGTCCTGATTGCTCAGGATCCCCTTCTCCCTAAGTTACGGGGTTATTTTGCCGAGTTCCTTAGCGAGGGGTCTCTCGTTCGCCTTGGTATCTTCTACCCATCTACCAGTGTCGGTTTGCGGTACGGTCACTCAATGAACTCCCTACGAGGATTTTCTCGTCAGCGCGGAATCATGCGAGTTCACCCTTGCGGGCTTCCCCGTCACGCCTCAGCCTTAATAGTGAGCGGTTTTCCCTACTCACCAGCCTAAACGCTTGGACCTGAACCATCACCAGGCCCGCACTATCCCCCTGCGTCCCCCCTTCGGTGGTAACGCTCATCAAATGGTGCAGGAATATTAACCTGCTGGCCATCGGCTACGCTTCTCAGCCTCACCTTAGGACCGACTAACCCTGGGCGGATTTCCCTTCCCCAGGAAACCTTAGATTTACGGCGGGCTGACTTCCCATCAGCCTTTGCGCTACTTATGCCGGCATTATCTCTTCTGTCCCCTCCAGCATGCCTCACAACACACCTTCACAGGTCCACAGAATGCTCCCCTACCAACCCTTTACAGGATTCCGTAGCTTCGGTGTAGTGCTTGAGCCCCGTTAAATTTTCGGCGCAGTGTCACTCGACCAGTGAGCTATTACGCTTTCTTTTAATGATGGCTGCTTCTAAGCCAACATCCTGGCTGTCTCTGCAACACCACATCCTTTCCCACTTAGCACTATCTTAGGGACCTTAGCTGACGGTCTGGGCTGTTTCCCTCTCGACTACGGATCTTAGCACTCGCAGTCTCACTCCCAGAAAACATTAACACGGTATTCGTGGTTTGATTGGGTTTGGTACCACCTGCGTGGCCCTAGCCCATTCAGTGCCCTACCCCCATGCAACTATTCTGAGGCTGTACCTAAATACATTTCGGGGAGAACCAGCTATCACCAAGTTTGATTGGCCTTTCACTCCTACCCACAGTTCATCCGAGCTTTTTGCAACAAACACCGGTTCGGACCTCCACGAAGTCTTACCTCCGCTTCATCCTGACCATGGGTAGATCACTTGGCTTCGGGTCTACTGACTATAACTATTTCGCCCTATTAAGACTCGGTTTCCCTTCGGCTCCGGCCCTTAAGGCCTTAACCTCGCTACAGCCAGTAACTCGCCGGCTCATTAATCAAAAGGCACACCATCACAGCCATTGCTGACCGCTCTGATTGCTTGTAGGCATATGGTTTCAGGTTCTATTTCACTCCCTTCGCCAGGGTTCTTTTCGCCTTTCCCTCACGGTACTTGTTCACTATCGGTCATCAGGTCCGTATTTAGCCTTGGAGAGTGGTCTCCCCAGATTCCCACAAGGTTCCACGTGCCTCATGGTACTCAGGATACCGCTTCCCTATTACGCACATTCCGCTTACAGGACTATCACCCCCTACGGTCGGCCTTTCCATGCCTCTTCAGCTATATGCGTAAATTGGTACTCACGCGGTCCTACAACCCCGTCCTTAGAACTAAACCGAAGGTGAGAAGATGAGAAGGTGAGAGGGTGAGCAAAAGACTTTTCAATTGCCTTTTCACACCTTCACAACTTCTCACCTTCACACTTCCAGCTTGGTTCTAAGGACGGTTTGGGCTCTTCCCCCTTCGCTCGCCGCTACTAAGGGAATCTCTTTTGATTTCTTTTCCTCTGCCTACTGAGATGTTTCACTTCGGCAGGTTCGCTTCATACGACTATGTATTCATCGCATGATACCTAGCTCTTCGCTAAGTGGGTTGCCCCATTCGGATTCCCACGGATCTACGCTCGCTCGCAACTCCCCGTGGCTTTTCGCAGCCCGCTGCGTCCTTCTTCGCCGCCTGATGCCAAGGCATCCACCATATGCCCTTCCTACCTTGACTTACTTCGTCTTCTCTCTTCCCCTGCATTGTCAAAGATCAATATCTATAAAACTAAAAGGTAGATTCTGTCT
>CAWHNC010000019.1:0-5523 GCA_963830245.1 Nitrospirota bacterium
CTAGGAGGCGGGAATCCAGAGTGGATCCCCGATTAAGGATCTCGGGGATGACGACAAACTTTCTACTTTCGAGACAATGACGTAAGCTTATTATTGAGGTCGAAGACTTTGGGGGGGGTAGCAGTATGATGCCTTGTGAGATTTAGCCGAGGCACTATGTCCTGCCTGCTCCTGGCGCCACCACATTATTGTTAAAGTTGCAGAATGGCGGAAAAAATACTATGCTTTGATATTAGGCCATAAATTTTTTACCGGGAGGTTTTATGAGTGAAATATGTTGCGGATTAAGGGTTGGGCAGACGGTTCCGGATTTCAAACTCGATACTTATGAACCTACAAAGGGTGATTTCGGTGAAATCAGTCTTGAAATGTTAAAAGCAAACAAGCAATGGACTGTTCTTGTTTTCTATCCAGCGGACTTTACATTTGTATGCGCCACCGAATTTGCCGCATTGGCGGAGTTGTACGATCAGTTTAAGGAACTTGGGGCTGAGGTCATAACTGTGAGCACTGATACAAAGTTTGTTCACCTCGCCTGGCAGCGCGAGGAGATGATGCTGAAAAACGCCAAATATCCTATGGGCGCAGACCGCAATGGAGTTGTGTCGAAAATGTTCGGGGTTTACAACGCAGAGACCGGACTTGATCTGAGGGGCACTTTTATCATCAGTCCCGAGGGCATTCTTTTGAATTCCGAGGTCAACTTCTACAATATGGGAAGAAATATGGTCGAACTTTTAAGGAAGGTCAAGGCTAACAGTCACCTTTCTCAGTTTGGGGACGAAGCATGCCCGGCCAAGTGGCAGGATGAAGGAGACAAGACCCTGAAGCCATCGGCCAAGATGGTCGGCAAGGTCTTCGAGGCTTACGAAAAATAGGGTAGCAGGTCATAAGGAAAGGATCGGCAGGGGATGGGAGGAATAATGTACGCTTTTAGTATGAGGATATCGTTGAAACACTTGCTGCCGGCAGTTCTGGTGTTATTTTTCTCCGTTGTAGTCACCGCCTGCGGACCATTTCTCAAACAGGAGATCCGGACAGAAGATGCCTCTGAAAAAGAAATTGCCGGAACCTATTCTCTCATACTATACGGCGGCACGTACGGGAACGAACTGGCAACAGTGGCCATTCTTGCCAAAGAAGACAGCCCGTATACAATCGTACCCGATGCCCCGGAATTCGATTACAAGATTATAAAGCAGTTGCCTGCAAAAGAGGCGCTTGCAGAGGCATTCAGCTTCACCAGCAGGAATCCGGATTTTTCGAGGGCGCAGTTAGCCAGGATTGTTGACAGCAGCGGCAGGGTGATCGGCTATGAGGTCCGGCCTCTTTACAGACCATTTACATTTGGCGCCACCGATGTTCTCTATATCAATTATTGGAGGAAACACGACAAGGTATATGTCAGGATGCGGGTTCTTCCCAAAGAAGAGCGCTAAAGTTTATTTTATTATACGCTTGCGCATGAGCCTGAAGGGGTAGACGGCAAGCAATGCAGAAACGGCAAGGAGCCAGACAATATCTCCAGCAACGACTGAGAACTTCCCCAGGGCAAAAGCCCGGCATATGTTGACAAGGTGATAGAGCGGGGTGAAAAACGCTATTTTAGCGACTAACGGCGGCAGGGTATCCAGCGGGAAAAAAATACCCGAAAACAGAAACATCGGGGTCATAAAAAGAGTGTAAAAATAATTAAAGGAATCGATCCCCGGAACTTTTGCCACAAAGATCAGAGATATTTCAGAAAACAAAATACCGCTGATAAAGAGGACTGGAATTACACCAAGCACAAGTGGAGAGGCCACCAGACCGAACAGCGAGATTACTATTATGATTGTGCTGCCGTATATAACACTCTTTGTCGCCCCCCACATCAATTCTCCTGCAATGAGGTCCTCAACTGTAACGGGTGTGGCAAGTATGGCATCAAATGTTTTCTGAAAGGTCATTCGCACAAAGGTGCCATAGGTACACTCGTAACAGGCTGCAAACATGGACGAGGATGCTATGATTCCTGGAGCAATAAAGTTGACGTAGGGCAATCCGTTGATTCCTTTTATGTATGCTCCGAGTCCGAGCCCCATTGCCGCAAGGTAAAGGACGGGCTCAACAAAATTAAGCGCAAAGCTTGATTTATACAGCTTGGTATAGACCTTAAGGTGCCTCTGCCACACCCTGAAAGCGCGCTTAACTTTCAAGATGCCTCCCTGTGAGTTTCAGATATACGTCTTCGAGGTTTCCGCCGTGAGCCTTCATCAAATGTTCCGGCGAATCAATAGTAATGATCTTTCCGGAATCCATAATCGCCACCCGGTCACAGAGTTTTTCAGCTTCTTCCATGTAATGAGTGGTCAGGAGCAGGGTGGTCCCTTTTGATTTAAGGTTCTCAAGTTTTTCCCAAACCGCATGCCTGCTGTGGGGATCAAGTCCGGTTGTCGGCTCATCGAGGATGAGCAGATCGGGATTATTGACTAATGAACGGGCAAGAAGAAGGCGGTGTTTCATCCCCCCGGAGAGGCTTTCAATTTTCGCACCTGCCTTTTCACGCAACTCCGCAAAGTCCAGCAGTTCCAGGGTTATGGGGAGAGACTTTCTTTTCGGTATATCGAAGTACCGCGCATATACGATCAGGTTCTCCAGCACGTTCAGGTCTGGGTCAAGGTTGGCTTCCTGAGGCATAACACCTATGCAGGACTTTATTTCACCCGGCTTCTCAGTTACAGGCATCCCGAATACTTTTACATCACCGGCAGTGGGCGGCATGAAGCAGTAAATGATCTTCATGACTGTTGTTTTGCCTGCCCCGTTCGGCCCCAGAAACCCGAAGCATTCTCCTTTCTCGATATGAAAATCAATGGAGTCGACCGCCTGAAAGTCGCCATAATATTTTGTAAGTCCTCTTGCTGTGACTATCGCCATAACGACTTTTATTATACAGCAGATATTGGATAGCAGGCCAGATTGCGAATTGTATCATCAGAAATCTATTCCAAACTGATTCGTTGCATCATTTAAAATCTATTCGAAAATATTAACCTACCTGATTCAATATGGTGGCGCCGGGAGCAGGCAGGACACTGTGCCTTGGCTAAATCTCGCAAGGCATCCCGCCTTGCTCGAAGGCGACGCCAGCCCGTTCAGCCATCCATGGCGTCTCGGGCTGCCGACGCCCGCTACGGCACAGTGTCCTACCTGCTCCCGGCGCAATTCGAATAGATTTTTAAATGATACAACGCGGATTGTTTTTGCTCTGTGATTATAGTCCGAGATGGTCGCTGAATAACGAATTATGTTATTATTCATAAGCTTTTCAAGAAATTAGAGTGATTGTTTGCAAACCTGATGCAGCTGGGGTCGAGACCAATTCATACCATGCGCTTACCTATTCAAAAATGGATTAAAGATGCTTTGTTCAAAGCATACGCCCCTTCCGGCTGGGCCCGTTCGCCGAATCACGTCAGCCTGGACTTGACGCGCAGATGTAACCTGCGATGCAGGATGTGTTACTATTACGGCAAAGAGAAGCAAATCAGCCGGCGGTTCAATGAGCTTACCAGTCAGGAAATAATCTCTTTAATCGTAAACCGGCTTTCCGGCGTCAATTACGATCTGACCGGCGGCGAGCCTTTCATAAGGACGGATTTGCCCGAGATTTTGGCTGCGATCCGCAAGCGCGGATGCGGTCGTTTTGTCACAACTAACGGGACTTTGATTACCCGCGAAATTGCTGCCAGGATTGTTGGCGAGGAGCTCCCTTAATTGGGTGAGTGTTTCTATCCATGGGCTCGAAGAGACCCATGATATGATTACCCGTACTCCGGGCTCATTTAAGCGGGCCTTGAAAGGTATCGAATATTTGATCAATGAACGAGTCCGGCAGGGAGCGGCACTGCCGGGAGTGAACATCTGCTGTACCATAACACAGCATAACATAGGGGATGCTGAGGGCCTTGCCGCGTTGCTGAACCTGACCGGCGTTGAGAATGTGAGTTTCGGACATGCCTCTTTTATTATGTCTGACATCAAAAAAGCACACCAGGATACTATGGATTCTTCAGGGTTGCATTGCGAACCGGCCTATGATGAACTTCTTGATGCGCCGCCCGAGATTCAGATAAGTCCTGCACAATTAGACGATTACGTTGGTGCTATAGCGCGTTTGAGGGTTGACAGAGGACTTCAAAGGATCTGCACAAGCCCCAAAGGATATGGCCCGGAAGACATTCGTAACCATTACTCTGATATGGGGTGGAAATATAAATCGAGTTGCACGTATCCATGGCGCAACCTTCGTGTAGCCCCTGATGGCGCCATCACTCCATGTGTAGGCTATGTGGTCGGCAACGTGCGCGAACAGGACATTAAAAGAATCTGGAACAATGAAAGATTCCGCAAATTCAGGAAGTGCCTTTACAGGCACAAACTTTTTCCGGGCTGCATCAGGTGCTGCAAATTAAAATAACTTTCTCGGGATAGCGCCTGAATGTGCAAGCTATTTATTCGCTATCCCCAGACTGGAGGTCAATAAATGCGTAATAGCCTCATAACAACTGCCGGATTCGTTCTTATGGGCTTTTTATTTTTCATCTGGCCGGTTCCAGGCACTATTTCTGTGAGGGACATCTCCATATTTTTGGTGTTTTTCATATTCCTGTATAGCTACTTCAGGCCCCTTCAACTTAAAACAAAGGAACTGGCGCCTCCCTTTGTTATACTGGCCGTACTTACTATATGGATAATTTCAGAGGCGCTCTTCATCTCACAAGAAACAGCGTGGTCTCTCAGGGAGATAACAGGCCAGTGGTTAATACCGCTCCTGGTTTTCGTTACCGCCGCCCTTGCCGCTGTCTCAGTTGACGAAAGGACCTTTTTTAATGGCAGGAATATTATGACACTGCTTTTTTTCATACTCCTGGCGCATATAGTTTATGTCGATCTTTACGCAATATATATGTTTGCCACAACATCTGTTTTGCCCACATTTGTAGCCGGGTTGACAGGCGGCAAGGATAAAAGCAGCTATCTGTCACATTTTCTGCTTACGATGCTCTGCGTCGAAATTTATTTCAGGACCAGGCAAAAGAAAGGATACCTGCCTATTAATAACGGCATGCTCTGTTTAGCGTTGCTGCTCACGCTTTTCAGCAATTATCTGGCGGGTGTAAGAAACGGAACGGTTGAAGCCGTACTGCTTCTATTTGTTTTTATACTTTTATATTTTTTCAAAAGCGACCGCAGCCCGAAAAAGCTGGCTGTTATTTCATCTGTCATTGCGCTGTTGCTTGTATTTGGATTTGCCAGTTCGATAAGTCCCAAGTCAGAACAGCGGCATCGATGGAAAACCTTACTTGAAACAGTGCCCCTTGCTCTGGACACCGAGCACAACAAGGCATGGCTGAATCCCAACAAATATCCATATCCCAAAATGAAAAACGGGGAAACGGTTGCCGGCTCAAACTACGAGAGAATTGCCTGGATCAAAGAGGGGATTGTATTGATCGCGGAAAACCCTCTCGGAGTAGG
>CAWHNC010000020.1:0-179697 GCA_963830245.1 Nitrospirota bacterium
ATCGAAAAGGCATCGGGCGGGCAGCTTGTCGTAGGCACAGGGAAGGGCCTTCTTTTGGTAGAGGTACTCCAGCCCGGAGGCCGGAGAATCATGTCTGCCGAAGCATTTCTATCTGGCCGAAGATTAAAAGAAGGATATGAAACGTTTTCTTAGAGGATTTGTCTTAAAGGTGCTCTACCCTATGCTGATGCTGGCAGGGGCTTTTATGAAAAGCAGAAAAGAGCTGTTCCAGCGCTATATTATTGATCTGAATAACTGGCTGATCAAAGCGGAGCCTGAGCGATACAGGACGAAGAGGATTCTACTGCTGCTACCGCATTGCCTGCAGATAAGTGATTGCGATGTCAGGATAACCAATGATATTAATAATTGCAAGCGATGCGGCAGGTGCGGGATTAAGGACCTCATACAGGTTGCCGTTGATAATGATCTGAAGCTTTTTGTTGCTACCGGGGGCAATCTGGCCAGACGTATTGTAAATGATATAAGGCCTGAGGCCATTGTAGCTGTTGCCTGCGAGAGGGATTTAAGCAGTGGCATTGTTGACAGCTATCCTCTTCCGGTATTGGGTGTCCACAATGAGCGGCCTTTTGGCCCGTGCCGTGATACGCGGGTTGATCTGGAAAAGGTAAGGGAAGCTATAAGATTCTTTGGAACGTGAAACGTGAAGGGTGAAACGTGAATAGTAAAAAAAACAGTGAAAGGTGAATAGTGAAAAGTGAAAAGCAACAGACTAAAACTAAAATAGAAATTTTGGTTCTCGCGTTTTGTATTTGTTTTTTTACTATTCACTATTCACCTTTCACTTTTCACGTTCTCTGTTTTTTTAGATAGTATGTCACCTTCCAGAGAGCGCGCTGTCGTGGCCCTTAACAAAATTTTCAAAAGAGGGAAAAAGCCCAGGGAAGTGATCGAGACCTTGTCATGGGAGAATGACAAGAGGGAACGGGCCTTTCTTATGGAACTGGTATATGGCGTCCTGCGGCACCGGGACTTGCTTGACTGGATGCTTAAGGATTTTTTAAGGAAGCCGGCCGGTTTATCATTCGATACGATCAATAACCTGCGCATTGCAGTATATCAGATAGTGTATATGCGCGTTCCCGAATGGGCTGCTGTCAATGAGGCGGTTGAGATCGAGAAGGCGCAAAGGGGAAGGGCTCCGCTTGTGAACGGGGTATTGAGGAGCTTCCTCAGGCGCAGGGAAACGATAGCCCCCCCGGATGACAACATAGCGATTGCGACGTCCCATCCCGGATGGCTCATAAAGCGTTGGGTAAAGCGGTTTGGTCATGATAGTGCCCTGAGGCTTGCAAAAAAAAATAACGAGCTCCCGAAGCTTACTATAAGAATAGATGACGCCGCGGCACGGGAAGGCGCACTGTCTGTCCTTGCCGCAAATGGCGTTCAAGCCAATAAAACGCTTTCCTCTCCTTCCGGCATTGTGCTTGAGGATCTGCATTTATTCGGCGATCTTCAGGGCTTGCTGGATGTGCCCTTTCTTGTTCAGGATGAAGCCGCCCAGTTGATAACTTTTCTGCTGGCCCCCGGTCCAGAAGAAATTGTACTGGATGCCTGTGCCGCTCCCGGCGGTAAGACTACTCATATCGCAAAACTTATGGGAGACAGGGGAAAGGTCATAGCGGTCGAGAGCGAATCACAAAGATTAAAGCAGCTTGAGGAAAATATCACCAGGCTTGGTTTGCGCTCAGTGGAGGTTGTGCATGGAGACATTCGTGACGCAGAGGCCGGTATCAGGCGCGCTGCCGGTTGCGGCACGGCTCCTGACAGCTGTTTGTTTGACCGTGTTCTCCTTGACGCCCCATGTTCAGCCCTGGGTGTTATTCGAAGGAACCCTGACGTAAAGTACCGCCACCTCCCGAAGGATTTGAAGAGGTTCAGGGAAAATCAATCAGCGCTTCTTCAGGCTGTTTCCCGGTACCTGAAGGTCGGAGGAAGTATGGTATATTCAGTATGCTCGACAGAACCTGAGGAAGGGGAGGAAGTAATAGGGATATTTTTACACAGTAATCGGAATTTTAGTATTATAAAGGGTGAGCATGATTTTCTGAGGCCTTTTGAATATGACGATTCAGGGCGTGTGTTTTACAGGACTTTCCCTCATGAGCACGATATGGATGGTTTTTTCGCCGCTCGATTGAAAAGGATTGGATGAAGAATTTAATAAAAATACCTGTGTACATTGTTGTCCTGCTCGTCCTCGGTATTGTTTCAGGCCACCTCACTTTTCAACTTCTGAGCTTTAGCAGGACTGTTGTTGTTCCTGATTTCAGGGGTAAGGGAATGATGGACGCCGACGACATCCTGAGGGGCAAGGGACTGCATATACGCCTTGAAGGTGAGGATTACGATACGGCTGTGCCCCAAGGTAATATAATTCGTCAGGATATACTTCCCGGCAGCAAGGTCAAGGAGGACAGGGAAATCGGTATCGTGCTGAGCAAGGGGCCGAAGATACAGTACGTCCCGGATATTGTGGGCCAGCCTCTCGACAGGGCTGAAGCTATATTAAAAGAGAAGGGTATACAGATCAGCAAGATACTTTATGTTCATGCTGAGAAGACCTCAAAGAACGTAGTTTTGGCGCAGAGGCCTGAGACGAATGAAAGTGGAGCTGATGTTTTCAGTATTATCGTAAGCCTTGGTGATTTTGAGGATGACAAGGAAAAGATAGGTAATAGGTAATGGGTAAAACAAAAAACCTTCTTTCTGTTTCTTAGTCCCATTACCCATGACCTATTACCTATGACCTATCTATTGAGGAGGAAACGTGATTAAAATTGCTCCGTCACTATTATCTGCAGATTTTTTGAGACTCGGGGAGGAAATAAAAGCGGTCGAGGCTTCCGGCGCGGACATACTGCATCTTGATGTAATGGATGGTCATTTTGTCCCCAATCTCACAATAGGTCCTGCAATTGTTGAATCAATACGGAAAGCGACCGCGTTGCCGCTTGATGTCCACCTGATGATAGAATCTCCTGACCGTTTTTTGGATGATTTTATCAAAGCTGGAGCCGATTACCTCACCGTTCATGTCGAGACCTGTGTCCATCTTCACCGGACGATTGATTATATAAGGAGCAGAGAGATTAAGGCCGCAGTATCCCTGAATCCGGCCACCCCTCTTTGCACCCTTGATTATATTCTGCCTGACCTTGACATGGTGCTGCTAATGTCGGTCAATCCGGGGTTCGGGGGTCAGCATTTCATTCCATTCCTTACGGATAAAATACGGTCGCTGAAAACTGTTATAAAAGAGAGGGGCCTGAACACGCTTATCGAGGTCGATGGAGGAATTAAGCCGGGGAATGCGGCGGAAGTGGCTTCTGCAGGGGCCGATATCATGGTCATGGGGTCCGCTTATTTTTATTCCGGTGATTATAACGCCCTGATAAAGGGGCTGAGGGAGCAATTAGCGGGAATCGGAGGTAGGGATGGACGATAAAATTATTGCGCTTGTAAAAAAGGGAGAAGTTTTAAGGGACCAGGCGCAATACCGGGAAGCCCTGAAGGTTTTCAAAAACGCCCTCTCATTAAGCAAGAGAGGAGGTGACGTGAGTGGTATCCTCGATGCAACGCTTGCCATAGCCGATATAAGCAGGATGACGGGCGATTTTGACAGGGCCATAAACAATTACGAGGAGGCGCTGGAGGCTTGCGAAGCCCTTGGCCGGACGCTTACTGCCGCAGACTGCATGGTTGGGATGGGACTTTCCCTCCGGGCGATAGGGATGTGGAAAGAGGCGTTGCATTTCGTTTCTGCAGCCAGGAAGACATACCGGAGAGAAAAGGACAAGAAGGGAGCGGCGTTTTCCGTGTGGGCGGAGGCAGGGGTGCACAGGGTCGCCGGTAATATCAGTAAAGCCCTTGCTTTATTCGCCGAGGCAAAGGTCCTTTTCGCTTCAATCGGGTTTGACTCCGGCATCGCCTACGCTTTATGCGGGCTTGGAGGCACGTCACCGTATTGCCGGAATGTACGATGAATCCCTGCAATATTACCGGCAGGCTAACCGGATGTTCGACAGTCTGAAGGATAAATTCGGGACCGCCTATTCGCATTGCGGCATCGGCAATGCATACAGAATGCAGAAGCGTTTCGGTGATGCCATGCGCCATTTCAGAAAAGCGGCTCAGCTCTATGAAGAGATAGGCGACCTCGTCAGCTATTCATATACGCTGTGGAGCATAGCCACCGCCTGCAAGATGAAGAGGGACTTCCAGCAGGCCGAAACATTTACATCCGCCGCCCTGCGCAACTTCAACAGGACAAAAGACCCGAGGGGTGTTATATATTGTGATATGCTTTTTGGCGAAATGGATTTTATGAGAGGCAGAAATGCTGCTGCCGGGAAAAGGCTGCGCCGTGCGCTGCTCAGCGCCGGCAAGTATGGCTTCAGGCTGGAGCAATGCCATTGCAAAACGCTCCTTGCGTTGCTGCCGGGCGCCACGGGAAAGGCCCTGCCGTCGTCGTGCTATAAGAAAATAGGAGTTACCATTCACACTATCTCAATTCCTTTTAATATGCCATGAGCAGTATGAAAGTTTTCAGTATCCCGAACAGCATCACATTTATAAGAATTGTGATCATACCCGCATTTGTGACCGCGCTCGTTTACAACAGGATCGATTACGCTCTTTTTCTTTTTATAATAGCCAGCATTTCGGATATGCTTGACGGCCTTCTCGCAAGGATAACCAACCAGCAAACCCGCCTCGGCGCCTTTCTTGATCCATTAGCCGATAAATTCCTGCTGATGACGTCCTTCATACTGTTTTCAATGTATGGGTGGATCCCGATGTGGATGACTATAACCGTGATTAGCCGTGACCTTATTGTCACGCTGGGTTGGTTGCTGCTGTATCTCCTTTATGACATAACGAAGGTTGAGCCGTCGCTTATAGGGAAGGCTGCGATTGCCGGCCAGCTTGTTCTGATAGCCTATACGCTTTTTTCACGTACCTTCCGGGGCTTCCCGCCTCCTCAAGGCTGGACGTTCATTATTATTACTCTCCTGACCATTATATCAGGGCTTCAGTACATTTACAGGGGGTTGAAACAGGCCGGTGAAAAGTAACCCCGGAGTTGAAATAGAAGTAATAGCGGGAGGAGTGTGGCTGAACGGGCCGGCCTGCTCCCCAAGGACAAGCTTATAAGAGTCAACGGCAATAAGATCAAGGATGCAATTGACCTGCTGTTCTACAGCAATGAGCCTGACCTGCAGTTCACTGTCTCCAGAGGGGCGGCAAAGCTTGTTATAAAAGCCGGCAGGGGCCAGGAGGAGACTTCCGGCCTGGGTATTGGGCTGAAGCCGTTCCATACCAGGTCATGCAGGAACAACTGCATTTTCTGTTTTGTCTCGCAGCTCCCGAAGGGGTTGAGAAAGTCCCTCTATCTGAAAGACGACGATTACAGGATGTCCTTTCTCTATGGCAATTATATAACCATGACCAACCTTTCCCCCGAGGATAAACGAAGGATCATAGCTCAGCACCTGAGCCCTCTGTATATTTCAGTCCATTCCACCAATACTGCGGTCAGGAATAAATTGCTTGGCGTCCAGACGGCGGAAAATATTGCCAGGGAGATCAAGTTCTTTGCAGACAACAAGATACGTATGCACACGCAGATTGTTTTGTGTCCCGGCTATAACGACGGCAAAGATCTTGATAAAACAATAGCCGACCTGTACCGTTTCTATCCCTACGTGCAGTCTATAGCGGTTGTGCCGGTGGGCCTGACCGCGCACCGCAAAAAAAAGCTTAAACCGGTGGACGTGGACGATGCGCTAAGGGCGCTTGATACTATACGCAAGTTCCAGAACAGGTTCAGGAGGAAGCACGGAGAAGGCATTGTGTATGGGGCTGATGAGCTGTATATCAAGGCTGCAGCGGAATTCCCCCCTCTTGATGAATATGGCGAGCTTCCTCAGATCGAAAACGGTGTAGGCATGGTCCCGTTGTTCCTGCACCAGGCTAAAAAGGTAAAACTTCCCCAGGCCTCACAGAGAAGCAAGGATGCAGGCAGTCGGTTCCTCACATTTACAGGCGTCTCTTTTCACCCTTATCTCTCAAGGTATGCCGGCAGGCTCAGGAAGGCAGGTATTAACATAGAGGCGGTGCCTGTCGAGAATACTTTTTTTGGCTCAAGTGTGACGGTGACCGGTCTGCTGACGGGCCGCGACGTAATTAAATCCCTTTCAGGACTTGTGGGTGAGGGCGACATAATTCTTGTTCCTGATGTTGCATTGCGTTCCGATGGCGACATGTTTCTTGATGATATATCCCTGCCTGTTATAGAAGAAGTTCTGGGTGTGCCTGTAGTGCCCGTGGCATCAAATCCACAGGGTATAGTGGACGCCATTGTCGCGCTGTCATAATGCCGATAGTCATTGTTAGAAAAGCTGAGTATTGTTACGATACCCTGCTGCCAGTTTTCTCCACTTCATGTGACGACTGGTTTTTCTCCGATATATTCGCTTTCGCAGTCGTTGTTTGACATTTTCAGGTTATTCAGGTTTTCATAACTTGATATATGTGTATCTCGGTGCTGCAGGGGGGACAATGATGATAGGCGGAAAGACAAAAGTAGTGGGGCTTTTCGGCTATCCTGTCGAACATAGCCTTTCACCGCTTATGCATAATGCCGCTTTTGCTCAACTGGGGCTGGATTACTGTTACGTAACATTTTTGGTAAAGCCGGATTGCCTGGGTGACGCGGTGGAATCGATAAGGGCATTAGACCTTAAGGGGGTGAACGTGACCATTCCCCACAAAGAGAAGGTGATGCCTTTTCTTGATTCCATTAGTGAAGAGGCTGCTTTTATCGGCGCTGTCAATACAATACGAAACGACGGCGGCACGTTGACAGGCTATAACACCGACGGCAGGGGTTTCATGCAGTCGTTGTCGGAAGCCGGGATCGATGTTTCTGACAAGAGAGTTCTTGTTGTGGGCACCGGAGGCGCCTCCAGGGCCATTGGTTATTATCTTTGCACGGCTGCCTCTGAGTTATGCCTGTATGACGCCGTAACTGAAAAGGCTGAACAGTTGGCGCAGCATTTGAACTTTCTGAGAGACAACGTCCGTGTCATTGATAGTGCAGTTTTCAGAGAAGGGCGTTTTTTTTCAGGGCTGGACATCATTATCAATGCAACGCCGCTCGGGCTTAACGTTAATGACCCTGTTCCCGTCGACGTCGCACTCCTTACCAGTAGCCATACAGTGTGTGATCTCATTTACAAGGAGACGCCATTGCTCCGGAAGGCCTCAGAGCTGGGTTGCCGAACTATAGACGGCCTTGGCATGCTCTTATGGCAGGGGATTTTTGCGTTCGAACTCTGGACAGGAAAGACGCCTTCCGTTGATGTAATGCGTAACGCGTTGATTACTGCGAGATACTGACTCAGCGCCAGGTCCGGCTTTACAATACCGCACCGCTATGTTAAAATTTTAAATGAAAAGAATACTATTTCTATTTGTTTTTATATGTTTTTTTGCTGTGATTGCACTGCTTTACGATAAAGAAGGAGACTTTAAACCGAAAGTCAGACTGACTGATAACTCTTACATGGATGGCGTCAGTATTGTCCAGAGGAAACAGGGCATCGTCAAATGGACGCTGGACTCTAAAAAAGCGATTTTCCTTAGTGAAAACGATGTGAAACTTGTTGGGCTGACAATAACCTTTCCTGATAAGGAGCTTACGCTCAATGCCGACGGTGGTATGTACGATATCGAAAAAAGAAATCTGAAAATCGATGGTCATATTACTGCGTCAACCAAGGATTATGATATAGTAACCCCAACACTTTTCTGGGATGCTTCGAAGAACGAACTTACCACTGACCAAAGGGTGCAGATAATAGGCAAAAGATTTTATGTTGAGGGTGATGATTTAAACTCTACGAATGACAAGGCAACATTGAACAAAAATGTAAAGGCAATCTTTTATTATGAAAAAAAGTAAGGGCTATATGATAATAGCCGGCCTGATAGCCGGTTTTTTGTTTGCTGCGGTTGTGTTTACGACCGGGGTTTTTGCGGCCCAGGAAAACAAGAACACTGAGGCAAGCAAGAACGTTAAGGAGCCTACAGTTGTCACGTCGCAGAAGATGACAACTGACCAAAAGGCGAAAACCGCTCTCTTCGAAGGAAATGTGGTAACCAAAAAAGGAGATCGGACCATGTATGCGGACAAGATGCTTGTCCATTACTCGGATGAAAAGGGCGGGAGTAACATTAAGGAGATCGATGCCGAGGGCAATGTCAAGCTCGTCAGGGGTGACAGAGTGGTAACTTCAAAGTTTGCCGTTTACTATGCCGAACCTGAAGAGTATATTGTATTTACCGGTGAACCCCGTGCATCAGAAGGTGAAAACGTGGTGACCGGCACAAAAATAACGTATTTTATGAAAGATGACCACTCCCTTGTTGAAAACAGCAAGGTTTTCATTGTCAATAAAAACAGGTCATAGGTAATGAGACAGGTAATAGGCAATGGGTAAAAGATTGAAGTTGAGAAGATGGGAAGTTGAGGAGTTGAGCGAAACAGCCGTTGTGACTTCACAGCTTCACAAGTTCTTAACTTCTCATCTTCAGGGATTTCTCATGTTACGTATAACCTATGACCTATTACCTATAACCTGTATTTTTCTATGAACCGGCATATTCTTGAAATAAGGGACCTTGCGAAAGCGTATGGCAAGAGGTATGTGGTAAAAGATATCAATATCTCTGTAAGTACGGGTGAAATTGTGGGGCTGCTCGGCCCTAACGGCGCAGGGAAGACTACAACTTTTTATATGGTTGTTGGTATGATACATCCGGAGCAGGGCAGCATCATGCTTGACGGTGAAGACATACTGGGATTGCCGATGTATAAGAGAGCAAGAAAGGGAATGGGCTACCTCCCGCAGGAGCCCTCCATATTCAGAAAGCTGACGGTGAGAGATAATCTGAGGGCAGTTCTGGAGATCAAGGGCCCGGGCGGAAATGGCGGGACGAGGGCGGACATGGATTCAGAAGTAGAAACACTGCTCGATGAGTTCAACCTTAAGGAGTTTGCCGACAGGGACGGCTATAGACTGTCCGGCGGAGAACGGCGGCGCGCTGAAATTGCAAGGGCCATAGCACTGCGTCCCACGTTTATGCTTTTTGATGAGCCGTTTGCCGGCATTGACCCTATTGCAGTTATCGAGTTGAAGAAGATGCTCAACTATTTGAAATCAAAGGGGCTCGGAATATTGATCACTGACCATAACGTGAGAGAAACGCTGTCCATAACCGACAGGGCATATATAATAAACAACGGTTCTATTCTGGCCGAGGGGATACCGGATGAGCTTATTAATAACCCGTCTGTGAAGGAAGCGTATCTTGGGGAGGAATTCAGACTCTGATGGCCCTGGAAAACAGACTGGATCTGAGACTTTCGCAGAAGCTTATCCTTACCCCGCAGCTGCAGCAGGCTATTAAACTCCTGCAGATGCCTCAGCTTGAACTGGCCCAGGTATTGAACGAGGAGCTTGTTGATAATCTTTTCCTTGAAGAGTCAGCCGAAGAGCCGGACATAGATGAGCCTGCAGGAGAAGATCTTCCAGTCGCGGCCCCTGATGAGGTCTTTGATACCGAAATATCTTTTGATAACATTGCCAGCTTTAGTGTCGATGATTATTTCGATCAGCGGAGCAGCGACGGACGAGACCTCGGCTATTTTTCTCCCGGGGTCGATGAGCAGCCTTCATATGAATTATTCTATTCAAAAAAACCCGACCTTTACGATCATTTGCTGTGGCAGCTCAGGCTCTGCAATTCAGATGATCGCGTCAGGATGGCGGCCGAGGCTGTAATAGGCAACATCGATGAAGACGGCTACCTGAGGACTTCGGAAGAAGAGCTGGCCTCTGCTCTTGATACGGATACCGGCACGGTCAGGGAAGCCATTGCGCTGGTCCAGAGTTTTGATCCTTCCGGCATCGGCGCCCGGGACCTCAAGGAATGCCTGCTGCTGCAGCTTAAGGCACTTAATCTTGGCGAGACACTTGTGGAAAAGATTGTCGGCAGTCACATGGAACTTGTGGAACGGAAAAAATACAGCAGTCTTGCAAAACAGTACAATGTGACATTGGATGACATTATGACTGCGGTGAAAATAATCGAAAGGCTTGAGCCGCGGCCGGGCAGGATTTTTGCCAGTGCTGAGACCAACTACGTCGTGCCTGATGTTTATATAAACAAAACAGATGAAGGTTATCAGATAATCCTTAATGAAGAGGGGATGCCGAAATTGGTGCTTAATAGCAGCTACCGCAAGCTTCTATTGAGAAAGGATATGCTAACGAAGGAGGAGCGGGAGTTCCTGAAGGAGAAGCTCAAAAGGGCTATCGAACTGATCAAGAGCCTCGACCAGCGGAACAAGACCATATACAAAGTCTCAGCGAGCATCCTGAAGTTTCAGCTGGACTTTTTCGATAAGGGCATGCAGTTTTTAAAACCGTTGAACCTTAAGGATGTTGCCACTGACATAGGCATGCATGAGAGCACCATCAGCAGAGTTACCTCGAACAAATTCCTCTCCTGCGATCATGGGGTAACAAGTTTCAGGTTTTTTTTCAGCAGTTCAATACAGTCTGATGCAGGCGATGTCTCTTCTACCCTGGTGAAAGATCTGATTAAAAAAGTGATAGTCGAAGAGGACGCCATGCGACCCTTCAGTGATCAGATGATAGTAGATAAACTGAAAGAACAGAATATCAACATAGCTCGCAGGACTGTTGCAAAATACAGGGAGGAACTTAAGATTCCGCCGCAAAACCAGAGAAAGAAGTACGAATAAAGGAGGAGGCAGCATGAACGTAATAATGAATGGCCGGCATCTTGACATAACACCGGCATTGAGGAGCTATGCCGAGGAGAAAATAGGGAGGTTCGATAAATATTTGTCCAATATTACTGAGGCGGTTGTGACCCTGAGCGTGGAGAAGTACAGGCACAAGGCTGAAGTGCTTCTGAAAGTAAACGGCGTCCAAATCCAGGCTGAGGGAAAGACCGGCGAGGTGTATTCGGCTATAGATCAGGTGGTGGAGAAGCTCGAAAAACAGGTCGTGAAATATAAAGAGAAACTGCACGATCACCATAAAGGCGAAAAGAAGACAACAGCGACTGCTGAGGGCGGAGGCGCCGAGCAAGGCAGGATAATAAAGCACAAGCGGTTTGATATGAAACCGATGAGCTCTGAAGAGGCCGTCAATCATATGGAATTCCTCGACAAGAACTTTTTTGTTTTTACCAATGACAGAAGCGGCGACGTAAATGTTGTCTATCGCCGTGATGACGGCAATTATGGGCTGATAGAGCCTGTTAAATGAATAGCGAGCGTATTCCCCGTGGGCTTGCCACGGGGTTTAGTGAGCGAATTAAGATAATGAAATTCCATACATTAGATTCCCTGCGGTCTTGCCGCAGGGAAGATCAATAAATGCCGGATAGATGGAAAGACCCCCGATCGAAGTTATAATAGTCAGCGGCCTCTCGGGAGCGGGTAAAACCGTTGCCCTGAGGGCACTTGAGGATGCAGGCTATTTCTGCATAGACAATCTCCCGGTAACACTGATAGAGCCTTTTCTCTCTACAATGAGGGCTGGAAAGAACATCAGGAATATCGGTATAGGCGTTGATATCAGGGAATACTTGTTCCTTGCCGATGCATACCGCATCATTTCATCGCTGAAGAGTCAATACAATATCAGGATATTGTTTCTTGAGGCTGAAAAAGAGGTCATGGTCCGCCGGTTCAAAGAAACGAGAAGGCCCCATCCCATGGTGCCCATCAGCGGAGAGAAGAACATTGAAAAAGCCATAGAGGAGGAACGAAGTCTCCTCTCGGTCATCAGAGATGCGGCTGATACCGTGCTGGACACCTCGAATTTTACTCCGCATCAGCTGCGCCAGCGGATTATTTCGAAACACCGTACCGGGGAGACCGTCGGCGGGATCAAGGTCACCCTTATCTCCTTCGGTTTTAAGTTCGGGGCGCCGTATGACCTGGATCTGCTATTCGATGGGAGGTTTTTGCCGAATCCATACTTCATTCCGGAACTCAAACCGCTTAAGGGAACTGACAAAGCGGTTGCTGATTTTGTCCTTAACAATGAGGAGACTACCGAGTTTCTCGCCCGCGTCGGCGCTTTGCTTGATTTTACGCTGCCTTACTATATAAAGGAGGGCAGATCCTATCTCACAATTGGGATAGGGTGCACCGGGGGCAGGCACCGCTCGCCTGCCATTGTGGAGTGGCTGGCAAAGAGCCTTGATTCAAAGCATAAACTGGCCGTTAACATTGTGCACAGGGACATCGACACCTGAATGAGACCCTTTATTTTAACACTTTTTTTTTGTTATATAATTATAAAAATTTATAATTGATTTTTCGGCTCAAATCCTTGACAAAGGTGTGTCTTCGTATGGTATTCTTCTTTTCAATGTTTATAAAAAACCTATCAAAGGTGAAATTATGTTAGAGTTCAATCAATGGTTTTTCGTCCTCCTCATCAATTTTCTAGTTCTTCTTTTTGTCCTTAATCAAATCCTTTTCCAGCCTCTTGTAAAAATAATAAAGGAAAGGGAGAGTGCAACCACAGGCGCTCTTGATGAGGCCAAGTCTATGACCGGCAGGAAAGATGAGGCTGTTGGAAGAATGAACGCTGAACTGTTGGCAGCGAGGAATATGGCTAAAGCCGCATTCGATACTTTAAGGGAGCAGGGACAATCCCACCAGAAAGAGACATTATCAAAGGCCGAGGCGCAGGCGTTGGCAATGATCGAGCAGGCAAGGAAGGAATTGAGGTCTGAGGCTGAGAAGGCGAGGGCCGCTTTAAAGGCTGATATTGAAAGATTCTCCGAAGAGATTGTAAGAAAACTGGTGAAGGCATGAGGAAGATGACACAAGCTAAATCCAAATCTGATATGTTTTGTCGGTTCACTTGTATTGCGGCTTCCGTGTTCTGGGCTCTGGCGCCTGCCGCGTCTGCATTAGCTGCGGAAGGGGGCGGCGAATACGGCTCAGTTATGGAATGGGTGTGGCGTGTGGTTAATTTCGCTATTCTTGTATTCATACTCGTCAAGTTCGGCGGAAAACCGATGAAGGACTATTTTCAGCAGAGAAAGGCCTTGATCGAGAAAAGCATTCAGGAGGCCCGGGAGGCCAAGGCTCTTGCTGCAAAGGCCCTGGCTGAGGTCGAAGAGAGGCTTAAACTTAAGGACAAGGAAATTGAGGAAATCAGGGCCGCTTCGGTGGGCTCCGGTGAACGTGAGAAGGTGCGCCTGATTGAGGAAGGTGAACGTCTCAGTGCAAAAATACTTGAGCAGGCAAAATCCAATATCGATTTTGAGGTCAAAAAGGCAAAGGATGTCATCAAGGCCGAAGCAGTAGATGCTGCGATGCAACTGGCAGAAGAGAAAATCAAATCTAAAATGACCAAAGAGGACCAGGACAGGCTTCTGCAGGAATCACTCAAACTGTTAGAGGGTAAAAATTGAAAAAGATTAAAGGTGTAAAACGATACGCAAAGCAATTTTTGAGCGCTGTTGATTTAAATGAAGTACCGCAGGGCATCGATCAGTTGAGCGCCATTGCAGATTTGATGGAGAAAGATAAGAGTTTCCGGAACCTGATGGTAAGCCCTGTCTTCAGCGCGGATGAGATCGGTCGCATCATTTCTTATTTAAGCGTGAAACTCAAAATGTCCGGCAAGGTTGCCAAATATCTCCAATACCTGGTGGAGACCGGCTCTATCAGTGCGCTTTCAGAGATCATCGGAGCGATACAAGCGCAGTACCTGGAAATAAAAAATCGGTCAAAAGCCGTGGTCACTACGTCAGTGCAGGTGGGCAAGGACTATGCAGCACAGTTGTCGGAGTCGTTGAAACGGGTTACCGGCGGCGATATTGACCTTGAGTTCGTTTTGGACCCGTCGCTCCTGGGCGGCGTGAAGATAAAGGTAGGCAGTACAATGTATGACAGTAGTATAAAGGGCCAGTTGGGGCTTTTAAAAGATAAGCTTATAAAGGGGTGATTGCATGGAAATCAAGGTAGATGAGATTAGCGAGTATCTGAAAAAGCAGATAACCGACTTTGAGAAGCGCGTTGATGTCAGTGAGGTTGGTGTTGTCGTTGCGGTCGGCGATGGTATCTCCAGGATTTATGGACTCGACAACTGCATGTCTTCAGAGCTTCTCGAGTTCCCCAATAATGTTTTTGGTATGGCTCTTAACCTTGAAGAAGACATGGTTGGAGCGGTCCTGTTCGGTGAGGACACAGACATTAAGGAAGGCGACGTCGTCAAAAGGACAGGTAAGATCATGTCTGTTCCGGTCGGCGAGGAAATGGTCGGACGGGTTGTAAATGCTATCGGGCAGCCCATTGATGGCAAGGGGCCGATCAATGCCAAGTCAAGCAGAATTGTCGATGTTGTTGCACCCGGTATTGTTGACAGGCAGCCGGTCCGGGAGCCGCTGCAGACAGGAATAAAGGCAATTGATGCGATGATCCCGGTTGGAAGGGGCCAGAGGGAGTTGATTATCGGTGACCGCCAGACAGGAAAAACGGCGATTGCCCTTGATGCGATAATAAACCAGAAGGGCGGAGATGTCATTTGTATCTATGTTGCCATTGGCCAGAAAAGGGCGAGCGTTGCGCGCGTGGTAAAGACCCTTGAACAGTATGGAGCTATGGAGCATACTATAGTGGTTTCTGCAACGGCGAGCGAGCCGGCGCCTCTTCAGTATATTGCACCTTATACCGGATGCGCCATAGGCGAATATTTCAGGGACAACAAAAAACATGCGTTGATTATATATGATGACCTTAGCAAACAGGCCACGTCTTACAGACAACTTTCGCTTATCCTGAGGCGCCCGCCAGGACGTGAGGCGTTTCCCGGCGATGTATTCTATCTCCATTCGAGACTGCTGGAAAGAGCCTCGAAACTGAGTGATGAACTTGGCGGAGGCTCACTTACCGCCCTTCCTATAATCGAGACACAGGCAGGCGACGTTTCCGCCTATATCCCCACAAACGTCATTTCAATTACGGACGGACAAATTTATCTTGAACCGGATCTCTTCTATGCAGGCATCAGGCCTGCGGTCAACGTCGGCCTTTCCGTCAGTCGTGTCGGTAGTTCGGCACAGACAAAAGCGATGAAGCAGGTTGCAGGCACGCTCAGGCTTGATCTTGCGCAGTTCAGAGAGCTTGCGGCGTTCGCCCAGTTCGGTTCCGACCTCGACAAATCAACAATGGCACAGATCGAGAGAGGAAAGAGGATGGTGGAGATCCTGAAACAGGACCAGTATGTGCCGCTCCCATGCGAGGACCAGGTCATGCTTCTCTTTGCAGGATCACAGGGCCAACTTGATGATGTTCCGGTGGAGGCATTAAAGAAATTTGAGGCCGAATTCATCAGATTTATGAAGGACAGAAAGCCGGATATGCGAAATGAAATCAGGGACAAGAAGGCGATTGATGATACTTTGAAAGAGAAACTGAAGAGCGCGTAACAGAATTCAAAAAAGGCTTCAATAGTCTTAGAGGTATAAAAGAATGGCCGGGTTAAAAGAGATACGAAAGAGAATAGGCTCTGTTAAAAGCACGAAGCAAATAACAAAAGCTATGAAGATGGTTGCGGCAGCCAAATTCAGGAAGGCGCAGACGCGCATTATAGAGTTGCGGCCCTATGCCGACAAGATGAACTCGGTCCTTTCCGGACTGGCCAGTGCTGTTGAAACAGGGCATCCCCTTCTCGAAGTCAGACCCCGGAAAAAGGTTGAGGTGATGGTGCTCACCAGTGATAAAGGCCTTTGCGGGGCTTTTAATACCAATATCATGAAGGCCTCTATAAAGCTTATCAGGGAAATAAAGGCTGAAGGGATAGAGGTGAGTGTCAGCGTTATCGGCAAGAAGGGAGCGGACCTTTTCAGGAGGAGAGGCCAGGCGGTGAGACGCTCATGGTCGGGTATTTCAGGCCGGATTTCCTATATTAATGCAAAGGAAATAGCAGCGGATATTATAGAGAATTACACGGGCGAACTATTTGACGAAGTCGTTCTTGTATATAACGAGTTTAAGTCAGCGATCGTGCAAAAGGTTTCGATAGTGCGCCTGTTGCCCCTTGCAGCGGTAGCCGGCCATGCGCAGCCGGATGTTCAGGAGGAAGCCCTCAATTTTCTGTATGAACCTTCCCAGCAGGCCATATTCGATAATCTGTTGCCGAAGAATCTTGAAATACAGGTTTTCAGGGCGCTTCTCGACTCGCAGGCGTCGGAAGAAGCCGCACGCATGACCTCAATGGAAAATGCCACCAAAGCAGCTGATGACATGATAAACAGTTTGACGTTGCAGTACAACAAGGCACGCCAGGCATCCATTACGACGGAACTTATGGATATCGTCGGTGGTGTTGAAGCACTTAAACAATAACGATATATAACACGAAATACAGGAGGACGTGCATTATGAACGAGGGTAAGGTATCGCAGGTAATCGGTGCGGTTGTCGACGTGGAGTTTGAAAACGAACTCCCCGCTATACTCAATGCCTTGAAATTAGAGTCTCCGGGCAATTCTGAAAAAGGCATTCCGACTCTTGACATCACGCTCGAAGTGGCATCTCACCTGGGCGACAATAAGGTGCGGACTCTTGCCATGCAAACCACGGACGGAGTTGTCAGGGGAATGAAGGTCACAGATACTGGAAAACCTATCTCTGTCCCGGTTGGAAAGGCCACCCTCGGCAGAATCATGAATGTTATCGGCGAGCCCTATGACAAGCTGGGCCCTATAGAAACTGCAGATCGGATGCCTATTCACAGGCTTGCTCCGGATTTTACTGAGCAGGAACCTGTATCGCAGGTGTTCGAAACCGGTGTTAAAGTGTTCGACCTCCTCGTGCCCTTTGTCAGAGGCGGGAAAATGGGCATGTTCGGCGGCGCCGGCGTTGGAAAGACCGTTGTTATTATGGAGATGATCCACAATATCGCCCTGAAGCACGGCGGTGTTTCGGTTTTTGCAGGTGTCGGGGAAAGAACAAGAGAGGGTAATGACCTTTACCGTGAAATGAAGGAATCCGGGGTTATTAAAAATGTTGCTCTTATATACGGGCAGATGAACGAACCGCCTGGTGCGCGGCTCAGGGTCGCCCTCACAGCCCTCACTGCTGCCGAGTATTTCAGGGACGAGGGGCAGGACGTGCTGATATTTATTGACAATATATTCAGATATACCCTTGCGGGTTCAGAAGTTTCGGCGCTCCTCGGCAGAATGCCTTCTGCTGTCGGTTATCAGCCGAACCTCGGTACTGATATGGGCTCTCTCCAGGAAAGGATTACGACTACCAAGAAAGGCGCAATCACATCGATGCAGGCCATCTATGTCCCTGCAGATGACCTGACAGACCCTGCCGTTGCTACTGCATTTACGCACCTTGACGGAACGGTTGTCCTTTCCCGTCAAATATCGGAGCTTGGTATTTATCCTGCTGTTGATCCGCTGGATTCAACTTCCCGCGCGCTTGATCCCCTGGTAATTGGCGAGGAGCATTATGGCGTTGCGAGAAAAGTGCAATCCATCCTGCAGCGCTATAAGGAACTACAGGACATTATCGCAATTCTCGGTATGGAAGAACTTGCCGAAGATGACAAACTCACAGTTTCAAGGGCGAGAAAAATACAGAGATTTTTGAGCCAGCCATTCAGCGTGGCAGAAGTCTTTACCGGCAGGCCTGGTAAATATGTGAAGCTCGAAGACACTATAAAGGGATTTAAAGCTATTGCAGAGGGTAAATACGATGACGTGCCGGAACAGGCTTTTTATATGGTTGGAGCTATTGAGGAAGCCGAGGAGAACGCCAGAAAGCTTGGCTTGATTAAATAATCGCGTTGTGCCGGAAGTAGGTTACACGGAGGCACGTCAAGCGTGATGGATTAAGGGGAATTGAGGATGGATAATAAGATACGACTTGATGTTGTAACGCCTTACGGTCTTGTGCTGAGCGAGGATGTCGATGAGCTTACTGCCACGGGAACCGAGGGAGAATTCGGCGTGCTTCCTGGTCACGTGCCCTTTATCACCACGCTGAACATAGGGATGCTCGTTATTAAGAAAGACGGCCAGACTGTATTTGTTTTTGTGAGTTCAGGATACGCAGAAGTTACGTTTGATAAGGTTGTGGTCCTTGCTGATAGCGCTGAGAGGGCTGAGGATATAGATGTTGACAGGGCCGTTGCAGCGAGACAGCGGGCTGAAGACCGGCTTAAGCAGGCTGAAAAGATTGATTTCGCGCGAGCCACCGCTGCCATTGAAAGAGCGACCATCCGGATCCAGACAGCAGAGAAAAAGTCGTTAAAATAATAATTGCCGGCCGGTAGTGGAATCGCGACTACCGGGACCCGGTTTTTTTCATCTCCACATAATGCGCTGCACCCAGCGCCGCTAAACAGCCATCCGAGGCTGCAACCACTATCTGGTTTGCAAACTTTTGCCTTAAGTCTCCCACGGCGAAGACACCCGGCACGCTTGTCTCACATTTGTCATCCGTAATCACGAAGCCCTGTTTGTTTATCCGGACTTCCGGGGGGACCAATTGATTATTTGGAGAATAGCCGACAAGAATGAAGATGCCGTCAGCCTGCAGTTCTCCTTTTTTTCCCGTTCCGGTATTTTCGTACGAGACTGCGTTAACAGCATTGCCGTCTCCCTTGATCTCTGTAATAACCGTGTCCCAAATTACTTCAATTCCGGGCTCAGACATAAGGCGACTCTGCAGTATGTTGCTGGCTCGCAGCGAATTTCTCCTGTGAACAAGGTATACCTTCTTTGCAAGTCTCGACAGGTAGACTGCCTCCTCGACAGCGGTATCTCCACCACCTACGACAACGACGGTCTTGTCCCGGAAGAAGAAGCCGTCGCATGTAGCGCAATAGGAAACTCCCGTTCCGTGGTACTCAGCTTCGCCGGGGACACCGAGCTTTCGCAAGGTCCCTCCCACTGCCATAATCAATGAAACAGTATGAAGCAGTTCACCACCGGCAAGCCGGACAGAATGGAACCCGGTCCCGCAGTCAATGGATGTAACTTCCTGCTGGACGACTCTCAGGTCAAAGGAACTGGCCTGATGGACCAGTTTTTCCGCCAGATCAAATCCGGTGATGCCCTCCAGCCCGGGGTAGTTGTCCACCTCTTTTGATATGGCAATCTGGCCTCCGAGCATCCCTTTTTCGAAGAGGACCGTTTTCAACGCAGCTCTTTTACAATATATTCCCGCGGTAAGCCCGGCAGGACCCCCTCCCACGATAATCACTTCATATGTGTCATCAGTCACCATAACACTCCTCTTTTATATATCATATCATAGGTCTTGACTGGTGTCTGTCCATAAACTTATGATTCAAATAGACTGTCATTCCCCGACTCGATCGGGGAATCCATTTTTTTCAAAAAGTTCTGGATTCTCTGGTCAAGCCAGAGAATGACAAGATCTGAGTTGATGGAGAGACTCTAACTAAAGTCTCCGCCTGAAGAAAGAGAAAAAGTATTCTTTTGCCTTTTCCTCAAGCGATCTGCCGCGCCATTCCGCTGGATCTATTCTTATAGAGTGTCTGATGTCTTCCTCAAACAGGTCATTAATTTTAGATGCGAAATTCAGATCGAGTATGCCCACATTCCCTTCGTCGTTATAGCGCAGGGACTGGAAATCGAGATTGGTGGAACCTATGATACCCCAACATTCGTCGAAAAGAGAGGTCTTTGCATGCAGAATTTCACCTGAATAGAAATAAATTTCAACACCGGCCTTTAGCAGCCGCGTAAAAAAAGCGCGTCCCGCATACGCAGCCGGAGGAAAGTCGGTGATCCCGGGTACAAGCAGCCTTACTCGTACTCCTCGTGCAACTGCCTGCTCAAGGGTCTCAACCATTCTTCTGCTTGGAGTGAAATAAGCGGTAGTAAGGGAGATGCTTTTTTTCGCATGATTGATGCTGTAATACAATAGCCTGCGCATTTTCCTTCTTCCCCTGGCGGAATTAACAAAAATAGGCATGACCGGAATGGCGCAGACATTTCCGTCATGCCCGCAACCCGCAGCATGCCGGTCTTGATTTACTCCAACAGGCGATTCAATAAGCTCGCCGGCCCAGGCAAGCCAGTTCTTCCTGAACCCCCCGAAGAGTTCGTGTGCCACCGGCCCTTCGAGCATAATGCCTGTGTCCCGCCATTTCCTGCCTTTGAGCCTCAGATGAAAACCGCTGTATTCGTTGGCGATGTTGAGTCCGCCGGTAAATGCCTTCTGATCGTCAATTACAATAAGCTTCCGGTGGTCCCGGTGAACATAATGAGAGGGAGAAATCCATTTGAACGGGCGCGATGCCGCTGTCCCGATGCCTGCTTCTTTCAGGCTGTTCCAGAAACTCCGCGGTGTTCCGAAAGACCCGAAATGGTCGTACAGCAGGTACACCCGCACACCATCCCGGCTCTTTTGCTTCAGGATCTCAGCCAGTTCAGAGCCGGTCTCGTCATTTCTGAATATATAAAATTCAAGGCAGATGAGTCGTTCAGCACTTCTGACAGCGTCAAAAATGGTAGTAAAGGATTCTCTTCCCTTCCATAGGAGTTTTATGGAGTGTGCTGTGGAAAACTTTTCTTTGACAATCCCTTCAATGGACGGTGCGGCAAACGTTTGCGTATATTCAAGGGCCATATGTTTCCTTAGAGTCTGCGAATAAGTAACTTGTGCATTCAGGCTCTCAGATTTGATCCTTAGTTCCGGCTTTTATTCTACAACTTGAATTTGTTCACTTCATTTTTGAGTTCCAGGGACACCTTCGACAGGTCGAGAGATGCCTGTTTTATTTGTGTGGCGCTTGCGCCGGTTTGCTGTGAAACTGAAGCTATGACTTCTATATCGGAGCTTATGGATTCCGATACGGTAGACATCTCCTCGGTTGCAGACGCTATCATCTGAACCATGGACTGCAAACCGTTTACACTCTCGACTATCCTTTGCAAAGCGTCTCCGGCCTCTGTCGAAAGCTTGGCGCCCAATTCCACCCTCTTCAGGCTGTTTCCCATAGCTGACACAGCCTGGTCCGTCTCGCTCTGTATTCCCTGTATCATACCGCTGATCTCGGTCGTAGCTTTAGAAGTTCTTTCAGCAAGTTTTCTGACTTCATCCGCAACTACAGCAAACCCTCTGCCCTGCTCGCCGGCTCTTGCAGCCTCTATGGCCGCATTAAGCGCAAGTAGGTTCGTTTGGTCTGCAATGTCTTTTATTACGTTTATTATTTCACCTATCTGTTTTGAACGTTCGCCAAGCGAGGTTATTAAATGGGCCGATTCCGACACAGTCCTTGAAATCTCCAGTACCTCGTCAACGGTCCTGGTGACGATCCCTTTCCCTTCATGAGCCACCTTCAAGGTGTCATTTGAAGAGATCGCTATGTTCGAGGCATTTTTTGCTATGTCCAGCACAGTCTGCGACATCTCTGCGGATTCAGTTGCCACCTGGTTTGCCTTATTGGCCTCTTCGTTCACCCTTGTCGATATTTCATCAACGGTGGCCGAGAGTTCCTCCGAACTGCTCGCGATAGTGCTTGAGCTGCTGCTTATCTTACTTGTCATGGACCTTAGACTTCTGACCATATTCTGCATTGCTGAAAGGAGGCGTCCGACTTCATCTTTTCTGGTAAACTCAATCTTTACGGTAAGGTCACCTTCCGACAGGGAATTGGCTATGCTGAGGGCTCTGGACAGGGGCTCCGTAATGCTGCGGCTGACCAGGTAATTTATCGCAACAGCAAAAAATAATGCGACGATAAGCAGGACAATTATGAAATTACGGGAGGTCTTGTATCTTTCACCGGCGTCTTTTCCGGATTGTTCCATTAATTTCCCCTGGTGCGCAATAAGGTCGTCAGTGGCCTTTATGTAGTCAGCCTGGGCCGCACGCATAGTTGTCAGCAATGATTTTTTTGCTTCTTCTGTGTTACCGGCCTCTATCAGCTTGATGCAGTTGTCCTGTTCGGTTATATAGACAGGGACGGTATCTTTTAATTTCTTTAAAAAAACGGTCCCCTCGGCGTCTTTGATAAGCTGACCCATTTTTTCGACATCCCCGGTCATGAGGACCCTTGCAGCATAAATCCTTTTGAGTTCATCCTTCACTGTTTCAGTGTTATCCGCGAATAAGATCATGTTTCTCAGGGCCCTGGCATTGACATTAACATTATCTATTATGTCTTTGGACTTAACAACTTTAGGCAGTCTGTCCATTACGATAGTTTCCACTTCATTGTTCAGCATTGAAAGACCGGTCAATGCAAAGATGCCTATTAAAATCATCAACACAGTAATAATGCCGAACCCGAATCCGGATCTTTTTCCTACGGATACGTCTTTAAATCTCATTTTTGACTCCCCCGGGCATATTTTTTTTGAAGTCTTCAGCAATCCAAGTTGCCCCTGGCCGTAAAACGATCTTTATACTATATCATAATAATCACACTATAACGTTACATGATTGCAACAGTTGCGCTATTTTTTTATGACTTCCATCATTTGCCGGAATGCTTTATAATGTGAGGAGCCATGATTCTTCTGGAAAACATTACCATGACAGATTTCAGGAAGTATTTGCGCCGGACCAAAACTATTGTTTTTCCTTTTGGGACCATAGAGGAACACGGCAGCCATCTTCCGCTGAATACTGATTCTTTAATTATCTATGAGGCCCTCAGGCGGGTGAAACGTAAAAAAGAATTTTTCCTTGCGCCGGTAGTTGACTACGGGGTTTGTACTACGACGAAAGATCACCCCGGCACCCTGAGCATAGCTCCGGAAACACTCAGGCTGCTCTCAAGAGATCTTGTTACTGAAGCGTACAAGAAAGGGCTCAGGAAATTCGTACTCGTCTCAGGCCATGGCGGTAGCCTTCATATGTCGGCACTTAAGGAAACGGCTGAAGAACTCGTCGAGCGGCTCGATAATTTAACGATAGCTGTTTTCACTCCATATGACCTTTTATGGAAGGAACTGTCCGGGATAACCGAAACCCCCAACGACTCACATGCCGGTGAAATGGAGACGTCAATGGTGTTGTACCTGGCGCCGCAACTTGTTAAAGGAAGGGCGCCGGAGGAGTATCCGAAAATACCCAGGCCCTTGAGTGTAAAGGACAAGGTTAGTTACTGGCCTGGTGGTGTATGGGGAAATCCGGGGAAAGCGTCAGCGGTTAAAGGCGAAAAGGCAGTGGCGCTGATTGCGGCAAAAATCAGTGAAGTGCTGGACACTGTGGAAAAGAATGGGTAATGGGTTTCCTTTGGATGGAATTATTGTTCATATATTGGGTGACTTTGGGCCTTTTTCAAGAATGGGTAAAAGTGTTGGATACAAGGTACAAGTGGGCAAATCTGTTTTTCTCATAGACTGCGGCGCGCCGCTCTTCCAGCAGATAGGCGGCCATGGACTGAAAGAGGTCGATGCGCTTATGGTCACTCACTGCCATGAGGATCACAAGAGATGGTTCAGTGACCTTGCTCTTTTCAGCAAGTATGCCCCTGATATGCAAAGAAAGATTAAGCTCCTCACTCACGAGGCCGTGCACGGGGACATTATCGAGGCATCAACACCCGCACTGATAAAAAGCCTTTCGAAAGATTCAAAGACAATTATAGACATACCCTATGAGGACTTCATCGATTATCAGATTATAGGGCCAAGGGCTAAATACCGGATTATTTCAAAAGGAGACGGCACGGGAAAGTCCGGCCTTTATATTACCGACAGAAACGGCAAAGTTTTATCGCCTGACACTTCAAAACTCATTATCAATCAAAAGACAAAGAAACCGAGGATGCTCTTTAAGGACCCGGAGTACAAAGAGTGGGTAGAACCGGAGAGTTTTTATTCATTCTCTGCATCTGTATTCTATGAGGACAACAAAAATACTTATTGTGGCAGCGATGGTTTTACAATTGACGCGATAAAGGCCCCGGTATGGCACGGCGTCGCCGGTATAGGGGTGAAGATAAAAAAAGGTGAAGAAACCCTGATATTGAGTTCTGATACCGCTCATGACAAGGAACTCTGGAAGCAGCTTTATTCTGAAAAAAAACGACCGAAGCTCCATATGTCAAAGAGAGAGTTTGAAGCTGCATCGGTGATTTACGGAGATATAAATGACTACATAGAGCGCATCTGGAGTGAAGAGCGTTATCAGGACGCAATTAAGGCCTTTGAAGGCGCCGCGGTAATACACGACATATCATCAAGAAACAGTGTTGTCCATACAGACTATGAAAAAATTAAAAACACAACATTAAAGAAGGACCGTGTGCTTTTAACTCACAGCCCCGACAGGTTTACTTCTGAATGGGCCCTCTGCAATACGGGTAAAACATTCTGTGCCAAAGGGCGCAATTTTTTTGAAATTGTGGGAGACAAGCTTTATCCTATGAATGCGGACATATACCATAAAGAACAGGGGAAATATTATATAGGCTATAAAAACAAGCTCGGCAAATACACTGTATATCGGAAAAACGGCCTTTTGGGCTTTTCTTCATTTGACGGCAGTGATCCCGGCCGGCCTTTATACAGGGTTGATCTGTACGAAGACATTTCCGGAAGATATTTCCCGAAATTGGAAAATACAAATGCCGTATATTTTGAGCGCAGTGACGGGAGGGTTGAACGTTTGCAGTTTAATGATCATGGCAGTAGTGGAAAGATAGTTAAAGATTTAAGGGCCGGACTGGCAAAAAAATGAGGTAAATGAAATAAGGCGTACCCCATCACGCTGAACCCACTATCAAAATCTATTTATAATATTAATGAATGTTTATGGAACCTGATGCAATAACGAAAAACAAAGACAAGATTGAGACTCATCTGGAACTTTTCAGGGATCTGATCAATAAAACAAATGATGCCATCTTTGTCAATGATCCGGAGACCGGTGGCTTTATCTTTGTGAATGACAAGGCGTGCACCAGTTTGGGGTATGCTCGCCAGGATCTCCTTAAGATGCATGTTATGGATGTTGAAATATCCTTCCCCGACAATTTTTCATGGCAAAAACATGTGGATGAATTGAGGCAGAGGGGCGCCTATATATTGGAAGGCATCCATAAACGAAAGGATGGCACCACATTCCCGGTTGAAGTAAGCGTAAACTATGTGGTGATGAACACAGGAGAGTATGGCGTGGCTGTGGTGCGCGACATCACTGAGCGCAAACAGGCAGCCGGGGCGCTGCGGACTCGCGAAAAACAGCTTTCCGAATCGCAGCGCATAGCCCACATCGGAAGCTGGGAACACAACCTGACGACGGATCGGGTTTTCTGGTCAGATGAGATGTTCCGTCTTCTCGGACTCGACCCAGAGACTGATCTGTCAGACTTCAACATGTTCTTCGACATGTTGCTTCCCGAGGACAAGGCTGTATTGAAAAAGGCCCATGATGAAACAGTGCGATTGCACACGCCTTTCAACATCGATTACCGCTTGATCCTCAGGGACGGCCGGACACGCATCCTGCACGCGCAGGCGGAACTCATTCATGATGATACCGGCACACAAGCAATTTTGAGCGGGACCTGCCAGGACATTACAGAGCGCAAGCAGGTTGAAGAAGCGTTAAAAAGAGCGCATGATGAAATGGAGTGCCGGGTAGAGGAACGCACAGATGAATTATCTACCGCCAACGCTGCTTTGCAAAGAGAGATCTTTGAACGGAAGGCGGCTGAAGAGTCCTTGCGGGAGAGCGAGGATCGTCTGAGTCTGGCATTGAAAGCAGCAGGGCAGTCTATTTATGATTCGGATTTAAGAACAGGTGAAGCTATAGTAAGCCCCGAGTATGCCCTTATGCTTGGTTATAATCCTGCTGAATTTCACGAGACCACTTCGGAATGGCTTAAGAGACTGCACCCTGATGACAAGGAACGGGTAGCTGCTGCCTACAGAGCTTATATTAAGGGTGAAATACCCGAATACAAGGTCGAGTTCAGACAGAAGACAAAGGACGGCGATTGGAAATGGATACTGTCTCTCGCTAAAATCACGGAGCGTGCTGCAGACGGCAATCCGCTGCGCATGATCGGAACTCATACTGACATCACCGAGCAAAAAAGACTCGAAGAACAACTCCGCCAATCCCAGAAGATGGAAGCAATAGGGTTGCTTGCGGGGGGCGTGGCACATGACTTCAACAACATTCTAACTGCTATTATCGGTTGCGGTACTACGGCGAAAAGGCGGCTTAAAGAAGATAACATAACAAAGGAATTTATAGAAGAGATGCTTGCCGGGGCAAAACGTGCTGCTGAACTGACTCGCGGGCTTCTTGCCTTCAGCAGAAAACAGGTAATATGTCCCAAACCCCTGAACCTTAATGAAATAGTCGGCGGCATGGAAAAGATGCTCAAGAGGATTATAAGAGAGGATATAGAATTCATAACAATTTTTGGCGACAGAGATATTATTGTAATGGTCGACGCCGCGCAGATGAACCAGGTATTGCTGAACCTCACAACAAATGCGTGTGATGCCATGCCTGATGGAGGGCATCTTATCATAGAGACAGATGTCGTAAATGTTGACGGCAGTCATGCTGAAGCAAATCTGTTCGAAAAGACAGGCAAATATGCGGTACTGACAGTATCTGATACAGGAATAGGGATGGACCTGAAGACCAGGGAGAATATATTTGAGCCTTTTTTTACCACAAAAGAAGTCGGCAAAGGGACAGGTCTTGGCTTGGCAATGGCATACGGGATAGTCAAACAGCATGGTGGTAATATCAATGTGTACAGCGAACCTGGTAAGGGTACAACCTTCAAGATATATCTGCCTGTGTCAAAGGCGGAGAATGAAGAAGCAGAGGGGCAGGCGCCATGCGACGACCTGCAAGGCAAGGGAGAGACAATACTGATAGCTGAAGATGACGACGCTGTAAGGCGCATACTCAGGACTATCCTTGGTTCGTATGGGTATGAAGTGTTTGAGGCCGTGAATGGAGAGGAGGCTGTCAGAAATTTTGAGCGCAACATAGATAAAGTATCCCTGATTATTCTGGATGTGATAATGCCTGTAAAGAACGGCAGGGATGCATACGAACAGATAAAGAAACTCAGCCCTGATATAAAAGCGATATTCATGAGCGGCTATACAGACGATATAATTGCTGAAAAAGGGATACTGGAAGAGGGTTTTGATTTCATCTCAAAGCCGATCAATCCTGACACATTGATGAGAAAGATAAAGGAAGTGCTCAACAGATAATGAAGGAGAAAATTCTCATAGTTGATGATGACAGCTCTGTAAGGTTTGCCTTTGCAGGTTTTTTGAAAGACGTGGGATTTCTTGTTGCTGAAGCGGCCAACGGGAAAGAGGCGTTATTGGCTTTTACAAAGGATGGCCGTCCTGATCTTATTTTTCTTGATCTTATGATGCCTGAAATGGGGGGTCTTTCCTTCCTTGAGGAGGCAAGAAAAATAGCCCCGGACGTTCCTGTCATCCTGATTACTGCATACGGCGATGTGTCGGCTGCGGTTGAGGCTATGAGACTGGGGGCATATGACTTCCTGGTAAAGCCGCCGGATTTTGACTATCTTTTGCTGATTATAGAAAGGGCGCTTGACAAGGCAAGACTCGCGCAAAAAATCAGGGATATGGAGGATAATCAGGATTTATTCCTTCAAAAAATGTTGGGAACGTGCAGCGCTATAAAAGAAGTTATCACTGATATAAGACGAGTGGCGCCTTCCGATCTTTCACTGATAATTGAAGGAGAAACAGGGACAGGTAAAACTTTCATAGCAAATATCATACACAACCTGAGCCATAGGGCGAATGGGCCTTTTGTCACTCTTGATATTGGATCAATACCCGAGACTCTTATAGAAAGCGAATTGTTCGGATATGAAAAGGGGGCCTTTACAGGTGCTGAGAAGAAAAAAACAGGATATTTCGAAATGGCGAGAGAGGGCACACTTTTTATAGATGAAGTGCAGAACATGCCGCTTAATATGCAGAGCAAACTCCTGAAGGTGGTGGAAGAAAAAAAGTTTTATCCCATCGGCGGCAACAGCACTGTGGATACGGATGTCCGCATTATAGTCGCTACCAACAGCGATATATCAAATGAAGTGAAGGCGAAGAAGTTCAGGGCAGACTTGTATTATCGGCTCAATGAATTCACCATCCAACTTCCGCCCCTGAGGAAACGGGCTGATGGAATAGTGTCACTGGCCCGGATGTTTCTCTCGGAAGCCTCCATGGAACTCAAGAAAGGGGTCACGTATATAAGCGATGATGCACTTGACTTCCTGGAGAGGCAACCCTGGCCCGGCAATGTGAGGGAACTTAAGAATACTATAAGAAGGGCTGTCTTGCGCTGCGATGGAAATGAACTGACAATGGAGATGGTTTCTCAGTGTATGGGCGAAACGAATGGAAAACAGGGGCAGGCAGAATTATTAAACTTGCAAAGTCAGAGCTTGCCATTGAGCTTAGAGGAAGCCGAGAAGATTGCCATAAGAGTTGCCCTCGAGCACACAAAAGGTAATAGGACAAGGGCCGCTGAAATATTAAAAATTTCACATCCTACTATACTGAGAAAAATAAAGACGTACGATTTATAATCAACTCTAACGTTTTGTTATAACAAAACGTTAGAGTTTGCATTTTGTCATAGCCCCCCCCCAAGGTATTATTTCTATTTTTCTCTTTCATTTCAATCGGTACCAAATCTGGTATCCATATTGCTTATATCTAATGTGAGGCACGAGACAGAGGAGATAGGCGATGAGACAAGTGACCAATAAAAAAACAAGTAAAAGTTCTGAAAGTTCAGGCCAACGAATGATTAAGAAAGAAATACCGAAAGGTCACATATTGCTCGTTGCCAACGACAGCCTGCTCCGAACAGCGATAGCTTTTTTATTTGAAGACAGCGGATTTATTGTCAGCCAGGCAAATAGCGGTGGAAACGCACTTTTAATGATTGATGAGGGCAGGGACGAATATGACCTTGTAATAATCGATACCGAGATGCCCGGCAACTCTTGTAAAAAAGTTTCCTCCGACATTGCGAATAGCTACAAAGAGAAATGTTCATACAGAAGAAATTTTTGAGCGCGGTCTTAATATGCAAAGGGAGAACATAATGAAAACTGACTGGAAGTTATTAAACAAACTGTCGCTACTCTGAAAGAAAAGTGATGCGACAAGCCTTAATGAACCAGCGAGGATAACAAAGAGGGGACAAAAATGGGGAAGACTGTAATGATAGTGGACGATTCGGCATCAAAGAAGCTGTTTAAGCAAATAAATAAAACTTAAGCATCAAAAGGAGGAAACCATGAAATGGTTTAACAATTTAAAGGTGGGAGTGAAGCTTGTTGGGGCTTTCATAGTCGTAGCCGCTTTTGCAGGGATCGTCGGATTTGTTGCAATCAGGAACATGTCTTTGATCGACCAGGGCGCTGAGAGGATTTACAAAACAGAGCTGATGGGTATCAATTATTTAAAGCAAGCTCACATCGAAGTGAACAAATTGGCACGGGCCCAGAAGAATATGCTGCTGGCCCCTACCGAAGCCGATCGTAACACCTATGTGGCAGATATGAAGAAAAGCGAAGAACAGATCACGGCAAACCTCAATAATGCCAAACCCCTCATTCACAGCGAAGAGGGCAAGAAAACATTTGCGAGAATTGAACAGGAGCTTCCGGGATATTTTCAGGTTCAAGCCCGGGTTGTCGAGCTTGCGATGAAAGAAAAAACCGAAAATAAAAGAGATTCGGTAGAATTGGCCTGGGGTGAGGGAAGGACGAAACAGACCGAAATAGACAACGAACTCGAACAGATTACAAAAGGCAAAGAAGAAGTCGCAAAACAGGTAAGTGAAGAGAACACGAATCTGTTTGAATCGAGCCGTACGTTAATGCTTATTCTCGTGGTAGTTGCAGTGATCTTAGGAGTAGCCCTTGGTTTTTTCATATCCCGGAGCATCAGTGTTCCACTCATAAAAGGCCTTGGACTGGCGGAGGCTGTTGCCCAGGGTGATTTGACGAAGACCATCGATATTGACAGAAAAGACGAGATCGGTCAGCTTGCCGGGGCCTTGAAGGGCATGATAGAGAAACTCTCCAGTATAGTTCACGAAGTGAAGGCATCTGCGGATAACGTGGCCGCAGGCAGCCAGCAGTTGAGTGCCAGCGCCCAGCAGCTTTCTCAGGGTTCAACAGAGCAGGCTTCAGCAATCGAAGAGACATCTTCGTCAATGGAACAGATGGTCTCCAATATCAGGCAGAACGCTGACAATGCACAACAAACGGATAAGATAGCGGTTAAATCAGCCGGAGATGCGAAAGATGGCGGGAAATCCGTCACAGACACGGTCACTGCAATGAAAGAGATTGCCGGTAAGATTTCGATCATTGAAGAGATTGCAAGACAGACAAACCTGCTTGCCCTTAATGCTGCTATCGAGGCTGCACGCGCAGGAGAGCACGGCAAAGGGTTTGCCGTAGTGGCGTCAGAGGTAAGGAAGCTGGCCGAACGCAGCCAGACTGCTGCCGCAGAGATAAGCCAGTTGTCATTCACAAGCGTGCAGATAGCCGAGAAAGCAGGTGATATGCTCGGCAAACTTGTTCCTGACATCCAGAAGACCGCCGAGCTGGTAAAGGAGATAAGCGCGGCGAGCAATGAACAGAACTCCGGAGCTGAACAGATAAACAAGGCCATACAGCAGCTTGACCAGGTTATACAGCAGAACGCGGGGGCCTCCGAGGAGATGGCTTCAACATCGGAGGAGCTTTCCTCACAGGCTGAACAACTACAGACCGCTATATCGTTTTTCAGAGTAACTGGTAACGGCACATCGGCAGAAAAGACCATCAAGAAGACGGCAAAAGCAGCAGTCACAAATACTATTGCACATATAAATCGCGAAAAGACGCACGAGCCGGCCCTGGCAATGGCAGGCAGACAGCCGGGCAAAGCAAAAGGCATTATGCTTGACCTGGGTCACGGAAACGGACATGGAAACGGATCTGACAAGCTCGATGGCGAGTTTGAAAGATTTTAACAGGAGGTTATTATGAGCGTAACGGAAATAGCAGAAGCCACACAGTATCTGACTTTCAAGCTTGACGAAGAGATATTTGCGCTTGATGTGGCAAAAGTAAGGGAGATCCTGGATTTTACAGATATAACAAAGGTGCCGCAGACCCCTGACTTTATGCGGGGAGTAATAAACCTGCGTGGGAGTGTTGTTCCTGTTGTTGATATGCGTTTGAAGTTCGGGATGTCAAGGACTGAGAAGACGGTCAATACCTGCATCGTGGTGGTGGAAGCGGCCACCGAAGGGGAAACGACTGTGCTGGGGGCGCTTGCGGATTCGGTCCAGGAGGTCATAGAGCTTGAGCCGGGGCAGATAGAGCCGGCCCCCAGGATAGGGACAAAACTTAGGACCGATTTTATCAGGGGCATGGGCAAGCGTGATGGAAAATTCATCATGATACTCGATATAGACAAGGTTTTTTCGTCCGATGAAATAACATTGGTCCGGGAAGTTGGATAAAGTGGAGGTATCCCCGCAAAATCGTCGGGTTTTGCGGGGGCCAATAAGGTCAGGAAATGGGTACGGTGATGGACACGAAAGTTGACAGCAGTCTAAAAGTGGCGATTATGAGCGACAGGGATTTCAGCCGCCTGGGTGAATTCATACATGACACTTGCGGGATAAAGATAACCCCTGCCAAAAAGGTCATGCTCGAATCCCGCCTCGCAAAGAGGGCCACTACGGTTTACAGGAAAGACAGATGAATACTTCAGGAACCAAACCGGTTAATGTTTACTTAAAACCCGGAGAGATTTTTATCTCAGACAAACCTGCTGCTGTGAAGACTGTCCTCGGTTCCTGCATCTCGGTTACCATGTTTAATTCAAGGTTGAGGATCGGATCAATATGCCACGGCATGCTCCCCGAGTGCAACGAAATCAACGGCTCTCATTGCTCTTGTATCGACGGATTCAGGTATGTTGACTGCTCGATCAGGAACATGCTGGAAGAATTACATTCCCTTGGAATAATGAATGATGAGATCGAAATCAAAATTTTTGGCGGCGCTGATATGTTCAAAACTACCCGGGGCAGGTTCAATCCTATAAATGTTGGGGAACAGAACATAAAATCTGCGCTTAAAATAATGGGTGAGTCAAAGTTGAGACTTGCAGCTTCTGATACAGGAGGTTCAAGGGGGCGGAAGATAATTTTTATTCCCAATACCGGAGAGGTTTTTCTCAAAAGACTCAGGAGCAATGAAATGGAGGCACAGGCATGACAGCTGTTGTCAGAGTCCTTATCATCGATGATTCTGCTGTTGTGCGTCAGACCCTGACGGAGATACTTTCCTCGGACCCCGGCATCAGGGTGATCGGCACTGCAGCCGACCCTTTGATAGCGGCGGAAAGACTTAAAGACGAGGTGCCGGACGTTATTACCCTTGATGTCGAAATGCCGCGCATGGACGGTCTTACCTTCCTGAAGAAGCTTAGGGCAGCATAACGGGTACATCGACATATATAGTGAACCCGGGGAATGCACTATTTTCAGGATTTATTTGCCGATAATTGACATAAAGACACTGTAAGACATGAGGTCAAAGAGAAAACGTTTAGTTGTGTATAAGCGTTCCCCGTGTCGCTGCTTTGCAGATAAGAATTAAATATCAAGTATCACTGTTGCCTTCCAGCCAGCTGCTTCCCGGACAACACTAAACTTATGTAAAGTCACCGCTTTTACATCAACTGTCAGCTGGTGGTTTTCTGAATTCAGTTTTTCACCTGAAAGGACGGCAGCTAATTTAAAAGATGAATTGTGAGAAATAGTAAGATATTTAACCCGTAAAAGAAGACGCTGAGAGTCTTTGTAGAAGATAAACTTATTCAAAAAATTAAATAGCAGCAGATCTAATTCCGGGTTAAGAAGATCAAGCTTGATATCTATAATTTTATTAATGGCTGAAAGATCGTTAACCATGGTATTCATTGTGGCATCGGCAGCGGCTATAAACATTTCCTCAATGGTGGCGCCATGCGCTTCAAACGCAACATCTGCTGTTGCTATGTCTTCGAGATAGTTATAATTCATTAAACTATCTCAACCTTTAATATTGCCTATCGGCAATAAGCGAATGACCCGTTTGCTCAGTCCGGCAAGCTCTGTAGCTTCAGTGACTTCATCAATGTTCTTATAAGCGACGCCTGCCTCTTCCGCAAGTCCTCCCCATGATGCAGTGCGAACATAGATACCTCTCGCTTCCATGTCCATCTGCAATTTCTGGCCCTTAATCATTCGCTTTGCCTGATGTCTGCTCATTGTTCTTCCACTTCCATGAGCTGTCGAATAAAAAGTCTCGGATGCGCCCTTTAATCCAGCCATAAGATAAGATCCTGTTTCCATGCTACCCCCGATAATGACAGGTTGCCCGGTATCCTTATAACGGTCAGGCAAGCCTTTGGCCCCGGGACCTAAAGCTCTGGTCGAACCTTTCCTGTGGACTAATAGTTCATGATTAGCAGAATCTACAACATGTTTCTCGATCTTGGCAGTATTGTGAGCAACATCATACACCATATGCATACCGAGGTCGTGCGGAGATCTATGGAAAATAGTTGAGAAGACTTCACGTATTCGATGAAGAATTACCTGCCTGTTTGCAAAGGCCATGTTGATGGCGCACGTCATTGCGGCGAAATAATCCTGCCCTTCTGGCGAGTAAAACGGGGCGCATGATAATTCTCTATCGTTGACCTTTATTCCATATTTCTTTTCCATTACACCAAGGAATAATTGCAGATAGTCGGTTGCAACCTGATGGCCGAAACCGCGACTGCCACAGTGGAACATAATGGCGACCTGGTTCGGCAACGTAAATCCAAAAGACTTTGCTATGTCTGCATCAAATATGTTTTCCGGTTTGGCTACTTGCAACTCACAGTAGTGATTGCCCGAACCCAAAGTCCCGACTTGATCAAATCCTCGTTTTATAGATTTCTCGCTTACCTTATCAGGATCCGCCCCTGTGAAACACCCTCCCTCTTCGGTCAGATCAAGATCCTCCGGCCAGGCATAGCCGTTATGCAGACACCACTGAGAGCCTTGCTTAATAACATTCCTGAAGTCGTCACGAGATAATCTTACGAAACCTGTACATCCAACCCCGGAAGGAATCTGATAAAAAAGAGCATCTACAAGTTCACGCAAATGCGGTTTTACTTCGTCATACGTCAAAGTCGTATTAATAAGTCTCATCCCGCAATTAATATCAAAGCCGATGCCTCCGGGAGATATAACACCTCCCCTGTGAGGGTCCATTGCTGCGACACCGCCAATAGGGAACCCATACCCCCAATGCCCATCCGGCATGCAAAAGGCGTATTTTACAATACCAGGCAGGCAAGCTACATTAGTGACCTGATCAAAAACACCGGCGTCCATTTCTCCAAGAAGCTTTTCTGTCGCATAAATACGCGCCGGCACAAGCATACCGGTTTTAACTGACCTGGGAAGCTCCCATATCATGGGCGAGATCTTTTTTATATCGGAAGGTATTGACATGATCTTATCCTTTCATACACATTAAATTATATCATGATTACAGATGGGTTCAAAGATAAGTGCAAGATGTTGAGAAAGTCTTTATGCACCAGTTTCAGCTCTCATGTCGTCGATACCCGATGTGCTATGGTAGAATTACTTAGATCGACTGGGGTGATAAAGGGATGAACGGCAAAAAACTCGTCGTAGGCAGGATATCGTATGCAAATGTGTTCCCGATTTTTTATGTGCTCGATCATGAGTTTGACTGCTCAGAATATACATTCGTAGAAGGCGTCCCATCACGTCTGAACAGGATGCTCAGGGAAGGGGAAGTGGATATCAGTCCCTCCTCATCCATAGAATATCTCAGGAATCCCGGACGTTACAGTATAATCAGCAATCATTCTATCAGTTCCAGCGGGCCGGTGGGCAGTATATTGCTTTTTAGCCATAAGCCCATTGAAGAGCTGGAAGGCGCCGTAGTCTTTGCTTCGTCACAGTCGGAAACATCGATCGCCCTTCTAAAGATTGTACTCAGGCGGTTTTACGGTTTAGCTGCAACGGTCGAGTCAGTGCCGGACCCCATTCAATCCGGAGCTGGAGGAGCGGCTTTTTTTATCGGCGACGATGCGCTGAGACAACAGGGGATATGGAATAAACAGCAGGCAATGGGCAAGAGCCAACAGAAGGCGCTTAAGCAACAGGAGGCCATAAGTGAACGGACGGGTTATCCTTTTGTATACGACCTCGGCGAGATATGGTACCGGCAGACCGGTCTGCCCTTTGTGTTTGCCCTCTGGATCGTCAGGAACGACATCCCTGATAAAAAAGGGCTTCTCGATAAATTTACCGGAGACATTGACAGGGCCAAAGAATCTGCCCTCAGGAAGCTTCCGGAGATTGCGCGATATGCGCCAATACGGTCGTTCATGACGGAGGAAGAGATTCTGGTGTATTGGAAAAAACTCGATTATGAGCTTTCAGCGGAACACAGGAAAGGCCTCGCGCTGTTTGATCAGTATCGGAAAGAGTTGCCCGAGCCACTTAAGCCTTGAGATTTTCAGCCGGGATTGTTAGTATATATATCGAATTCCCAAAGCTTCCTTTCTTAAAGCATTAAAATTTATTGTTGAATACGGAGGTGTATCATGTTGCATTTATCTGATTTTGTTACGGATGCTTATGCCATGGGGGCTGCACCCCAGGCCGGCGGCGCTTCAGGAGGTATGACTGGAATGATAAGCAGTCTTCTCCCCCTGATACTTATCTTCGTCGTTTTTTATTTCCTTCTCATACGTCCTCAGCAGAAGAAGGCGAAAGACCACCAACTTATGCTGGACAGTGTTAAGAAGGGTGACAAAGTTATCACCGCTGGAGGTATTTACGGTCTGGTTGAAAGTGTCGGCACCAGTACGCTTGTCCTGAAAGTAGCTGAAAACGTCAAGATAAAAATCGGCAAGGGCTATATCTCCACGGTGCGTTCGGCATCGGACGAGGATTAACAGGAGGATACACGTCTCATGAAGAAAGGTATTTTTTGGAGGGTTGGTATTATTGCCGCAATGATCGTGGCTGCGGTCATTTTCTTTTTGCCCAATACGCCGCTGTTTAAAAGTATGCCTGATTGGTGGCAGAAGACAATGCCTAATAAAGGCATAGTCCTTGGACTGGACCTTCAGGGAGGGCTCCATCTTCTCTTTGAGGTGGAGGGGGATAAGGCAGTTGAAATAGCCGGCCAGCGCATCGCATCTACGCTGAATGGCGTGTTTGAAAGAAAGAAGATCAGTGCTACCGCAAAAAATGACGGGCTGTTTGTAACAGTGATTCCTGCCGGTATTGATATAAGAAAAGTAGTAGAGGATACGTATCCGGCGCTGTCTCTTGTTGAGAGCTCAAATATGCTGAAATACACGCTCTCTAAAAAAGAGCAGCAGCACATTAAAGATACCGCCACCGACCAGGTACTCGAAATTATCAGAAACAGGATAGACCAGTTCGGTGTTGCTGAACCTACTATTCAGCGGCAGGCTGAAAATGAGATTGTTGTTCAGCTGCCGGGCGTAAAAGACCCCAAAAGGGCTATTGAGATTATCGGCAAAACAGCGCAGTTGGAGTTCAAGCTCGTTGATGATGAAGCCCCGGTGGCCGCAGAATTGCCGGCTTCCATACTGCCTGGTGAGGAACCCCAGTTGTTAGCGAAGGTAAAAGATAAACTGCCCGAGGCAGATGAAATACTGTATCAGAGGGTGACGAATAAAGAGACGGGTATTGTCACCAGGAGGCCTATCGTACTCAAGAAGCAGACACTGCTTACAGGCGACCTTTTGACCGAGGCCAAGGTGAATATCGACCAGCGGTTCAACGAGCCGTATGTCTCGATAACTTTTAACAGTACCGGCGCAAAGATTTTCGAGGACATTACCGCTGCGAATGTAAAAAAGCGGCTCGCTATTATTCTTGACGGCAATGTATACTCCGCTCCTGTAATACAGGAGAAGATAAGCGGCGGGAATGCCCAGATAACCGGGAGCTTCACAATGGAAGAGGCGAGGGACCTGGCGATTGTTCTCAGGGCGGGCGCGCTGCCTGCGCCTGTCAAGATGCTGCAAAATGTTACGGTCGGCCCGTCCCTGGGGAGGGATTCAATTCAGGCAGGCAAACTGGCCGGAATAATGGGCACGATGTTTGTTGTGGTCTTTATGATTTTCTACTACAGGTTGTCGGGTCTTATCGCTGATTTCGCGCTCGCTCTCAATATATTGCTTCTGATGGGAGCTATGGCCTCAATCAATTCCACGCTCACTATGCCGGGTATCGCCGGTATCATCCTTGCCGTAGGCATGGCCGTAGATTCCAACGTGCTTATGTTTGAAAGGATCAGGGAGGAACTGAGAAGCGGAAAAGGTCCGAAGGCAGCAGTGGATGGCGGATACAAGAAGGCTTTCTGGACTATTTTCGACTCGCATGTGACAACACTCATAACCGCCGCCGTATTGTTCCAGTTTGGCACCGGGCCGATAAAGGGCTTTGCCGTTACTCTGAGCCTCGGTGTGGCGATCAATCTGTTTACGGCACTCATCGGCACCAAGACTGTCTTTGACATCATGTATTCCAAAAAAGAAACTCAGGGGCTCAGCATATGATAGAGCTTATAAAAAATACAAATATAGATTTTATGGCCAAAAGGAAGTATGCTTTCACTTTTTCCGGTATTCTGGCGTTGCTGGGGATATTTGCCGTTATACAGATAGCTATGGGCAATGCTAACCTCGGCGTAGACTTTGCTGGCGGTACCGCCGTACAGGTGAAATTTACGCAATCGGTGCCGCTTAATCAGGTGAGGAAGGCCCTCGAAGAAGGCGGACTCAAGGATTTTGATCTCCAGGACCTGCCTACCGAGAACAAGATACTTATCAGGGTAAAAAAACAGGAAGAGAAGCTTGGCGGGGCTTCCGAGAATATAACCCAGGTACTCTCGCAGAAGTTTTCTGCGAGTAAGCCTGTTATCGACTCAACCACCGAAATCGGCCCGACAGTCAGCGCAAAATTGAGAGATGATGCGCTCTGGGCCGTGTTTATGGCAACCGGCGGGATCCTGCTTTATGTAGCGTGGAGGTTTCAGTTAAGGTTCGGAATTGGGGCTACCATTGCAACATTCCATGATGTGCTGGCCGTGCTCGGGATTTTCTATTTATTGAATAAGGAGATGAATTTGATTTTCCTGAGCGCACTGCTTACCGTTGCCGGTTATTCACTTACCGATACAGTTGTGGTTTTCGACAGGATAAGAGAAAACATCAAACGTTATCTTAAGGACCCTGTGGAGGTTGTAATCAACAAGAGCATTAATGAAGTGCTTTCCAGGACTATTGTGACTTCCTTAACGGTTTTCCTGTCCTCGTTGGCCTTATTCCTGTTCGGAGGGGAAGTTATTCATGACTTTGCGCTGGCCATGCTGCTCGGCGTTGCTGTAGGTACCTACTCATCGGTCTTCGTTGCAAGTCCAGTGGTTATCCTTCTCGGTAAAAAGGGCGGCGGTAAAGCGGCAATAGGCGGTCGATAGAGGCAATGAGTTTGCGCCTGCCGAAAAACAACCCTGTGCTGTCTGAAGTGCAGATATGTATGTCATTATAACACGGAGATAGGACCTATGGCTGACGGCGGGATGGCGTGCAGATGGATAGTAAACAAGACGAATCCCGAGTATATTGCGTATGTTGCCAGGATTGCTTCAGTATCGCCTATGCTTGCGCAGGTACTGGTCAACAGGGGCCTTAAAACAGCAGTACAGCTTGATGCCTTTCTGAATCCTGATATAAGCAAACTTGCAGACCCCTTCGCATTGCCTCAATTGAAGGCCGCAACTGAAAGAATACGTTTGGCCAAAAAAAATGGAGAGCGGGTGCTCGTCCATGGTGATTACGATGCCGACGGGGTGACGGCAACGGCTATAATGGTGGAGGGATTGAGGGATTACGGGCTCGATGTCCATTTCTTTATACCGGACAGGATTCAGCACGGCTACGGATTCGGCTCTGCGGGTCTTGAAAGGGCTGAAGCAGTGGGCGCGAAGCTCATTGTAACAGTCGACTGCGGTATCTCTTCCTTTGAAGCGGCGGCAGCCGCGCGCACCCGAGGCATAGAGGTCATAATTACCGACCATCACGAGCCGGTGCGTGAAAAGATAGAAGATGTGAACTTGGGAACTTGTGAACATGAGTCTTTATCCTCGCAACTTCGCAACTTCGCAACTTCCCGTGTTCTTTTACCTGAAGCGGTCGCGGTGGTAAACCCGAAAGCTGCCGCCTGTCCTGCCGAGATGGCGCACCTCTCAGGGGCGGGCGTGGCATTAAAGTTAATTCAGGGATTATTTGATAATAACATCGACGCGATATACAAGTTCTTTGACCTGGCAGCAATAGGCACTGCTGCCGACGTAGTGCCGGTCCAGAATGACAACAGGACCATAATCAGGGAAGGCATGAAACTGCTGCAATCAGGGCAGCGCATTGGACTCAAAGCGCTATGCCAGGTGGCCGGAATCCGCCTTGACTCTTTCAAAACGTCTTCTTTGCATTATATGCTTATCCCGAGAATCAATGCCGCAGGCCGCATAGCGAATGCGACGGATGTGGTAAAACTCCTTACGACGCGGTCTGAGGACGAGGCCTTGCAACTTGCCGGATGGATGAACAATCTGAATACAAGACGTCAGGAGATAGAAGAGTCTGTTTATAATGAGGCGCTTATAAAGCTGAGTTCAATGGATGCCGGAGAAGGGGCCTTTGTTGTAGCCTCTGAGGGATGGCACATTGGCGTTGTTGGGATTGTGGCGTCGAAGATCGCTCATAAGTTTTACAGACCTGTCATTGTTCTTTCTATTGACGGCGGCATTGCAAAGGGATCGGGCAGGAGTATCCCCCCCTTTGATCTTTATGACGGCCTCACGGAGTGCAAGGATCTGCTTACGCGCTTTGGTGGTCATAAGCAGGCTGCCGGGTTAAGCCTGCCGTCTGCGGATGTCGAGCACTTTAGGGCCCTGTTCTGCAGTAAGGTTCGCGAGCGTCTTTCCGAGGAAGATTTTATGCCGGTACTTCTTATTGACGGAGCAGTCAGCATATCCGATATGAGCATAGGGCTCGTAGATGAGCTTGCAAGGATGGAGCCTTTTGGCTATAGTAATGTTGAGCCGGTATTCGGCTCCAGGGGCCTTGAAGTGTTGCAACCCAGGATAGTGGGAAATAATCATCTGAAGATGCAACTGAGGCAAAGGGGAAGGAAAATGGACAGCATCGGTTTTGATTTTGGCTCTATGCTCGGCTCTGTTGAAGAAAGCGGTATTATAGACGCAGCATTTGTGCCGACCATTAATGAATGGGATGGGGCAAGATTTTTGCAGTTAAATCTTAAGGCGATAAGGCCAGCTCAATGAAGATATCAAACCACAAAGAAACCACAGAGCACAGAGAAAGCCTTATATCTAATAAGCTCCAAATTATTACGAGTGCACAGAGTTTTTCTCTGCGTGCTCTGCTGTCATGTTATCTCTGTGTTCTCTGTGGTAGATTCTGAGAGGTGAATAATATGACCGGACGGGTGACGATACAATCCTTGCACCAAAAGAAACATGAACGCCAAAAGATCTCCATGATCACGGCGTATGATTATCCTTTTGCTCAAATAGCCGATGAAGCCGGCGTTGATGCCATTATTGTCGGAGATTCTCTGGCTATTGTTTTGCAGGGGCACGATACAACGCTTTCTGTAACCATGGATGAAATGATATACCACACTAAGATGGTCTCAAGGGCCGTGAACAGAGCGATGGTTATCGCCGATATGCCCTATCTCTCGTATCAGGTGAGCAGCGAGGAAGCTGTGAGGAATGCCGGCAGATTTCTTAAGGAAGCCGGGTCCCACGCAGTAAAGCTTGAAGGCGGCAGCGAAGTGGCCCGGGAAGTTGAGGCGCTGACAAAAGCCGGGATCCCTGTAATGGCGCATATAGGGCTTATGCCGCAGGCAATCTTACGCATGGGCGGCTATAAACGCCAGGGCAGAACTGAAGAGGCGGCGAAGAGGTTAGTGGAGGACGCCAAATTTCTTGAGAGCGCCGGGGCATTCTCGATCGTGCTTGAGGCAATACCTGCTGCTCTTGCGCAGCAGATAACCGATGTGCTGACCATCCCAACTATAGGTATCGGCGGCGGGCCTCACTGCGACGGTCAGGTTCTTGTTATGCATGATGTGCTCGGCATGTTTGACCGCTTTGTGCCTAAGTTCGTTAAAAAATACGCAAATTTCAAGGGCGATGCTATAGCTGCCGTCAGGAAGTACAGGGAAGAGGTAGAAAATGGAATCTTCCCAGGGAGTGAGCATTCCTTCCTGAGCGCCGGGTGGTGGGTCAGTTTGTTTTTGCGCTTAGAAACAGCCTGCCCCTGCCGTCCCTTCCCTATAGCTATTTTGTCGGCAAATCACATTTCTGAAAATCTGCAAGTCATGTTTTTTTCCTGAGAGTTTGTTACAATGAAGTAAAGAGTGTACAAAGGGGGCATGGGATGGCAAAGAAGTCGGTTTATGTTTGTGTAAAAAGAGACCTTACCCATCCTGTTAGTTTTGCGCTCAAGGAATTTGAGGGTATGTTGAACGTCCGTTATGTTGATAGCACCAAGCTGCTCGGGTCGGTGCTGGCCAGTGTTACAGAGGGTTGCACGGTTATTCTTGACTCGATAATGGGAGACGAATCGACCATCGAGTTTGCGAAGGGCATCAAGAATGAGAAACCCGCCATTAAGTTTCTTCTCATTGTTTCAGAAGGCATGCCGAAGGAAGAGATGGTTGCCCTGATACAGTCAAAGGTTGTCAGCGGCGTGCTTATGAGGCCTTTCACTGCTGAGCAGATGAGCGACAATATCCACAAGTTGTGCGGTTTCCAGAAAAAAGAGGTGCCCTGGTACATGCAGACCGGCTTCAAATAAGAAGTGGGCAGCAAAAGCTAACAAGTCTGTTCCTTTTTTTCCTGCCTACTGCTTACCTCTTACTGCTTACTAAATGTTTTTTTCAGCGCCTCGTTCATTATCTGACCGTTGCAGGAATTCCCTGCGCTTCCATGTTCTATCGTTTATACGGTTATAAGTGTTGCAATCTGCAAGGCATTTATTGCATAATGCAATGCATTATTTTGGCATTAATAGAAACCGATGACGCGGGAACCATATAACGTGAAGCCTATACAGGATAGATTATGACTAATAGACTGCCATATCGCTTGATACTATGCGTGATGGTGTCAAGCCTCGCGCTCGCGCTGTTTGTCGCAGGGGTCAGTATGTACTTTGACTATAAAGTAACTATGGACTCTATTCGCAGCACTGTATTCGACAGGTTCTATGAAAGGTTATTTCGTCAGGCTGTACAGATATTTCTCATATCGCTCTTTATCCTCTTTATAATTAAATATCCTGTCGGAAGGCGCCTCGGGAGCATGGCTGCTTACGTAAGGGAGTTAAGACCCGACAGGCTCGACAAACCTCTTGTTCCCATCGAAGAGCGACGCGGAGAGAAGCAGGACGAACTCGACCAGGTCGCTGCGGCAATAAACAGTATGAGTAGTGTGCTGAGAAACTCGTTTCATGAGCTGGATGCAGAGTTGCACAGGAGAAAAAGTGCAGAGGGAACGCTTGTCGCAGAGCGCAAGCTGGCGGAAGAGGCCCTGAGGAAGTCCGAAGAGCAATACCGCAGCCTTTTCGATGAGTCCAAAGACGTTGTTTTCATCAATACGCTGGAGGGGAGGTTTATTGATATAAACCAGGCTGGAGTTGAACTGTTCGGGTACCACTCAAAGGAAGAACTTCTCGAAGCGGATATCGAAAGAGACCTTTATGTCCATCTTGGCTACAGGAAAGAGCTTCTTAAGTTGCTGGATGAGGCTGGACATGTAAAGGACTATGAACTGCTGATGAAGAATAAAAATGGAGACATCCTGATAGTCCTTGAGACGGCAACAGCTTTCCGTGACAAAATGGGGCGTGTGACATCATACAGGGGGATGCTGCGCGACATCACCCACCAGAGGAAACTCGAACAGCAACTCATGCAGGCTCAGAAGATGGAGGCAGTGGGGCAGCTCGCAGGGGGCATTGCCCACGACTTCAACAATTTCCTGACTGCAATCATGGGCTATGCAGGCATGCTGCAGATGGGAATGGAAAAGGGCGATACATTGAGGGCCTATGTACAACAGATACTCGGTTCGGCGGAAAGGGCAGCTACCCTTACGAAGCATATTCTCATTTTCAGCAGAAAACAGACCATCGACATCAGGCCCGCCAGGATCAATGAAATTATCATTGCCATAGAGAAACTTATTTCAAGGCTCATCGGTGAAGATATAGAACTGAAGCTGATGCTTTCAAAGGAGGATCTGACCATAAGGGCTGATATAGGCCAGATAGAGCAGATACTGATGAACCTGGCGACCAACGCCCGGGACGCAATGCCTGATGGGGGCATGCTTACGATAAAGACGGAATTTGTGATTATGGATGACGAATTCAAGAGGACCTACGGGTATGGCAAGGAAGGCCCATTTGTGGTCCTTACTGTCTCCGACACAGGCGAGGGGATGGATGAGAGGACGAGGGACAGGATTTTCGAGCCCTTCTTTACGACCAAGGAGGCGGGAAAGGGCACAGGGCTGGGGCTGGCTATGGTCCATGGAATAGTAACGCAGCATAACGGCTACATCAGCGTAGACAGTGAGCCTGGTGAAGGGAGCCTGTTCAGGATATGCCTGCCTTTGATCGAAGATGCGGTAGAAGACCAAATAACTTTAGGGCATACGGATGAAATCGGCGGCACTGAAACGGTCCTTCTCGCTGAAGATGACACTGCGGTCAGGAACATGGGGAGTGGTCTTCTCGCACAGTTTGGCTACAGGGTGGTAGAGGCGGTGGACGGCGAGGATGCAATTGAAAAGTTCAGGGAACACAGAGATCTTATCCATCTGGTAATACTCGACGTTATTATGCCGAAGAAGAACGGCAAAGAGGTGTACAACAAGATGGTGCAGATCAAGCCGGGAATAAAAGTGATTTTTGCAAGCGGCTACCCGGCGGAATTGGTCCACAGGAAAGGGATAATAGAGGAAGGGGTTGAATTCATCTCAAAGCCGTTTGCGCCAAGTCAACTTTTGCAGACGTTACGAAGAGTTCTTAACCAGTGATGCTACCACTGAAACCCCCGGTTGATCAGCAAGTCCTGAGCGTCTTTATGTCCCAGCCTGGCCGCCATCTTGAAATTGTCTATCGCCTGCTGATGGTTGCCTAATACGACATACGAAAGCCCTCGACCATAATATGCCTCTACCAGATCAGGCTTTAGTTCTATTGCCCCGGTAAAATCGTTAATAGCCTGCTGATAGTTGCCTGATCCTGCATGTGAAAGACCGAGGCCGTAATAAGCCTCCGCCAAATCGGGCTTGAGCTCTATTGCTTTGAGATAATCTTCAATGGCTTGCCGATAGTTGCCTGCGTCGAGATAACCTTCTCCACGGCTATAATAAACTATTGCATAATCCGGGTTGAGTTCTATAGCCCTGGTAAATGCGTCACGTGCTTCCTCCGAACGCCCGGCCACACCAGCTTTGTAACCATTTTCGGCCAGGCAACTGCCTTAAGCCCCCTTATTGTCTTTTCATAGGCCTCGACATTTTTTGCCTTTGTTTTTTTATCAAATTTATTTGGTTTCCCCGCTGACTCAAGCTCTCTCCTGAGCTTTTCATTCTCTTTGGTCAGCTCCTCCGCCTTCTTTTGTGTCTCTTCAAGTTCTTTTGTCTTATATCTGTCTTCAAGAAAGTTTTTCAGGGCTTTTTCTACTTCTATTGGGTCGGCTGATACTTTTGCTTTAAGCCGGTAAGACTTGCCGTCCCACTTTTCATCCATTATTTCCTCGGAAACAATGCCTGCCGAGTACGTCGTGACTTGGTCTTTCGTGAGCATCATGTCTTTTACTGCAGTCTCGCCGGCGAGATAAGCCCCAAGATCTTCAAGCAATAATCTCTTTACCATTTCAAGGGAAAGGGTACGGCTTGAGTCTTTGCTGTCCCATTCGCTTGCCTGAAAGGTGTATTCCCTGGTGAAGGTAACTGTTTCGGCGAAGACGGACGAAGCAATAAAAAGGAAGAAGAGCAAAAATGTAACAGTAAAGTACCGACTCATAAGCCACCCTCATGTTAAAGATATAATCACTCTATAGACTTTTAGTCTGATAGTCAAGGGAATTTTCACGTGATTGTATACTTGACACAGGAAGGAAATAGATATATAATTCTTTCATGCCTTGGAATACCATTTGCACGGTTATTTTATATCTTGCGCAAGGGGCTTTGGCGGTGTTAGGCATTATCGTGTCGCTAAAACCACAGCCACCTGAACGGCATAAGCTATTGATATCAGTTTTTATAATTATTCTCATAGTAAGCATTTCCGCTGGAATAAGTCTTCAACTTTTAAATAACAGAGACATCGAAGAAAAAGAAAAACAATATAAAAAGGAAATGGATGAACAAAAGAAATTGACGGATAGGATAAATGGTGAACTTTATATAAGCCAACTTTCGCGGGAACGATTACAGGGTGTGGGCGGCGCTCGAAAAGAACCGATTACGGCGGTCCGAGGAACCAAATATGGCACTATCGGTTCCTTTAAACAACAGAAAAAATATCCGTTAAATGTCCTGTCTGTAACACTTACACGCAACAGTTATAGGGGGCCTCCTATAATGCTAATACGGCGTAAAATAAGGCTTTCCGAAGCGCGGCGGAATGTATTGCGATAAAGCCTCCTCATTGAAATTTACCTATGAAAACATTTCTCCCAGGAAAATGCAATATTTTTTTGCTAAAGCCTCCAAGAAAGGAACCACTTACGCCGAAATCGATGCCGCCATAAACGGTGCGTTTCCGGCGCTCCCCACACAGGGCAAGTTTGATGCTATTGCCTTGTTAATAGGGAAAAGCGGGGATAAGATGGCTACCGCAATTGAGAAAATGGCTCAAGCTACCACTCAAACAACCACTGCGACCAATAAACAAATATGCTCGAATACGATGGATTTAGTAAAAAGGATGCACAAGTTTGCGCAAGACAGAAGGGAAAGAAGTGATAAGATAAGAGACCAGCAATGGAATGCGATGCGTGCAGCCAGAGATAAACCTAGACAAGAACAAGATCAAATATGGCGACAATATACAGCATTAGACCTGCAATTGTGGAATAATATTGAGTATGAATTTAGGACTACGATCCTGGGCGAGGCAGTGTATCTGAAAGATGAATTGTTAAAAAGATTGCCGTCTCAGCCTAAGCCAGATAGAAAGTACTCGTTCGTATTTGAAGGTAGCTTAGCAGGTCCTTCCCCTGAATTAGATGCTGCTGCTTACCTTGAAAATCTTTCAAGAAAGCTTTGTCCGTAAATAAGAGAGGTTAAGCGCTTTTTATGAGTTCTTTATATTCAATTTTAGGAGAATTGAGCAACCTGATGAGAGTGTCCCGAAACAGATACGGATTCTCACGTCCATTGAACCTCCATTCAAACTCATCAAGGTATGCATCCATATGCTTGGCGCTGATCTTATGATAAGAGCCGACAATAGACCTTTTAAAGAGGGACCATGCACTTTCAACGCCATTGGTATGAACATCGCCTCTCACATATTCCTTGACGCTGTGCTTAACGCTGTCATGTTTGAACGTCCTATTGAGAGAAGTGTAAGCCGGAAGCTCATCCGTCATAATGGTAGCCTTTTTATCAACACGATCATTTACAATACCACAGAGAATCTTTTTACTCGCAGTGCGGATTGTCCTTGCCTCAAACGTACCATCTCTTTGAAGGAGTCCCATAATGGTTTTGATAACCTAATATTGACCAGCAAAAGGGGTTAATGATAACCGAAAATTGACCACCCCGAGCAAACCTCCTCATGATAAGGTGGGGCGAAGTTTCAAAGTCGCCCCATTTTTATGCCGAGGAGGAAAGGAGTGCTCAATATGGATCAGTATGAATTGGTTAGGACGGCTCATCGGGTGTACGGTCAAAACATCAGTGAGCTATCAAGACTGACGGGCCATGCACGAAACACGATCAAGAAAGCCATACGCGGTGAGCCATGGAGGTACAAGGAACGGAACCATCAGCCGTTCCCCGCACTCGGCGATTATATGGTGACTATCGACAACTGGCTTAAGAGTGACAAGGACAACCCTAAGAAGCAGCGGCATACGGCGCACCGGATATACACTCGGCTGGTGGATGAGCATGGCTATAAAGGGTGTGAATCCACTGTCCGCCGCTATGTGAAACTTGCCAAGATAACTTTTGGCATAGAAAGCCCACAGGCCTTTATCCCATGCAACCCGGAGTCTGGCAATGAAGCAGAAGTTGACTGGGGTACAGCGACGGCAATCATAGCAGGGGAAGAGCATCGACTGAAGTTTTTCTGCATGCGGAGCAAATATTCCGGCAAGCACTTTGTACGTTTCTATCGTTGTGAACGGCAGCAGGCATTTCTCGATGCTCACATCCACGCATTTGCCTTCTATGGCGGCATCTTTCCGGTACTCATCTATGACAATTTGACGACAGCGGTGCAGAAGGTATTGCGCGGTAGGGAGCGCATTGAGCAGGAGGGCTTCAGTAAATTCAGGGCCTACTACAGCTTTGAAGCCCGCTTCTGTAATCCCGACAGCGGCAATGAGAAAGGTGGTGTTGAAGGAATAGTCGGCTATGCACGGCGCAATTACATGGTCCCTATTCCTGAGGCCGACAGCCTGGAAGAACTGAACGACAAAGTTCTTGGGAAGTGCTTTAGTTACGGGGAGCACAAGATGGCTGGTCGTGATCGTACCGTAAACGAATTATACGAAGATGAGAAAGAACATCTTCTTACACTTCCTGAAGCTGTGTTCAGCAATATACAGACATCAGGCAGCCGTGCCGATAAGTATGCCACAGTCATTGTGAACAAGAACCGATATTCCGTACCAAGCGGGTATACGGGATTCAGAGTGAAAGTGCTGCTCCATGCTGATCGGGTGGAGATATATACAGGCACGAAGAAGCTTGCAACGCATGAGCGGTTATACGGCAACAACAAATGGAGTCTCAAGCCGGATCATTATCTTGAACTGATTCAGCAACGGCCTCTGGCTTTCAATAGTGCCAGGCCTATCCAGCAATGGCGGAAGAGCTGGCCTCAGTCCCTGAACTTTCTTTTGGAGCGTTTTTGCAGATCACAGGGCGAAACAAACGGGATCAAGGACTTTATCACCGTTCTCATGTTCTACAGGGATTATAAGGCCAGCGAGATTGAAGCTGCAGTTGAGCTGGCCTTAGAAAACAGCATCAGCACCAGCGATGGGGTGCATCATATTCTCACTTACACTGGCACCACCGACACGTATATCGCCCCCTTAAAGTCATGGCCGACTCTGCCACCTCCTGATTTATCGGTTTATGCTCAGTTGGGAGGTGTCCAATGAAAGCCGGGGTATTGATGGAGCTGAAGGAGAATCTAAAGACACTGAATCTATCTACCATGGCTTCCAACATGGAGGGGTTCGTACGGGAAGCCAAGGAAAACGGGATCGGTTATGACGAGTTTCTCCTTAATCTGACTGTCGCTGAACTGCAGGCCAGATCAGAAAGCAGATTGAACCGTCGCCTCAGAGAGGCAAAGTTCCCCCTTATAAAGCCTCTGGAGACCTTCGATCTTGCAGCCGTCCCGGAGTTGGACCTTCGGCTTTTTCGGGAGCTTACAGGAGAAGACTATATCAAGGAACATCGCAACGTCATATTCCTTGGAAAAACCGGCGCCGGCAAGACCCATATGTCCACCGCCTTGGGGATAGAAGCCTGTAAGAACAACTTCAGAACCCGGTTTGTCACCTGTTACGGACTGGTCAATGAACTTATAGAAGCAAGACAGGAAAGGACATTGCAGCGTCTTATCCAAAGGTATGTCCGCTATGATCTGCTTATCCTTGACGAACTCGGATATGTCCCTTTTACCAAGGAAGGATCGGAACTGCTTTTTCAGGTCTTGGCGGAAAGACACGAGAAAGGGTCTGTGATGATTACTACCAATCTTGGGTTTGCCGACTGGACCCAGATATTTGGCGATCAGGTAATGACTGCGGCTCTGCTGGACCGGCTGACCCATAAAGCCCATATCATTAACTGCCCCTGGGATAGCTACCGTCTGAAGCAGAGTCTTAAGGAAAAAAGAAAAAATACAGGAAAGGAGAAATAACTTATGGAAACAACAGTATACAATCCCCAAAAAGGCAGACTGGAAACGATTAACGTAGATTTCACTAATGACAATACTACCTGGTTCGGCGGCCTATGTAGAAATACCAATGATATCTTGAAGATAACGGATTATGAAGGCGGTATCCTGATCAGTGAATGCAGTTACAACTATCCAATCAGGATTTATGATATTTCAAGGGCTGATATCGGGCATGACCAGAAGAAAGCAAAGGAACTGAGACGCCAGTACGAATAAAAATGCATATCGCGTCGATCAATAAGTAGGCAGGTGAAACGAAAGGAGGGTTTCACCTGCCATAGTAACACAACCAAGCACGGGGATGTTTATCGCATATCATCCCGAAATATTAACCGGCTCGGGGTGGTCAAAATTGGGTTATCGCAGGTGGTCAATTTTCGGTTGCTTTTTCCACCCATAACAGCTTGCTTCTCATGAGGCAACCTCTTTCTCCGGCAATCATACTTGCCGCCGACATATGTTTCATCAACTTCTACGGTTCCAGTCAACTTAGGCTTATTTGTCGCTTCCTCAATAGCCTTCCTGATACGGTGACAAAGATACCATGCAGTCTTGTAGCTCACAGCAAGACTCCTTTTAAGCTGGTTAGCAGAAATGCCCTTCTTGGATTCAGTCATGAGATAAACAGCAAGAAACCATTTCCACAAAGGCAAGTGAGAATCGTGGAAGATCGTAACCGGCAGTGACAGTGAACTGATAACGGCACTCGTCACAATCATATTGATGACGCTTTACTATATGAGATATTTTCTCAGAACCACACCGAGGACATTTAACGCCTTCTTGCCATTTAAGAGCCTCCAAGTATTGACGGCACTTACTTTCATCGCTATAACGCTCAATAAGATTAATCAGATTAACTTCCATGGGAGACCTCCATTATGAAAAAAGAAATTAAACATCCAAAAGACATGACCACTGATGAGGCTATAGCACATGTCTTCCATCCGAAAGCTTTACAGCATCTAAAGAAACATACAGAAAAACTCTCTGATGAAAAGCCAAAAAGGAAATCTAAATGATTGATTGTTCTATCCATGATTTAACTATAACAGAAAACTTACCTTGTGTCAAGTATACAATCACGAATTTTCACGGCTTTCGTTACGCAGGATTCGGTTCGGTAATATAAACAATGAGAATACGACCACTTGATTCAATAAAATAATGATGTTAAACTGATGTCGGAGTTGAAAGATCATCCGGAATGCTCCTGTTTATTTCTTATGTTATAAGAGGACTGCACTGAGGCACGATATGTCGAAAGTACTGATTGAACCAGCTGCCTATGAGACCGTTCATAAAGCTGTAGCCCGGGCTTTTGAACTTTTCCCTGTCGAATGTCGGGGCAAGAAAGTCTTGATAAAACCCAACGTGCTTCGTGCATCTGAGGCGAAAGAAGGCATTGTAACCCACCCGGCGGTGCTTCGTGCAGTAGTGGAAAAAGTAGAAACAATGGGACCTGCCGCCATCGTTGTTGGCGACAATCCCGGGCTATTCAACTATGGCGCGAACGAGGAATGTTTTAAGAAAACCGGTTTGATGGAAGCAGCCGGAGGATATTATCGCAACATAGGTAACGATTCACTTAAAATCGCTTTCAATGACGATTTTATGAGCACAGTGGTCATCTCCCGGGCTGTGCTGGACGCTGACATCATCATCAGTCTGCCAAAATTCAAAACCCACGGCTTGACGGTCATGACCGGAGCTATAAAAAACAGTTACGGCTTTTTGGCCGGCGCCCAGAAAGCAATGCTTCACAAGGCAGCGGGCAGTCCCAGTCGCTTCGATGAAGCCGTTGTGGATGTGTTCCGGCTTCGAGTACCCGATTTGTTCATCGTTGATGCGGTAGTCGGCATGGAGGGCAATGGTCCGGCTTCCCCTGACCTCAGAAACATCGGGCTGATACTCGCCTCTGACAACGCAGTGGCCCTGGATGCGGTTATTGCTACGATGATGGGATGCGAACCGGGTCGTCTGAGATTCCTTCAAAAGGCGAAAGAGGCTGGGTTAGGCGACTACGACCTCAGCACGATTGAAGTCATTGGTGAGTTGAAGCAACTGCCGGATTTCAAGCTTCCACCGCTGGGAGGAGCTGTAACGGTTCAAAACGGGACCCTCCAGGAGATGATTAACGCCAGAACACTTTTACGACCACAGGCTGATCCTGTACTATGTACAAACTGCGTGTCCTGCGTAGAGCACTGTCCGGTATCAGCTTTGTCGATTCAGGATGATCTCCCACGAGTTGACACTGATAAGTGTATAGCTTGTTTCTGCTGCCAGGAAATCTGCCCTCAACAAGCCATTACTCTCAGATAATCGAAGAGATAGGTATTTGACCTGTGCATTGCAAAAAAAGGTTCAGTTTTTTTATTATGTCAATACGGCTCATACGGGAGTTCACTGAAAATGAAGCGATATGCTATAGGCAGTTTTCTGCTTGCCCTTTACTTGATGTGTGCGGCATGCTCTTCCTCGGCGCCTGAATTGGACAAAACAAAGTTCAATGGTGTGACCAGCGCTGCTCAAGCGGTCAAGGGCGCACTCGACTCCGGCGCAGGTTATCAGGCATTCGGCAGATCGCTGCAAAATTTGTCTGCGGAAATAGCAGCCCTGAAAACCAGGGCACTGACCAATCGGGAAAAAGACTTAATCAAGGATTATTCGGACCTGTATTCTACCTACCATGACGGTTATATCATCTGGAAGTATAAAATTGAATTTCCCCGGTATGGTTTTGTTCCCAGGGAGTTGATTTATGTGGGCCAGGATATAGAGCCCATTATTGAAAAATACAGGATACCTGTCGAGTTCCACGTGTACGCTCCTACGCAGCAGTCATGGAAGAGCATTCCGGAGTCCTCACTTCAAATGATCTGGAGAGATGCTGATTCACAGATGCAGATAATAAACAATATCCTCACATACCGGTTTTAGGTATAATAATCATACTATTGTGAGAGTGATGATTAAAAACGGATAATCGTTATCATGGCCAGTAACGGATACGCAGCATAAAGTGAGGAGGGTGCATTTATGTATTTTTACTTACCGGTCGCTTCAACTAGTATTAATGTGCTGGTCCCTGTGGGGCTTGGGTTTGTGGTGGGAGTGCTGTCGGGCCTTTTTGGTGTAGGCGGCGGCTTTCTCATGACGCCGCTTCTGATAATGTTCGGCATACCGTCAACCGTAGCTGCGGCGACGGATTCCAATCAGATAGTTGCAGCATCGGCCTCTGGTACTTATGCTCACTGGAGGGTCGGCAATGTCGATTTTAAAATGGGGTTCTACCTCCTGGCCGGAGGTTTTATCGGCGGGCTTTTTGGAGTTCAGGGAATAAAGGTTCTGAGGGCCATGGGCAATGCCGATTTTGTCATAAAGATGACTTACGTGCTTATGCTCGGCATAGTAGGCTCCTATATGTTTTTTGAAAGCATCTCAAGCTTGAGAAAAAGCAGGCATCACGAGGAAAAGGAGCGGGAATCGGCAATGGGCAGGTTTCTCAAGTCGCTGCCTTTTCAAACGCATTTCAAAAAGTCGGGGGTGACGCACTCTGCGCTGCTGCCGATCATTTTCGGGGGCATGGTCGGTATACTGGCTGCTGTTATGGGTGTGGGAGGAGGGTTCCTCATGGTCCCGGTCATGGTATACATTCTGAGGATGCCCATGCATGTTGTTGTCGGTACAAGCCTTTTCCAGATACTTTTTAATTGCATTGAAGTCACTTTTTTGCAGGCTTATACAAATCACACAGTTGACTTCATTCTTGCCGTGCTTTTATTGATCGGTTCTACCGTTGGCGCACAGATAGGGGCGATCTTCGGCAGAAAGATCAAGGGCGAGCAGCTTAAGGTGATCCTGGCAGTGATAGTTCTGGCGGTCACGGTGAAAATGATTTTTGAGCTTACGCTCACCCCATCCTTGCTCCTGGGTCATTCAGGAGGTCACTAAGGCGTGTCAGGCCCTGGCGCCGACCTATCATGAAAATAACCGCTCCTGGAAGAGTCGCTCTTATATTCCGGAGGTATGGAGGTGCCCACTAAAATGTATGAGAACATAGTTGTGGCTTTCGATGGCTATAAACACAGCAAAGCGGCACTGATGGAGACCGTGAACTGGATAAAGCGGCATGGAGGAAGTGCCGTGCTTGTCTACACAGTATATTTTGACGAAGAGGAATTCGGTATTATTCCTGAACAACTCGAAAAGCGGATGACTATTGGCCGAACCCTTTGCGATCAGGCGAAAAAAGATGTCTCTTCCGCTTTCGGCATAAACCTTGAGTCGATAGTATGCGAAGGAGACCCCTCTGATACCCTCATAGAGATTGCGCGTGCGAAGAAAGCTGACCTGATAGCCATAGGAACACACGGGAGAAGCGGCATAAAAAAATTTCTTATGGGGAGCGTGACCTCAGGGGTCATTGCGAATTCCACGTGCGATGTGCTGGTAGTAAAGAAGGCGGACAGTGGTTGGTCCGGGCGGTACTCCTCTATCCTCCTTCCTTTCGACGGGTCAGGACCCGCCATAAAGGCTCTGGAACAGGCATGCCGGATATCCATTATGGACGGCAGTGCAGTAACCGTGCTCTATGTAGTGCCCCGTTATGAAGAGATGATTGAGTTTTTCAGGAGCAGCACCATACAGGACAGCCTTATGAAGGAGGCGCAAAAGATTACCTCATTGGCTGTCGATCTGGCATTGGAAAAGGGTGTCAAACTAAAGGTGCTGATCGAAGACGGAGATGTCATCAGCAAGATATCCGGAACTGCTGTCAGGGAAAAAAATGATTTGATCATCATGGGGAGTCATGGATGGGGCGGCGTAAATAAAGCTTATATCGGGAGTACCACTGAGCGGCTCATAATGTATGCCGATTCTCCAATCCTTGTGGTGAGGTGATAAAATGAAAAGGCTGCAGGAAAGTGCCTATACCACTTTCCTGCAGCCTTTTCAACGTCAGTCGTCAGTGAGCGCCTCCGCCCTTCCGGAATATTATACCGACTCCAAAACCGGCCACAAGTGCTGCAAGTATAGAAATGGTGCCGTATAAAGCCGCGCTGTTTTTTGCCATTTCTGCAAACGATTTTACCAGGCCAACCTGCTCAACCCACACCTTTGTTGCCGATGATTCAACTACTTTTTTGTCCTTGACTGCATATACTGTAACTGTATACTCCCCAGGCGCCGCCTGGTACGGCCACGGACTCAAAACATAATAATACTGTTCGCCGGCTTTTCCACTGAGCGACACATCGCCTTCGGACTCGGCGTAAAGTTTGGAAGCTTCCTGGAACTTTACAAACTCATTAAACCATTTCTGCTTGTCAGCCTCATTTGCAATCGGCTGTATTTCAGCCTGCTTGCCTATAGACTCGTACCCTATCTGGTATTTGTCCCTTTCCTCGTTGCTCAGGATATCACTGATCTTCTTCGTGGAGTGCAGAGAATACAGCGACGGTACATTGTCGAATTTCAGCTCGCCGACGTTCATCCATAACAGTCCCGCCACTTTTCCCTTCTGCCTGAGCGCCAGATGGCCGCCGGGAGCGGTGATTTTTATAATAAGGTCGGTGCCGGGGTCCGACACGCCTCTGATGCTCACAGTGCTGCCATGATAGAAGAAATCAATCTTTATGTGATCATGGTTTGCAGTTACCGTCAGAGCAGCAGATGCCGTCCCGGCCACAAGAAAGACAAGAGCGGCACATACGGTCATCAAAAAAAACTTCATCATAATGCTTTCTGTCACCTTGCAGGGCTTTTTCTTTATCTCTCCGCTTTTCATTTGAGTCTCCTCCCGATCTGTTTATTGGTATTTATTTATAAGCACCGGATGATGCCCATTTTTCATTAGTTATGCCGCGTCCTCTACCACAACCAGAGGACACTTGAGGTTCTGCCAGGTCTGCGACATCCCCTTGCTTATGCCTTTGTTCCCAATAACCGCAAACAGAATCTTTTTCTTTTTATTCGTATACTCGATAATCGACTGCTTCAAGCTGCCTTTCTTAAGCATCAAACGGTAATTGACTCCCTCGGCCCTGAGTTCGGCAAGGCATTCTTCAAAAAGTGGATCAGGCGCATCCGACTCCGAGACATACAGGATATCCAGGTGCGCTCCGATCCTCTTGCACGTGTTCACTGCATACCTGAATGTCTTCTTGTCCACCTGCTCACTCGTGACGGCAAGGAGGATGCGCCGGTCATCATTAACAAGTTCCCGCGCCATACCGGCCTCGCCCTCTTCGGCAAATGATGCTACGCTCATCGCCGTCTCAAAACTCATCATCCTTTGTTTCAGTCTTCCCATACCGGTAATGTCCTTATCCATCGTTATGACCTCTCTTACTCGGCTCTCAGTTCGTTTCTCTTGTCAGGCCTCTGACGTTTGCTGACAGTAGGCCTTTTTGTTTTCTTCTGCTCGTTTTCCTGCATGATCTCACGGGCCGAATTAAACTCTCCCTCTTCTGCGAATGCTGCTGCCATCATCATCGTCTGAAATCTTTCTATAAAGCGTCTCATGGTCGTCCTCCCTTTTAGTGATCTTCACTGATACATATATCACTTTTCGTGCCAGTGAAATAAACTGAGTTATCTAATTGATTTTATGGTCTTATTTACTGAGGTGCCAGAAACATATTGTTTTGTGTTTGTTGCACTCTGCAACTGCGGACTTCCACATGCATCGCAACTTATTGTTTATTGAGGTAAATATGCGTTGATGCAAATAAGGCTGTCACGTTGCACTCTGCAACCTGAGGGAGCTTCCTGATAGACGGCGGGGCCGGCACAGCTAATTATTAACTCATAAAGCCAAAAGCAGCATACTATGTCCTGCTCCCACCTGCCTGCGATATGGTATAATTGCCAACAATCAACAAAAAGCTTTCGGTCATATTAAGGGGGTAGCCCCCTGGCTTGAATTAGGATAATAAAATTCCTTACATTAGATTACCTGAGGTTTTACCGAAGGGAAGATCAATCTCGACTGAATGGAGGTAGTTATGCCGGTAGCTGATTACAATATTTATTGTCAGATGCTCGACAGGGCGCGGGCGGAACACTTTGCATACCCCGCAATTAACGTAACATCGCTCACGACTGCAAATGCCGTTCTCAGGGGTCTTGCCGAAAGCAAGTGCGACGGCATCATCCAGGTCTCGACTGGCGGCGGAGCCTTTGCTTCAGGATCTTCTGTAAAGGACATGGCTCTTGGGGCAATCTCGATCGCCGAACATGTGCATCGCGCGGCTGAACGATATCCGGTCTATGTCGCCCTCCATACAGATCACTGCCAGGCGGACAAGCTCGAAAAACTGGTCATTCCTCTTGTGGAGGAAACCGAAAGGCGGAGGGCAGCGGGAAGGCCCAACCTCTTCAACAGCCATATGTTCGATGGTAGCGCACTGCCGCTAAAAGAGAACCTCGATATTGCGGTCAAACTCCTGGAACGGTTCCATAGAAATGAACTCATCCTCGAGATTGAAGTCGGTGTTGTCGGCGGAGAGGAGGACGGCGTCAAGGGCGAGGCAGGCGCCAAGCTCTATACAACGCCTGAGGACACCCTTGAGGTTGCCCGGCAGTTGAATACTATTAAGGGCGCTTGGTATCTCCTTGCCGCGACCTTCGGCAATGTCCACGGTGTTTACAAGCCCGGCCACGTGAAGCTCAAACCCTCGATCCTGAAAGACTGCCAGGATGCTGTTGTAAAGGAGTACGGGGAAAAGGCGCGTTTTTACCTCGTATTCCACGGCGGCTCAGGCTCGGAACTGCGGGACATCCACGAGGCGATCGATTACAGCGTAGTCAAGATGAATGTCGACACCGACACCCAGTATGCCTTCACCCGCCCGATAGCTGACCACATGCTGAAAAACTACAGCGGCGTTCTCAAGGTAGACGGAGAGATGGGGGACAAGAAGGCCTATGATCCCAGGACATACCTTGCCCTGGGTGAAGCTGCCATGGCAGAGCGGGTCAAACGGGCGGTGAGCGATCTGCGGGCTGTCGGAACCACAATGTTTAAGAAATAGGACGGCTTATAATGAAGATTGTGACGGCTGATGAAATGAGAGATATTGACAGGCGTACTATTGAAGACTACGGCATACCCGGTCTTGTGCTTATGGAAAGGGCAGGGCTGGCAGTAGCATCGAGGGTAAGGGCGCTTTTCCCTTTGAAAAAGGTGTTGGTGCTGTGCGGAGGCGGCAATAACGGTGGTGACGGACTGGTAGCTGCACGGGACCTCTATAACTCAGGGGTCAAGGTTTCAGTCATAATGACGACTAAGAAAGAGGCGCTCAGTTCTGCATGTGCTGTACAGTATCAAATAGTAAAGAAGATGGGAATACCTGCAGAGTTCCGCTACACCTTGAGCGAAAAAGATTTACATGGTTCGGTAGTAATAGATGCGGTATTCGGGACCGGTCTGTCCCGTCCTGTAAAGGGCGCTATTGCCGGGCTGTTCTCTTTTTTGAATAGTGCCGATGCGCCTGTGGTTGCTGTCGATATGCCTTCAGGGATATCATCAGATACGGGCGAAATTCTCGGCGAGGCGGTCATGGCTGATTGCACAGTTACCTTCGGCTCGCCCAAAATGGCGCACTTTCTTTATCCTGGCGCAGGGTATACAGGAAAGCTCTTTATAGAGGACATCGGATTCCCCGCTTGTCTCCTCGAAGCGGACTCGATCAAAGCTTGTTTGGTCGACAGGGACACGGCTTCCGCCCTTATCCCTGCGAGGCCCCGGGATTCTTTTAAAGGAGATTACGGGCATGTGCTGGTAATTGCGGGTTCAAGGGGCAAGACCGGCGCGGCGCTGATGTGCGGTCATGCAGCGCTCAGGAGCGGTTCCGGACTTGTAACCCTCGGTGTTCCGGAATCGCTGGTAGAAAGCTTCCAGAGCAGGGTGACGGAAGAGATGGTCCTGCCGCTGCCTGACGACGGCAACGGTATGATGTCTTCAAAAGCCGTAGACAGCATACTTCAATTTGCTGCTGAAAAAATCGATGTAATTGCTATAGGCCCCGGCATCGGAGTATCGTCGGTCACGAAACAGATCATGACAGAACTTGTTCTCCGGTCTGCGGTACCTATGGTGATAGATGCTGATGGAATTAACTCAATCAGCGCTTCAGCCAGGAATGCAGCGGAGGTGAACGACCTTTTGCAAAAGGCCAGGTCTCCCATCATCTTTACCCCTCATCCTGGTGAGATGGCGCGGCTTATTTATAAGCCCAAAATCACGGACCGATTAGGAATGCCGGTATCTTTTGCGGTTAATTCGGGCAGTTACCTTGTGCTGAAAGGAGTCCCAACTATTATCGCTGTCCCGGAAGGGAATATATTTATCAATACCACGGGCAACCCGGGCATGGCTACCGCAGGAGCAGGCGATGTCCTGACAGGAATTATAGCAGCCCTGATGGGTCAGGGACTGAATCCTGCTGAAGCATCGGTGCTTGGTGTCTTTATCCATGGGATGGCCGGGGACAAAGCTGCGGCAAAGGGTGGAGAATACTCGCTTGTTGCATCTGATCTCATTAATGCGCTGCCCGCGGCTTTTATGGAATTGCAAGGTAATCGAACGTAAGAAAGGATTGTAAAGGCAGTGCATAACGAGGTTGTTGTTCCACCTGTTTTCGATAGCACTAATGCAAAGGCCTTTTTTACTACCAGGGCATTGCACTGTGATGTGCATGTGCTGGCAGAGTTTCTCGCTGTCCCTCCCGCTAATATTTACATGCCCATCCAAAAGCATACCGACAAAGTCATGGTCCTGGATGATGGACGCAGGCCTGAAGTTGCGGATGCTGTTATCACCAGCAACAGGGGAATTTTCATTGGTGTACGAGTGGCAGACTGCGTACCGGTCCTTTTGTTCGATAGGAAACGGCAGGTGGTTGGTGCGGTCCATGCCGGATGGCGGGGGACCGCTGCATCGATACTGAAAAAAACGATTGAAATGATGTCGCAGCGTTTTTTTACTTCACCGCAGGATGTCCTTATCGCGATAGGCCCTTGCATAGGCGGGTGCTGTTATGAAGTAGGATATGAAGTCATAGAGTCGGTGGTCAGGGCGAGCGGCGAGGGTGATTATTACCGGACCCATGCAGGGAAATACCGAATTGATCTTGCGAGCGCCAACAGGCATCAGGCGGTCTCTTCGGGCGTGTCTCCTGAACAAATATGGCTCGCGGGCGAATGCACCTTTTGCAAGTCTGAAAAATACTACTCATACCGTTTTTTAAAAGGAACAACAGGGCGACAGTGCGCCATTATAGGAATTGTCTGATATCAGTTATAATAAAATAAAAGGTCATTGGTGATAGGTCATAGGAAAAAATCCTGTAATCATTGCCCTATAACCCATAACCTATCACCCGTGTATAAGGAGAGAGAGCATGCTCAAGGCAAAAGACATAATGACGAAAGATGTGATAACGGTAAGTCCGTCTACTACTTTGGAAGATCTGGCCCATATTTTAATAAAGCATAACATCAGCGGCGCCCCTGTAGTGAACGATGATGGTGCTTTGATCGGAATAGTTACTGAAAATGATCTGATCAGCAAGAACAAACGTTTGCACATCCCAACGGTAATGAGGCTTTTCGATGCCTATATCATGCTCGAGAGCCCTGCAACAATCGAAAAAGAGATAAGAAGAATGGTAGCGGTTACTGTTAATGATATCTGCACAAAGGAAGTTGTCTCCGTTTCCGAGGAAACCACGGTCGAGGAAATCGCCACCGCGATGTCCGAAAAGAAGGCATATCTTATACCTGTTACAGCAGGGAACAAAGTCGTCGGGATAATCGGTAAAATGGACATTATAAAGGGGATTGCGTCGTAATTTAATAACCACAGAGTTCACAGAGAGTTTTGATGATGAAAGAAACCCCCTATAAAGAAAGATCAGAAATGAAACCGGAGAGTGCACAGAGGAACCCTCTGTGTACTCGGGAAAAAATTCCGTTAAATGAAAAGACCGGTAGGATAAGATCTTTCTCTGAGTCCTCTGTGGTTTATTGCATTATTTGATTAAATGGGGACAGAATGCTTTTCAGTGCGTATAATTACCGGATCACCTGAGGATACGGAACATGTAGGATTCAGGCTGGGCAAGTTTCTGCGGTCATCTGCAGGAATAAAGACGGTAATGCTTTACGGTGATCTCGGGGTGGGCAAGACAACGCTGATAAAGGGGATTGCCGATGCGTTCGGTATTGCAAAGAGAGATGTGGCCAGCGCCAGTTTCGTAATGGTTGCGGAGTATGAAACGTCGCCGCCTTTTTATCATATAGACCTGTACCGCCTGGAAACACCGGAGGCTGTTGATGCGGCTGGGATCTGGGAATATATTGATACGGGTGGAGTTGCAGTCATAGAATGGGCGGAAAGGCTTGCCGATATGCCCGACAACGCTATTAAAGTGCATATTGCGCAGTTCACCGACCAGGAAAGGGAAATCATTATAGATGGAGTCGATAGTGAGGCGTTGGGGATTTAAAGCGTTTATATAAAGGGCTTTTTTGCCGAAAACCCTATATTTCACTTCCAAATGGTTTTATCTATTGTCTCGAAATCCTTTATTATTTTCTGGAACTCTTTATAGTCCTTCTCGCTCCATGTCCCGGCGAGATGATCTAAATCGTTATGAACTATGGTGCGTTTTTTCTTTTTGAGACCCAGTTCTTCCTGGAGAAGCTTCACTAACGCTGCATTAACGCTCGTCCCTTCCTTTCTTGCTTTTTCTTTAAGAGCCTTTATTGTTAGCTCATCGAGTCCTCTAATTGTCATTGTTGACATGTTTGCCTCCTGTTTACATCTCGCCCTTATGTAAAATAAGCCCATCGATGTTATCAAAATGCTCATCATAGGAGCAGAGCGCAAGCCCATGCCTCATAGCTGAAGCAGCAACCCAAAGATCGTTAGTTGGGACTGGTTTGCCCTTTCTCTTCAGGTCCCAATATACCCTCGCATAAAACTCTGCAGTTTCTTCATCCAGTTGAATAAGGTTGACACGCGGGGAATCAAGGAACTGCTCAAGCTCGTTCCTGTTTGTTACTTCTTTGTTTCCTCCCTTGAAGCCGCTCAATAATTCGCCTAAAACAATAATATTAACGCCTATATATTCCACTGTTTTAAAGGTGCTTACAGCGTCAGTTTCATTTTTCTTAAAAGCGGCATAAGCATTTGTATCAATCAGGATTCGTTTCATTTGATTTTATCCTTTTTTCCAGTATGACTACATATAATGATAGCATATTGCTTTCTGAATCTGCCATCACATTGGCTTTAACAAATGCTTTGATCAACTGCTTCCGGAGGCCTTGCACTTGCTATGTGCAGCTACGTATAACACCTACTTATCCTCGGAGATCGACATACTGTAATAGTGAAGATTTTCGAGAGAAATGTGCAACATGGGGCATGAGCGAACCGATGCCGCGACTCGGGAAGGAAAGACCTGGAGGCTATTCCTGGTCGGCTCGATTTGTTTGTTGGCCGCTGTTGTATATATATTCAGGATAGGGTCCAATAAGTATGGATATGAAAATAGGGACAGCGCCGGCGCTGTCCCTATTATTCGTCCCGTCGCTTTTTTACATGTACGATGAAAGAAAATGAAAGGACTCCGCCTATTTGCCATCACTTTTCTGATCCTGAAACCAGATGGACCTCTTCGGTTAAGGAAAGACCCTTGACTATTTCGGAAACCTTGCAAAAAGCATCAACACACTATTAGAAAGGAGAATTGCAGCAAGCTCTGTTCGGAAACAATGGAGGCAAAAGTATTATCTATTGTATTAAGCATAAAGCCGTCTGTGTTAATGTAAAGTATAAATAATGATTGGATATGATTTGTCCCCTAACGTTAATGAAGAAAACAAAAAATAAGTTAACTAATGTTGATGCTATAAAGCGTGCTTTGATCCACCATCAGAAAGGAGAGTTTCTTCAAGCTGAAGTTGTTTATCGTGAAGTATTGCGCATGGAACCAAAAAACACCGATGCATTGCATCTGCTTGGTATGATTGCCCATCGTGGGGGGGGAACGAAACGGCAATCGAGCTGATCGAAAAAGCGATAGCAGAAAACCCGTTGGTTCCTATTTATCATAACAATCTTGGCAATGTGTATCACACTCTAAGAAGATTAGATAAAGCGATCGCTTGTTACCGTCGTGCTCTATCCTTAAAGCCGAATGATCACATGGCGTATACTAATCTGGGCAGTGCACTTCAAGAGCAGGGCAAACTGGAAGAATCAATAGCTTGTCATCAGCATGCTTTGTCCTTAAAGCCTGATTTTTGCGCGGCACGTACCAATTTGGGCAATGCGCTTAAAGAGCAAGGCAAACTGGAAGAAGCAATAGCTTGTCATCAATGTGCTTTGTTCTTAAACCCTGGTGATTACAAGGCACATACCAATCTTGGCAATGCGCTTCAGGAGCAGGGCAAACTGGAAGAAGCAATCGCGTGTTATCGACGTGCTTTGTCCTTAAAGCCTGATTTTTACGCGGTGCACACCAATTTTGGCAATGCGCTTAAAAAACAGGGCAAACTGGAAGAAGCAATCGCGTGTTATCGACGTGCTTTGTCCTTAAAGCCTGATGATCACATAACGCATACCAATCTTGGCAATGTGCTTCAAATCGAAGGCAAACTGGAAGAAGCAATAGCTTGTCATCAATGTGCTTTGTTCTTAAACCCTGGTGATTACAAGGCACATACCAATCTTGGCAATGCGCTTCAGGAGCAGGGCAAACTGGAAGAAGCAATCGCGTGTTATCAACGTGCTTTGTCCTTAAAGCCTGATTTTTACCTGGCGCATACCAACCTGGGCGCTGCGCTTCACGGGCAGGGCAAACTGGAAGAAGCAATCGCGTGTTATCAACGTGCTTTGTACTTAAAGCCTGATTTTTACTTGGCGCATTTTAACTTGTCTATCATTTATCTTTTAAAAGGTAATTTAAAAGAAGGATGGGGGGAATATGAATATCGGCTGCGACGGCAAGATGTTGCCGAGTCTTTTAATCTGAATTATCCTGATTTTCTTCAGCCATATTGGGACGGTTCTGACATCAAGGGCAAAACTATTTTGCTTTATGCTGAACAGGGATTCGGAGACACTATCCAGTTTGTAAGATATGTCCCAATGGTGTTTAAAAAATGCGACAACGTCGTAGTTGTCTGTCAGGATGAACTGATTCCTTTAATACGTCGGATAAACGGCATACATAAAGTTGTGGCTCATGGCAAACAATTGCCTATTTTTGATTTCCATTGTCCTCTGTTAAATCTCCCCTCGATTTTTAATACAACACTTGAAACAGTACCAGCGACAATCCCCTATATAATTAATGATCCACAAAAAGTTTCAACTTGGCGTAAAAGGCTTCAATCCGATAGTGCCAACCTCAAAATTGGTTTGTGTTGGGCAGGTCGTCCAACACACAAAAATGACCGAAACAGATCAATATCTCTCAATATGTTTTCAGTGCTCGGAGAGATGGAAAACATTACATTTTACAGTCTCCAGAAGGGAAAGGCGGCGGAGCAGGTAAATAATACGCCGGGTGGTATGGATTTTGTCGATTATGCGAACGAGCTGAATGATTTCTCTGATACAGCATCTTTGATCGAAAATCTCGATCTTGTAATTTCTGTTGACACGGCAGTAGCTCACTTAGCTGGAGCACTGGGCAAGCAGGTTTGGACTTTACTTCCGTTTATGCCTGATTGGCGCTGGTTGTTGGATCGAGATGATACCCCCTGGTATCCGACAATGCGTCTGTTTCGCCAGTCTTCAACGCGAGATTGGTCAGAGGTGATAATATCAATAAGAGATGCGTTGGCACATGTAGAATTGCCAATTCGTCGTTAAAGTGCGCGTTAATGCAGTGTGCTTTGACCAGGACTTGCACCCAGAGGTTGGAATATTATTAGAACCTATCTCAAAATCAAAGAGGGTCTGTTTATGCTCCGAGCCTAATTATTGCTGGTACTTGTGAAACAGCATAAAATAAGGATTTGTGAAATCATCGCAAAGGCACCTCATATGATTTTCCTCGATACGTATAATTTTGAGATAGGTTTTGTTCCTTCAGCCTTTCATGTTGCGGGTAAGCTTATTTTTTGTCTTGAGTTATTTTTTGGGCCATCTGTGCAGCCTGTCTGGATATTGTTACGGTATCGTTATGGGCTGTCGTTGATTCTTGTTTTTTGTTCTCCGCCTGCCTTGTCTGAGCCTGAACTCTCTGCACATGAGCAGCATTAGATGAAACTTGAGATATTGCCATATTGGCTGCCCCTTTTGATTTATCAGCAAGTTCTATATTGTGCTTTTTTGCCCACCGAATGACTTGACCCTTTACAAAACGGATCACCCCTTTGCTTAATCTTGAGCAGGGTAGTCCGTTCTTTATGAACGTTCCCAGTTGTTCCACAGTGCAGCCCAACAAGGCACAGCATTGAGTCGGGGTTAATATAAAGCCTTCTTCTTTTTCCTCTATGCTCATATCGATCTTCTTTTTTTAGCTAAGCGAAAAGATTGAGTATGTACCCCTTTTCCTATTGAATCCACCTGCATCTTCTCAAAAATCTTAACCCTTTATTTAACTGTATAATGTTCTCGATGTCTTTTGCAATGATTTATTGCATTTGTGGAATTACTATCACTTAGGCTGTCGAATAACTCGACTGTCGCCAACAACTATCGATCGATTTTCTAATGAATAAGCACTCCATATTTCCCCCTCACAATTTAGTGTAGGGCATGGTATAATTCAATCAATCTTTATGGGGTTGACTATCAATGATGAAGATAAAGGTGAGGTATAGTTGAAGCGGATCGGGATCATATGCAAAACCGGCAAGACGGAACTTGCCGGGATATTGAAGCCGCTTCTCCCGTGGCTTGAAAACAAGAGCTGTGAAGTGTTTATCGATGAGGAAACGGCGGTTTTGCTGGGGGTTGAGGGATATTCCAGGGCGCATATCACATCGCTCGTCGATTTGGTCATGGTCTTCGGAGGTGACGGGACCATGCTCGGCGTCGCCAGGCTTATCGGCGACAGAGGCGTGCCGATACTCGGAGTAAACCTGGGAGGGCTCGGTTTTATTACCGAGGTGAACCGGGATGAGCTGTTTGATGTCATTGACAATATGCTGTCGGGCAACTGCTCCATCGAGGAACGGATCATGCTCACAGCCCGGGTCAACCGCAACGGCAAATCGGCGGCGGATTTTACCGTCCTCAACGATGTGGTCATCAACAAAGGGGCGCTGGCAAGGATTATAGAACTGGAGACATATATCGGCAGCAATTATTTGACCACGTTCAAGGCCGACGGGCTTATCATCGCCACACCCACAGGGTCCACCGCTTACTCACTTGCTGCCGGGGGGCCGATACTATACCCCACTCTTAACAGCATAGTGCTTACTCCCATATGTTCGCACACCCTCACTAACCGGACGATTGTCCTGCCCCACGATGTTACTGTTCTGGTCACGCTCAGGGCGGCAAATGAGGATGTTTATCTAACCCTCGACGGCCAGATAGGGTTCCCGTTGCAGAAAGATGACACTGTGGAGATAATGAAGGCGGCTTCTCCTACCAGGCTTCTCATCCCCTGCAGGAGGGACTACTTTCAAGTATTAAGGACAAAATTGAAATGGGGCGAAAGATAAGGGCTAACCTAAAAAGGAGATGTCTGCCTCCATGCAAAGAGAAACTGTAAATGAGAATATAAAATTGCTGCTTGAGTTTTACGGTGAACTCGGGTTTGAGCGGCTGCCGCTTGATTATTGCACGGGATTGCAGGAAGAACCACTGCCTGAAAGACCGGCTCCAGCCCCGGCTTGCCCTGTACCTGAAAGGGGGGCCGCCCTTAAATCATTACGTGACCTGATCGGAGATTGCAGGCGGTGCAAACTCTCGCAGGGCAGAACAAACATTGTTTTCGGCGAGGGCGATGTTAAGGCACCCATTATGTTTATCGGCGAGGGACCCGGAAAAGAAGAAGATTTACAGGGCAGGCCCTTTGTCGGGGATGCAGGTCAACTTCTCACGAGGCTTATTGAAAAAATGAGTTTCAAACGTGAAGATGTATACATTGCCAATATCGTAAAATGCAGACCGCCGATGAACCGGGACCCCCAGGACGATGAGATTGCAACCTGTTCTGTTTTTCTGGAAAAGCAGATCGAAATTATTACACCGAAGGTGATTGTTTCACTCGGGAAGATAGCTGCCTATGTGCTCCTCGGCATACCGGGGCCTATAACCAAGTTTTCCATAACGAGGATACGGGGGAATTTCAGTGAGCATAAAGGAATACCTGTAATGCCTACCTTCCATCCGGCTTACCTGCTCAGGAACCCGCGTGATAAATGGCTGACCTGGGAGGATGCCCAGGCAGTACTGAAAAAGATCAAGTCACTGGAAGAAGCCTTATGAAGGCGCTCTGGGCGCCATGGAGAATGGAGTATATCCTCGGTCCGAAAGGTCCTGAATGCCTGTTTTGCGTAAAGCCGGAGGAACAGGAGGACAGGGAGAACCTTATCCTTTACAGGGGCAAGCACTCATTTGTGATGATGAATAAATATCCTTATAACAATGGGCATCTTATGGTGGTCCCATATGTCCATACCTCCTCCTTTGACAACCTCTCCGAGGCGGACATGCTGGATATTATGAAACTTGCAAAGCTTTCAATTGATTGCCTCACAAAGGCCTTTCACCCCGAGGGCTTTAATGTCGGCATAAATATGGGCCGGGTTGCCGGCGCCGGAATCGAGGAGCACCTGCATATGCATATTGTGCCCAGATGGGCCGGAGATTTGAACTTTATGACAGTTACCGGCGAGATACGCGTAATGCCGGAGCATTTACTCGATACCTACGATAAGCTTTACCCTCATTTTCCAGGCAATGGAAAAAAATGAGATCAAAATATCTTATAGTCTAAAAAATCAGTCTTCAGCCGGCGAGCTTGCGCCCAAAAGCCACCGCCTTTTCGCGAAGTTCCATGTTCTGCTTGATAGCATCTGAAAACATAGATGCAAATGGAACCAGCAAGGAGTCGAAAGAAAGGCCTGTAAATCCTGCGACTGTGCGGAAAGTCTGCTCAACGAGGCTGAGCCCCGGTTGGATATCTCCGCCCGCTGTCGCGATAACGCATATCTTCAAGTGTCCCAGGTTGTGGTGATAACTGCCCTTAGCCTGATCGAATTTGATCAAAGAATACATCCTGTCCACCAGGAGTTTTAATTGAGCGCTCGGTCCGAAAAAATATACCGGCGTCGCAAAAACAAGGATGTCAGCCTCCGGTATACGAGCCAGAACCGGCTTGATCTCATCGTCAACAACACATTCAAACTTTTCTGATTTCTGACAGCCCAGACATGCTATACAGCCGTTGTTTTTACTTTTCAAGCCTGCCACGTCTACTATTTCCAGATCGGCTCCTACCTCTTTTGCCCCTTCCGCAAACCAACCGACAACAGTATTTGTGTTTCCGTTTTTTCGCGGGCTGCCTGCTAATACCATTATCTTTTTATTCATAAATCCTCCATTTATTTTTTTGATTGGAACATTACTTTTGTCGTTCCTAACTAATTTACCGCTTAAGTTTTGTTTTTATCAAGTAGTCACATTTATATAACGCACTATCTTCGCAACCAAAGCAAGGTATCCGAAGGCAGCTTTGTAGCCTATGCTACCGACAGTTCTTGCACGATTTGTTAAAGTCAATTGAAATAATAACGAGGAGGTAGATTCATGAAGGTACTGGGTGTTTCGGGCTCACCAATCCCTGACAGCAACACCGACCGTGCGGTAAAGGCCGTACTCGACGCAACAGGTCATGAGACGGAATTCGTCAAACTGAGCGAATATACTGTCGCACCATGTAAAGCTTGTCTCGGCTGTCTCAAGACAAACCGCTGTGTCATTGAAGACGATGGAGTAATGCTGGCTGAAAAAGTGAAGGAGGCCGATGCGCTCGTAATTGGCTGTTATACGAGCTATTCGAGCATTGACGCCAGGACAAAGGCATTCATTGAGCGGCTGTATCAGCTCCGCCATAACGAGGGGTTCATGAGAGGTAAACCTGGAGGCGCTGTAATAACCTGTGCAAGCCCTGAATCTGCGAAAGAATCGCCTTCGGCTTACGATATGGGAAGCAATGCCATCATGTTCTACATGATGAGAGAGGGGATGCTATTCGAAGGCGAGGTGAGGGTTTTGGGCAATCCTCCGTGCATTAAATGCGGTTATGGCGATCTATGCGATATGTCCGGTATAAAGTTGCGCTATGGCTCCAATGCCACTGTAGAAAGTGTGGGCGTCAATGCTTTTGAAAATCAGCGAACTGCTGTGACAGCTGCAGCTAAACTGGGAAAGAAGATAGCGCTGGCCCTTTCGGAAAAGCAATAAACGCATTATGGAAATGCGATGCAGCTTATATTAGGAAAGGAGGTGAAAGATATGCCAAAATGCGGGATATGCGGGGGAGAGGCGCCAAAGCAGCCTTGCATCACAGAGGAAGGCAAGTGCGACATCTGCGGCAAAAAGGTCACTCTTGCGGATGATAAGAAAAAGGACTGCTGCAAATAGCGGTAAAGGATTTACGTAAATCCGGGGGATATAATAAAATGCGGGTACTGCATCTGCCCGCCTTATTATGGACCAAAGGAGGCAATACACCAGTATGGGATGTATCTGCAATAATCTTTTCGGAGAGGACGCCCCACTTGCGGGTACCTGTATCGGCAAGCTTTGGATGTTTAAACGCCTGCAGCCTCCTGAACTGGATGCCCTCGTTGCCGCTGCCGTGAGGAGGCAATTCAAGAAGGGGCAGACCATCTTTATGCAGGGGGTGCCGGGCAGCGAGATGTTCCTAATCAAGGCCGGACGGGTAAAGCTTAGTAAACTTAATAAAGAGGGCAACGAGCTTACGCTGGACATCCGCAAGGCAGGCGATTTTGTGGGTGAGCAGATTCTTAACGATGAGTTCGATTATCCCCTTACCGCCACCTGTATCGAAGAGTCCTTCACCTGCGGCTTCACGCGTGAAGGTTTTGAAAAGCTGATTCTCGGTTACCCGAACATCGGACTTCAGGTGATTAAGAACCTGTCGCGGCGCATCGAGTGGCTGACGAGCCGGGCCGAAACGATGACCACCTCCAACCTGGAGGAGCGCCTCTACCGGGTGCTTACTACCGTGGCGCGAGAACATGGTGTAAAGAGCCTGGAGGAAACCTCTATCCAGTTCCCTCTGACCCACGAAGAACTCAGCTTTCTCGTGGGCGCCCATAGGGTGAGTATCACCCGGGCCATGAAAAACTTGAGGGATTCAGGCAGGATCATTCAGCGGGGCAAAACATTAATACTTGTAAATTGAGAGTCTGAAAAAATCTTCTAAACATCTCATTGCTCAAAGGAGGATAGTATGGTCACAAATCTATTGGAATATTTCAACAAAATGCCGAGGCTCGGAACACTGAGCACTGCCGGCAGAGAAGGAAAAGTTAATGTCGCCTATTTCGGGTCGGCCCGAATGATTGATGAAAAAACAATGTTTATGGGGTGCGGAAAGAACCGAACTTTTGCCAATCTGCAGGAAAACCCATACGCTGTTTTTGCAATTATGGAACCTGGAAACTCTGCGCCCGAGTGGAAAGGGGTCAGGGTTTACCTTAAAATGATTGAGTGCCTGACTTCGGGTCAGAAACTTGATACGCTCAAAAAGCAAATCGCTGAAAAGGCTGGAGAAGCGGCGGCAAAGATGATGCATGCAGCTGTCACCTTCGAGATTCAAGAGCTGCGCCCCTTTGCTGATTTCGGCCAGGGATGGGAAAAGTCGATTGGATAACTCTGCAAATGGAAGCTGCAAGATAGATGAAAGTTATAACTGGCCTTTTGTTTATATGTTCGTTAAGTAAGAAATAAAAGGAGGATGACACAACGTGGCGAGAGATATTCACATCAAGGATCCGGCAGATTGGGTCGAAAAAGTCATTCGGGATTTCATAAGAGAATCACCGGAAAACACTCTTGGAAATACAGAGAATGACAAGGCCTGGGCAGATCCCCTTATAGGTTTCTCGAATGGGGATGATCCGCTTTTTCAAAAATACAAAGAAGTCGTCGGACTCTTTCACTGGACTCCCGAGGAAATTTTCCGCCTGACCTATCCGGAGTTGAACTTGACACCGGATCAACTCACTGTTATCAGCTGGGTCTTGCCCCAGACTGTAGATACCAAATCCGATAATCGAAGGGAAACCCTTTATCCTTCCGAAAGATGGGCCAGGGCCCGGATCTTCGGGGAAGAGGTCAACATAAAACTTAGAAATCACGTGGTCACTGTTTTAAGGGAATTTGGAATCGACGCGGTGGCTCCCATGAATTCCCCTTTTTGGGAACGAAAGATGTCTGAGCGCTATGTCTTTTCTTCCACCTGGTCCGAACGGCACGCCGCCCATGCTTCGGGACTGGGGACTTTCGGCCTATGCGATGGGCTGATCACTCCAAAGGGCAAGGCGATGAGGTGCGGTTCTGTTGTAGCTCATATCCAAATACCGCCCACAGCCCGCCCTTACAAAGACCATCATGCCTATTGCCTTTTTTACTCCAAAGGGACCTGTAAGAAATGCGTCCAGCGCTGCCCTGCAGGTGCTATTACAGAAGCCGGTCATGACAAGAGGAAATGTTACGGCTACATGCATCCCGGAGTCGATGAATATGTGGAATCCCACTTTGGGTTTAAGGGGTATGGCTGCGGGCTATGTCAAACAGGGGTACTCTGCGAATCGAGAAACCCTGTAAGGAAACTGAAAAGTGAGGAGAACTGAAATGGAATATATGGAACTTATCGCGATGGCCGAGTCGAATTTCATGTTCGAGATGCCATGATGGTGCTCGTTATTATATGAAATAGCTAATTGGGGTTTCCCGGGTTTCGTCATTTCATGGAGAAACCAATCCGGTACTTGAATTACCCGAACCAGCGGTTCATAATAAATACAGTTCCATGGAGAGACCTCTTGCCGACTGAAATTAAACGCTCTGTTTGCCCATACGACTGTCCCGACACCTGCAGTCTGCTGGTCTATGTCGAGGACGGAATAGTAAAAAAAGTGGCAGGAGATCCTGACCACCCTTTTACACGCGGCACTCTTTGTCCCAAGATGAATCACTATGAAAGGACCGTCCATTCATCCACGCGGCTTACCCGCCCTCTGATCAGGACCGGTCCGAAGGGAAAAGGTGAGTTCCGTTCTGCTTCATGGAATGAAGCCGTCGAACATATCACCGGCCGCTGGAGGGATATTATTGCACGGTACGGTGCGGAAGCCATTGTCCCCTGCTCCTATGCCGGGACTATGGGTCTGGTGCAGCGCAATTGCGGCCATGCCTTCTTTCACCGGCTGGGGGCCTCACGGCTGGAGCGCACCATATGCTCTCCTGCCAAGGACGTTGGCTGGAAGATTGTCATGGGTGACACGCCCGGACTGCATCACGACGAAGTTCTACACAGCGATCTTGTTATCCTATGGGGAATCAATGCTGCCGCCACGAGCATTCATATGCTGCGTGGAGTGCACGAGGCCAGGAAACGGGGCGCCGGGATCTGGTTAATCGACACTTATGAAACCCGTACCGCCAGGTCTGTTGACAGGGTTTTTATCACCCGGCCCGGCAGTGACGGAGCGCTTGCCCTGGGAATGATGCATGTCGTGGTGAGGGACAAGCTCGCAGATGAGGCCTTCATTGGGAAATATGTACAGGGCTTCGCGGAACTCCGTGACACGGTCCTGCCGGATTATACGCCCGAAGCTGTGGGCCGCATAACAGGCCTGCCGGCAGCGACTATCGAGGAGATGGCTCGCGCGTATGGCAGGGCAAAGGCGCCTTTTATTCGGCTCGGCAGCGGTTTGTCCCGGTATGCCAACGGCGCCATGACGGTCCGCACTATCACTTGTCTGCCCGCATTGGTAGGCGCATGGGGCAAACCCGGCGGAGGACTGCTTGCGGGCGTCTCGACAGGTTCTGCATTCCAGGGTTCGCTCATAACCCGGGAAGATTTTATATCCAAACCGACCCGGCAGGTCAACATAAACAAGCTGGGACATGCCCTTACCGGACTCGACAGGCCTCCGGCGATGAGTTTCTATGTTTACCACTCTAACCCGGTCGCGGTACTACCTGATCAGAACAAGGTGCTGCGAGGCCTGGAGCGCGAGGATCTTTTCACTGTTGTGCATGAGCGTTTCATGACTGACACGGCCTTGTACGCCGATGTCGTCCTTCCTGCCACTTCCTCGCTTGAGCACAGCGACATATATCGTTCTTATGGTCACTACTGCGTGCAACTCGCGTTTCCGGCCATAGACCACATAGGCGAAGCGAAGTCGAACTGGGATACCTTTCGACTCCTGGCGTCTGCTATGGGATTTAACGAGCCTTATTTCGAGCAAACTGCGGAGGATCTTATAAGCGGGTTGCTGGTAAACCCTTCACCCTGGCTCGCCAGGACCGACATCGAAAAGCTGAAGTCGGGTGCGCCGGTTGAACTGTCGCTGCTGCCCGATTACAAAACAAACTACAAGACATCTTCAGGCAAGATCGAGATACTAAATCCTTCAGACAGCGAGCCTCTGCCGCGCTACGTCGAGCCGAATGGAGACGGTGCTCCCTACTGGCTGATGACCGCTCCAACAACTCTTATGCTGAATTCTTCGTTCAACGAGCGAAGACGATCTTCTTGCCGGAAAGAGAATGACATTGAAGATGAATCCGGCAGATGCAGCTGCACGGGGGCTTACTGACAGTCAGAGGGTGATAGCCTTCAATGTACGCGGCGAAGTCGTGTTCCATCTCTCGGTCACGTCCAGGGTGCCGGTCGGTGTTGTGGTTGCCGAAGGAGTCTGGTGGCTTCAAAAGACTCCTGGCAATCGCTCTGTAAATGCGCTTACCTCACAGCGTCTTACAGACCGCGGCGCAGGCAGCACCTTCTATGACACGAAAGTGGATGTTCGGGGAGGTTAGCTCTCTGTAACAAGCTTTAATTGTTATGAGGACAAGCTGCTCTCACTCCTTATCCTCTGTTTTATACAGTTGGTACTGGATAGCGTCGATGCCCTTCATGATTAGCTCTGTCAGCTCAATAACCCGCATAAAACTACCCTGCCGCTCTTGCTCCGTCAATGCCCTAAGCGCAAGGCGGAGCTGATCCGCCTGCTTTTGTGTCTGCCTGACGATCTGCTTTGCCGCTTCATTCCGCTTGTGATAGCGCGTTAATTGCCCGTGAATATCCTCTGTCGACAGCTTCATGTTGGGTTGTTTATCATCATCTGCCAAGCTTTTGGTCTCCTAACACAGCTGATTTCACAATCTATTCTTTGCCTCAATAGCCTGCACAAAATAGTCATGAGAAATCGCCTTGCCTGTTTCAATTTATGACTTCTTGCCTAAAATGTCAACTGGGGATTGCAAATTTCATAAATTCACGGCAACCGACAGTAGGGGCTTTGAGCCAGGGAGCTGACAGGCATGTTTATTTGATTCGCGTTTCGGCTTCTATCATATCCAGGGCTTTTGCGGCTTGACGCGGGCTTTTGACCTATGTAAACTAAACTGATGGAAAAAAAGATAATGCGTGCTTTTGAAGATAGCATTGCGGTGAAGGAAAAATTTGTCCGGGAATACGCACCGCTGATTTCCGAGGTGTCGAAGCTGATCGCCGAAGCCTTTAATGACGGCAAAAAAGTGTTGATATTCGGCAATGGAGGGAGCGCCTGCGATGCGTCGCACATTGCTGCGGAATTTGTTAACAGGTTTAAAATAGACCGCCCCGGACTGCCTGCTATTGCCCTGAATACCGATATGGCTGTGCTGACATCTATTGCCAATGATTATGACTATTCCGAGATTTTTGCAAGACAGGTCAAGACATTGGGTGAGGAAGGGGACATCTCTATCGCGATAAGCACCAGCGGAAGTTCGAAAAATATCCTTAAAGCTGTTGATGCTGCAAAAAAGAAAGGGCTGAGAACTATCGGCTTTACAGGTTCGAAAGGTGAAAAATTCGCAGCCAAAAATGAGTATGCCTTTGTCGTTTCTTCCGACGATACCCCCCGTGTGCAGGAGGTGCACATAACGCTTGCTCATGTTATTTGCCAGATGGTGGAAGAGATACTTTTTGAAGCCCCCAGAAAGAAATAGCGAGAATAGAGCAACCACAGAGGGCACAGAGATATTCATTGTATATAAAAAACCGTAGAATTATTTTTGGAGTGCTCAGAGCATTGCTCTGTGGTTACTTTTGATACTATGAAAATCCTTGGCATAGACCCTGGAAGCATATATTGCGGTTATGGTTTGATAAAGGCCCCTGACAGAAACGCGCATATTGAAGGCAGCCGAAAGAACTTGCGACCCTCGTATATATCTTCCGGCAGAATTGTTCTTCCCGCTCGCCAGCCGCTCCATATAAGGTTGAAAGAGCTTTTCACCACCCTTACCGAAGTTATAGCGGAATACAGTCCCGACGAAATAGTCATAGAAAAAATGTTTTTTGCCAGGGGAATAAAAGCGGCCATAAGCCTTGGGCATGCAAGAGGTGTTGTCCTCATCGCCGCTGCTCTCACAAATCGCGATATTTACGAGTATTCCGCCCTTGAAGTCAAGAAGTCAGTGGTCGGTTACGGAAAGGCTGACAAAAATCAGGTCCAGAAAATGGTTCAGGAAATCCTGACAATCCGGCATCCCCTCTCTGCTGACAGTGCCGATGCCCTGGCATTGGCACTGTGCCATGCTCATACCGGAAAGTTCGGTAGTCTCCAGCAATAATCGAGGCCGGTGATATTATGAAGAAACAGGCGGATGAGCTGCTCAGGGAAAAGATGGCTTATCTCAACAGCATTCTTCAGTCCTCTCCCCTGGCTATAGCTGCAACAGACCTTAATTTTGTAATTAAGTATTATAACCCGGTTGCCGAGAAGTTCTTTGGATACAGGTCAGATGAGGTCTTGGGCAGGACAGTCCCGCATATTCATGAAACATTGAAGGTGGACCCGGCACGCCTTGAAAGGGCGGTAGAGATAGTAAAGCGGGAAAATTTATATATATATAACGTCAGGATAAAGACAGAGAGCGGAGTTCGTTTCCTTGAGTCGCGTGTATCGGGGATATGGGACGACAGCGGTGACCTTATGGGTTTTGTCCTGATGTCGAGTGATATCAGCGACAAGATAAATGCCGGGGAAAAACTCAGAAACTACGCCCTTGAGCTCGAAAGGAGCAATAAGGAATTGGAACTCTTTGCCTCTATAGCCTCACATGATTTACAGGAGCCGCTCCGCGGCGTTTCGGGTTTTGCCCGACTCCTGCAGAAGCGATACAAAGACCAACTGGATGAGAATGCCGATGAATTTATTTCTTACATAGTAGCAGGGGCGGACAGGATGCATCATTTGATCTGGGACCTGCTTGATTATTCGAGAGTCACCACCAAGGGAAAACCCTTTGTGCCGGTCGACTGCAATAAGGCAATAATAGCTGCGGTTGCCAATTTAAAATTGGCCGTTGAGGAAAGCGGGGCTGCTGTCACATTCGACCCCCTCCCGGTTGTGAGAGCCAACCCGGGCCAGGTAATTCGTTTATTGCAGAACCTTATCGGAAACGCCATAAAATATCATGGAGACGGTGAGCCTGCCATACATGTTTCTGCAAAGCGAGATGATGATGAATGGGTATTTTCCGTAGCTGATAACGGTATAGGCATAGACGCGCAATATTATGAACGGATCTTCCAGATCTTCCAGCGCCTTCACAAAGGGGATGAATACCCGGGCACCGGTATAGGTCTCGCCGTCTGCAAGAGGATAATCGACAGGCATGGCGGACGCATCTGGGTGGAATCCAAGGCCGGCAAGGGGTCTGTTTTCCATTTTACGATACCGGCAAAATAAAGGGAGTTTAATTATGTCAGGCGAATATAGTGAGGCTGGGGTAAAGCATGACCCTCTCGTTTATTTCTTTTATATCCCCGGATTGCGTTATAATAACTGCAATTACTATGAATCGGAATGACCCATACGCAAACATCTTTGGCATTGGTCTGTTATGATTGCATCATTACGCGGGAAGCTTATTTCAAAGAGGCCGGACAGGCTGATCGTTGATGTGCACGGAGTAGGTTACAGCGTTCAGGTGCCCTTGACGCTCATCTCATCTCTTCCTGACGAACACTCGGATATTTTTCTTTATATCCATACGCATGTGAGGGAAGATGTCTTGCAGCTCTATGGCTTCCAGGCAGAAGATGAAAAAAGGATATTCACGACGCTGATCGGGATTTCAGGCATTGGACCCAGGACTGCGCTCAACCTCCTTTCAACCATCCCCCCGGAAAAATTTTATACTGCTATCGATGCCGAAGACGTCGATGTTTTGTGCAAGGTACCGGGTCTCGGCAAGAAAACTGCCAACCGGTTGATTCTTGAACTAAAAGATAAGCTCCCGTCATTCAAAGAGGAAAAGAATACCGTGTATGACGACACACTTTCTGCGCTGGTGAACCTCGGGTATAAAAAGAGCATTGCGCTGGATGCCATTGAAAAGGCATATGCTGCAGGTAAGAGCGATATTGAAAGTTTGCTCAGAGAGTCCTTAAAATATCTTACAAAAGAGAGGTGATGTGGTAATGGGTAATAGGTAGTTGGTAATAGGTAAAAAGATAAATCCTATGTCCTGTAACCTATGACCTATGACCTGTTATTATGCGAATAGAGGACAAAGAGATAGGGCCTTTGTGTCCCGAAGCAGATCAGGAGGAGCTGACTTATGAGTCCAATCTGCGGCCCCGCTCGCTAGATGAGTTTATAGGACAACAGCGGATCAAAGATAATTTGAAGGTTTTTATTGCGGCTGCTGCCCTTAGGAAGGAGCCGCTGGACCACGCTCTTTTTTTCGGCCCTCCCGGTCTCGGCAAAACAACCCTCGCCGCTATTGTAGCCAACGAGCTGGCTGTGAATATAAAAACCACATCGGGTCCGGTCCTCGAAAGACCTGGTGACCTGGCAGCTATATTGACCAATCTTTCCGACCGCGACATACTATTTATTGATGAAATTCACCGACTGCCCAGGATTGTCGAAGAGGTGCTTTATCCCGCCATGGAGGACTTTAACCTGGACATTATTATAGGCCAGGGGCCCAACGCCAGGACTTTAAAATTGAACCTGCCGCGCTTTACTCTGGTAGGAGCTACCACTCGCACGGGGCTTTTGACCTCTCCGTTGCGCGACCGGTTCGGTGTAATATGCAGACTTGAGTTTTACACTCCTGAGGAGCTGAAGGAAATAGTGGGACGGTCCGCGCAGCTGCTTGAGATGCTGATAAAAGAAGATGCTGCGATTGAGATTGCAAAGAGATCACGAGGCACGCCGAGGATCGCAAACCGGCTGCTCAAGAGAATCAGGGATTTTGCCCAGGTCAAGGGTGATGGCAGCATTGATATGGCGATAACCAGAGAGGCCCTGACAGCGCTGGATATAGACCACCTTGGACTTGATGAAATCGACAGAAAGTTGTTATGGGCCATTATCGATAAATTCAGCGGGGGACCGGCCGGAGTTGATGCTATAGCAGCATCTATGAGGGAGGACCGGGAAACGATTGAAGATGTGTATGAGCCGTATTTGCTGCAGGAGGGCCTTATTGAGAGGACAGCAAGGGGAAGGCTTGCCACAAGGCTGGCCTACGAGCATTTAGGGAAAAAGCTGCCTACAGGCCTGTTTTAACCGGATGGAGCTGCTCATGCATATCTGCTGCGCAAACTGCGCCACATATCCCGTATCAGTGGTTAAAGAGCGCGGCATTAAGGTAAAAGGCCTCTGGTTCAATCCTAACATCCATCCTTTCACTGAATATAGGAACAGGCTTGAGGCCCTTCTGAAGCTCCAGCAGCTTTGGGGGCTGGACATTGAGTACAACGATTATTACGGTTTGAAGGAATACCTCAGAAATGTTGTCGGCAATGAGGGAAACAGATGCGAATACTGCTATACCGTTAGAATGGAACAGGCGGCCCGCAAGGCCGTGGAGATAAAGGCGGATGCATTTTCAACCACCCTCCTGGTGAGCCCCTATCAGAAATTTGATCTGATTATCGAGATCGGCCGCCTGATGCAGAAGCGGTACTCAGTAGAATTTTATGGCGAGGATTTCAGGCGCGGCTTTCATGAGGGCAGGCAAATGGCCAGGACAATGGACCTCTACCGGCAGCAATACTGCGGATGCATCTATTCTGAAATGGAGAGATATCAAAAACAACAGGTTGAGGTAAAGGTAAAGTAAATGAAAAAAAGAAAACAGTCTGCTGTCCTAACCCTAAACCTCTGCCTATGCCTATACCTTTAATTTAGATATGGACGCATTCCATCAAATGGGAAGGTTGTTAATAATTATCGGCATTGTTTGCGCTGCAGTGGGGGCGTTGTTTCTTCTTTCCGGAAAGGTCCCATGGCTCGGCAGGCTTCCGGGTGATATCATTATCCAAAAGAAAAATTTCACTTTCTATTTCCCTCTCGCGACCAGTATTCTTGTCAGCATTATATTTACACTGCTGCTCTGGTTTTTCGGCAGGCGCTGAATGGTCACTAAACACATCGTGCATTTTTTCCTCGCCCTTGCTTTATGCCTTGCGGCCTACCCTTCTCCATCATTTGCACAGCTCAATATGCGGGTATTGCTTGTTGACAGTAAAAATCCAAGGATACCTCAGAAAGATGAACAGGTCGAGAAGATAGGTACTGCCAGGGGAGAGGTTATTTTAAGCGGGATGAAATATTTCGGCAATATCGAGGTTTGGAAGGGTGAGGGGGGACTCTATATAATTAATGAAATCTCCCTGGAGGATTACGTTAAGGGAGTGGTTGCCGCCGAAGTAGGCAGCAAATGGGAAAGCGAGGCACTAAAGGCCCAGGCAGTTGCAGCACGTTCATATTCCTTGTACCAGCGGTTGCACAATGTAACGTCTAAAATGCGCTACCATCTTACATCCACAGTCCTGCATCAGGCATACAAGGGAAATGACGTTCCGGCAAGCATAGCAAAGGCGGTAGATGATACAAAGGGAGAGGTGCTTATGTATGAGGGAAGCCCCATTATTGCGTATTATCATTCTACAAGCGGGGGAATTACTGAGGACCCGGCTGAGGTTTTCGGCAAAAGCTACCCCTATTTGAAGTCTGTCGAGACAAATTGTGAACTTTCTCCTTATTACATGTGGGAGAAAAGGATTCCTGTTGCAGACATTGAGAGGGCGATGAATATATCCGGGCTGAAGGATATTATTATTGACTCATATACGGTGTCAAACCGGGTCAGGGTATTCAGGCTTGTAAGTGAAAGTGGTGAGATTGAAGTCTCAGGCGCAGATTTCAGAAAGAATATCGGCTGGGATGAACTGCCAAGCACTTTGATTACAGATATTACCAGGGACGGGACTATTTATATCTTTGAGGGAAGAGGATACGGCCATGGCGTCGGCATGTGCCAGTGGTCTGCTCTTGAAATGGCGAAAGAGGGAAAAAGTTACACGGAGATTCTCTCCAGGTTCTACCCCGGGACTACTATTGAGCACTATGAAGACCGCTGATTTCGATTTTCATCTGCCGCAGGAATTGATTGCATCGCGACCATCCGAAAAGCGGGACTGTTCACAACTGTTGATACTCCATAGGGATGGATTTGTTGAGCATAAGCGCTTTTATGATATTTTAGACTACCTTGAAGAAGGCGATATGATGTTAATGAACAATACGAAAGTCTTTCCTGCACGCATTATCGGAAAAAATATGGGGGGGCGGACAGTCGATATTCTTTTGGTCAGAGAAACGGCTGACAAATCAGTATGGGAAATATTATGTAAGGGACCTTGTGATGGTCCCGTGACCTTTTTTGACGGTGTTGAAGCAGAGATTGAAACGCATTGTTCGGGTAACAAAAACGGGAAAAAGAGATATCTGAGGCTTCCGGAAAACGCTGTTGTCAGACTGAACGATCTGGTTTGGAAATATGGTTATATGCCGCTGCCACCCTATATCAAACGTATGCCCGAAGATGCAGACAAGGAACGCTACCAGACTGTTTATGCGGAGAAGCAGGGATCTATAGCTGCGCCTACGGCAGGACTTCATTTTACCGATGATCTGATACGGAAAATTCAAAATAAGGGAGTATTTGTGAGGTTTGTGACACTCCATGTCGGGACAGGCACGTTTAAGCCCGTAAGGGCGGAAGCTTTGGAAGACCACAATATGGATTCAGAATATTTTGAAATGGACCAATGCGTAATACAGGAGTTGCAGCAAGTAAAGAAGAGCGGCAGAAAGGTTGTTGCGGTGGGTACAACAACAACCAGGACCCTCGAGGGCATTGCCAGCGGGACTTGTGTGATTTCCAATGAGTTGAATACTTCAAGCGGCCCTTTGGTGAAGGGCGGTCCGCCTGACACATGCGGACGGGCGCCTGTAATAAAAGGGACCACGGACATCTTTATTTGTCCCGGGTACAGTTTTAAGGCGGTTGACTGCCTTGTCACCAATTTTCACCTGCCCCGCTCAACGCCGCTTATGCTGGTATCTGCACTGTCTGACTTCGGTAAAATAACAAAGGCTTACAAGGAGGCCATTGCAAAGGATTATAGATTTTTCTCCTATGGTGATGCTATGCTAATTTTATGAGGGGTGGGGCCGCCGAAAGATCATCAATCTTGCTGTTGAGCCGGAATACCGTGCTTATAGGCGCACTTCTCATCACTGTTGCCAGCTTCGGTATTGGATATTTTTTAGGTTTCAGGGGCGGTGGTTCACCGGCGCAAGAGAAGCAACCTGCTGAGAGCGCCAAGACGAGCGATGTTTTTCCTCCTGAAGAAAAACGGGTCATCGATCTTCCGGTAAAGGATGTTGCCGGCAAACCTGCCACCGCCAAGACTGCGGCGGCAAATCAGCCTGAGCAGGCCGCTGAAGCATCTGCTCGAACGCCCGACGAAGCACCGGCAGCCCAGGCAAAAGATGAAATCCCGAAGGGCCAGGATACTGCTGAAAAAACCAGGAAGCCGGGGCTGCAAAAAAATGAAGTCAGGACTGCCGCAGTTGCTGCAAATCCGGTACAGGACAATGCTTCTGTAAAATCTTCCCCACCCGCCCAGGCGGGCCAGGCAGCAAGCACTGCTCCCAAAAGCGGCAGGCATACAGGCGCGAAGGCGAAAAAGAAAGCAAAGAACTCCGTGCCTTCAGGTAAGCTGTACACCGTGCAGGTGGGGGCCTTTCCCAGTAGAGATGGAGCTGACCAGCTTTATCAGAAGCTGAAGGCTAAAAGCTATAATCCTTATATTGTTGACGCAGGCGGGAGCAACGATTATTTCAAAGTCAGGGTAGGGTCTTTTAAGGACAAGAAAGCTGCAGAAAAAAGTGCAGCGGAACTTTCAAAAAAAACCGGGTTGCAGAATTTTGTAACGGCGGCTCAATAGGCTTCCGGCAATAAATGAATGTGCACTCCGGTGCTGAAATTCTCTCTTCGATATCAATAAATCCATGGAGATCGTCACGAAAACTATAGAACTTGAACTTGATGAGGCTGAAGAATATCCTTTCCTGCATGGAGGGCTCGATAAAACCCTTAAAGTGATTGAAGAAGCGCTCGGAGTCGCCGTCAGCGTCAGAGGGAACAAACTGATTATCAGGGGTGAGGACAGAGAAACAGAGAAAGCTGAACAGTTGATCGATGAGCTCAGGGTCGTCAACAGGAGCGGCTATGCCCTTAAACCTGAAGATATAAGTTATGCGGTAAGATCAATGTGCGCCGGGGAGGATATTTCCGTCAAAGAGCTTTTTTCCAATAATATTCCTGTGTCCTCGAAGAGAAGGTTTATCATTCCTAAAACAGAGACCCAACGGCTGTATATCAATGCGATCCGCATGTTTGATATAACCTTCGGCATAGGTCCTGCAGGCACCGGGAAAACTTACCTCGCAATGGCCATGGCCATCAGTTCTTTTCTGACAAAACAGGTTTCGAGGATCGTGCTGGTCAGGCCTGCAGTAGAGGCCGGGGAAAAGTTGGGATTCCTGCCTGGTGACATCGCAGAAAAGGTCAGCCCCTATTTGAGGCCTCTTTACGATGCGTTGTTCGATATGATGGAAATCGACAAGGCTTCAAAGCTGATCGAGCGGGGCATTATAGAAATAGCGCCCCTCGCCTTTATGAGGGGGAGGACTCTGAACGACTCTTTCGTTATACTCGACGAGGCCCAGAACACAACTCCTGAGCAGATGAAGATGTATCTGACCAGACTTGGCTTCGGATCAAAAACAGTGATTACAGGAGATATTACGCAGATTGATCTGCCCCAGGACAGGACCTCGGGACTTGTAGAAGCCATCAGAATACTCCAAAATATTGACGACATAAAGATCATTCATTTTTCGGAAAGGGATGTTGTGCGGCACCGGCTTGTTCAGGAAATCGTCAGGGCATACGAAAAACATGAAAAACGGAACTTCGAAAAGTAGTTCATCTAAAAAGACCTGGACTGTAGCTCAAAGGCTCCGGGAATACCGGCAGAAGCATAGGAATGACCTCTCAAAAATTTATGTGCTGCTGGGATTAAGCCTGGTTTGCGCTCTACTGATACAGGGGCGCATCGGCATCGACCATTTCATAGGGAGCTTCCTGATAACGGCTATAATCCTTTTTATCTTTTTCCGGGACATAAAGCGCTACAAGCCGGCTTACCTCAATGACCACAAAATGCTGCTGCTGCTGGGGCTGCTTGTTGCCGGCACACTGATGGTCGGCCGTGTTTCCGAATATTTGCTTTCAGGTCTCCACAAGGGACTTTTCCTGCCGAAGAGCGGGGCTTTTTTGTACGGCATACCTATCCCCATGGGCGCCATGCTGGTAACACTCATCTTTGACTTTCATGCGGCTATTATTTTCTCATTTATTATCAGCATCATGACAGGGATATGGCTCAATAATCCCCTTTATACAGTTTATGCGTTTGTCGGAAGTCTGACGGCAGCGTTCAGCGTCATAAGGTGCAAGAGACGCTCTTCGCTCCTGAAGGGAGGCCTGTATGTAAGCGCTGTTAATGTTTTGACCGCAGGCGTTCTGCTGCTCTTCGATGGCAACCTCTTTGCCCCCATGTCGCCCCACGCCTTTATATTTGCCGCAATGTCCGGGATAATGGTTGCAGCTATAGTCTCGCTGCTGCTTCCGGTAATCGAATATGTATTTGCTGTTACTACTGATATCAGCCTGATTGAACTGATTGACCTTGATCAGCCGCTGATGCATAACCTGATGATCGCCGCGCCGGGCACCTATCATCACAGTATTATTGTGGGAAATCTTGCCGAGGCGGCGTCAGAGGCGGTGGGGGCCAATCCTTTGCTGGCGAGGGTGACCGCGTGTTACCATGATATCGGAAAGATCCGCATGCCCGAATATTTCGTAGAGAACCAGACCAATAGTGCGAACAAGCATGAGAAACTGATGCCGCATATGAGCAGCATGATCCTTATTTCGCATGTTAAAGAAGGGGTGGAACTGGCGCGGCAATACAAGATGCCAAAACAAATTGTGGACATTATTCAACAGCATCACGGGACAAGCCTGATCACCTTTTTTTATCAAAAAGCACTTGAGCAGACAAAAGACGACCTGCCGCTCCAGGAAGATTACCGTTATCCCGGGCCTAAGCCACAGACGAGGGTAGCCGCTATAGTCATGATGGCAGATGCAGTTGAGGCGGCCTCACGCTCACTTACCGAGCCCACTCCGGCAAGGATTACGGCACTGGTGGACAAAATAATCAATCATATATTTCTCGACGGACAGATCGATGAGTGCGAACTCACGCTGAAGGACATCTCCGAAATAAAGAAACGGTTTACTTTCATCCTGACAAGTATTTTTCACAGGAGGATAGAATATCCCGAGATTGTAATGAAAGGCGGACAGCAAAAGGTGACGTCTGAAGCGGTAGTGGCCCGCACTGTCGGTGATAAGGACCTGACTGGATTGTTGCCACAGGGAAATGGAAATAGCAATAAAGAACAACCAAAAGCTGATCAAGGCAAACTATCGGGCAATAAAGAGGGTGCTCAGTAAAGCCCTTACTCATCTGGCGTATAAAGGGCGCGATACTCTTATTTCCGACGAGCAGGCTTTAAAGCACCTTGAAGTAAGCGTGCTTTTAGTGAATGATGCCGGAATGAGGAGGCTTAATCACCTGTATCGCGGCATTGACAGGACAACTGATGTGCTTTCTTTCCCGCTGATAAATGAGAAGCCCGCGCCGCATGTCCGGCACTTCCTGCTTGGAGATATAGTCATAAGCCTTCCGCAGGCCAAACGCCAGGCGGAGGAATATGGTACCACCTTTAAACTGGAACTCTCTCGCCTGCTCATTCACGGCCTTCTTCATCTGCTGGGTTATGATCACGAAGAGAGCAGCTATAGGGCGGCAAAAATGAGGCGGCTGGAAGCCGAACTGGCAGAGGTCGTATGCCTCTAAGAAAGTGGGCCGAGAGTGCAGGGCATGCCATCGAGGGGATACTCTATGCTGCCAAAACCCAGCGCCACCTGCGCTATCATCTCTATACTGCGGCGTTTGTCCTTATTTTGATTTATATCCTCGGCGTTACAAGGACGGACTTCCTGATCATAGCCATTGCAGTGGTCCTGGTCCTGCTTGCAGAAATGATCAATACTGCGATTGAGTACGTAGTTGATTTGTTGTCGCCCGAACACAATGAAAGTGCGAGGACCGCGAAAGACGTTGCCGCCGGAGCAGTGCTGATTACCGCTTTCGGTGCGGTTGTTATCGGTTATATCATAATGTTCCCTTATTTCAGCACGGCTTTTTTGAAAGGAATGTATGTAGCAAAACATTCAAAGGAAGAGATTTCCCTCATAGCGATTATCCTTATACTGATTACGGTCATTGTGCTGAAATCATATTTTGGCAAGGGGCATCCGCTTCGGGGCGGTATGCCCAGCGGCCATGCTGCCATGGCTTTTTCCGTCTGGATGGCCATCACCTACAGCACTGAAAGTTTCGCAACCTCGCTGCTTTCCTTATTTTTGGCTATCCTGATTGCTCAGAGCAGAGTTACTGTGCGGGCGCACAGCCCGCTTGAAGTTATTATGGGAGCGCTGCTCGGCGCAGGCATTACGCTTCTGCTCTTTTTCATATTTTATTGAGGGTGGTCTATTGATTATGGCGCTGTTATGAAATTAAAAACCAAATTCACATTAATCGTTTCGATCTTTGTCATCAATATACTCGCACTAACTGCGTTCTTCGCCTTCTCACACTATAAAAGAGCAATTAAAGAAACCATCGCTCAACAGCAGTTCCGCCTGGTATCCATACTCGCCGATGAAATCGATAATAAACTTTTAGCCGCCCAACAGCAGATTGTCGATCTGGCAGAAATTACTCCTGCAGATATCATGCGCAATCCCGCAAAGGCACAGGCATTCCTTGACGGGAATCCGGGGGTGCATACAATATTAGACGGTCATTTTTTTTTGTTCACGCCGTCAGGCAAAATATTTGTCGAATCACCATATTCTTCCAACAGGAGGGGTCTGGATCTGTCTTACCGCCAGTACATGATAAATACCATTAAATCCGGAAAACCCTATATCTCTGACCCGTTTGAAGGTTCCCAGTCGCATCACCCTGTGTTGATGTTTACAGTGCCGCTCTTTGACGGCAAGGGTAATATAAGGGGCATATTAGCCGGCAGCCTGGACCTTCTGAGAGATAATTTCATGGAGAGGATCGGCACTGTTAAGGTAGGGGAAACAGGGGACCTTCATTTAGCCCAGGCAGACGGCACAATAATCATACACCCGGACAAAAAAAAGATGCTGCACAAACAGCCTCGCGGTCTTAACAAACTTTTTGATGCAGCCGTCAACGGGTTTGAGGGCACCGGCGAAACCACAAGTTCTTACGGCATTGCAACTGTATCTTCTTTCAAGCGGCTAAAGACCAAGGACTGGATACTGTCCGCAAACTATCCGTCAGTTGAAGCATACCGGCCTATCCGGCAGTTGGAACAGTATTTTTTAATGTCCATCAGTATAGGAATTATTACACTATTTTTTATTATTTCTTTCATCATAAAATATTTGACAAAACCCCTGGAACTTTTCACCCGGCATATTGAGGACCTCTCACAAAAAAAAGAGGGAGACAGGTTTCTGAACATAAAAGCAAAAGATGAAATCGGAATGCTTTCCGCAGCTTTTAATAAGATGGAGACTGAGCGCGAGCGGGCCGAAGTGTTGCTATCTGAGAGCGAGGAACGATATCGCCGGCTTTTTGAAATGGAGTCTGACGCAATTTTACTGGTGGATTGCGGGACCGGTCGGATTATTGAGGCGAATGCGTCTGCGCAGAATCTGTATGGATACAATAAGGAAGAATTTCTTGTTTTGAAAGATACCGATGTCTCCGCTGAGCCGGAAAAGACAGAGCGGGCTATTAGGGAACGACAGATACGGATCCCCTTGCGCTGGCATCGTAAGAAAGATGGTGTGGTGTTTCCGGTAGAAATAGCGGGCAGTAAGTTTGAATGCCGTGGCCGAATAATACACGTTGCTGCTATACGCGACATCACCGAACGCAAACGGGCTGAAACCTCCATACTTGCAAGTGAGAAAAAATATCGTGAGCTTGTCGAAAACCTGTACGAAGGCGTATGTGCAATCGACAATGATTATATTACTACCTTTGTAAGTTCACGTATGTCGGAGATGCTTGGTTATACTGTTGAAGAGCTGCTCGGAAATAGCATTATCCCTTTTATAGAGAGTCTCGGCAGGGATGAGGCAGCGAGCTATTTGCGTGGACGCCAGCTGGCGGCCAGGGAACGCCGCCGGTTAGATTTTCTACGCAAAGATGGAACGATATTGCCCACTTCAGTGTCAGTTTCACCCCTTACTGCCGGCGACCGCAGTGATGCGGGGGCGATAATATGCGTGGTAGATATCACTGAACGCCTGCAATTGGAGCAAAAGATCCAACAGATCAGTAGCACTGAGCGGCATCGAATAGGGCGTGATCTGCATGATGATCTCGGACAGCATCTAACCGGGATGGCGTTTATGTCCAAGGTGCTTGCCCAGAAGCTCGCACTGAAATCGTTGGTTGAAGCAACAGACGCAGAAGCTCTCCTGACCCTTGTCAACGAGGCAATCTATAAAACTCAGATTCTGTCGCGAGGGCTATGCCCGATGGGTCCCGGTGCCGACAATTTTATTTCAGGATTGAATATGCTGACCTCAAAGACTGCAATGCTTTATGGAATCCCCTGCAGCTGCACCATAGATAGTGCGATCATGATTCATGATAACAACCAGGCAATGCAACTTTATTTCATTGCAAAGGAAGCGATAAATAATGCAATCAAGCATGGCGGTGCTAAAAACATAGCGATTTCCATGACTGCAGGAGACGGTAAAATCTCGCTTACGATAAAAGATGACGGTGTGGGATTCCACGAAAAAATGATAAAAAAAGGGTTGGGACTGGATATAATGAACTATAGGGCCGGAATGATTAATGCCTGGTTGAGTATAAATAATGACTCATCGGGTGGTACCGTAGTCCGGTGTACATTCCATGAGGACGATGGGAAACACAGCATAATGATCGACAATGACTGAGAAGCCCGACATTCCAACTAAGGATAAAACCAGGATCTTTCTGGTTGATGATCACCATATTGTGCGCATGGGCCTTGCACAGCTCATCAACCATGAGCAGGACCTTATAGTATGCGGCGAAGCTGAGGACATCGAGAAGGGTGCTATCGGCATAGCTGAGAAGGTCCCGGATGTCGCAATTATAGATATCAGTCTTGGTAAAGACGACGGCCTCAAGCTTATCAAGAACATACGGGTCAAAAATCCGGCGCTGATAATCCTTGTCCTTTCTATGCACGAGGAGGATATTTATGCGGAGCGGGCACTGAGGGCAGGGGCCAGGGGTTATATAATGAAGCGTGAGGCCGCAGAAACAGTCATTACGGCTATCCGCAAGGTAATGCTGGGAGATATCTATTTAAGTGGAACGATGTCCGAAAAGCTTTTAAGCAGGATCTTCAATGCAAAGGCAAACGAGTTCGGTCAGGATATCGGATGTCTCAGCGACCGCGAGCTGCAGGTTTTTGAACTGATTGGAAATGGCTGGAGTACTAAAGAAATAGCGGAAAAGCTCGGCCTAAGTATAAAAACGATAGAAACATACCGGGAGAAGATCAAAATTAAGTTAAGGCTCAATGATTCCTCGGAACTTCTTAGACAGGCAATTCGCAAGACTCATAAAAATAAATAAGAAATCGATAAATTCAAAAACATTCAAGCCTGTCGAAGATAAAGGTTAAGATCATATCCGGAGGGTTTTGAAAGCCTGTAGAATTCCATCCCACAACTATAGGGGATTCCCCCATACGAAATGGGGACATAGTCCCATATCCAACGCTTATCACCCGATATGCAAATTATCTCAATTTTAGCAATAATCAGGTTATGCATATAAAAATGCAGATCAATGTCTAACTCAGCAGTGAAAATAGTGTCGGATTTTGGTTTGTTGCAGCTAAACTTCCAGAGTGCCGGTATTTAATAGATTTAAATGGATCCGACCACTTTTGGACGCGAAATAAACGGAGGTAAGAAAATGCTTAGGAGTCTTTCTATTAAGTCGCGACTGCTGTTTGGCTTTGGTGTTGTTATCCTGCTGGCGGGGTTGCTTGCCGGGATTTCACTTTTATCGATCCGCGGCATCGAGCAGGACATTAATTTAACAGTCGATGACCGCTGGCCGAAGACCGAGCAGGCCAATGATGTAATCGCTAACATCAATGTTGTCGCCCGTTCTTTAAGAAATGCAATCATCCTTGACGATGCCCAGCTGGTGCAGAGAGAACTCGACCGCGTCAATGAGGTGAGAAAGGCTGTAAGCGAAAAAATCGATAGACTCGATAAAACAATCCAAACCGGCAAGGGCAAACAGTTGATGAATGAGCTCAAGACGGCACGGGGGCTTTACCGGGAAAATATTGAAATGGTTTTGCAGTTCATAAAAGACGGCAAGAAGAAAGAGGCCGGCCAGTATCTCGTAACAACACTTCGGAAGACGCAAAATAGCTATTTTGCGGCAGCTGAAGCGCTTGTTAAATACCAGGGGGAACTCATGGAAGCGTCGGGCAGGGATGCCTCAATCAAGGCAAGACAGACCCAGCTCATTGTCCTTGTTCTGTTTCTTGCAGCAAGTGTTGTTGCAATAGTAATATCCCTTATCGTTGTCCGGAGCATTACAGTTCCTCTTTCAGAGGCTGTAGAGATAGCTAACCGCCTTGCCGCCGGTGACCTTACCAAGTCTGTAACGGTAAAGGGCAGTGATGAGATCAGTTCGCTAATGACTGCTGTCGACAATATGGTGAAAAGCCTTCGGGAACTGATAAGCAAGATCAAGTATGCCACTGAGAACCTGGCCTCCGGCAGTGAGCAGTTGAGTGCCAGTGCTGAAGAGATATCAAGGGGAATGGCAGGGCAGTCATCCCGCTCGACCCAAATCGCTACCGCTACGGAAGAGATGTCCCAGACAGTCATTGATGTTGCGAAAAACACCTCAAATATCTCCCGGATTTCCACGCAGACTTTTGATCAGGCCAAAGATGGCGAGGGGGTTGTCAAAGATTCTGTCGATGCAGTCCAGGTCATTGCATCGACCGTCGCAGAATCCTCCCAGGTCATGCAGCGATTGGGCGACAGTTCAAAGCAGATAGGGAACATAGTCAGCGTGATTAACGACATCGCGGACCAAACCAATCTGCTGGCTCTTAACGCCGCTATCGAAGCGGCACGGGCCGGCGAACAGGGGCGCGGGTTCTCCGTAGTGGCCGACGAGGTGAGGAAGCTCGCTGAAAGGACCACTCAGGCCACTTCCCAGATCAACACCATGATCGCGACCATCCAAAATGAGGTGGACCACGCCGGCGCAGCTATGAGCAATGCCACTTCACAGGTTGAGACCGGCGTGGAATTCAGCAGAAAGGCCGGTGGCTCCTTCGGCAATATCGTGAGCAGCGTCAATGACCTGCATTCCATGGCCCAACAGATCGCCTCGGCTACGGAGGAGATGTCAACAGTCTCAGAGACGATCAGTTCAGACATCCAGAGTATTGCTGAAGGGTCGAAAGAGATATCGGCGGGCTCCGGGCAGATAGCGCAAGCCTCATCCGATCTCGCCAGACTGGCTACAGAACTGCAGAGCGTTGTGAGAAAGTTCAAGGTATGATGCATGGCAGTAGTTATTACGGTTGCAGGTGATACCGGTAATATTGCTTATGAAGGAACGGAATTTAAAAATAAAATGAGTCAGGACAATGTATGAAACGCTTCTTCAGAGGACCCAGGGTCTTTTAGCGACTATGTCGCCGTCATGAAATTAAAGACTAAATTCATATTAAACGTCTCGGTCTTTGTTGCCATATTCTCACTGATTGCATTCCTGGCCCTCTCAAACTACAAAAAATCCATGAAGGAAACTATCGCTCAACAGCAATTCCTTATGACCTCCGCACTTGCAGATGAATTTGACAGTAACCTTTTGACTGCGCAACAGAATCTTGTCGCAGTTGCAAAAGCTGCTCCGCCGGACATAATGCAACATTCTGAAGAGGCGCAGGTATTTATTGACAACAGGCCCAGTTTGCATTCAATATTCGATAACCACGTCTTTTTATATACGCCCGCAGGCAAGCTATTCGTCGAATCACCATATGCCCCCGGCCGAAGGGGATTGGATTTCTCCTTCCGAGAGTACATACCCAATACTCTTAAAGCGAAAAAACCTTATATCTCTGATCCGTTTTTGTCTTCACAACGCCATAACCATCCTGTCATCACGCTCACAGTCCCGCTTTTTGACGCCAAAGGAAGACTAACAGGAATATTAGCCGGCAGTATAGACCTCATGAGAGAGAACTTCCTGGGGAAGCTAAGCACCGTAAAAATAGGGGAGGGAGGTTATTTTTATCTGATGGCCCTGGACGGTACTTTAATTATGCATCCTGACAAGAAAAGGATTCTGACAAAAATAACCGGAGGCGTAAACAGGCTTCAGGATAAGGCCATAGGAGGATTTGAGGGCACTGACGAAACAATAACAGGCTACGGGACAAAAATGCTTGCTTCTTTCAAACGGCTGAAAGCAAAAAACTGGATACTGATCGCAAACTATCCCCAAGCTGAAGCATATCGTCCCATCCAGGTAGCAGAACGGTATTTATTAGTTGCCACTATTACCGGCATCATTGTGATATTTCTTATTATTTCTTTCATTATAAACTATTTGATAACACCTCTTGAACTTTTCACGCGGCACGTTGAGCATCTCCCGCAAAAGACGGGAGACGATAGGTTCCTGGACATAAAGACAAAAGATGAGATCGGAACCCTTTCCCGTGCATTTAATAAGATGGTGAACGAGATTGACAAGAGATCAGAACTGGAACGGAGCGAAGAGCTATACAGGACTGTCATAGAGTTTTCGACAGATTTTGTTTATTGGAGGGCGCCTGATAACAAAATAATCTACGTATCTGAAAACTGCGAGAAGTTCTGCGGCTATACGGAAGAAGAGTTTTATGCATCGCCCGAGCTACTGGAAACAATGATATATCCCGATGACCAGACCATATGGGCAGAACATACCCGTGACATACATAATAAAGGCATTACCAAACATTTGGAACTTCGTATGGTAACCAAAGGCGGTGAGGTCCGCTGGATCTCCCACAATTGCCTGCCGGTCTATGATAAAAAAGGAAAATACAGGGGCAGGCGAGCCAGCCACAGGGACATTACCGAGCAGAAAAAGCTCCAGGAACAACTTCTCCATTCGCAGAAGATGGAAGCAATAGGCGTGCTTGCTGGTGGTGTGGCACATGACTTCAATAACGTCCTCACCGCAATTGTTGGCTACGGCGGTCTGGCTCAAATGAGGATTAAAGGCGATCCGACGACAGAGGGCTATATACAACAGGTGCTTGACGCGGCAGATCGCGCTGGTGGTCTCACGAAAAGCCTGCTTGCCTTCAGCAGGAAGCAGGTGATAGAACCCGTCCTTGCGGACCTCAATGAGATAGTAAGGAACATCGAAAAAATGGTCAGGAGGATAATAACAGAGGATATAGAAGTCAGTACCGTCCTGAGCGCCGAAGAGCTTCCGGTAATGGTTGACGTAGGGCAGATTGAGCAGGTCCTGATGAACTTTGCTGTGAATGCCCGTGATGCCATGCCTGATGGAGGACAGTTGGTCATACAGACAGATACGGTCGATGTGGACAGCAGTTATGCAAAAACTCATGTTTTTGAGAATACGGGCATGCATGCGGTCCTTACAGTGTCCGACACGGGTATCGGGATGGACCAGGAGACAAAGGAAAACATATTCGAACCGTTCTTCACCACAAAGGAAGTGGGCAAAGGCACCGGTCTGGGGCTTTCCATGGTATACGGTATAATAAAGCAGCACAACGGCAGCATCAACGTATACAGCGAGTTGGGAAAGGGAACGACATTCAGGATATACCTGCCCCTGGCACAGAAAAAAGGAGAAATAATACCGAAGCCGGTTGAAACTTTCCCCCCAGGGAAAGGTGAGACGATCATTATCGCAGAGGACGAACCCATGGTCAGGGAGAGTATGAAGTTGCGCCTGCAGGAGACCGGTTATAGGATAATAGAGGCCGAAAACGGAGAGGACGCTGTAAGGAAATTCAAGGAAAACAGAGGCTCAGTGTCTCTTGTTATCCTTGACGTGATAATGCCGGTAAAGAACGGCAGGGAGGCATACGAAGAAATAAGGGGCATTGAGCCGGATGTAAAGACAATATTCATGAGCGGCTACACAGACGATATAATATCCAGGAAGGGGATCTTGGAGGAGGGTTTTGATTTCATCTCAAAGCCGGTTAATCCTGTCATATTGATGAGAAAGATAAGGGATGTATTGGACAGGCAGCAGCACTTGCCCGGATAGTATTCTGAAATAAAACCTCGATATGCACTGCCCTTTGTGCATGCAACTTGATAGAATTAAGCAGACTATGGTATAAACTTAGGTTAGGCCATGATTACCAAGTCTGAACTCATAGAGATCCTGCGTGAGAGTCCACTATATGCTCACATAGACGAGTCTGAATTATCACTCATCGTTGAACGTCTGCATGATGATTATATCGCAGAGAAGGAAAATAAATAAGTTAACGGCTCCGGTTGCCCTGTCCTGCCTTTTGTTTCCGCACGGTATTGCATCCTGATTAATCTTTTTCTGACCTTTCCTGACCTGCCGGATGAGGAGCGATGCTTTTGGTAATGCTCTCCTCAAGTTGTTTTACCTTTTTTTTCTGCGCCCGCGCATCAGAAGATTTTCTTAATAGGGGCGGAATGGAAATGAGTATGCCGGCAAACAAACCTAACGTAAACACTACGGCCAAAATCAGGGCAAGAGAACCATTATAATGGAATGAAAGAAAGCTGACTGTCACAATACCTGAATTTTGTGATGCGAAAAGAACAATTACAATTGCAATTAAAAGCGCCAGAACAATGAATAAGGGCATAACCTCATCCTAACAGAGTTTTAGCAATTATATCACATAAAAGAATGCGCTCATAGTGAAATCAAAGGGAGGCATCTGTAAAAAAATTACTGCGCTCTCCCCGTACATGAAAAACTTATCAGTCTTCGGTTCTTTTTTTGCCGATGAAAAAATTATGGTAAGGGAACGCAGTATGTTTATCGGTATATGAGAAACCGCTCGCGGACATCTGGGACTGGATTGTTTCTGCGGTGATCCGAATCTCAAGAGGAGGACCTTCAGGGGTTTCTTCTTTCTTCCAATCGATAATCATAAGCTTGCCGTCTTTTTTTAAAAGTCTGCGCGCCTCCTTCAAAAGGATTAGCGGCTGCTCAAGTTCGTGATGAAGGTTTATCATGTAGACCAAATCTGCGATGCCGTCGGCAAGAGGAACGGAGTTCTCTTCCATTTTTATGGGCACCACTATGTTTTTCATTTCTGACGGGATATTATCATTCATCCAGGCGATCATTTCTTCAGAAATATCACATGCATACACTTTCCCCCTTTTTATTTTTTTACCGAAGAGCATAGCAAAAAAACCGGTTCCTGCCCCAATGTCGATCAATACGTCAGCATCAGCGAGCTGTGTCTTTCCCCAGATAACATCGAAATTAAGATATTCAAGTCTTTTGGGGTCATTGAGCTTCTCAAGTTTTTTGGGATCGAATTTCCTGGAATCTATCACTATTTACTCCTTTAACTTGATAATTCCCTGTTGCTTGCTACAGGGTTACCGAACGCCTGTCATTCCGGCTTGTCCGGAATCGTTTTTAGAACGACGCAATGCGATTCCCGACAAGCCAACAGTAGACATAATGTATTTAACCTGTCCTACCTTAACCGACGTGGGTTAAGCTAAAGGAGTTTGGGAATCCAGTGGCTCAGAGCCACAATTAAGGAGGACAGGTTATGAATCAGTATATCAAATTCGTAGGGATGGATGTGCACAAGGATACGATAGCTGTTGCGATAGCAAAGGCAGGCACTCGGGAGGCCATATTTTATGGGGAGATTGAGAACACGCCTGAGAGTGTAGAGAAGCTGGCAAAGAAGATGAGAGCATCTGGTGAACGGGTATTGTTTTGTTATGAGGCTGGTCCATGCGGCTATGAGGTATATTGGCAGCTTCAGGAGAAAGGATATGATTGCCTGGTGGTAGCGCCGTCGCTGATTCCAAAGAAAGCAGGGGACCGGGTAAAGACGGACCGGCGAGATTCAATAACCCTTGCACGGTTATTACGAGCAGGTGAGTTGACAGCGGTATGGGTGCCGGATAAGGACCAGGAGGCTGTAAGGGATTTAACGAGAGCACGGGAAGACCTCAAGGCAGTGGAGAGACATGCGCGGCAGCGACTGGGAGCGTTTTTATTACGCCATGGCAAAAGATATCCTGGCAAGAGCGCGTGGACTCAGGCGCACTTTCGGTGGATGCAAGGACTTAGGTTTGAACATCCATCACAACAGATCGTGTATCAGGAATACGTTGATATGGTCAAACATGTTCAGAGCCGGATAGCGGCGATTCAACAACAGATGCTTTCAGTGATCGAGAATTGGAGTTTAGGTAATGTGGTCACTGCCCTTATGGCACTCAGGGGAGTAAGCGTTGTAACGGCAATGACCATCGTATCAGAGCTTGGCGATATCAGTCGTTTCGAGTCACCGCGACAGGTAATGGCATATCTTGGATTGGTGCCGAGTGAACATTCAAGTGGGGGAAAACAACGGCGGGGAGGGATTACGAAAAGCGGCAATGGACATGTGCGGCGAGTGTTGGTGGAGGCGGCATGGTGTTATCGCTTTGCTGCGCGGAAGACTGCAGCCCTTGAACGCAAAGCGGAAAAGAGCTCTGAAGCTGTGCAGGAGGTAGCATGGAAAGCGCAGAAACGGCTGAGTATGAGATATAGACATCTGCTTAACAAGGGGAAGCGACCTGTTGAAGTGTGTACAGCGGTGGCACGAGAACTGGCGGGATTCATTTGGGCCATTGCCTGTGAAGTAAAAAAGGACAAGGTTTCATTGACTGCAATAGCAGCATAAACAAAAATACTTGAGACTTGAGCAAAGGGAATTATGGATAGAGCATACGGAGTGGGATCAGAACATGAGGGGCCGATGGGGAGAATCCTCGAAGCACCTATGAGGCGCCCTTATGGGATGACCCTCGCCAGTAGACCGAGGCAGCTCCACGACGAAGACAAGTCATGCGGTAGCCAACCCGCGCATATCAGAATGATCAACCGTCGTTTATCGCTGCTCATGTTCTGTCTTACTCCATATGCTTCAAATAAGGAGTCTGCCCGACCTCCGAAAGAGTGTGAAGGTTTCTCCGGCCAGGCAGACAATTCTATTTATAGATTCGGAGTTGGAATGCTTTAACCCAGGGCTTGACAGGTTAAATACATATCAGGTGCTCTTAAGCACGGGAATGACAAGAAGTTAGGTTTTAGCTTTTAGATACCCCGTGGTCTTGCCACGGGGAGATTCATTACATTCATTTTCAGCAGACACCCTTATTTGAGTTCTACGCTCTTGACCTTCTTCTTCAGTTCTGTCCAGTCCTTCATGTGACTCAGGTTATCGCTGAGATCCCACCAGCCATTCTTAAAGGAAGAATAATCGGGGGCCCCGGTCATTGCAGACGAATATCTTATGGAATTACTGTAAAAAAGCCATTGTTTCACCCACATCTTTTCTATCGTTTCATCAAAGGGATTTGTCTTGTCCTCTATCCCGGAGGCCCAAGCTTCAAGCACAAGCTTTGTGGCTGCCAGGGTCATTTTGTTAGTCTCTTTTATCGTGCTTTCGAGTTTCTCAAAGTGGCCGTTTATCCAATCGATGTTATGGCAACTGTTGCAGACACTTTTCATGGTATTCATTCTCTTTTCCTGCTCGGATTTATCAATTAGATACTCCGATGCCGGTTCACCCGTGAAAGCGGTCGGCAGCGGCAGCCCGTCCTTGTTCCTGATGATCGTTGTATCTCCAGACTTGGGCTGAGGATGGCTGTAAACAAGTCCAAACAACCTGACCCAAAGTCTCGAGCCGAAGTCGTGCGTTCTTTCTGCAATCACGCCGCCATCCGACGAGACAATGAGACTGTTGTGGCATACCGCACAGGATGGCGTTTTAAAATCTTTTCCGACTGTCCAGGGAACGGCATTAAAATCCCATTCATGTTCTTTTGAGAACAAGATATCCCCGTGTTTGCTCTCCGCATAGACATCCCACGCTGGTGTATCCGGCTCCAGGTGGCATTGGGCGCAGGTATGGGGCTTTCGGGCTACTTCTATAGAAAAGCTGTGTCTCGGATGACATGCCGAGCATGAACCGGTGCTGCCATCAGGGTTCTCTCTTCCCACCCCCTGGTTCGGCCAGTTGGTTAGGTCAGGGAACATCAGCTCTCCCATTTTGGTGTTCACCTTTTTCATTCCTCTTGACTCGACCTTTGTGCCGTGGCACCCGAGGCATGTCTCGCGTAGTGTGTTGTCCGAGGGTTTTTCTGATGTCATTTTTCCGTTCTCTATCCTCTTAAGACCGGTTATAGTGTCGACTAATGCATGGTAGACAGGGTTCCCCAGAAGGTTCTTAATGGCATTGGCTTTTTTGGTACCTGCGAATTGATTTGCCTCGACAGGGTGGCAGGTCTTACAGTCATTCGGAGAAACAACCACATTTATTTTAAATCCCATATGCTCAAAATTATCTTTGTGCTTTTCAGGGTTCCGGCTGTGGCATTCAAAGCATCCGACAGCGTATTCTGAAAGTTCCCCCGGCAATTTTTCTGCGGAGATCCTCCGCTCAAGAATACTCTTTTTCATGGCATCTTCCGGTTTTGTTCTTGAGTGCCTGCTCGAAAGCCAATCCCTCACAATACCGGGCGTGAATATTGTATGGCAAGTTATGCAGGCCTGTGTCTGTGGACTCAAGAGTACCCCGGTTTCTTCCTGTTTCTTTTCCGAGGCGATGCTGAAAGTTGCAGAGAAAACGACAGTCAAAAAAATGACGCTGAATCTGATTATATTTCCCATAGTCCCTCCATATACCAATTTTCTCATATCATCTTTTTTTGTCAAGCGGTACGAGTTGCCTCACGTTAAATCTATTTGAAATCGATTCGTTGCCTCAAATAAAAATCTATTCGAAATAATTTCACTTGGCAACCCCAACTATGTCATTCCCGCAGTCTTTTAGCGGGAATCCAGGTTTTTTTCAGATGAATGCTTATAGCCCTTCAGACAAATCAACCCAGTTTGGATTATCTTTCTCAATAAGGTATAGTTTCCATTCACGACGCCATCTTTTTATCTGTTTCTCTCTGGTAATAGCTGAATCAACAGTTCCATGCAGTTCATACCAAACAAGGCGGTGCACAGTATATTTTTTTGTAAAACCCTCTACAAGGTTGTTCTTATGCTCGTGGATACGTTTGATTAAATCTGAAGTGACACCAGTATACAAAGTGCCGTTACGCTTGCTGCAAAGAATATAAACATAAAAACTCTTCATGTGTTTTTTCCTGGATTCCCGCTAAAAGACTGCGGGAATGACGTAAGATTATTATAGATTGTTTCGATAGATTTTAGATGAGGCAACGAATATCATTTCGTTTAGATTTTAACGTGAGGCAACGGGGCGGTACGAGTTGAGATGGCATTTTGGGGCTGGTCGGAGGCATGGTCCTTCAATATGCGAGGATTCAGCGCCGTTAGCGGTTCCTTTTATTGAGTTTGAGAAAAATATTGGTCAAATTTCATGAGCTCCATGACCATCCGTCTTGCAGGCTTCATTTAATTGTTAGCGCCGACCAGTAATGGACCCACCCGCCGCCGATTCATGGACCCATTAGTCGGCTTTCTGAATACTTAAACGCAATCAGATTTTGGACGCACCCTGCAATCTGGTAATCAACTTTTACGACCATAGCTCTGTTCTTCCTTCACAACAATATTCCATGCTTTTCTTATCGACGCAGATGTTGGAGGGAAGATGGAGAAGACGTGCGTAAGCTGCAAGAAAATATTTACGCCATCGCCTGCGGTAAGCAATCAGCAGTATTGCAGTAACCCTAAATGTCAGAAAATGAGGAAGAGAAAATGGCAGAAGGAGAAGCTGGCAACAGATAGCGATTACAGGGAGGCGCAGGCTAAAGCCCAGAAAGAGTGGAGCAGCAAGAACAAGGATTACTGGAAAGAATATCGCAAGCGGAATCCGGCATATACAGAACGGAACCGAAAGAAGCAGAGGCAGCGCAACCTGCTGAGGGGATTGAAGCCGGAAATGGCAAAGATTGCAAAGATGGACGAGCAAAAGTCAGGAAAGGGAATAACACCAGGGCGTTACCTGCTAAAGCCTGTTTGCAATCACAATATTGCAAAGATGGACACGCTCATAGTGGAAATAGGCGTTATCTCAAGGGGTTGTTCAGTAGCAGTTCAAAGGCCGTGATTGCAAAGAGAGGACTTTCTTCCATTTGCCCCGGACGCCAGTGTAATCTTAGCTGGATGAAAGAAGAGGCCGAAATTGTTGAAATAGAAGTATCCGGGATAGGGGAAAGATACGGGATATATCGAATAGTGGACCCCCGTGCAGATGCAGCCATGATGAAATCGATACAAAAATATGGGCAGCTATCTCCGGTGGTATGCGTAAAGGCCGAAGAGAGATATGAACTTATAGATGGATTCAAACGACTGCGGGCCTGCCGTAAGCTAAACAAACCGGTATTACGCACAAAGATGATGGAGATGAACGGCAGGGTTTGCAAAGCAGCAATCATACAGTTTAACCGCGACAGCAAGGCAATAAACGAAATAGAAGAGGCGATGATAATACAGTCTCTGCACCTTGAAGACGGACTGACGCAAGAAGAAATCGGGGCTATGCTCGGCAGGCACAAGAGTTGGGTAAGCCGCAGGATAGCGTTGATTACAGGGCTAAGCGAAGAGGTGCAGCAAGATATAAGACTGGGGCTGATATCGGTGATAGCCGGACGGGAGTTGAGGAAGTTGCCGCGCGGCAACCAAAAAGCTGCAGCAGACGCGATATTGAAGCACCGGTTTTCGACAAGGGAAACGGCCAGGCTGGTATCACATCTCTTGTCGCGTCCGAGGTGGGAATATGAGGCGATACTGTACAGGCCGTGGGAGATCATAGAGAGGAAACAGTCAAAGCCGGTGGGGATAGAGGCAAAACTCATATCGTTTTCACATATTTGCCGGACTGTATCAGAAAGAGTCCGGAAGAGCAAAATCGAAAGCTATCTTTACGAACCTATAAAGAGGGCCATAGGCGCAGCCGAAGAAACAATCGTGACCCTAAAGGCGGTGCGATGAAATTCATCCGTGATCGCAGCGAGTTTGAGCAGGCCCTGATCATGATGCATAACGAAGGGCGGTCGATCCGTGAACTGCAAAGGCAGTTTCAAATAGGACGGAACACAGTAAGGAGAATACTCAGGGCGCATGACAATAGGCGCAACAACGGCCATGATGTCCTCAAGAAAACGCAGAAACGGCCAAGCAAGCTGGACAGTTTCGAGCCGGAAATAAAAAGGCTGCTGGATAAATATCCGCGTATTACGTGCGTTCGCATATTCGAGGAATTGAAGAACGCAGGCTATACCGGAGGGATGAGCATACTGAAAGAGAAAGTGGCGGATATGAGGGTTCCTGAGAGAGAGCCTGTGATAAGGTTTGAAACAGGCCCAGGGGTGCAAGGTCAAATGGATTGGAGCCCTTATACAATCAACTTCAGACGTACCGGCAAATGTCAGGTACAGTGTTTCTCCTATATACTGGGCTTTTCCAGGAGGCAATATATCGACTTTACGGTGCGCCATGACTTCTACAGTCTTATCCGCCGTCACCAGGATGCGTTTCAGTATTATGGCGGAGTGCCAAGAGAGTGCCTCTATGACAATGAAAAAACTGTAGTGCTCAGATGGGAGTGTGGCAGGCCGGTGTTCAATCCGGCATTTACGTCGTTTATCACGCATTATAACTGCAAGCCCATAGCATGCCGCCCAGGAGTTCCCCAAACAAAAGGGAAAGTTGAATCTCCGTTTAAATATGTCGAAGGGAACCTGCTGGGCGGCAGGGACTTTCAGGACATGGAAGATTTGAGGGCAATGCGCCTGTGGTGGCTCAAAGAGAAATCCGACCTGCATATCCACGACACTACGAAACGGCCCCCGATAGAGTTGTTCATAGAACAGGAACAATCAGCCCTTCAGCCATTACCGCTGCAGCCCTATGATACATCAGAGGTGTTCTTAAGAGTTTGCGATGGCGAGGGGTTTATCAATATTGAGACAAACCGTTACTCCGTTCCGTCCGGCAACATAGCCGACATACTGAGCATCAAGGCTACCGAGCACGAGGTGCTGATCTACAACCCGGAGTTGGATTGCATAGCCAGGCATGAACGGCAGCGTGCCGGGGCAGGCAAGAAAGTGGAGAGCCCTGAGCACTTCAGGACGGAAAAGATACGCTATGGCCTGGAGCCTGTAAGAGAGACCTTCCTGGAACTGGGCAGCGCTGCCGGGGAGTTCCTTAAAGGGCTTACTGAAGGACATCCCAAGAACTGCGGGTTTCACGCCCGGTATATTCTCCGCATGAAAGAGCATTACCAAAGCGATGACATCCACAAGGCCATTGAATATGCCCTCAGGTATCAGGCCTTTGAGGGCAAGGCAATAGAGAGAATACTTAATGCGAAGGCGACGCCGCGCACATTGGAATCCATACGCAATGAACGGGCGAGGCAGGAGCTTCAAAAGGCCTTGCCTAAAATCACGCAGCGGTCGCTCGATGAGTACAGCAAATTGCTCAGACAGGAGAATGAAGATGAAGAAAACAGAGGAGACACTGACAAAGATACGGGGCCATCTGAAGACCCTGAGGCTGAACAGTATCGAGAAGGCGCTTGAAAGAGAGCTCACCGAAGCCGCTCAAAAAGCGCTGCCGCCGACAGAAGTGCTTGAACGGCTGCTTGCCATAGAGGCAAACGCGCTGATTGAACGGCGGATAGAGCGTAGAGTCAGAGAATCGAGACTGCCTGAGAGAAAACTTCTTTCAGACTTTGACTTCGTCTTCCAGACCGGAGTGGACAAAGCACAGATAATGGAACTTGCCAAACTGGACTTTGTGGGACGAAAAGAAGGACTAGTGCTTGCCGGCACGTCCGGCAGTGGAAAGAGCCACATCTCAAAAGCCCTTCTTCTCATCGGTTGCTCTCAGCTATACCGTTGCCGGTATACTACGGCAGCCGACATGCTCGCCGACCTGATGGCAAGTCGAGCAGACAACACTCTGCAAAGAAAACTCAGGCAATATACGGGGCCGGATATCCTCCTGATCGATGAGGTGGGTTTCGACCGCCTGGAGCAGCAAGATTCAAGAAACGCATCTCTGTTCTTCAAGGTCATAGAGGGCCGCTACTGCAAAAATTCAACATTGCTGACAACGAACATCGACTTCAAAGACCTTGGCGATTATCTCGGGGATCCTGTAGTCACCACCGCCATAGTGGACCGCTTGGTGCATCATTCCATCATAATCAATATCGATGGCCCCAGTTGGAGAATGCACGAATCAAAAAAGCTCAACACTCAGGCAAGGAAAGCAAAAACGAAAGCGTAATATTTGCGGCCGCCGATATATCCTTCACATACCTCGACGCTAAAATACCGACTCACTTTCTATAGTAACAAAGGCATATCCCCATTTGCTCCTAAAACCGGCGCTGCCACGTCTACAAAGTCAAAACATGCAACTTCGGGGTGGGTCCGTTAATACCGACAATGTGGATCCGCTCTTATCCGGCGGTAACACATTTAATTCCGTGGCAAGGTTTCTTAGTCCGAGAATGAATGAATAAATGTGAAGTACAGCATTCATGTCGTATGCTCTTACGACCCCGGTTTCGCGAACGGTGACCGCTTTTCTCTCCAATGCCGACGTAGCTCCCGAGAGATCCGGCATCTGAAAATCGAAACGCCAGGAGGTTACTCCTTCGGCCAGCAAGTTCATTGCGTTTCCCAGTGCATTTATCAGTTCACTCATTTCGGGCTGGAAGCTCTGAAACAGGGTGTCTTCCGTATTCTCTCTGGCTGAGAGCACCAGGGATTCTACCGCATGACGAACCTGGCGCGTGTGCTCTACAAGCGTTATTAACATTTCTATCTGTACCGGCCCGGTAGATGGTTCGTACATGGCCTGTTTAAGGAGTTCATTGTTACGGATTATGGTTTTTGTGACACGGGCCCTCAGTTCATCAACGGGCATATCGGTCTCTCCGAGGAAGCGCCGGATCACTGCCTGAAAAAGTGAATTCAGATGTAAAAGCGCATCTGCGATGCCCCTACGGAGATGTGACCGTGCACGCGAAGGCCAAAGGAATGTTGAAACTGATAAGGCCACTATAATTCCGAGAGAGACTTCAAGGAAACGGTGGAGTGCTAAAACCACCGGCGAACCCTGGTTTGAGACCAGCATTACGATTGCAACCGTTACAGCAGCCAGTCGATAGCTTTCCATAAGTCCGAGGGATACGCATATCAGCACAGTCAGGGTAACGGCAATTCCGAACGAGACTACATTAGAGTTCCAGGACAACACAATAATTGCAGCGATAGTGGCGCCAATGGCGGTGCCTGCCAGCCGGCTCCATGCTGCATTAACAGCTGCACCGACATTGGATTGCATTACAATTATCGCGCTTATGGCGGCCCAGTATCCCTCCTCCAGATGAATAATCCTGGAAAGGCCGAGACTTAGGATTCCGGCAACTGCTGTTTTGATAGCATATGTAAAATACTTTTTGGTATGCTTTGCGGGCATGAGTTTCATTTTAATAGTTTTCCGCGCAACCTATATCCATAATTTAATTTATTACTTAATCCTGCACTTTCCTGCAAGTCAGTTGCCTGAGGCCGGTTGTGGGCTGACAGACGGCGGGACTGTTTGGTCCGAATGGACCGGGGCCTCGGCTGCGGGTGCTTCATCAGGAGTGTCTTTCTGATCAGGGGGTGTCATGACTTCCTCATACTGGGGTATGACGAGGCCCCTTTTCACCATGATATTGTATATAATCCGCGACCGGTTTGTGACATAGCGTGACGCTCCCCGAGGATTATATTTTATCGGGTTTGGGAGCACGGAGGCAAGCCGTGCAGCTTCTTCCGGATCAAGCGCAGATGCCGGTTTGCCGTAATAGGCCCGTGCAGCAGCTTCGATGCCGAATATACCCTCTCCCCACTCGGCAACATTCAGGTAAAGTTCCAGGATCCGACGCTTTGTGAGTTTTTTCTCCATCCTCCAGGTAAGGATTGCCTCTTTCATCTTTCGCAGCGGATTTTTTGAGGGAGAGAGGTAGAGATTTTTTGCGAGCTGCTGGCTTATAGTGCTCGCCCCAAACTTGAATTTTTTCGCCCTGATGTCCTTTTCCGCCGCTTTTTCCATCGCTTCAAAATCAAACCCTTCATGATGCCAGAATTTGTCATCTTCGGAAATGAGCACCGCTTTTATCAGGAAAGGAGATATTTGCGAAAGAGGTGTCCAGAACTGTCGTATTTTTATTTTTTTCCCTTCCTGCTGCCATTGTCTTTCCCGGTATTCCATGAAGGAAGTCTCCTTCATGTGACCTTTCCTGAGCGAAGCCACATCGGGGAAGAAAAAATAATACGCAATACTCGCCAGCATCGCGGCAATAGAGAGGTAAAGCAGTTTCAAGAACAATGTTTTGATATGGCTTTTCTTTTTGCGCCGCATTATGACGTTAATAACGTGAAAAGTGAAACGTGAAAAGTGAAAGGTAAAGGCTAAAAACTAAAGCAGCATTTCTGTTTCCTGTGTTTTGCATTTGTTTTTTCACAGTTCACTATTCACTATTCACGTTTCACGATGTGCCCTTCCGGATTAAAATAGTCATGGTCATGCATGGGCTCTATGACCGGTCGGGCCTTGGTCTTTTTTGGGCCTCCAGAACTTTTTTCCTGAGCCTGACTGATTGTGGAGTGACCTCCACAAGTTCGTCTTCTTTTATGAATTCGAGAGCCTGTTCGAGATTGAGCACGCGGGGGGGGATCAGCTGAATCGTATCATCAGCACTTGCAGCGCGCATGTTCGTGAGCTTTTTCTCCTTTGTGGCATTTACATCCAGATCGCTTTCCCGGGCATTTTCTCCAATAATCATACCCTCGTATACAGAGGTGTTTTCCGTGATAAAGAGCGTTCCCCTGGGCTGCAGGTGAAAGAGGGCATAGGTAGTAGATTTGCCGGTCCTGTCCGCAACAAGTGCGCCTGTCTGTCTTTTTGAAAGATGACCGTGCCATGGCTCATACCCATCGAAGAGATGATTGAGGAGTCCGGTCCCTTTCGTGTCAGTGAGGAACTGGGAGCGGAACCCAATGAGTCCCCTGGAGGGTATCCTGAATTCGAGCCGCACTCTGCCGTGGCCGTTATTCTGCATCTTCTGCATTCTTCCTTTTCTCATGCCGATCTGCTGTGTCACGACGCCGACAAATTCTTCAGGCACGTCGATAACGAGCACTTCCACCGGTTCGTTCAGGACGCCATTGATCATTTTGGTTATGGTTTCCGGCATGGATACGGAAAGTTCATAGCCCTCACGCCGCATCATTTCAATAAGGATGGCAAGCTGCAATTCACCGCGTCCCATGACCTTGAAAGAATCCGGCTCGTCGAAATTAACCTTTATCGCCACATTGTAGAGCAATTCTTTTTCAAGGCGCTCCCTGAGATTTCTCGATGTGACGTACTTGCCCTCCCTGCCGCCGAACGGAGAGGTGTTTACTGAAAATACCATGGAAATGGTAGGCTCATCCACTGTTATCCTCGGCAGCGGCTTAGGTGTCTCTATACTGGTGATGGTGTCTCCGATATTAATCCCTTCGATGCCGGCAAGAGCTACGATCTCGCCCACAGCCGCCTCTTTTGCGTCCATGCGATCAAGGCCCTGGAAGGTATAGAGTGAGGTTACCTTGGTTCTGATTATCTCCTCGCTGCTGTTGACCATCGCAACATAATCTCCAACCCTGACGGTGCCTGAAAATACCCGTCCGATTGCAAGCCTCCCGACATAATCATTGTAGTCGATATTCGTAACAAGGAGTTGGAGGATGGCAAGCGGATCGCCTCCGGGCGCCGGTATTGTGCTGAGGATCAGATCAAAAAGCGGTTTAAGGTTTTCCCCCTCGCCGAGCAGATCGAGTTGGGCTGTACCTCTTTTTGCGTTTGTGTACACTATGGGAAATTCGAGCTGCGCTTCGCTTGCGTCAAGATCGATGAAAAGGTCGTACACCTCATTGAGCACTTCCTGTATCCTGGCGTCAGGACGGTCAATCTTGTTAATGACCAGTATCGGCGGCAGGTTGAGTTCGAGGGCCTTTTTAAGGACAAATCTTGTTTGCGGCAGCGGACCTTCAGAGGCATCAACAAGCAGCAGCACCCCGTCCACCATTTTGAGCGTTCTTTCTACTTCACCTCCGAAATCGGCATGACCTGGAGTATCGACAATATTTATTTTTGTGCCGTTATATTGCACAGCGGTATTTTTTGCCATTATTGTAATGCCGCGCTCGCGTTCGAGATCTGTATTGTCCATAACCCTTTCCTGTACCTTCTCGTTAACGCGGAATATCCCGGCCTGCCTTAGCATTCCGTCGACAAGGGTGGTCTTGCCATGGTCAACGTGTGCAATTATTGCAATATTCCTCAGATTATCATATTCCATTTGGTCCTCACATAAGCTCGTATTTGTCTGATGTCATAAATCGCCAACCAAAGCTGTTCCATTGAATTATTAACTTGCCGAAGAAAGAAATCTGACGGGTTACAGACTGTTCATATTATACTTCATTCACTGTCGAAAATACCACTGCAAAATGACATTTCCGAAGAATAATGTTGCCAGTGCGCCGAGTGCAAGGAACGGTCCGAAGGGTATCCTGGATTTACTGCCCTTTCCTTTTGCGACCATAAGAAAGATGCCTACCAGAGAGCCGCTCAGGCTGCCGATAAATGTGGTAAGTAAAATGGACTTCCAGCCCATGAACGCGCCTACCAGCGCCATCATCTTGATATCACCTCCGCCCAGTGCATCGGTTTTGGTTATTCGCCGTCCCAGTTCTGCAATCAGATAGAACAGCCCGCCGCCGAACAGCAGGCCTGCAAGGGAATTCTTAAAGCCTACAACTGAAAGGTTGAGGGCAAAGCGATGGACGCTGAAAGGGTCCGGCAGCAAAAAAGATGCTGACAAAAGACCGATGATGATGCCGGGCAGCGTTATTGAATCCGGTATGATCTGAAAATCAAGGTCGATAAATGTTATGACCACCAGCGCAGATACAAACGCACAAAAGAGCGGCACATGCCAGCCCAGGCCGAAGGAGGTCACGACGGACCAGTACAGCACCCCGTTGAGCAGTTCGACGAGAGGATAACGGAATGAGATCGGTCCTTTGCAGTTTCTGCATTTTCCACCCAGCAGTATATAGCTCAGGAGGGGGATATTGTCCCACGGCCTGACCGGTGCATTGCAACCGGGGCAGGCGGAGGGAGGACTTACAATCGAGAGCGACCTGGGTATCCGGTAGATGCACACATTGAGAAATGAGCCTACGATTAACCCCAGGATAAAGAATATTATTTGCGCAGGGCTCATGCGTCGAGCTTGCTGAAATCTGCAGCTTTTTCGAGCGTTTCCCTGATTTCAGGCTCGATTGATTCAAGGGATTTGATTGCGGCGAGGACCTCTTTATTGCCGTATACGTTCTTTCCCCTGTCTCTCATTTCGTATACCTCCTCGCCTATCTGCCTCAGCAGCTCATCCCGCTTTTCCTTCAACTCTTCGGTTTTGTAAAGAAGTTTGAATATTGTGATCTCGATCCGCACCCTTTCTGAGAGCAGCGTGGCAAACCATTTAACTTTTTTTATACCGCCTTCAAAATCTTTTTTTACTCTGCCTATCATAAGACCACCGATAGCGGACCTTCTGTTATTCCGCTTTAATCTTGTTTATTTCTTTCTTCAGGTTAGAGAGCAAGTCAGGAACGGACAGTGTATCCACTTTCATTTTATACATGCTTCTCTCTGCCTCTTCCATTTTCTTCAATCCGTCTTTTAACTCCTGCAGGGCCTTTTCTATTTGCTCCCCCCGGCATGTCACGCAAATCCATGTACTGCCAACCTCCTGCCAATCTGTCTCGGCGCCGCATTCACACTTTTCCATTTATGCCCACCTCCTCCTTGCATTTTAGACATATCAATTTGTTACTTACAAGTTTAACAGATGGGGAGCAAATAGTGGAATACCCGGTACATCGTGAAACGTGAAACGTGAATGGTGAAACGTGAATCGTAATAAAAAAAAGCGACCGTACTTTTTTGTTTTGTGTTTTGCCTTTCACCTTTCACATTTCACCATTCACGTTTCACGTTTTAGGCTGTTTTGAACAGTTCCAGCTTTCTGCCCCAGAAGTCCTCTATAGAACGCCTGAGTTGTGGATAGTGTTGAAGCTCAGGGTCGTTGTCAATAAGCCCGAAGGCATCCTTTCGCGCCGCTTCCAGCAGTCTCGCATCCCTCACAATATCTGCAACCTTCAGATCAGGCAGCCCTGACTGCTTGGTCCCGAAGAACTCTCCAGGTCCCCTTATCGCGAGGTCTTCCTCCGCTATTTTAAACCCATCATTGGTCCCTACCATCACCGCAAGCCTTCTCCTGGCATCTTCAGCAGCCCCGTAGTGCAGGAGAATGCAGTGCGACTGGCTCTCACCCCTTCCAACGCGTCCGCGAAGCTGGTGGAGCTGCGCAAGCCCGAACCGTTCGGCATGTATTATGACCATGAGTGCTGCATTGGGCACATCCACGCCCACCTCGATAACAGTTGTTGAGACGAGTATCTGCAGCGCGCCGTTTTTAAACTCCCGCATTACTTCCTCTCTCTCCGCAGGCTTCATCCTGCCGTGAAGGAGTCCGATCTTGAACTGGGGAAACTTGACCTTCAGCGCCTCCATGCCTGTTATAGCGGCCTTCAGGTTAGTTTTATCCGATTCCTCGATAACGGGATAAACAATATAAACCTGCCTTCCTTTTTTAACCTGTTCCTCCATTAGTTGATAAATATGTTCCTTCTGCTTCTCAGAAAGCTGCCGCGTCATGACAGGGCTGCGGTTCGGCGGGAGCTCATCTATGATCGAGTAGTCAAGGTCTCCGTAAAGGGTAAGGGCAAGCGTCCTGGGTATAGGTGTTGCAGTCATTATCAGAGTGTCCGGGTTTGTTCCCTTTTTTCTGAGTGTCGCCCGTTGCATCACTCCGAAACGGTGCTGCTCATCGATGACGATAAGCCCCAGGTTTTTGAATGAGACCCCTTCCTGTATCAGGGCATGTGTGCCTACCACAATATTGGCGTCCCCTGACGAGATCGTTTCAATGTTTTTGTTCTTTTTGCTTCCGGTCAGCAGCTGGATTTTCAATCCCAGGTTTTCGACAAGGGTATGAATATTCAGGTAATGTTGTTCGGCCAATATTTCGGTCGGCGCCATAAGTGCCGACTGGTAGCCGGACTCGACAGCGGCAAGCATTGCAAGGAGTGCTACGATAGTTTTGCCCGAGCCTACGTCACCCTGGATGAGACGGTTCATGGGCGCAGGTGATTTCATGTCATTCAGTATATCGCCTAAAACACGCTCCTGCGCCCCGGTAAGAGTAAAAGGCAGAACACCGCGCAGACGGTCGGCCAGTATTCCGTCGGGAAGGAACGCAATCCCTTTTTCGAGGAGATCGCCCTTTTTTATGATTGCAAGACCGGCCTGAAAAGTAAATAGCTCATCAAAAGAAAGACGCTGATGGAACGGGCTTGTTCCGCTGTTAAGCATATCAATAGAAACCGGGGCTTCCGGGAAATGAACATTTGCAAGGCTTTCACGCAGGCCGGGCAGACTGTGCCGGGCGATGATATCCCGGGGAATGGTGTCCTGTATGGACGGGACGGCGCTGTTGACTATCGCATACATGATGTTTCTCAGCTGCTTTTGGGAGAGTCCTTCAGTCAGGCGGTAAATCGGCACTATGCGGCCTGTATGTATCAGGTCAGCCGGTGAGTGGGCCGGGTCATCATCAACATCAGAGATGATTTCATATTCGGGGTTGGTCATCTCGTAACCTGAACCCCAATAATTACGTTTGACTATGCCGTACAAAACAACTTCCTGCCCGGGCTTGAAAAGTTTTTTCAGGTATACCTGATTAAACCATTTCGCCTTCAACGCACCCGTGCTGTCGGCGATTACCAGTTCGAACAACCGCAGTCGCGGCCTTCTTGGGTTCGGTGTTACGATTTCTGAGCTGATTACCTTTCCTGAAATGGTATTTAAGGCGGTATCCAACTGATGGTGGGCAAGTTCGGAGATCTTTATTAAAGTACTTCTGTCCTCGTACCGGTAAGGCAGGTGAAAGAGCGCGTCTCTTAAGGTGTTAATTCCGAGGCGCGTAAGAAACCGGGCCCTTTGGGGCCCGACCCCTTTTACGTATTGGACTGGAGAGGCAAGATCACAACCCATTACTCTTTGCTTGCTTTGTCTCTAACAAGGCTTTATCGAGGGATTTGTCCGTCTCTTCCAATTTTATTTTGGCATAATCAGATTCACTTAATATTTCTATCTCCCATCCGGTCAGCTTTGTCGCAAGCTTTATGTTTTGCCCGCGTTTTCCTATGGCGAGCGAAAGTTGATGGTCATCAGCAATGACCATGGCGGTTCTCTCATCATCATTGATGCCGACCCTGTCCACCGTTGCCGGGGTAAGCGCCCTCGCGATGAATATGCGCGGGTCCTCGCTCCATGGTATGATGTCGATCCTCTCCCCCCTTAGTTCCCTCACAATGGATTGTACCCTGGTCCCTTTCATGCCGACACAGGCGCCGACAGCGTCTATCGAGCTGTCCTTGGAAAACACCGCTATTTTTGTCCTGTCTCCGGGCTCCCTGGCTATGCCTTTTATGACAACCACCCCGTCGTTTATTTCAGGCACTTCCATTTTAAAAAGTCCGACGATAAAGTTGGGATCGGTCCTCGAAAGCATAATTGCCGGGCCTTTCGCAGACTGGCGCACTTCCGAGAGGTAAGCTTTTATCATGTCGCCTCTTTTTAAGGTCTCGCTGGGCAGGGATTCGCGCTGGAGCATTACCGCCTCTGTCTTTCCGAGACTGATATAGTAAGCGTTTCTTTCTTTTCTCAGTACCGTGCCGCTGATGATTTGGCCCGACTTGTCCTTGAATTCGTCAAAGATAATGTCCCGCTCGGCTTCCCGCACTCTTTGAAACAGCACCTGCTTTGCGGTCTGGGCTGCTATCCTCCCGAAATCCTGGAGCTGGATAGGCAGTTCAACCTCGTCCCCCAGTTTCGCATCAGGGAATTTTTTTGAAGCCTCATCCTCGCTTATTTCTTCATCCCTGTTGATGATCTTTTCGGCTACTTTTTTTGTCTCAAATACCTGGATGTCGCAGGTTTTAGCATCTATTCTCAGGTTGATATTGGTCCTGCCGCCGTATTTCTTTCTGGCAGCCGACAGCAGCGCCGCTTCAAGGACTTTGACGAGTGCTTCACGGGAGATACCTTTCTCCCTGCTGATCTGATCTATTACAGCACATAGTTCTTTTGTCATGGCCTATTCCTCTGAAAATATTTATTTAAAAATCCTTTGGATTGCTTTTTTTCATCTCTATTTCCAGCTGCGCCTTTGAGATATTGCCGGATGGAATAAAGATGTCCTTTTCTCCGGTTTTAACCTCAATTTTTATCCTTACCCAGCCTTCTCCGACATCGACGATCCTTCCTATGAAGAAAGTCTGACCATCTACTTTTTCGGTAGTAACGATCCTCGCAAGCCTCCCGATATTATTCTCAAAATCCCTTTGCGTTATCAGGGGTCTGTCAATACCAGGAGACGAGACCTCAAGTACGTAAGGTCCTTTTATCGGGTCTTCAACGTCAAGAAGCGCTTCAAGGCTCCTGCTCATCCTTTCACAATCCCCGATAGTCACTCCCCCGGCCTTGTCTACTACTACCCTCAGTAAAAGCCTTCTGCCGCTCCCAAGTATATGTGTGTTGACGACCTCCAGCCCCTCGCCTTCAGCCGCATTACAGGCGAGTTGGTGGACCTTCTGTTTTATCGTATTTGTTTCCATATCCCTCTAAAACAAAAGAGTGGGGCTACCCACTCTTTTAATATAATTCATACGGATATATAGAAAATATAACAGTTTTTTGATCAAAAAAGCAACACCATGAGGGCCTTTTGGCCCTCATGGTGTTTTTGATATAGATAGACTACTTATTAGGAGTTGCTGGTGCTGGCGCCGGAGCTGGTGCGTTTGCCGGTGCTGGTGCTTCACCCGGCTTCTGCTCAGGAGCTGGTGCAGGAGCTGGTGCAGGAGCTGCTGCTGGAGCTGGTGCTGGTGCTTGCTCCTCAGCCTTCTTACAGCCGACTGCAAAGGTAAATGCTACAACAAGCAATAAAGAGAGAATTAAAGCTAAAACCTTTTTCAAATTTGTCACCTCCTTCCAAATTCTTGGACAACAAAAAATTAGGGGCATAAACTTGCCATCTGAATTAATAACATATATGCAGTTTCTTGTCAAGAACTAAAAAGAATTTCTATATTTTTCACCGGTCCATCATGGAGGTATAAATGGACAGCTAACCTAATCTCCGCGTGGTCGAGCACGGAGATTAGCGAGAAAATAAAATCAAAGAAATTCCTTATTTCCGCCTTTCAAAGACATTGCCGGCTATTATGACAAAAACGATTGAGGAGGAAGCAATAACTGCAATATCGAGAACCAGCGGAAAATCGTGGGCTACAACCGTGCTCATGGGGAAAACCATGTATTTCAGCGCGTCGATCCCGTATGTCAATGGATTAATTCTCGTAAATATGCCGAGCACGTGAGGGAGCAATTTGACCGGATACATGGCCCCTGACAAAAAGAACATGGGCATGACAATGAAATTCATTATTACGCTGAAACTCTCAAAGCTTTCGTAAAAGCTTGCAATGAGAATGCCCAATGACGAGAGGCAGAATGCCAGCAGCATTGAAATACAAAGTACCAGCAGGATTTGTGAGAGGCCGAGTTTAAGGCCGAGCAGTGGAAAAAGCAGCACGATGATGAGGGCCTGGATAGAAGAAACCGCGGTGCCGCTTAGCGCCTTTCCCACGACTATGGAGAACCTCGATACCGGCGCAGCGAGCATCTCTTTCATGAACCCGAATTCCTTGTCCCAAATTATGGATATAGAGGAGAAAATAGAGCTGAAGAGGATAGTCATCCCGATAATGCCCGGAAAGATGAACTGCATATAAGGCACGCCGATAGCCGGGGAAACGACTCTTGACATACCGCCGCCGACAAGGAAAAGCCATATTAACGGACGGGCCAGCGTTGAAACGAGCCTGCTGCGCTCCCTTACAAATTTTATGAGTTCCCTTGCCACAACGACATAAATGGCGTTGAGGTCAGACCGTATCATTTGTCAAACTTTCTCCTGTACGACCGTATGGCGTCCTTGATTTCCTTGCCGCCTGAAACCGTTTCCGGCCTGATATCTTTACCGGTAAGTTTTAAAAAAACATCATTAAGTGCGGGCCTCTGGAGACGCACAGAAATTACGCTTTCATTCAGCGCGCTGATCAGTTTGGGAATGCATGCGTCGCCGTTCCCCGAAACCGGGACGTAGACTTCTCCGTCGCGCTCCTCGGCATCGAGATGAAGCAGAGTTCGTATATCCTGAAGCGCTCGCGTATTGTCGCGTGTTATCAGGCAAATGACGTCCCCGCCGGCCATTTTTTTCAGCTCCCCGGGCGAGCCCTGGGCGATAATCTTACCTTTATCGATAATGGCAATCCTGTCGCATATTTCAGCCTCTTCCATATAGTGGGTAGTCATGAATATGGTTACTCCCTGCTCTTCCGGCAGTTTAGATATGAATTCCCACAGATTGCTTCTGCTCTGGGGGTCCAGGCCGAGCGTAGGCTCGTCGAGGAACAATATTTTGGGCTGGTGAATTATGCTCCTGGCAACTTCCAGCCTCCTCTTCATGCCCCCCGAGAACTTTTTGACCTGATCATTTTTCCTATCTATCAGGTCTACAAAATGAAGCGCATCTTCTATCCTCTTTTTGCGCCCGATTTTCGGCACACTGTAAAGATAGGAGTGAAAGAGCAGGTTCTCGTAAGCAGTGAGTTCCTTGTCCAGAGTATTGTCCTGGAATACGATGCCTATTTTTTTCCGCACTTCTGCGGAGTCTTTCACGCAGTCCTGACCATCGATCATGGCGCTGCCGGAACTTGGGGAAAGCAGGGTGCAAAGAATGTTTATGGACGTGGTCTTTCCGGCGCCGTTGGGGCCAAGGAAGCCAAAGATGGACCCTTTCTCCACTTCAAAAGATATCCCGTCAACAGCAGTTACAGCGCCGAATTTTTTGGTAAGATTTTTGACTTCGATGATGGCTGTTTGCATAAGTGCCCTTTGTCCAACTCCTCCTGGTGGTCGCGAATACTAAGTATACCGGATCACCCGGTATATTTCTATTTCTACTTTTAAAACTGGCGTCCGGTTATTCCAGGCAAACTCCCAGGTTACACCAAAGAGAGTTTATCCGTCATTCCCGCAGGTCATTGAGCGGGAATCCATGTTATACGAATGAAAAATATTTTGTGTATATTCTTTGCAGTGAAAGATAACAAACTGATATGCTAAAGTATAGGAAAAAAGGGGGGTGCCTCATGCATGGAATGAAAGAAATAATACAGGAAGCAGAGTCCCTTCCAGTAGAAGAAAGGGCCATAATTATCGATTCTTTACTTCGATCGCTTAATATTCCAAAAACGGAAATCGATATTGATTGGGCAAGGGTTGCCAGATGTCGCCTCGCCGAGTTACGATCAGGCCAAGTGAAAGCCATTCCTGGAAGTGAGGTATTTACAAAAATCCAGAAACGTTTTGAGAAATGATCTTCTCATTTCATCCGGATGCAGAAGCGGAGTTCAACGAAGCTATCGAATATTACGAAGGTTGTGAACTTGGCCTTGGATACGATTTTTCAATCGAGGTACTTGCTGCTATTCAACACATTATCAATTATCCAACTGCATGGCCTATCATAGAAGAAGACATCCGGCGCTGCCTTGTAAATCGTTTTCCGTATGGCGTAGTTTATACCCGTGAGCAAGGCGAGACTTTCATTCTTGCTATAATGCATCTTCGCCGCCGTCCTGCTTACTGGAAAAATAGGCAATGAAACGGCATAACGCATTACTACACCAGTCTCAAGATAGAGGAGGACGAGTGAAACCTGCATTGGTAGTAGTGGATATTCAGCAAGATTATTTTCATGGCGGAAGGATGGAAGTTGTCGGGGCAACCGAGGCAAGCATGGAAGCGCGAAGGCTTTTAGACCATTTCAGAGGGAATGCGTTGCCGATTATATACATGCAGCATATTTCCCTGCATGAGGGAGCCGCTTTTTTCCTGCCTGATACGGAAGGAATAAGGATCCATGGAAGTGTGGCGCCCTTGCCCGATGAAACTGTCATCGTAAAGCATTTTCCAAACAGCTTCCGGGATACGCAGCTGAATGAATATATTGCTTCCAGGGGAATTAAGGAGCTTGTTATTTGCGGGATGATGTCTCACATGTGTATTGATGCTACAGCAAGGGCGGCCTTTGACAAATGTTACGCTTGTACTGTTGCTCATGATGCCTGTGCTGCGAGAAATTTGGTTTTCAACGGTATCGAAATTCCGGCGGCGCATGTTCATGCGGCGTATATGGCTGCGCTGGGCTCAGTTTATGCGAAGGTATTAAGTGCTGAAGAAATAATCCGGACACTCTGAAACACCTTCTCCTGTCTTCCTTATCGCGACTACTGATACCACTCGGCCCGGTTTTTGGGCACATACCAATGGATGAAATCGTAGTCTATGCCTATGGGGGCCTTTACAATGCCCTTAAAGCGCTTATTAAGGACGGGAAGGGCGTCGGGGACATAGAGGAATGCACATGGCTGTTCTTCGGCAAGTATCTGGTGGATTCTGTGATATATTATTTTTCGTTTCTCCAGGGAGAAGGTACGCCTGCCTTCGAGCAGCAACCGGTCAACTTCATCGTTCTTATACGAGATAAAATTGAATTCACCCTCTTTGTTTTTTGATGAATGCCATATCTCGTAAATATCAGGATCGCGTGAGAGCGCCCAGCCCATGATAACGGCCTCGAAGCGTTTCTTATCAATAAAATCATGGAGCAGTGCCTGCCACTCAAGGACTTTAATTTTTATTTCGATGCCGACCCGTTTGAGTTGCTCTTTCAGTATCTCGGCGGTCTTTATCCTTTCATCGTTCCCCTGGTTTACGAGGACCGTGAAGGTAAATGTCCTGCCGTCCCTCTCAAGCAGCCCTGAAGAATTCATCTTCCATCCCGCTTCAGCAAGCAGCTCAAGCGCCTTTGCCGGGCTGTAGTCGTAATCTTTTACATCCGGATTATAGGCCCATGATTCAGGGGGGAAGGGGCCGGTACAGGGAGTTCCGTATCCAAGGAGGACCCCGGCTATAATCTCTTTTTTGTTAATGGCGTGAGCTATTGCCTGCCTCACCCGGATGTCGCTGAAAAGTGGATTAAGCAGATTGTATCCCAGGTAGGTGTATCCGAAAGACGGGTACCTGAATTTCTGGAAATATTTATTGAAGAAATCTGAATTTGCCTGGAGCTTGTATTGAGGAGGGGTCAATCCCATGAAATCAATGCCGCCGAATTTCAGTTCCAGGAACATTGTTGCTGTATCGGGTATTATGCGATATATGACTTTGTCGATATTCGGCCTTCCCTCGAAATAGTTGTCGAAGGCATCAAGTACGATCTTTTGCCCGGTCACCCATTCGGCAAAGCGGTAGGGCCCGCTTCCGACCGGGTTACGGTTGACTTCAGTAGATGAAAGGTCTTTTCCCTCAAGGAGGTGCTTCGGAACAATCCCCATGCCCCATGATTCAAGCGCAGGGGCAAAAGGCTCCTTGTAGGTGACCTGGACCGTATATTTATCGAGTGCCTTAACACTCCTGACAGGCCCATAGTTGCTGCTGTAGGGCGTCGGCACTTTGGGATCGATGACTTTGGTATATGTGAAAATAACGTCATCAGCGGTAAGTTCGGCGCCATCCTGCCACATGACGCCCTTACGGAGATGAAAGGTTATTCGCAGGCCGTCACGGCTTACTTCCCATGATTTGGCAATATCACCGGTAATGCGAATATTCCTGTCATATTTTACCAGTCCGTGATATATAAGACCGCTTATTTCTCCTGATGCGCTGTCTGAGGCGAGAAAGGGAATGAGCCGCTTGGCATCAGCTCCCAACCCCATTGTAATGGTATTAGGGCTCTTGATGTCAGGCTCACGGGAACAGCCTGCGATAAGGCAGCAGGCAACAAGCAAAAGGCAGTAAACAGTAAGCAGTAAGCAGTAAGCAGAAGGTAGCATGCGGCAGACAGAATGGCTTGTTTCGTGTCTTTTGCTGCCTACTGCATAGTGCATACTGCCTACTTATTAGTCGGCTGTTGCTGTATTGGCTGTTGCGGCAATGATTGCTGCTGCAATGGCTGTTTCGGTAGTTGTTGAGGAACAGCACTTCTCTGCTGAGCTGCAGTGCCCTCCTTGATGACGGACGAGTGTTTATTGGCCACCATGGACAATATCAGGGATGTAAGCATAAATACAATCGCGGAACCGGTTGTGAGTTTGCTAAGGAACGTAGAGGCCCCTCTGCTTCCAAAAATTGTTTGGCTTGAACCGCCGAATGCCGCACCCATTTCCGCGCCTTTGCCGCCCTGCAGCAAGACAATGGAAATCAAAAAAATGCAGCAAACAACGTGAATGATTACTAATAGTGTGTCCATAAAACCCTCCATTTAAAATCAGGTGATAGGATATGGGTCATAGGTTATAGGTTATAGGAAGAAAAGACCTATTACCTATAACCTATAACCTAAAACCCGTCATTTCTTGAATTTAACAATTCTCGCAAAACCGGCGGCCTTAAGGCTCGCGCCGCCTACAAGAGCCCCATCCACATCGGCACAGCTCATAAGGGCGTCAATGTTATCGGGTGTTACGCTGCCGCCATAAATAATTCTGATCTCTTCTGCGGCCGCTCCGTACAGGGCGGATAGTCTTTCCCGTATGTAATGATGGGCATCCTGTGCCTGTTCCGTTGTTGCCGTCTTGCCTGTGCCGATCGCCCAAATCGGCTCATAGGCGATAATAATTCCGGCTGCCTGGACCTCTTTAAGCCCTTCGAAGATCTCCCGGGTTAAGACATCAAATGTCTTCACGGCCTCACGCTCCTCAAGGGACTCCCCGATACAAAAGATGACCTGCAGATCATGCCTTCTCGCAATCTTCGTCTTCCGGTTAATTACCTCATCTGTTTCTTTGAAGTATTGCCGTCTTTCCGAATGTCCGATAATAACATGGCTGCACCCGGCATCCGTAAGCATGCCTGGAGCAATCTCGCCCGTATAGGCGCCTTTCTCCTCATAGAACAGGTTCTGTGCGGCAAAGTGTATGGACTTGTTTGCCAGGTGTTCCGCAGCAGCGTAAATGGAGGTGAAAGGCGGCGCGATAATAATATCGACGTCATTTGCATCCTCAACGAGCGGAATGAATTCGTTCAGGAACGTCCGTGTTTCCGCGGCAGTCTTATTCATCTTCCAGTTGGCGGCTATACATGGCTTACGCATCCATATACTGTATACAAAAAGAGCGTCGAGCGTCAAGCAACAAAGCATGCTCGTCACTCTTGCCTTGACGCTCTATGCTGATGCTGAGTATAATGAACCTCTTATGGAAGAAATTAATGATCTGACAGAACAGCGTCTTAAAAAGCTCAACGAACTGCGCCTGAGCGGCACCGACCCCTATAATGGCAAATTCGATCCCGAAGCCCATGCTGAAGATTTGAAAGCGGCATACCATAATCACACAAAGGAGCAGTTCGAAACAGAGGCCGTCTACACCTCTGTTGCAGGCAGATTAGTGGCAATGCGGGATTTTGGAAAGGCCTCGTTCGCCCATATCCAGGACTCTACGGGAAAGGTCCAGATCTACCTGAAGAAAGATGTGCTGAATGAACAGTATGCTCTTGTAAAAAAGCTTGATATCGGTGATATAGTCGGAGTTTCAGGAAGGATATTCAGGACTAAAACAGAAGAACTCACGATCCAGGTGGAAAACATTGTTTTGCTGAGCAAGTCACTCAGGCCTCTTCCGGAGAAATGGCACGGGTTGAAGGACATAGAGATACGCTACCGTCAACGCTACGTTGATCTCATCGTCAATCCGGAGGTAAAGGACATCTTTGCCGCGAGGAGCGCCATTATAAAGGCAATCAGGGACTTCCTCGAAGAAAAAGGCTTTATTGAGGTTGAAACGCCCATGATGCACCAAATACCCGGCGGTGCATCGGCGCGTCCTTTCAGTACGCATCATAACGCTCTTAATATGGACCTCTATCTCAGGATCGCACCAGAACTTTACCTGAAGCGCCTGCTTGTGGGCGGCTATGAGAAAATTTTCGAGTTGAACAAAAATTTCAGGAATGAAGGCATATCGACCAGACATAATCCCGAATTTACAATGCTGGAATTCTATATGGCATATAAGGATTACAAGTATCTGATGTCCTTTACTGAGGAGTTTTTCTCTTTTGTGGCGAATAAGTCAGTGGGCGCTTTGAAAATCCCTTACGGCGATCTGATGATCGATTTGACGCCGCCGTGGCCAAGGATTCCCATGCTCGATGCGCTGAAACAAAAGGGTGTGCCTGATGACGTGATTGCAGACGCCAAAAAAGCCGTAGATTGGGCGCGTTCAAAGAATCTTGATATTCCTAAAGGCGCTTCTCACGGTAAAGTGATTGATGAGATTTTCAAGGAGTTTGTAGAACCTGAATTGATACAGCCTACTTTTATCACCGACTACCCTGTTGAACTCTCCCCGTTGGCAAAGAGAAAGGCTGATAATCCCGAACTCGTGGAGCGGTTTGAGCTTTTCATTGCTGCCAGGGAGATTGCCAATGCCTTCTCAGAGTTGAACGATCCCATTGACCAGAAAGAGAGGCTTTCAAAACAGGCGCAGGCAAAGCGGGAAGGAGACGAAGAGGCCCAATGGATGGACGAGGACTTTGTACGGGCACTGGAATACGGCATGCCTCCGGCTGCCGGAGAGGGTATAGGCATAGACAGGCTTGTAATGCTTTTTACCGGCTCCCAATCAATCAGGGATGTTATTCTTTTCCCGCAGTTGAAACCGGAACAACAGCAGTAAGAACAGGATGAATCTTCCTTATCCGCTCTTTATCGCCTTAAGGTACCTGAAATCCAAGAGACAAAACCGGGGTGTTTCTTTTAATACCATTATATCCATAAGCGGGGTCGCCGTGGGTGTTATGGCGCTCCTGGTGGTTTTGTCCGTAATGAGCGGCTTCCGTGATGACCTCCAGAAAAAAATTCTGGGCGCAAATGCTCATGCCATAGTCGAGAGTTACCGCGGCCCTATAAATAATTACGCCCCGCTGCTGGAGGAACTCAGGCGCGTGCCGCACGTAGTCTCAGTTTCACCGTTCGTCATAGGGCAGGTGATGGTAACCAGCGGCAACAGGGCCCACGGCGTTTATTTGAGGGGGATAGATCCTGTTTCCGAATACGGCACGACAGATCTTTTAAAACATATTGTCTCCGGAAGTGCCGGAGATCTTACGGGGAAAGATGGGATCCCCGGGATCATCATTGGCAGCGAACTATCGTCGATGCTCGGGGTGACGACAGGTGAGAGGCTCAATATTGTTTCGCCTGAGGGTCAGATGGGGCCGCTCGGAATGCTCCCTAAAGTTAAGCAGTTCAGGGTTGCCGCTGTTTTTGAGATGGGCATGTTTGAATATGATTCAAGTCTTGTCCTTACCGATATGAAGGATGCCCGGAATTTCTTCGGCCTTGGAGATTCCATCTCCGGCATCGAACTGCGTCTGGATGATGTTTACAAGGCCCCGGAAGTCCGCAAGTCGGTGGCTGCCATGCTCGGGTTCCCTTACGATGTCAGGGACTGGATGCAGATGAACAGGAACCTGTTTTCGGCCTTGAATCTCGAAAAATTTGCAATGTTTATCATATTGATCCTTATCGTTCTGGTCGCGTCGTTTAATATTGTCAGCACGCTCATGATGAGCGTTATGGAAAAACAGAAGGAGATAGCCATACTGAAGACCATGGGAGCTACCCACCAGGGCATCATGGCGATATTCATGCTTCAGGGGCTGCTTATCGGTCTTGTAGGCACCTTGCTTGGCGTATCCGGCGGTTACATTCTCGGCAGGTTGCTTAACGATTACCAGCTGATAAAACTCCCGGCAGACGTTTATTATTTAAGCAAGCTGCCGGTAAAGATGAAGCTTGTCGATTTCCTTGTTGTTTCTGCGTCAGCTGTTGCGATCAGTTTTCTTTCCACGCTTTATCCGTCATACTATGCGGCAAAATTGGACCCCGCAGAACCTTTGAGGTATGAGTGATGTTCAAACTTATTAAAAGACTTATTTGTTTGATCGTGATTGCGTCGATCGTCTTTTTTTGGCTCGCATTTCGGAGTGGCGGTGAGAAGTTCAGATGGTTCGGCGAAAAGACAGGAGGCGCGATAAAGGAAAAGAGTGAGAAGCTGGCTGAAAGGGCCGACGTTATAAAGAAGGAAAAGGACAAGGCCCTTCAATTTATAAAAAAAATAACCGGCGACAACGACGCGACGGAAGATTCGGGGCAGGACAAACAGACCGGCAAGAAACTTGACAGTGACTCGCGTGAGACTTCAAAGAAACAGATGAAAGAGCTTGAACCCGACAGCGACAAAGAGAACGGAAATAAAGGAGACGCGCTTTCCCGGCATACTCTCTGGAACACCATCCTTGAAAAGATCAAGGCAGTGACAAAGGGCTAACCTGAACATGAACGGACTGATAACTGTTTCAGGACTTAAAAAATCGTTTTTTACTCCGGCAGGAGAATTAAACGTATTAAGGGGCATAGACACGGTATTCCATGAAGGAGAAATTGTCAGTATTGTGGGTGTTTCCGGAGTGGGCAAAAGCACTTTTCTCCATATTATGGGTACGCTTGACCGGCCTACTGAAGGTACGGTTGTTTATAATATTAAAGGAGACGCTATTAATCCCTTTGCGCTTGGCAATGGTCGGCTTGCATCATTCCGTAACAGGGCTATAGGGTTTGTGTTCCAGTTCCATTATCTTTTGCCGGAGTTCAGCGCGCTCGAGAATGTTATGATGCCGGGCTTGCTCATGGAGCGGGGGAGCAAACCGGGGCATGGGACCGGACAGGTCCGGGAACGGGCCGAGCGGCTTCTGGATGATCTCGGTGTTTATGCGCGGCGGCACCATAAACCGGGGGAATTGTCAGGAGGCGAGCAGCAACGGGTGGCAGTTGCAAGGGCACTCCTGCTGGAGCCCAGTGTGGTTCTTGCGGATGAGCCGACCGGCAACCTCGACACTGCTACAGGAGAAGAGCTTTTCAGGGTTCTGATGGACGTGAACGCGAAGAGCGGTGTCACTTTCATTGTCGTGACGCATAATGAGTCCCTGTCGAGAAAGTGCCATAGAACACTCGAGATGGTTGACGGCGGGATGATCCATCATTAAAGTCCGGTTGCTGCCAGATATGGAATGCACACCGGCTATCCCACGCGATCCATGCTGACCCTTACTGTAGTGCCGATGTTTTTATAACCTATTATCTCTACTTCCCCTCCCCATGGATAAACACGTTCACGCATGCCCATGAGGCCAAAAGATTGATGCTTTGAAAGTTCTTCAGTTGTTATGCCTTTACCGTTATCCTTGACTTCCAGCACTATATTTCCATTATCTGCTATCAGTCGCGCTGTCACCTTTGTCGCATTTGCGTGTTTAAGGACGTTTGTCAGCGTTTCCTGAAAAATTCTGAAAAATACGGTGCTCCGTTCTTTGTCCAGCTCAATATCCTCCGGCATAGATTCAACTGTGCATTGGATGCGTGTGCGATTCTTAAATTCATAAGCCTGCCAATGTAATGCATCAACAAGGCCGAAATCATCCAATATCGGCGGCCTCAATTCAGTGCAGATACGCCTGACAGACCTGATCGTCTCGTTAAGGGCTTCCATCATGGCTTCGGACTTATCCAATATCGGCTTATGGTCTCCGCATTTGCCGCGAAACCAGCTCAATTCCATTTTCTGAGCGGCCAGCGCCTGACCAAGTTCATCGTGTATCTCACGGGCAATCCTGGTTCTTTCATCTTCTCTGACAGAATGTAAATGAGCGGCGAGATTACGCAATTGTTCATTGGACATTAGTAATGAGCGATTGGCCCGCTCCAGAGCTGTTTTCTCATTGTCAATCTCGGTCAACATTGTATTAAAGGCCAGGGAAAGCGTTCCTATTTCATCTTTTGTCTTTATTTCCAGGAATCTTTCGTCCCCTGTTTTTTGCGGGAGATGCTTAATATGATCGATGAATGACTCCAGAGGCGTTATCAGGTAGTTCACGACGGAGGAAATGACAGAAAATACCACAATAACCCCAATGAGCATGGCTATCAAAAAGTATCGTTCCGCATGACGGACAGGACGGTATGCCTCGGTCAGGGGTGAGTTAGCCCCCAGTATCCAGTTTTTTGTCTTCAGTCTCTTATAAGAAGAAACTGCTTTCATGCCGTAAGACGTTGTGGTCTCACCTGTGCCCTCAAACCCGTCCCTGGCCGCATCATACAGCCTGTTTAAGCCACGAGGCTGGGTCACGAGAATCCTCTTTTTGTCCGGATGCATAATCATAGTACCGTTTGCGTCAAACAAATAGAGATTGCCTGTCTCGCCTATTTTTACAGTACCTATTCTCCCCAGGAAGTTATCTCTCATAAGATCGACACTGCCCGCCAATATGCCTTTTATTTTTCCCCCTGCTGTCAAGAACCGGCGCTGTAAACATCAAAACAGGCTCACGTGACTGGTATCCCATGAAGGCATCGGAGATATATGGTGTTTTGGATTTAATTGTATTTACGAAGTACTGGCGGAAGGAAAAGTCAAGGCCCCTTCTGGCGGGAGCATATGGCGATTCAACAAAGATCTTCCCTGATAGTGTGAATAAAAAAAGATGGTTATCCATAATTGTATGTATACCCGGCTTGCCGTCAAGGAATGCCTGTGCCTTTGCGGGATTACGCATGATATCCGCAGGAGTAACTTTCGATAGGGCCACAATCTGCTGTTGAGTGTCTAAAAGTTTGTTGTCGATTTCATCGGCAAGTATGGAGACCATGCGGAATTGCTGCTGAGCGATAGTTTCCTTAATGGATTGCTTATAGTGGGAAAAGGCGAAGATTGCAGTAAGCGCCAATATGACTACAACGCATGCTGAGACGAACAGTATGAGTTTTGTTTTTAAATTCATATGCACGTCATAGTCACCTGAAGACTCTTATTTTGTTACAGATGGAGTGGTTTAGCCATATTTTCGACGCACTTTATTTTTAGACTTTTTTGTGGCATGAGCATCTTTTATAATCCTTATTATATAATTATATAACCTTTTGCTCAGAACACAGTCAAGCTAAAACTATTTGTTGCATTAAGAAACTGGAGTATTATTTAACTTGATAATTCCCTGTTGCTTGCTACAGGGTTACCGAACGCCTGTCATTCCGGCTTGTCCGGAATCGTTTTTAGAACGAAGCAATGCGATTCCCGACAAGCCAACAGTGGGTGCTCTTAAGCACGGGAATGACAAGAAGTTAGGTTTTAGCTTTTAGATACCCCGTGGTCTTGCCACGGGGAGATTCATTGTTATAAACCTGATATCAGGCGGGCTCTATAATTTATATTGAATAGATGGCTGTAAATCGGTTAAGATATTCAGCCTGTTATAGATTGGAGGAGTTGCTATCAAAATTATATTGCTTGACGGTGCGGAAAAAGTAATAGAGAAGTCCGAACTGCAGAAACATATCGAATCAACCCGCGCTATAGCGATCAAAGTCAATGGAGATTTCGTGGACCTGGCGTTGCTGGATGCTCTTGCTCCAGAGTCTGCAATAGAACTGGTTACCGGTCAATCGAAAGAAGGGAAAGAAATTTACCGCCACAGCACATCTCATATCATGGCCCACGCTGTGAAGGAATTGTTTCCCGAGGTTAAATTCGCCATAGGCCCGGCCACTGAAGAAGGCTTTTATTATGACTTTGACAGGGCTGAACACTTTGCCCCCGAGGACCTTGAAAAAATTGAAAAGAGGATGAAGGAGATCATCAAGCAGAACAAGCCCTTCATAAGGAAAGAGATTGCTCGGGATGAGGCAACAAGGCTTTTCAGGGAAATGGATGAACCGTACAAGGTTGAACTGCTTGAGGATATTTCCGATGATACAGTGTCGCTGTATGAAGAAGGCGGGTTTGTTGACCTTTGCAGAGGGCCTCATCTGCCCCGGACCGGAAGAGTGAAGGCATTCAAACTTTTGAGTATTGCGGGGGCCTACTGGCGCGGCAGCGAAAAGAACAAAATGCTCCAGAGGATATACGGAACCGCCTTTGATACAAAAGAGGAACTCAAGTCATATCTTGATTATCTTGAGGAGGTCAAAAAGCGTGACCATCGCAAGCTCGGCAAAGAGCTTGACCTTTTCAGCATAAGCGAAGAAATCGGGCCGGGCCTGATTCTCTGGCACCCGAACGGTGCAATTATCAGAAAGACGATAGAGGACTTCTGGAGGGATGAGCATCTCAAGGCGGATTATAAAATACTTTTTTCCCCGCATATTGCCAGATTGCATTTATGGCAGACGAGCGGGCATTGGGACTTTTACAGGGAAAACATGTACTCTCCCATGGAAATCGACGAGATTGCCTATGAGTTGAAACCGATGAATTGTCCTTTCCACATCGACATATATAAAAGCCAGCTCAGGAGTTACAGACACTTGCCTCTGAGGTATGCTGAACTCGGCACGGTATACAGGTACGAAAGGTCAGGAACGCTGCACGGGCTTATGCGGGTGAGGGGCTTTACCCAGGATGATGCGCATATATTCTGCAGGGAGGACCAGCTTGAGGATGAAATCGTAAGTATACTTGATTTCACGCTATTCATCCTCGGGACCTTCGGATTTGCCTCATACGATATATACCTTTCTACAAGACCTGAGAAATATGTGGGGGCACTCGAGAACTGGGAGCATGCGACAAATGCCTTGAAGCAGGCGCTTGAGAAGAAAGGATTGCCTTATGTTGTCGACCCCGGAGAAGGTGTTTTCTACGGGCCCAAGATAGATATCAAGATAAAGGATTCTTTGAACAGGGCATGGCAGTGCAGCACCATACAGGTCGATTTCAATCTCCCTGAGAGGTTTGATACCGTATACAGGGGGAGTGACGGCAAGGAACACAGGCCTATTATGGTCCATCGTGCATTAATGGGATCACTGGAGCGCTTTTTCGGTGTCCTTATTGAGCACTATGCAGGCATTTTCCCGCTCTGGCTTGCTCCGGTACAGGTATCGGTTTTGACAATTGCGGAAAGACATGATGTTTATGCCCGGCAGGTACATGAGGCTCTCAAGCGCGCCGGTATAAGGTCCGAGACAAATACCGACAACGAAAAGATAGGATACAAGATCCGTGAAGCCACGATGAGAAAAGTTCCGTATTTGATTATAATAGGCGACAAAGAACTGATGATCAGAAAGTTACTGTAAGAAAACGCAATGGTGAAAACATCGGACCATTTACAACGGACGAGTTTATGGTGATAATAGAAGAGGAGTAAAGTAAATATCATCAGTAAATAGCAGTAAAGTAGGTTTCTTTTTCTGCTTATATGCTCACTTTTACTTAAAACTTATAGGAGGTGAGAACATAAGCAAAGATATTAGAGTTAACGAAGGTATCAGGACAAGAGAAGTACGGTTGATCGGCGAGTCCGGGGAACAGCTCGGAGTTGTGACTATACAGGAAGCACTGAGGATATCCCGGGAGAGCGGTTACGATCTTGTTGAGGTGGCGCCTAATGTGAGCCCTCCGGTATGCAGGGTCATGGACTTCGGCAAATATAAGTATCAGATGAGCAAAAAGCACACTGCGCGAAAGACCGCTGACCTTAAAGAAGTGAAGATCAGGCCCCAAATAACCGACCACGATCTCCAGCTCAAGGTCAAAAATATCCTGCGATTTCTTGAGGAGGGAGACAAGGCCAAGGTTACCATGTTTTTCAGGGGAAGGGAAATCGTAAGACCCGAGATGGGGATGAAAGTATTTGATAAAATCACCGAGCTGCTCACAGGTAAATTTAATATTGAACAGCAGCCCAGGCTGGAAGGTAATCATATCACCATGGTGATCACCCCCAGCAGCAAATAATAGAAAGGAGAAAGACAATGCCAAAGATAAAAACCCATAGGGGAGCCGCAAAGCGTTATAAAGTGACCGGCACCGGCAAGATAAGAAGGAGCAAGGCATATAAGAGCCATCTTTTGACCAGCAAATCTTCCAAAAGGCACAGGAATCTCAGGAAAAGTGCTTTAGTTCCCGAGACGCAATATGACGATGTCAAGAAGCTTCTGCCCTATATGTTCTAAGACAGGTAGAGGTATAGGCAAAGGTTAAGATAAAGATAAAACACTCCCTACCTTTACCTTTTTTGCTTGACGCTTTGACGCCTGATTAATTAAAATGTAAGTTATTAATGTGAAGTAAGAAGTTTTTTTCGGACAGATAAGGAGGATACGATGCCGAGGGCGAAAGGTGGTTTTAAGTCCAAACGATATCATAAGAAGGTTCTTGAGAGTTCAAAGGGTCAATATGGCGCGAGGAGTCGCCTTTACCGCATAGCAACGCAGGTTGTCGACAAGGCGCTTATTGCTGCATATAAGGACAGAAGGCTTAAGAAACGGGAATTCAGGGCACTCTGGATAGCGCGGATAAATGCCGCAGTCAGGTCTCTGAACACATCCTACAGTCAATTCATGAACGGATTAAAAAAGGCAAATGTCAATCTTAACAGAAAGGCCCTTGCCGATCTGGCGTGTAATGACTTCGAGACGTTTAGCAAACTTGTCGAGCAAGTAAGTAAAGAGAAGTAAAAAGTTTAAAGTGAGAAGTAAAAAGTAAGGAGAAAATAGGATTAAGGTTTTCTATTCTGTACTTCTTGCTTTTCACTTTTTACCTTTCACTTTTTTCCCCCTTCAATAATGATGATCGAAGATCTGAAACAGAAATTTCTGAATGAACTGAAGTCTGTTGCCGGTCCTGCTGACCTGTTTCAGCTCAGAATCAATTACCTGGGCAAGAAGGGACATGTCACAAGTGCTCTGAAAGCGCTTTCTTCTGCAGCGCCGGCAGATCGGCCGGTGCTCGGCAAGAAGATAAACGATGTAAAACAATTTATCGAAACCGAATTAGATGCCAAAGAAGCCGTCCTCAAAAACGAAGCGCTGAAAAAACAGTTGTCGGCCGGGTTCATTGATATAACGCTGCCCGGCAAATACGCTGCTATCGGCAACGAACATCCCATTAATAAAGTCCTTTTAGAAATAGTGGATGTTTTTGTCAGGATGGGCTTCAGTGTTGAAGAAGGACCGGAAGTGGAACATGATTATTATAACTTCGAGGCGCTGAATTTCCCCAAGGACCATCCTGCCCGCGATATGCAGGATACCTTTTTTGTGAGTGATGATATTGTACTGAGGACCCATACGTCTCCTGTTCAGGTGAGGGGAATGGAAAAGAGGAAACCGCCTGTGCGGTTTATTGCCCCCGGAAAGGTGTACAGGTGCGATGCAGATGTCACTCATTCCCCCATGTTTCATCAGGTAGAGGGGCTTATGGTGGATAAAGATATTACATTCAGCAACCTCAAAGGTATTCTTGAGACATTTCTCCGCCAGATATTCGGTCCTGATACGCCGGTGCGGTTCAGGCCGAGCTTCTTCCCCTTCACCGAGCCGTCAGCAGAGATAGATATAGGCTGTATACTTTGCGGCGGCGCAGGATGCAGGGTTTGCAAAAATTCAGGCTGGCTCGAAATCATGGGCGCGGGCATGGTAAACCCGGCGGTTTTTAAATATGTAGGATATGATCCGGAAGTCTATTCAGGGTTTGCCTTCGGAATGGGGATTGAAAGAATAGCGATGCTAAAATATTCGGTTGACGACATCAGGCTGTTTTATGAGAATGATATCAGATTTCTGAGGCAGTTTTAGATGCGGGCCTCCCTGGAGTGGCTGCGGGAATTTGTTCCGGTCAGCGAATCTGCCGGAGAAGTTGCGCATCGGCTCACCATGCTCGGGCTTGAAGTCGAAGCGATGGAGCAGATTGATGGGGACACTGTTTTTGAGATCAACGTGACTCCGAACAGGCCTGACTGCCTGAGTATTGTAGGCATTGCCCGCGAACTGTCCGCCGCCTTAGGTTTGCCGCTTGCCCTCCCGGAGCATGAGGTCGAGGCAGAGACAGGGGAACTTGATTTTAATATAGATATCCTCGATTCCTCCCTTTGCAGGCGATACGCAGGGAGGATAGTCAAAGGGCTCAAAATCGGCCCTTCACCAGAGTGGCTTAAACGCAGGCTCGAAAAATGCGGGGTCAGATCAATAAACAACGTGGTTGATGTTACCAATTATGTTCTTATGGAACTGGGTCATCCACTGCATGCCTTTGATCTTGGCACTGTCAAAGGACGCCGCATACAGGTCGGTACTTCAGGGAATGTGAAGGGCAAGCCCGAAAAATTGCGTTTCCGCACCCTTGACGGGAATGAACAGGAACTGCCTGGTGATGCGCTTCTCATATGGGACTCCGAAGATCCTATAGCGATTGCCGGGATTATGGGTGGACTGGAAACTGAAGTCAGCGATTCAACTGTGGACATTTTTATTGAGAGTGCCTGGTTCGACGCAGTATCGGTGAGGAGGACCTCAAGATCCACCGGACTGAAGACAGAGGCCTCATTCAGGTTTGAGCGGGGGACAGATATAAAGATGCTTAAGAAGGCCCTGGACAGGGCAGCCTTCCTTATGCGCGAGATTGCGGGCGGCACTGTTTACGGGAAAATAGATATCTACCCCGGGGTGTATGCTCCGGTAGCGATCAGTATCAAATGTGAAAAGATAAATGGAGTGCTCGGCCTGGAGCTGACCGAAGCGGAAATCACAGGCTATCTGGAAAGACTGGGTTTTGTTGTGGAGAAAGGAACCGGATATTTGAATATTACGCCCCCGGCATACAGGGTAGATGTGCAGGGAGGCTTCGATATTATAGAAGAGGTCGCACGGTCTTACGGTTACGAGAGGATCCCGGCGGTACTGCCTACCGCAGTTATCGGAATTGAGGCGCAGGACAAACCGCAGAAATTATTTTCAGGGGCTCTTCTGAAAGAGCTGAAGGAATCTTTTTTAAAGTCGGGATTTACTGAAGTAGTAAATTATAGTTTTATGGGAGAGCAGGACCTTGATTTCCTCGGGTTCGATGCTGACGATGAACGCAGGAGAATAGTGCGGATAAAGAACCCTCTGCGTGCAGAAGATGCCTTTATGCGCACAACACTTGTACCCGGCTTGATTGGAAATATAGTGTATAACGTATCACACGATAATAGATCATTCAGACTTTGTGAATCATCCAGGGTATTTTTAAGTAAGGAGGGGAACTCGCTGCCTGAAGAAAGAAACCACTTTGCTGCCCTGTTATACAAGGAAAAGATGCGATCTCTTTACAAGGACGACACCCAGGACTTTTTTGTGGTCAAGGGCGTAATTGAGGCACTGTTTGATACTCTTAAAATAAGCGGTTATTCCTTTGCCAGATCCTCTGAACCCTTCCTGCATCCGGGGCAATCTGCGGATATAATGATAGGGGGTGATAAGATAGGGTACGTCGGGGTCTTGTCTCCGGTTATTATAGATCGCCTGGACATAAAGGCGCAAAGTCCTTCAATAGTTCTTGCGGAGCTTGATGTGGACCGCATCAGACCTTATTCCCTGCCGGTACTCAAATATCATCCATTGCCCAGGTATCCTTATAGTGAAAGAGACACGGCACTTGTTATAGATGAATCCCTTGAATCATCGGAGGTCGTTGCATTGCTCAAGTCCTTTAGCTCCGACCTCATAGAGGACGTTACGCTATTCGACGTCTATAAGGGGAAGAACATCCCTGAAGGCAAAAAGAGCATCGCCTTTTCAATCCGGTACAGGGCGTCAGACCGCACACTGAAAGATGAGGAGGTCGATGCCCTGCATGATCAGATCACTGGCTTCATCATTGAAAGGACCAAAGGACAACTCAGAACATAGTTCAAGCATGCAGCGTGAGTCGAAGCTGCGGTCATTGATATATTCTTCTTTTCGTGCTATTCTCCGTTGACATTGAAAAAGCTTATACTTATAAGCTCATCAAGTCTATTTCTCTTGCTGTTTTTCGCTTGCGCTGGAAAAGCGAACTCCTATAAATCACTATGAAAGATCAAGCCAAGACAAAAGAGCAGCTTATTAATGAACTGACGGAATTGCGTCGGCGGGTTGCTGAGCTTGAACAGGCTGATTCCGGGAAAGAAACGGCTGACACAAATAACCGATTGAACAAAGAGCATTTCGGGCGGCTCTTTGAATCCGACATGGTTGCCATCGCTTTCGGGCACACAGACGGATGCCTGAGAGAAGCGAATCAGGCCTTCTGCAACCTTTTTGGTTATACGCCCGAAGAGGTGCTTGCCGGGCAGGTGCGCTTGATTGATTTAATCCCTCAGGGGTTCATTTCGCGTGACCTTCAATACACTGGGGCAATCGATACAATCGGATCCTGTACGCCATGCGAAAAGGAATTCATTCGCCGTGATGGCAGCCGGGTAACAATCCTCATCGGTGGGGCGGTCTTGGGCCGACTTAGAGACCAAGGTGTGGTTTTTGCCATTGATATTACAAAGCGGAAACTTCTGGAGGAAGAGAATCAGCACAAGGCGGCCCTGCTCGAAAATGCGTCCGATGCCATATTGATGCTTGATATGGAAGGCAACTTCCTTTATTTCAACAACTCTCTCATGAGAATGACCGGATACACACGGGAAGAACTGCTTGCTCGAAAGCTTTATGATATCGAGCCAGTTGAAAATGCCGAGAAGATTCAAGCAAACTTTGCCATGATCCAGAATAAGGGGGAAGCTTTATTTGAATCAGCCTATTTACGCAAGGACGGAACAATTCTCCCTATAGAAGTCCATGCGATTGTCTCCCGGATCGCAGGCAAAACTGTCAATATCAGCGCCGTGCGGGATATCAGCGAACTGAAAGAGGTCCAGGCGATTCTGAAGCAGGTTTTCGAGGGACTGGAGGCGCGGATACGGGAACGCACGGCGGAGTTGTACAGCGCCAATAAAGCTTTGGAAACAGAAATAGCTGAGCGCAGGCAGACGGAAATGGCGTTACAGGAAAGTGAGTCGAGGCTGCGAACTATATTGGAAGCCGTTCAGGCCGGGATCATTCTGATTGATCCGGAAACCCACACAATTGTAGATGTTAATTCGGTAGCAGCAAAGCTGATTGGAAAACCTAAAGAAAGCATTACAGGCAGCACCTGTCATAATTACATCTGTCCGGCAGAGCAGGGCAAATGCCCCATTACTGACCTTGGTCAAGTTGTCGATAATTCTGAACGAGTCATAATAACCAGTGATGGTACCAGAGTTCCCGTAATCAAGACTGTAGTGCTCATAACACTAAACGGTCGGAGTCATATTCTCGAGAGCTTTGTCGACATCTCCAAGCAAAAGAAACTTGAGAAGCAATTGCTGCAGTCGCAGAAGATGGAGGCAATCGGGACTCTTGCTGGTGGAGTTGCGCATGACTTCAACAACATTCTCACGGCGATCGTAGGTTATGGTAGCTTGGCGCAAATGAATATTAAAGACACCGTAACAACAGGGAAGTATATACAAGAGATGCTTGACGCCGCAGACCGGGCAGGGGACCTTACAAAAAGGCTGTTAGCCTTTAGCAGAAAACAGGTCATAGAACCAGTGATAGCGGACCTCAATGAAATAGTGAGGGACATCGAAAAAATGCTCAAAAGGGTCATTGCAGATGATGTGAAACTCAGTACTATCCTGAGCGCTGGAGAGCTTCCGATAATGGTTGACGTAGGACAGATGGACCAAGTCCTGATGAATCTCGCTGCCAATGCCAGTGATGCCATGCCTGACGGCGGTCATCTGGTCATAGAGACAGATGTGGTTGATGTTGACAGCCGTTATGCCGAAACACACAATTTTGAAAACATGGGCATGTATGCTGTCCTGAGGGTAGCGGACAACGGAGTCGGGATGGAGCAGGGGACGAAAGAATACATATTCGAGCCTTTTTTTACCACAAAGGAAGTGGGCAAGGGCACAGGGCTGGGCCTTTCCATGGTCTATGGAATAGTTAAACAGCACAACGGCAACATCAATGTTTACAGCGAGGTGGGCAAGGGAACGACATTCAGGATATATTTACCGCTGACAGATACAAAAAGTGCAGCAATATCTGAGCCGAATGAGACTTTGCCGGAAGGGAAAGGTGAAACGTTAATTATCGCCGAAGACGAACCGCAGGTCAGGGAGAGTATGAGGTTACTTTTGGAGACGCACGGGTATAAGATGATAGAGGCTGAAAATGGAGAGGACGCAGCAAAGAAATTCAAAGAAAACAGAGGTGCGGTGTCTCTGGTTCTCCTTGACGTGATAATGCCTGTAAAGAACGGCAGGGAGGCATATGAAGAGATAAATGGCATTGAACCTGGTATTAAGACAATATTCATGAGTGGATACACCGACGATATAATATCGAAAAAGGGGATACTGGAGGAGGGTTTTGATTTCATCTCAAAGCCGATTAATCCGGACTCTTTGCTGAGAAAGATAAGGAATGTATTGGACAGGTAGCACTTATCCAGAGAGGGATTCCCGAATTAAATATGCTGGTGAGGACGAGACGTTGGCCTTCTCTGACCTTCAGATCCCCCCATTAAAGGGCACCTTGTCAAGAGAAAATAATGTTCCTGCATAAGAGAGTCGTGTTTTTTTCTCTTATGCCCTCCGTACAATCAAAGGATTGCATCGCTCGCCGCTATAACGATACTTTATATCCGGCCTTCACGATAGCAGAATAGATATCTTCCATCTTAACTTTTGAATCGTCATACTTTATGCTTGCACTGCCGACAGTAACATTTGCTTCAGTAATGCCTGAAATACCGTCCAGCGCTTTTTTCACTCGCATCACGCAATGCTGACAGCTCATGCCATCGATCTTTATTTCCGTTTCCGTCATGTGTATGCCTCCCTGGCTTAATACGTTTGTATATGATAAATCATATCTTATAGTATAGAATTGTCAAGAAAAAGAACAGCTGGATTGCAGTTATGGTATATTAGGTATGGTTTCTGAAATTAACATGACAACTGACCCCCTAACTATAACATCGCAAATAATTATCCCTCTTGCCATTGTAGCGGGCGGAGTCCTTATTGGTCTTATCCTCGAAACGGTGATACTCGGAAAGCTGAGAAGAAAGGTCATGAAAGAGGAGCACAAGGCCGGGGAAATTATAATTCTGGCATTTCGCTACATGACAACCCTGGCACTTGCTATTCTGAGTGTCTACGGCGCAATACATCTTGTCCCCATGAACAAGTCTCTTTTTTATCTTCTGAGAAAAATCCTGCACGTGCTGATGATACTTACGGGAACGATCATTTCGTGCAGGTTCACGGCAGCATTCATAAATATTTACATGAAAAAAACAAAGGCTGACATTGCCGCGTTTACTATTTTTATAAATCTGATAAAACTGGTGGTTTACCTGATCGGTTTTATGATAATACTCGATTCCATCGGGGTATCCATCACACCCATACTAACTGCAATGGGCGTGGGAGGATTGGCGGTGGCCCTGGGACTTCAGAACACCCTTGCCAATCTTTTTTCAGGTCTTAACATCATAGCCTCGGGAAAGTTCAGGGTGGGAGATTATATTAAGCTGAGCACCGGTGAGGAAGGGTATATAGCCGATATGACATGGCGGGAGACGATTATCAAATCGCCTTCAGATAATATTATAGTCATACCGAATTCCAGGCTTGCCTCGGTCAATGTGACAAACTATTCTCTTCCCTTCAGCGAAATGTCCATGGTTGCGCAAATCGGCGTCGGTTATGAAAGTGACTTGAAAAAGGTGGAAGAAGTGACAGCGGGCATAGCAAAAGAAGTCATGCTTGAAGTTCCCGGAGGCGTTCCGGAGTTCGAACCTTTTATAGAATACACCAGGTTTTCTGATTCATGCATCGATTTTACGATAACTATGCGTGTCAAAGACTTCAATAGTCAATCTCGTATTCAGCATGAATTGATCAAGCGGCTTCATGAAAGGTACAGGCAGGAAGGTATAGTTATCCCATACCCCATAAGGACGGTGCTTATGAAGGATCTTCAAAATAAGGCGGAATGCTTACCACAGACAGCTCGCTGAATGTTTTTTGATAGATTAAGCGATACTGCCTGACCCTGTTTGTTGACACAGCACTTGACTAAACTCAAAAATTGATCTATATATTGTCATAACCCAATCACGAAATTTTGCACAAACAACTTGTGCAATATCCGCTAAGGAGGATGATTTATGCACGATATCAAGCGAATCCTTGTTGTAAGCAGAATGACAAAATATTGCGGTAAAGCGGTCCATTACGGAATTTCTCTGGCCCGGAGCTACGGGGCTGAGCTTTATGTTATTCATGTTATTTATGATCCCCTGACTTTTGGTGCATGGAACCTTCCGAAACCATCGCTGGAAGAAGACTACAAAAGGGAGATCAAGAAGTCGAAAGAGGATCTCGACGCTATCATAATGGCCGAGAAGGGTAATGGCCTCCGCATAAAAGAAATAATTAAAGAGGGAAATCCTACAGAAGAGATTTTTGCCGCGATCAAAGAAAACAAAATAGATCTCGTGATCATGCTTGCCCATGAAGAATGGCGGCTTGAACATTTTCTTTTTGGAAGGAGCAACGAAGAAATTATTCGGAAGATGCCGTGCTCGGTTCTTCTGCTGAAAGAGGAGCCCCATTCAGTGGTATTCTGAAAGACAAGAGCGAAAACTTTATAAGCTGACCGTTACAAAGAGATTGTCCGGCAAGCAATCAAATAATGCAACTTTGTTTCTTTTTTTATTGCGGGCGCTTAATTTTTTAATATGGCGTCCTTTACACTTTTTGTCTAACCCGATATTATCTCAATATTTCAATACCTTCATTCCATAATTTCATCTGGCACCGAAAATGCTCTCAAATACTACATTTGCGTATAAGAAGACAAAGTTGTGGTTTGCTGAAAGCCGATTTACAATTTGAGGAGATTATGGATATGAATAATATTTCAAGGTCTGAACTTATAAATAAGGAGGAAACTCGATGAACCTTGCAATTTGGCTTCCGGGGATGTTCCTGCTGGGCATCGCAGGGATGGGGGTATGTTTGTTGTTTTTGAAGGCTTGCGAGAAAATATAAAGGTTGAGGTGACGTAAATGATCTATTTGACAGCGGTTGTAGTAATCTTTTTATTCATTTACCTTGTTGTGGCCCTTGTGCGGCCGGAATGGTTCTGAAATTGTCTGCAGCAGACACTAAAACACTTAATTAAAGGAGCTAAAGAATGTTTATTCAAACGTGGTTACTTCCATTTGCGCTTTTGGCGACTGCGACTCTCGTCGCGTTCCCTTTAAGTCGCTACATGGCGTGGGTGATGGATGGGAAATACCGGCCTTTACCCGTCTTCGGATGGTTCGAGAAACGTCTGAACAGCGGCCCGCAGAACTGGAAACAGTACGCGGGGTCACTGCTGACTTTTAACACCCTGCTGTTTGTCTTCGGCTATCTTGTTCTGGCGCTGCAGCCGTGGATGCCGCTCAATCCTGATCACAAGACACTCCTGGCCCCGAGCACCATATTTATGCAGACTGTGTCCTTCATGACGAACACTGACCTCCAGCACTATGCAGGTGACCAGCATCTGTCCAATTTCAGCCAGATTTTCTTCGGCATCGCCAATCTCTTTATATCGGCTGCAATAGGATTAAGCGCTCTTGTTGCTATCATAAGGGCTTTGCGCAGCGATAAATCGATGGGTAATTTCTTTCTGGATATGTGGCGGGTATTGGTTTATATGTTCGTGCCGGTAGCCTTTGTCTTCGCACTCTACTTTGTGGCCGAGGGCAGCCCGATGACCTTGAAGACATCCTATCAGGTTTCGACGCTCGAACCCGCGGCTATGGGGACCACTGACAAGGGCGATGTCAAGCAACAGACCATCGTGGTCGGTCCGGTGGCAGCCTTTGAGTCCATGAAAATGCTCGGTACCAACGGCGGAGGATTCTATGGTATGAATTCCGCGCACCCCTTTGAAAATCCAACGGCAGCATCGAACTTTTTTAACACTCTTGCCATGATGATTTTCCCATTCGCTCTCGTGCTGATGTACGGCCGCATGCTCGGCCGAATACGACACAGCCTTGTCATATTTTCTGTAATGCTGTTTTTAATGGCCGGCACCGTAGTGTGGTCGGTATATTTCGATACGCTGAAACCTAACCCTGGCTTGACGGCCCACCCCATAGCGCAAACCTATGAAATTCCAAGCGCCACGGCGCCAGGCGGGAAACGTGTAGTGACCCTGCCTGCAGTTCCGGGCCTGCCTGTAGACCAGCACCTCGGCAATCTTGAAGGCAAAGAAATGCGCTTCGGCACCTCGGCTGGCGCTACGTTTGACGCGTTGACGACAGACGTGACCTGCGGTGCGGTAAATGCGGAGGAAGACAGTCTCAACCCGCTTGCTGCATTATCACCGATGGTGGGGATGTGGCTGAACTGCATCTTCGGAGGTAAAGGCGTAGGCATGATCAACATGCTGCTTTACATAATTATCGGGATATTTGTGGCCGGCATGATGGTTGGAAGAACACCGGAATATCTCGGCAAGAAGATCGGGGCGCGTGAAGTCAAACTCGCAATGATCGCCCTGCTTATCCACCCGTTCATGATCCTGTTCCCAACCGGCCTCTTCGCCGCAACGAGCTGGGGACTCAAGGCCGTCAGTAATCCAGGGGCGCATGGCCTTTCACAGATTTTGTACCAGTTCTCGTCGGCCTCTGCCAACAACGGTTCAGCATTTGACGGACTGGGGACCAATTACGGTTTTTGGAATAATCCGAATCCGGCGCCGACCGCCGTTGCATGGGATATTGCAACAGGGCTGGTGATGATGTTCAGCCGGTTTCTTCCTATTATCGCGCCGATGGCTATGGCCGCATATCTCGGGGAAAAGAAATCGAGTCCTTTTGGCCTGGGTACCCTGCGGGACGATACCCCGACATTCAGCATCCTGTTGTTGGGAACGATTCTTATCATCGGGGCGCTGCTCTTTCTGCCTGTTGCCGCGTTAGGGCCTATAGCAGACCATTTTGGTCCGATGCCGTTCGGAGGCTAATAAAAAAGATGTTGAATGTTGAATTCTAAATGTTGAATGAAGGAGGAAATAATTTATTTTATTAGACACCACAATTTAACATTCAAAATTCAAAATTTAAAATTTTTAAAACGTAAAAGGAGTGTTAGATGAATAAATCAGATGTAAAAGAATCCCTGCCGGAGGCTGGTTTGTCTATGGGTCTGCAGAGACCCCAGCGCCGTAAGAAACCCCATCGGCTGCTGGAGAAAGAAACAGCAGTGGCGGCATTGAAGCAGGCATTCCTGATGCTGCGGCCTGACAGGCAATGGAACAATCCAGTTATGTTCGTGGTCGAGGTGGGTGCTTTTTTGACCCTGCTTTATATAGTTGAAGCGTTGATGGGAAAAGGGGACAGCCAGTTGCCCTTAAGCTATTTCATACAGCTTGACGCCTGGCTTTTTATAACTGTGCTGTTTGCAAACTTTGCAACAGCCCTTGCGGAGGCCCGCGGCAAGGCCCAGGCTGATTCACTCAGAAGGGCGCGTTTCGACACGATGGCTTATCGCTTGAATGCTGCGGGAAACACCGAGCAGGTGTCCTCCACAGATTTGAAGCCGGGCGACCAGGTCCTTGTGGAGGCCGGGAAAATGATACCCAATGATGGGGAAATCATCGAAGGGATCGCCTCCATCGATGAATCAGCGATTACAGGGGAGTCGGCCCCTGTTATCCGTGAAGCGGGAGGCGACAGGTCGGGTGTGACAGGCGGCACCCTTGTGCTTTCGGACAGGATTATTGTCCGTATCACCAGCGGCACAGGAGAATTCGTTCCTCGACCGTATGATCGCCCTGGTAGAAGGCGCTATACGTCAGAGAACTCCAAATGAGATTGCGCTTACGCTGGTGCTTTCGGCTTTTACGCTGGTCTTTCCTGATCGTGGCAATCCCGCTTTGGCCAATGGCATGGAACGCCGAGCAGTACATGATGGGCTATCTGGGCATCCAGACACCCCTTAAAAGTCTCGGTACCGACGTCCCGACACTGATCGCGCTCCTGGTCTGCCTCATTCCTACAACTATTGGCGCTTTGCTCGCCGCGATCGGAATCGCCGGCATGGATCGAGCCCTTCAGGCCAACATTATTGCAAAAAGCGGCAAGGCGGTGGAGCTGGCAGGGGACATAGACGTCGTAATGCTTGACAAGACAGGCACAATCACCATAGGGAACAGGAACGCCACTAAGTTCCTCCCGGTGGGGAAGTATTCCGGAGGCCGAGGTAGGGCAGCTTGCTGCCATGGCTTCTGATGCTGACCAGACACCCGAAGGAAAGAGCATAGTCAAGTTATTCGAGAAGCAAAGCGGAAACACAGTCAGCTTGCCTGACTGATACCAAGTTTGTGCCTTTTACGGCCCAGACCCGCATGAGCGGGGTGGATCTTCCCGACGGCCGGCTAATCCGAAAAGGGGCGCCGGATGCTGTCATAAAATTCGTTATGAGCGGCAATGGCAGCGTGCCTGACGAACTCAAGGGCGAGATCAAGCAACTGGTGGACAGCGTCGCTTTAAAAGGCGCTACGCCGCTGCTGGTCGCTGATAATTACAACATAGCAGGCGTGATAGTCTCTTGAAGACATTTTGAAACCCAACATGGCTGAACGGTTCGAGCGGCTCAGGAAGATGGGGCTGAGGACCGTTATGATCACGGGGGACAACCCTCTCACAGCTGCGGCTATTGCAAAGCAGGCGGGTGTCGATGACTTCCTCGCAGAGGCCACGCCCGAGACCAAGCTCGCTTACCTCAGAAAGGAGCAGGCAGAGGGTAAACTGGTGGCTATGATGGGTGACGGGACTAATGATGCCCCTGCATTGGCCCAGGCGGACGTTGGCCTTGCCATGAACGCAGGAACACAGGCAGCCAAAGAGGCGGCCAATATGGTTGACCTTGACAGCGACCCCACAAAGTTGATCGAAGTTGTGGAAATAGGCAAACAACTGTTGATGACTCGAGGATCGCTGACGACCTTCTCCATAGCCAACGACGTTGCCAAATTCTTTGCCATAATTCCGGCGCTTTTTGCAGGCACTCTGCCGTGGTTAGGAGTTATGAACATCATGCACCTGCACTCGCCGATGTCGGCCATACTCTCAGCGGTCATCTTTAATGCGATTATCATTCCGCTGCTCATCCCAATCGCACTGAAGGGCGTCTCATACCGGGCGCTCGGCGCCGAGGCCCTGTTGCGCAGGAACCTTCTTGTCTGGGGACTGGGCGGCGTGATCGTGCCGTTTATCGGCATCAAGTTGATCGATATGATAATAGTTGGTTTGCATCTGGTGAGCTGACGTTTTAAAAAGGAGATGAAAATGATGAAATATATTTCAAAGAGTGTTTTGCTGCTGGCGGTCGCTATAGCGATCTGCTGCATAATTTACCCGCTGGCGTTATTGGCAGTCGGACAGGCCGTATTCCCCTTTCAGGCCAACGGCAGCATGTTGAAAGGACCTGACGGGACAGTGGTGGGATCAAAGCTCATAGCACAGCCTTTTACAAAGGACGAATACTTTCAGCCGCGGCCTTCTGCGGCATCTTATGATGCATCCGCCTCGGCCTCATCGGCGCTGTCGTCATCAAACTATGGCCTCCGGGACCGTGTGGCGCGAAGCATTGGACCAATTGTGAACTATAAAAGCGGTCCCAAAGCCGGAAAGCCTGCGGCTCCGGATGTCGAAAGCTGGTTTCAGAAAGATGTCTACGGGGGCAACCATCATATAGTTGCCCAGTGGGCGGACGCGCATAATTCTCTGGCCCAGGCCTGGGTTACCGGTGACCCGACTCACGGGCCGTATGTGGACACCTGGTCGAAAACGCATGCAGCTATAGTTGCGCAGTTCATAAAGGACAATCCCGGCACCCCGGAGCCAAAGGCTCCTGATCTGGCGGTCGTGTTCTTCAAAGACTTCTCTGATGCACACCCCGGGCAATTCCCTTCTGCGGTTACCAAACCGGGAGCAGGCGGCAAGCCTGTAACGACTATTGAGCCGGTCAAGGAAGGCTCGGACATCCAGTCTATCTTCTTCGCCATGTGGCGTGAGGACCATCCTGATGTGGAACTTCAGGACATTCCCGGTGATTTGGTCACTGCTTCGGGTTCAGGACTTGACCCTCATATCACGCTTCAGAACGCCGAATTTCAACTCGACCGTGTGGCCTCAAAATGGGCAGCTGACACGAAGCGTGATCCAACTGCGGTCAAACAGGAGATACAGCAGATATTGATGAATAACGCCTCCGCGCCGTTGGGCGGGCTTGCTGGTGAGAAGATGGTCAATGTGCTCGAACTCAATCTTAAACTTCGGGCGCAGTATGGAGCGCCATCACAATAGTGTAATGGAGGAAAACAGTTGTGGCGATGCTGAAAAGCAGCATAGAACAATTTGAGAGGGACGAGATCTTCAATGCTCTTAAAGAGAGTAATTGGGTGATGGCGAGAGCTGCAAGAAAACTCGGCATTACCGACAGGATGATCGGATACAAGATAAAGAAATACGGAATAAAGAAAGGTGAAGAAAGACAGGAAAACAGCAAAGCCTTTGCTGTTATAGAATAAACAGAAAAGCTTGAGCGCTGTAAAATATTAATTGAGGAGGATAGTGTGCAAAGATTAAAAAAATTTACCAACATCATATTTGTTGCGTGTTTATTGGGTTATTCATTAATTGCAGGTGTTGTATATGCTGAAGATCAGCCGGCGGCGGTTTCTCCTGCGACCCCTGGGGCAGCGGCTCCCGCCCCACCGGCGGTCACGGGCAGCGCAGAGCTGTCTGTTCTTAACAGGTATATATTCAGAGGATACGAGCTCAGTTCGCATAGCGCTGTTTTCCAGCCGACCCTTACGATCAATTACGCCGGTTTTACGGCAAACCTATGGAGCAACATTGACAGCAACGAGCACCCTACACAAAGCTTTGCTCCTGTAACAACTTCGAGAGGGCACAACAACTACGACGAGACCGACTTGACTCTTAATTATACCTACAACATCGACAAGCTGGCCCTCACCGGCGGCTATATCTATTATGGAACGCAATATGCGCCTGAAACACAGGAAATTTATGTAAGCGGCACTTACGACATGGTCGCACACCCTACGCTGGCAATCTACAGAGACGTCGATCACTATCCCGGTACATACTTCAATCTCTCATTCTCCCAATCGATCCCGGTTTACAAAGAGACCACCGTCGACCTCGGCGCATCGTTCGGATATGAGGCGGGGAGTTCTAATTACTGGAACACTTATATTGCAAACAAAGGATATGTCGGCGGCAAATACAGCTCATTTCACGACGGCATGGTGAAAGTCGGCTATACCATACCGGTGACAAAGATGTTCTCCGTTCAGCCTGTTGTCCAGTACTGGTTCCCGCTTTCCTCTGATGCAGACAAAACTGTAACGGACCGTACAGGAGTCCATCAATTTAACCCTAACGGCCATCTTGACGATACTTTTGTTTATGGCCTTAACCTGACATTCAGTTTTTAGAGAGCTGTTGCGGGGGATAAAGTCATGAATACACTAAAAGAGAGTATTAAGGAAATAGAGAGGAAAGAGATCATTAACGCCCTTAAAGAGAGTAACTGGATTATGACAAGAGCGGCACTTAAACTTGGCATTACGAATAGGATAATCGGATATAAGATAAAGAAATACGGCATAAGAAGGGAGATAGTTTTCAGATTGTCATAACGAATGCATTTTGAGAGCTAACGGAAATACTTTCGCTCAAGGGAAGAGGTCTCCCTGGTCAATTTTCAACTGGGCAAGGTTTTTTTTCGACATGTGGAACCTGTTGGAAAAGACTCTGTTCATTACCGGGATCAGCTGGCGGAACTTGTAAGCATCATGGTGGGAGTCTCCCTTTTGTTCTGAAGCTCGCCAGCTCTGTTCGTCGGATATGCGCAGTTCCACCCCCAAAGTGTGCTGCTGGGTCTTCTTGCGGACCCGGTCCCGCATCGCGTATACCGGAGTGCCCGGGATCATGATTTCGTTGGTATCGACAGTGTAGTGTATAGGCAGGGAGAAGGCGATCTTGCACTGGAACTTCCGATGTCCAAGCGAGGAATGCAGGTTTCTGGCAGCGTTTACACTCAGGGCTTTGTAGAACGTACTGGCATTGCAGAGAAGCTCTTCTTCCGTAGGCGTTTCATCATTGCCGCTGCTCTGCGCAAGGCTGACCATCAGCCTTCTCACCGCTTCCCGCATGCTTTGGGGGTCCTCGAAGAGGGTCTGGGTGATGGAATGAGAAGCGGTGATTTCCTGCAGGATCACGCCCCTCTTCTGCAATGCATGAAAGAGCTTTAACGTGTCGTCCATGCTTTTCAGTATAAAGGTGATTGCCAGGATGTCCCGTATGTCATAAGCCTCTCCCTCCAGGTCTTTGCCGAGCTTTGAGAACATGCTCTCGGGGCTCTTGAGCCTGGCCTTGATCTCGACGATCTCGACTGATACCCCGTCCCCGCTGTTGAAGACAAGGCAACCCTTGCTTTTATCGAAGGTCAGCGACTCCTTTAACTTGTGGAAAAACATCGAGACCTTGACAAATGCCCTCTGGGCAGGCTCACTATCGGGGATATGTTTCGGATTGTTCCAGCTATACCGGTACAGGTCGTCAAGGCTCTGCCCCTGGGCCTCCAGAAAATAGCCCAGCTGGGCACAGTCGTTTATATCCTGGCTGTCCTCCTCTACCGACTTGATAAGGTGTCCCATCTTGAGCATGGAACAGGCGATCTGCTGCCATCTGGCCGGGACGTCCAGGTCTTTGCCCCTGTACCCGCGGAAAACATGCGGATATCTCAGCGATGAGGCGAGGAGGAAGAGATGGCGGGGGTCTTCGCTAACGATCCGCCGGAACTCCGTATTCATCAAAACCGAATCTATCTTTCCAAGGGCATGCAGACAGTGACTGTACAGGTCGGAGTTAGGGGACTGCAGGGCGTCCAGTGCTTCCAGTTGCTTCCTCACAAAGGGAAAGAGCCAGTCGAGAAAGTACCTTAACACGCGCTCAATATACCTGTTTGCCCGTTCCTTCTCACTCTCCTGGAGGTCAGCATTGCCCAGGATGTCGAACCCGCGGTTGCCCATCATCTTCGAGGCCCCGGAAAGGGCTGTTGCGTAATCCCGCGTCGGAAGCAACAAAAAGGGAGTCATCTCGGTCCTGTCAAGGATTGAGCCGAAAATCTCGTGGTGCAGTTCCTGGCTTGATTGTGTATGGTCCATATAACTTGCTCAGGTAAAGGCAGCTAACAGACTGGTATATTGCCGTCGGCAGTCCGTATAGCTTATGGAAATTAATTCAGCTTCGCTATATGATCGTGCAGGCTTTCAACGATGATTTCCAGGTCAAACTCGTCCATCCAGCAATATAGAGGACTCTCACGCAGAATTTCAATCAGTTCCGTTTTGGTAACCATAATTCACCATCCTTGGTAATTATGTTATCGGGGAACTTTGCAAAATGTTTAATCCTGTCCGCCATTCACACAGAAGCGGGCGGGCATTGGCGAGAACGGAACAGGGCAATACTTTGAGCCGATTACACGGTCCCGCCCCCGGAAACCGGCGTCATTCAATGTTGACCGGAGAGATATGCCATATCTTTTCAGCATACTCACGAATGGACCTGTCGCTCGAAAATTTGCCTGAACGCGCGACATTGAGGAGGGCCATTCTTGTCCACCTGTCTTTGTCTTTATAAACATTGGCTACATTCTCCTGACAACTGACATATGATGCATAATCAGCCAGTACGTAAAACCTGTCCCCATCCAGAAGGGTCCTGACAATCGGATGAAAAAGGGTTTGGTTTTCCGGCGAAAAGTGGCCTTCGAGTATTTGATTGATCGCTTGACGAAGCTCCCCGTCGGTCTCATAATATTGCTGGGGGTTGTATCCCGTACTCATAGCCATGATTTCTTCAGCTTTAAGCCCGAACAGGAAGAAGTTCTCTTCGCCCACCTGTTCCCTTATCTCGACGTTGGCCCCATCGAGCGTGCCGATGGTCAAGGCCCCGTTAAGGGTGAATTTCATATTGCCGGTCCCGGAAGCCTCAAGTCCGGCAGTCGAGATCTGTTCAGACAGGTCCGCTGCAGGTATGATGCGCCCGGCCAGGGAAACGTTGTAATTGGGGACAAATATTACCTGCAATTTCTCGCTTACAACGGGATTGGATGCGATCGCATTTCCGACAGCGTGTATCAGTTTAATAATCAGTTTGCAGAGGTAGTATCCCGGCGCTGCTTTTCCTCCAAACAGGATCGTTCTTGGAGTGAAGGTCTCGTCCACTCTTCCTTCCCTGAGCCTGTTGTAAAGGGTTATGGCATGTAAGACGTTCAGCAATTGCCGCTTGTATTCATGCAAACGTTTCACCTGACAATCCAGGAGATGCTGATGATGAAATGACAGGTTAGCGGTCATTCCAAGATAGTTGGACAAGGCAACCTTATTCAGTTCCTTGACCTCACGGAAACGTTTGCAGAATTCACTGTCATCGGCAAGGGGTTCGAGTTTTTTTAGTTCATCAAGGTCTTTTGTCCATGAATTTCCAATAGCTTCCGTTATCAACTTTGCAAGCGGACGGTTGACTTCCAACAGCCAGCGCCTTGGGGTTATGCCGTTGGTGACATTCCGGAATTTTTCAGGATACATCAGATGAAAATTATTGAACACTTTTTCCTTTAAAATACGGGAATGAAGCTCTGAAACACCATTGACGGTATGGCTTCCGACTATTGCCAGACGGGCCATGTGCACCCATCGCTCACCCTCACCGGTTATAAGGGCCATTGTCATTTTGCGCTCGTGCTCCCCAGGGAATTCTGTGTCAACCTGTATCAAAAATCTTCTGTCAATTTCCTGAATGATCTGTAGGTGGCGCGGCAAAAGATGTCCCATAAGACCTTCGGACCATACTTCGAGGGCTTCCGGCAGGACTGTATGATTGGTATAGGCGAAGGTTTTATTTGTTATGTCCCATGAATCTTCCCAGCCAAGGCTTTCCTCATCGACAAGTATCCGCATCAGTTCCGCAATTGCTATGGAAGGGTGCGTATCATTGAGCTGAACGGCAACATTATCAGGGAACTCTTTGTAGGTTTTATGAAACTTCCTGTATCTCCTGATGATATCCCGTAATGTGGCCGCAACAAAGAAATACTGCTGTTTGAGGCGCAGTTCCTTTCCGGCAACCGATTGGTCGTCGGGGTAAAGCACTTTGGAGATGTTTTCGCTGTTGTTTTTGTTCTCTACTGCTTTGATATAGTCGCCGCTGTTGAAATACTCCAGATCAAATTCACGGCTCGACTTTGCAGACCAAAGACGAAGAGTATTGACAGTGTTGTTGTGATACCCGGGCACCGGGTAATCGTAAGCCATGGCCATGACCTCCTCGGTGTCGGTCCATACCATGCGTACCCGGGCGTTTCCGTAATTAATGGAATTCACCTTGCCGCAGAACTGGACAGGGTACAATACTTCCGGCCTTTGAAGTTCCCACTGGCTACCGTATCTAAGCCAGTTATCCGGGATTTCGATCTGATAACCGTCTTTGATCTTTTGTAGAAAAATACCATACTCATATCTGATGCCATAACCATAGGCAGGATATGCAAGTGTGGATAGTGAGTCAAGAAAACATGCCGCAAGCCTGCCAAGACCGCCGTTGCCCAGGCCTGTGTCCCATTCAAGCTCCAACATATCGTCATATGAGAGACCGAAGGCGTTAAATGTCTTTTCATGGTCTTCGAATAAGCCGATGTTGCTGATATAACTGCCCAGAAGCCTGCCCATCAGAAATTCGAGCGAAAGATAATATAGCCTTTTTGCTTCAACGTTGTAATAACGCTGCTGGGTTTTAATCCACTGCTCAATAATGCAATCCCTGACGGCCAGCACAGTAGCTTCAAACTTGTCTCTCTGAGTGGCAGAATATGTATCTTTGGCAAGAGAGTAGGTAAGGCGGTCAATGAGGGATTCCTGAAATGCTTTCTGAAACATTGCCATTGGGGGCCTCCGTCCGTATATAAAAAAATACTGATCGCTTTTAAGATACCATTTTTTCACAACATAAAGCAGCACTGCTATTGCCGGGAAAAGATTGTCGGGATCACATACTATTAGCAGAGGTTACTTCAGTCTCTTTATTGCATTCTTTCGAGGAATTTTCTATTATCTAACATTAGGTGCTTCAATTCTAAATACGGTTACGTTCGAGCGTTGCTGTTAATATTGCGTTTGTCAACCGGGGAGGACTATGGGACGAAATTTCTGGGTTAGGATAGTTGCTGCGAGCATGTTGTTGGTTGCTGTCGGAATGCTTATAGGCTCACGAATAGGACACATGGGCCCGCTAAGCGCCCCCGGAGGTGTTATAGGGTTTCCGCAATCCTTTGCTGATGTTGCGGCAAGAGTAACTCCTTCAGTGGTAAATATCAGCACTACTTCTACAGTAAGAGTGCCGGGCAACCCGTTCAAGCATTTTTTCGGGCGTGATGATGAAGGGCCTTTCGGTGATTTTTTTAAAAGATTTTATGGTGATACACCTGACAGGGAGATGAAACAGCAGAGTCTCGGTTCCGGCTTCATTGTTGACAAGGAAGGGTATATTCTCACAAACAATCACGTTGTTGAAGGGGCCGATGAGATCAAGGTGAAATGTTCCGACGGCAGGGAATTTAAGGCCAGAGTCATCGGCAGGGACAAAAAGACCGATCTCGCGCTAATAAAGATCGCCTCTCTTTTCAAGGACCTGCCGACGCTCCCCCTGGGGGATTCCGACTCTATGAGAGTCGGCGACTGGGTGCTTGCCATCGGCAACCCCTTCGGGCTGGAACATACTGTTACGCAGGGCATCATAAGTGCAACGGGGCGCGTTATCGGCGCCGGCCCTTACGATAATTTCCTTCAGACTGATGCGCCGATTAATCCCGGCAATAGCGGCGGGCCCCTGGTGAATATTAGAGGGGAAGTCATCGGCATCAATACGGCTATCGTATCATCGGGGCAGGGGATAGGTTTTGCCATTCCAAGCAGTACTGCCAAAACAATCATTTCTCAACTGAAAAACAAAGGCAAGGTGGTGCGGGGATGGATAGGCGTTTCTATTCAAAACATAACGTCTGATATGGTCCAGCCCCTTGGCTTAAAAGGGACAGACGGTGCGCTGGTTGGTGATGTTGTTCCGGGAGGACCTGCTGACGTTGCAGGCCTGAAAAGGGGTGATGTGATTACTTCTTTCAACGGCAAAAATATAAAAAACATGTCCGATCTTTCGAGGGAGGTTGCCGATATGCCTGTCGGCAGGACCGTTGATGCGGCTATTCTCAGGGGAGGCAAAGCAATAAATGTCAAAATTACTGTAACTGAAATGAATGATGAAAAACTGGCTTTGGGCAAGAGTGCTCCGGAAGGCCGCCTGGGGGTCAGGGTGGATGATATTACCCCGCGCTGGAGGGCTGAATTGGGGATAAGGGAGAAAACGGGAGCGCTTGTTACAAATGTCGGTTCCGGAAGCCTTGCCGACGAGGCCGGCTTGCAGGCAGGTGATATTATAAAAGAGCTGAATCACCAGCCTGTCAATAGTGCGCGGGATTTCTATGACGCTCTGAACAAGACTGAACATGAAGCGTCATTGCTCCTTCTGGTCAAAAGGTCAGATCAGACCTTTTATGTATCTATCAGGATGCCATAGAGAGCAGCTTGTATTTTTTGGCTCGCGCATTATCGGATATTGCGCAGTTAGTTTATATGTGATATATATTGTTGTATAAGAATATCACTTTGATGTTACTGATATCCGGAGGTGACAGACATGGAGAGTAATTTCTTTTCCAGAAGAGATTTTTTGAAAACCGCTGGTGCGGCAGCTGCCATGGCTGCTCTCGGCGGTATTCCTACGGACCTTTTTGGATCGGACATGCGGATGGCAAAGTTTCCAGAGAAGACTGATTTGATCCTGCGTACTTCTCGTCCGCCTCAGCTGGAAACTCCTCTCCATTATTTCAAACAGTTGATTACTCCTAATGATGCTCTATTTGTACGCTGGCACATTGCCGATATACCTACTACCGTCGACCTTATGCAGTGGCGTCTGAATGTCGGCGGCAATACCGGGAAGGAACTGCGCCTGTCTATGGACGATCTGAAGAAGTTTGAGAAGGTGACCTATACGGCGGTTATCCAATGTGCCGGTAACGGCCGGAGTTTTTTCGAGCCCAGGGTTGCAGGCGGTCAGTGGGGAAACGGGGCAATGGGAAATGTGACCTGGACCGGCGCCAGGCTGAAGGACATTCTTGGCATGGCTGAAATCAGGGCGGGGTCAGTGGATATTTCTTTTAACGGCCTTGATACTCCGCCGCTTCCCTCAGTTCCTGATCTTGTGAAGAGCCTGCCTGTTGATAAGGCAATGGAAGAGGACATCATAGTTGCCTATGAGATGAACGGCAAGCCGCTTACCATGCTTAACGGTTTTCCTGCCAGGCTCATAGTCCCGGGCTGGTATGCTACTTATTGGGTCAAGTGCCTCAGTGATATAATGGTACTGCAAAAGCCATTCGAGGGATTCTGGGTGAAGACGGCTTACAGGATTCCTGAAAATCCCTGCGGCTGTGTGCCTCCCGGTACCTCGCCAAACAAAAGCATTCCTATAAACAGGATGACAACAAGGTCATTGATTATTGATCCGGTGGACAAGACTGAAATAAAGGCAAACAAACCTGTTGAGATAATGGGCATAGCGTTTTCAGGAGGCTACGGCATCAGGGATGTAGTAGTGTCGGCAGATGGCGGAAAGACCTGGGGCGAGGCCAGATTGGGTGAGGATAAAGGCAAATATTCCTGGGTTCAGTGGTTTTATCCATGGAAACCTGCTAACCCCGGGAAGCATACACTGATGGCGAAGGCGACCAATAGCATCGGCGAGTCTCAGCCTTTTGAGGGACTCTGGAATCCTGCCGGATATCTATGGAACAAGATTGAGAAAACTGAAGTTGTGATAAATTAGGAGGCTGCCATGAAAAAGATTGTTATTATGACAATGTTGGTACTGGCAGTTACGGCAGGTTTTGTCTATGCAGGCGCCGGTGACAGCATACACTCTATTCAATTGCCGAATATTACGACGGACCTGAAGCCGGGGGAAGGCAAGGCGACGGTGAATATCTACTGTATCATGTGCCACAGTCTCGATTATATTACTATGCAGCCTGACTTCTCGCGGGCACAGTGGGCGGGTACTGTAAACAAGATGATCAAGACGTTTGGAGCGCCTGTTAATGATGAGAATGCAAAAATCATTATTAATTATTTGGCGACGCAGTACGGAACGGGAAAATAATACTATTTTTAGGAGGTAAGTAGAATGAGATTTGCATTTGCGCTGATTGCTGCCGCATCAATGGTTTGTTTGTATGGCATGTATAATTTTGCCGGAGCAGATGAAAAAGGTAAAACCCCCGAGGCTGCGTTCAAGGCTAACTGTGCTGTCTGCCATCCTGGCGGAGGTAATATTATTAATCCCAAGAAAACGCTGCACAAGGCCGACCGCGAGGCAAACAATGTCAAGACAGCTGCCGACATTGTGAGCAAAATGCGGAACCCCGGACCAGGCATGACAACGTTTGACAAAAAAACGATTTCTGACGCCGAGGCAAAGAAGATTGCGGAATATATATTGAAGACTTTCAAGTAATTTCTGCATGAAACGCCTGCTCTTAATACTTGTTGCAGTCTTTTTTTCTTTGCCGGTGTTGCTTCTTACGGAAGCGCAGGGACATGAAGAAGTGCCTTCGGGGAGTTCCGGCGCTTCCGCTGATATCGGGGTGCATGAGCATATCGGGCAGAACATACCCCTTGATGCGGTGTTTTATGATGAGCAGGGTAATACGACAAAGCTTGGACAATTGTTCAACAGACCGGTTGTCCTGAGTCTTGTGTATTACAGCTGCGACCGCGAATGCCCCTTGTTGCTTTCGGCTGTTGCCGAGGTGACAGGGGAGTTAAAGCTTGTGCCAGGGAGAGACTATTCATTAATTACCATCAGTTTCGACCCTGACGATACCCCTAAGACCGCCCGTGAAGCAAAAAAAAATTATATCAAACTGGTCGGTGGGGCCTTTCCGACAGAGGCATGGAGTTTTCTTACCGGTACCAATGAAAATATTAAAAGGGTTCTCGATGCCGTGGGCTTCACAGTAAAAAGAGACGAGCTCCACGGTTTCTCACATCCTGTTGGACTTGTTGTGCTCTCAGCGAAAGGAAAGATTATCCGCTACGTTTATACTACGGAAGACAACTTTTTTTCATCACGTGCGCGTGTCGCATTCCAGCCTTTTGACCTTACTCTTGCAATTGGAGACGCGGCAATAGGCAAGACCGGTTTCAGTATAAAAAGAGCCCTTGCATATTGTTTCCCGCACGAGCCGAAAGGACAGGAGGTCTTTTTTAACATTATGAAAATCTCCGGCGGGATAATCATCTTTCTAATCGCCTCCTTCTTTGTCTACCTGATGTTATCGGGAAGGAAGACGGGAAACGGGCGGGAGTGATGGATTCATTTTATACAAACATAGGACCTCGGCGGGGCATTGCAGCCTGGATGCTTTCGACTGATCACAAGAAGATCGGCATCATGTACCTGGCGGCGTTGCTTTCGTTTTTTTCCGTCGGTACGTTAATGGGCGTTCTTATGCGGCTTAATCTCATCTCTCCCGGGACATTTATGGGAGCCCAAACCTACAACAGATTGTTCACCATCCATGGTATCGTACAGATTTTCCTCTTCATTATACCCGGCATTCCCGTGTCGTTCGGCAATTTTTTTCTTCCCATAATGATAGGCGCCCGCGATGTGGCATTCCCGCGTATAAACCGCCTGTCATGGTGGCTTTACCTTGCCGGAGCTTGCCTTATGCTGGCGTCGCTTTTTTTCGGGGGGGAGCGCTCGATACAGGGTGGACGTTTTACGCGCCTTACAGCATCCAAACCAGGACGAATGTATCGATGGCGGTATTTGCAGTATTTATCCTCGGGTTTTCCTCCATACTGACGGGCATCAATTTTGTGACTACTATCCACCGGCTCAGGGCGCCCGGCATGACGTGGCACCGGATGCCCCTGTTTGTCTGGACGCTTTATGCTACGGGCTGGGTCCAGATTCTAGCCACTCCGGTGATAGCCATTTCACTCCTGCTGATTATCCTTGAGAGATTTTTCGGGCTCGGTTTTTTCGATCCTTCAAAGGGAGGAGACCCTGTGCTCTTCGAACACATGTTCTGGATATACTCCCACCCTGCCGTGTATATCATGGTGCTGCCGGCTATGGGAATTATCTCCGAGGTCGTACCGGTATTTGCCAGAAAGACTATTTTCGGCTATAAGGCTGTCGCATACTCTGCGTTAGCTATCGCAAGTGTAGGCTACCTTGTATGGGGACATCATATGTTTACGAGCGGCATGAGCGATACCTCAAGGGTGGTCTTTTCATTGATTACCTTTATTGTTGCTGTGCCGAGCGGGATAAAGGTGCTGAACTGGGTGGCGACCCTGTATAAGGGCTCGATCAAGCTTGATGCTCCGATGCTCTTTGCTCTTACCTTTATTTTTCTGTTTTCGATAGGAGGGCTTACAGGCCTCGTAATCGGGGCGCTCGCGACAAACCTTCACTTGCACGGCACTTATTTTATTGTGGGCCATTTCCATTACGTCATGTTCGGCGGAATGGGCATGTCGTTTCTGGCAGCGCTGCATTACTGGTCCCCCAAGATGTTTGGAAGGATGTACAGCGAACGTCAGGCTAAAATCGGTTGGCTGTTTCTTTTCATCGGATTCAACCTGCTCTATTTCAGCATGTTTGTGCTGGGCTTCAACGGGATGCCCCGCAGGTATTTCGATTACCCCCCCCAATACTTTACAGGCCATCTGGTGTCAACCATAGGGTCTTGGGTGCTGGTGACCGGCTTGGCAATCATATTCGGGAATCTCATAGTCGCCCTCTATAAGGGTCCTAAAGCCGCAGACAACCCCTGGGGCGGCAAGACACTGGAATGGCAGGTGTCTTCTCCTCCTCCTCACGAGAACTTTGAGGAGATTCCTGTCATTACAGGCAGGCCGTATTCGTATGGAGAAGAATAAATGAAACGACAGAAAAAAAACTTAACCACAGAGGCACTGAGACACAGAGTTAAGGACAAATTTCTTGATGCAAGGTCAAAGATTTCCTCTGTGCCTCCGTGTCTCTGTGGTAATTCCTGGTTTTGAAATGACTGAAATGGGAACCATAAATGCCAAAGCACAAGCGCCACGGAGCGGCTACAAGACCGCAAAACTCGGCATGTGGTTTTTTCTTCTTACTGAACTGCTCTTTTTCGGCGTGATGTTTATGCTCTATTCAGTAAACCGTTATAAGTATTCCGAGGGGTTTCATACCGCCGCACTCGGGGAAAACCTGTTGATCGGGTCGCTCAATACAATAATTCTTATCACCAGCAGTTTCACAATGGCTCTTTCGATTACAGCCATCAGAAAGGGAAACAAACTGCTGTCCTCGTGGCTGCAACTGGCAACAATAGTGATGGCATGTCTTTTCCTTATTAATAAATATTTTGAATGGAGCGCAAAGATACGCCTGGGTATTTATCCGAATTCGCCGGCTCTTTTGCAAAAGGAAAAGGGGGAAGCCCTTTTCTACAGCCTCTATTATGTAATGACCGGCATACACGCGTTCCATGTCATTATAGGGATTGCGGTCATCAGCACGATGCTATTTTTTACTCTGAAGGAGAAGATTAACAGTGAGTCATTTGTAAAGCTCGAAAATACCGGACTTTACTGGCACTTTGTTGACATAGTCTGGATTTACCTGTTCCCGCTTTTTTATCTGGTTACGTAAAAAAACAGGTTAAGGTTAAGGTTGAGACAAAGTCAAAGGCAAAGGATATTGCACTTATGTATAAAAGGATAATTATGGTTTTCTCGGTTTTTGTTTGCTTAACCTCAACCTTAACCTTGACCTTGGCTTTTTGATATGGATAATGCAAGCACTCATATAACAGATTACAGAACGTATGCGTTCATTTGGGCCGGCCTTTTGGTGTTGACCGCAATTACTATCACGGTCGGGACAATGCATCTTTCCCGGTACAGCGTTCTGATATGTCTTGCTATCGCATCATTCAAGGCGCTGCTGGTCCTCACGTATTTCATGCATCTCAGGTATGAGGGCGCCTTAATTAAAGGCGTCATCTTCATGGCAATTCTTACATTAACGGTAATAATAGGGCTCACTTTTGTCGATGTCTGGTACAGATAAGCCGGTAATAGGCAATAGGTTATAGGTTATAGGAGAAAAAAAATGAGACGAATCATAAATTGTTTTTTGTGTTATTTGTTTCCTTTAACCTATAGCCTATCGCCTATAACCTATGGCCTGGGTTCTTGATATGATGTCCGGCATTTCAAACACGGCTTCAAAAGTTGACAGCGCCTTTCTGTTTATTGTCTGTAGTTCGGTGGTGCTTCTTGTCCTGGTCACTTTCTTTATGGTTTTTTTTGTAATCAGGTACAGCAGGAAAAGACATCCTCACGCCGAACAGATCGAAGGTAATGTTCTCCTTGAGATCATCTGGACCGTTGTTCCGACCTTGCTGGTGCTTGTCATGTTCTATGTCGGGTGGTCAAATTTTTCTTATATCCGTAATGCGCCTGACAATGCCATGCCGGTCAAGGTAACAGGCATGATGTGGGCGTGGCGGTTTGAATACAAGAACGGCAAACAGAGTGATGTGCTGAATGTTCCCATCGGTAAACCGGTTAAATTGATTCTGACCTCGGCGGATGTGATCCACAGTCTTTACATTCCTGCTTTCAGAATAAAAGAGGATGCGGTGCCGGGACTGAAAACGCATCTGTGGTTTAAGGCTAATGAGCTTGGGTCATATGATATTTTTTGCACCGAATACTGCGGGACCGGTCATTCACATATGCGTTCAAAGGTGGTTGTTATGGCCGATAATGAATTCGATAAATGGTATGAAACGGCTGAGGCTGGTGGAGAAAAGGACATTGGCTTGAAGCTGCTGCAGAGCAAGGGCTGCCTCGGATGCCATACCACCGACGGCACGAAGAAAATCGGCCCGACATTTAAGGGGATATTCAGAATGAAGGAAACAGTCATCACCGACGGCAAGGAGTATGAAATTGTTGTTGACGAGGCGTTTCTCAGAAAGGCTGTACTGCAACCCGGCGCCGACCTGGTGAAAGGGTATCCAAATGTCATGCCGAAGCTGCCGGTGACCGGGGAGGAACTCGACGCAATTATCCTGACGTTGAAGGGATTGAAGTGAGCGCACCTTTGGCAGTTCTCTATACTTACGCAGAGCTTTCCAAGATACGGATCGCTTTTTTTGCTGCGCTTTCTTCGTCTGCCTGCTATGTGCTCGCATCCGGCGTCTTTACAATTCAGTGCGTATTGGTAACTGCCGGTGTTTTTTCCCTTGCTTCAGGTTCCTGTGCCTTAAACCATTATCAGGAAAGGGACACAGACCGGCTTATGCCGAGGACCAAGGGCCGGCCTATCCCGTCCGGCAGGCTAAGACCAGGGGAGGCCCTGGTCTTTTCTTTATTGTTAATGTTCACCGGAAGTGCCGTACTTCTTGCATGCAGCGGCGTCGAAGCATCGTTCCTGGGACTTTTTGCGGCGCTCTGGTATAACGGAGTGTACGTATACCTCAAAAAAATAAGCGCCTTTGCGGCAATTCCAGGTGCGTTGACCGGTGCTATGCCTCCGGCCATAGGATGGATTAGCGGTGGGGGAATATTTTTTTCCCCTGCGCTTGGTGCGCTTTGTCTCTGTTTTTTTATCTGGCAGGTCCCCCATTCCTGGTTGTTGTATCTTGAATACGGAGGTGAATATGAAAAAGCGGGTCTGCCGTCGCTGACACGCATATGGAGCAGGCGGCAGATTATAAGGACTACTTTTGTCTGGACCCTCTGCACGGCGGTAATCTGCCTCATAGCTTCTCTTTATTTGGAGGTCCTTGCCCCTGTTATTCGTATTGCTCTGCTTGTCTCAGCTTTATGGATGGCCGGCAGCGGAATAATGCTTTTAAATGATGAGATAAGCAGAAATGCCCGCAGCTTCCTCTTTGGAAAACTGAATGCCTGTCTTTTTGTCACCATGGCACTGCTCGTCTGCGACAGGCTGCTGTAACTCATGCGCAATTAACCCGGATACATTTTTAATTTGAATCCTAAATGTTTAATTAATGAACCGCCCGTAATTTATCATTCAAAATTCAAAATTCAACATTTCTTGTGTTACTATATAAAGGCAACAGGAACAGGCAGTTCTTACCCTGTTGCGTGGAGGGAGGCTCCAGTATGTATCGTCCACAGATAAATATCTTCGACTGCACCATCCTCAACGGCGGCTTGCTTAATTAAAGCTGATGACCAAATATGTCCTGCCACTCGTGATTATTGCGCTTTCCCTGTCTTTCTTCAGGCTTGGATTTGTTCCGCTCTTTGACGTCGATGAGGCGGTCTTCTCAGCTGCTACCAAAGAAATGGTACAGAGCGGCAACTTGATAACTCCGACCTATAACGGAGAAAACCGCTACGACAAGCCGATTCTTTTTTACTGGTTCATGGCTGCATCTTACGAGGCTTTCGGGATCAACAACTTTGCCGCGCGCTTCCCTTCAGCTCTTGCCGCGGTTTGTCTCGCGTTGGCGCTGTTTTTATTTGTGCGGCGCTCACATGGGGAGAAGAGGGCCTTTTATGCGGCCATCTCATTTGTTCTGTCGATCTACTTCCTTATTTATTCGCGTGCTGCTGTGACTGATATGTTACTTACCCTGTTTATCAGCGCCTCGCTGTTTTCATTCTACCTGTCCACGGAATACAGGGGGATCGCGCCGGTGAGGGCTTCCAGGTATCTCTGCGGGTTTTACGCTTTTTCAGCTTTGGCCTTTCTTACCAAAGGATTAATAGGAATAGTCTTTCCTTTTGGTATAGCTCTTGTTTATCTTTACGCAACGGAGGGGAGGGCTGGTTTAAAAAATATAATTACATTGAAGGGTATAGCTATCTTCCTTGTGCTGTCGGCCCCCTGGTATTCCGCCCAAGTCTTCATTAACGGGAAGGAATTCATCGATCAATTTTTCATAAAACACCATTTCAAACGATTCGCGGGCGTTATTTCGGGACACAAGGGACCATTTTACTATTACATCCCTGCTTTGCTGGTCGGACTTTTCCCCTGGGTGGTGTTCCTTCCATCCGGGATAAGAGCTGTTTTCAGAGAGAAGGACAGGCTCAATCTGTTTGCGTTTATATGGCTGGCCTTTATTGTCGCTTTTTTTTCATTGTCCATAACGAAGCTGCCGAATTATATTCTCCCAGCCGTTCCTGCTGTAGCGATTCTAATTGCTTCCGGTATGGCTGAAGTGCAAAAGAACTGGAACCGTTTTGCATATTTGTTCATGGCGCTCCTGGCAGCAGCGATGGGTTGCGGCCTGGTGCTTTCAAGGGCCTACCTGATCAAATTAGGTATCCCTGAAGACGGAGGGATCGTTATCGCGGTCGCTGTCATGGCTGCTGTTATATTGGCGGATTTTTACGCGGTCTTCCGCAATAAAAGCCAGTATCCTGTCCTGTTCTGTCTTATGGGGGTCTTCATAGCAGTACTTTTGGTGAAAGCATTGCCGGCTGCCGGCGAGTATCTCCAGGGAACGTTATACAGGTACAGTTTATACGCAAAAGAAAAACTGCCTACTGATGAACGCATTATTACATACGGCATCAACAAACCTAGTATTGTTTTTTATTCGGGGCATAAGATTATTCATGCGGGCAGTGAAAACGAACTGAAAGCTCTTAGTGGTCCGACGCCTCATCACGAGCTCGTTATTGCGAAGACAAAGGACAAGGATAAAATAGAGGCCCTCGGTTTCAATGTTTTGGAGCTGGATTCCAGTTATGGACTTTTTGAAAAAAAATAGGTTTATAGATGAGCGAAGATAACAAAAAATTGACAGGTGTCCGTAATCGCCGCGTGCATATGGCCAATGAGCGGACCTTCCTGGCCTGGGTAAGGACCAGCATAGGGATAATGGCGTTCGGTTTTGTTGTGGAGAAATTTGCACTTTTCTTGAGGCAGTTATACTTCGTACTCGGAAAGCAGCCGGCTGTCTCGTCAACGGGTTATTCTTCCATATTCGGGGCCACTCTTGTCGGGTTCGGCGCGATAATGGGGGTGCTCGCCTTCGTAAGGTACAGGAAAGTTGCTAAGCAGATTGATTCCGATACGTACCAGCCTTCTTCGCTGCTTGATATAATGGTAACGCTCACTATCCTTGCCATAGCAGTATTTCTTATCATCTATTTACTGCATACCGTTTAGGTAAGGCTCGCGAATAAATAACTTGCACATTGATGCATCTCGGATTTAGGCCATCTTCGCCTGATCCTCACTCACAAAATCCTCAACGTAGCTGTGCTACGCCTGCGGTTTTGCTCAGTCAGATCAGCCAAATCTGACCCAAATCTGAGCGCCTGAATACACAAGCTATCTATTCGCGAGCCCTAATCTGGCATCTAAATTGCTTATTATAAATAAGCAAGGAGGTGTCCGATATGAGCAGGCATATGTTGAAAGAGATTGTCTCCATACTTAAGGAATCCCCTCTTTACGAAACATTATCATCCCAGGAGAAACGCTCGATAATAAAAGGGCTGACTGATAGCTACTCGTTTCTCGATGACAGTGATGGTGATGGTGGAGACATAGTAGGCTATGAGTCAAGCTGGGCTGGAATTAGTCGGACCCAGAAGTAAATAGTATATTACTACGGGAGGGGCTTTGCGGCTCTTTTACTGTAGTTAAGCCTGCGTATTTCTTTCCTTCCGCTTTCCTTATTTAAGAAGCCTTTTCCCCATTTAAGGAAATATTTTCTTAGAGCGTTGTTTTCCTGTCGGGATATATATCGATAAAGGCGAAGTATCATACTAGTGTCCTGTCCCTAACAGTTCTTTACATTTAGCAACCTTGGCAAGAATAGTATCTGCGTCCTTGGTCCAAGTAAATATCTTAGGGTTCTCATTATGTGTCTCTATAAAATCTCTGATAGCTTTTTCCAATTGTTTTACACTTGTAAAAATCCCGCGCCTCACTCTCTTTGTTGTCAATTCACTGAAAAATCTCTCCACCATATTCAGCCAAGACGATGACGTTGGAGTAAAATGCATCGTAAACCGTGGGTGTTTTTTCAACCACCTCTGTACTCTTGCCGTCTTATGCGCTCCATAGTTATCTGCGATCAAGTGCAGATCGAGATGCGACGGTGTTTCGTGATCGATTTTCCTGAGAAATTTTAAAAACTCTTCCTGCCGATGCTTTTGCATACAAGCACTGATGACCTTTCCATCAATAAGATTTAAGGCAGCAAACAATGTCGTTGTCCCATGTCGCTTATAGTCATGCGTCATCGTCCCGGCATGGCCTTTTTTTATCGGCAATCCTGGTTGCGTTCTATCCAGTGCCTGTATCTGGCTCTTTTCATCGACGCTGAGCACTAAAGCTTTTTCCGGCGGATTTAGATATAACCCCACAATGTCTTTTACCTTCTCAACAAAATGCAAATCGTTGCTGATTTTAAATGTCTTCACCAGATGCGGCTTCAAATTGTATTTCTTCCATATCCTCTGTACCGCCATTCGTGATACCTGTTGGTTGTCCGCCATTGTTCTGACGCTCCAATGTGTAGAGGCAGAGGGTACGGTATGAAGCGTTGCTTCCACAATAGCCTTCTCTTTGTCTTCTGACAACTTTGGAATCCGGCCCGAACGAGGAGCGTCTTTCAGCAGCGCCCCTAAACCTCCTTCCTGATATCTTTTTACCCATAGGCCAACTGATACCCTTGATGTCCCCAATTGTTCAGCTATATCTTCCTGTTTAAGCCCTTCCATCTTGTTCAGCACTATCTTTGCCCGTAAGACTACTTTCTGTGCGGTATTCCGACTACAAGTAAGTCGCACAACCTTTTTCCGTTCTTCTTCTGTGTATGGTATCGGCTTGGTTATCCTCATGTAGAAAGGATACCATACCTCGACCTATTATGTAAAGCTATTTATGGGACATAACACTAGGAGCCTGTCGGACTTTTGTTATGTCATAATAGATGGTGTAATGATAAGAACTACTGATGACAGGAGAGCCGCATAATGTTCAAGCAATGTGACAGAGAGACATTTTATTTATTTCCACCGTCGGTGCAGGAATGGTTGCCGGAGGGTCACTTGGCGAGATTTGTCGTAGAGATAGTGGATCAGCTTAATCTTGATCGGTTGAAAAAAGATTATGCCGGACGAGGCAGTGAGGCGTACAGTCCTGAGATGCTGGTAGCATTATTATTTTACGGATATGCGACCGGAGTATTTTCAAGCAGGCAATTGGAGCGTAGCACGTACGACTCGGTAGCATTTCGGTATGTGGCAGCCAATAGTCATCCTGATCACGATACAATAGCAACCTTTCGGCGGCGGTTTTTACCGAAGTTGAAGGAGTTGTTTGTACAGATACTGATGATAGCAGTAGAGGCAGGAGTATTGAAGTTAGGCTCTGTCAGCCTTGATGGAACGAAAATGAAAGCCAATGCCTCAAAGCACAAGGCATTGAGCTACGGGCATGCATGCAAAATAGAGAACAAGTTAAAAGTAGAAGTGGCGGAACTGATGAAGAAAGCGGAGGCGGCTGACAAAGCGGACATTCCTGATGGCATGAGCATACCGGAGGAACTGGAGCTGCGGGAGAAGCGGCTGAAAGTGATAGCTGCCGCAAAAGCGGAGATAGAGCGCCGTGCGGCGGAGCGGTATAAAATGGAGCAGGCCGATCATGAAAAGAAGCAGACGGAACGTGCAGCCAAACAGAACAAGACAGGCAAGAAACCTCGCGGCAAAGGACCCAACCCTCCTGTAGCAGGGCCAACTGACAAAGATCAGGTTAATCTGACTGATGAAGAATCTCGCATAATGCCTGCATCAGGTGGAGGATTCAAGCAGGCTTATAATGCTCAGGCAGCCGTGGACACAGAAACAATGCTTATTGTCGCAACGCATGTAACACAACAGCCTAATGACAAACAGCAGATGAACCCAGCTCTTGAAGCGCTTGCAGAACTGCCAGAACAACTTGGAAAAGTAAAAACTATAATAGCCGACAGCGGGTATTACAGCGAAGCAAATGTCCAAGAATGTGAGAGCAAAGGGATAGAGCCATATATAGCAGTAGATCGGCAGAGCCATAATCAGTCACTCTGGGAGCGATTCGTTGAACCGCCTCCATTGCCGGACGATGCCGATGCAGTGACGAGAATGAAACATAGGTTAAAGACAGTAGCAGGTAAGGCAATTTATGCGATACGGAAGAGTACTGTGGAACCGGCGTTTGGAGTAATCAAGGCAGCTATGGGCTTTGACCAATTCCTGTTGCGTGGTTTTACTGCAGTCAATGGCGAATGGGATCTGATCTGCATTGCATGGAACATCAAAAGACTGCATGCATTGAGGAACAGCCAGGCATGCGCCTGAAAATGGCGATGGCATAACGTGTTCAACAAAAAACCGGCAGAAAAGAACCGGTGACAGACGATCAAATCATGGAAAATAACCACAAGCAACCCTGTCTGACCCGAACCAATGTCAAAAACAGTAGTTCAAGTCCGACAGACTCCTAGTGAAAATTGCTGCATTGTACAGCTTGACCTATACCTCTATGTTCAATGATAATGTCAACCGGGGGTCTTAACGGTCGCAAAATAATTACGGCATCGTTTATATAATCCCTTATGGGACTCTTAATAATTATTCAGGAGATCGAGGTTTTTTATGAGCAGGATTTTATCTATAATAATCCCCGTTTATAATGAAGAAAAGTGTATTTCCGCTTTATGGGAGAGACTGCGGCTTCTCGAACAGCGGATGGAAGAATACTCTATTGAATTTATCATGGTTAATGACGGCTCCTCTGACCGCTCATTGAGCATGCTTAAGGAGATAGCGGGACGTCACAGAAACGTTAAAGTAATCAGTTTTTCCCGCAACTTCGGGCACCAGATTGCGATCAGCGCCGGTATTGAACATGCGCAGGGCGAAGCAGTGGCAGTCATGGACGCTGACCTGCAAGACCCTCCCGAACTTATTTTTGAAATGCTTGCTAAATATCGGGAAGGGCATGACGTTGTTTATGCGGTAAGAAGGGAGAGGAGGGGTGAGACCTTCGTCAAGACAAAATCGGCTGAATGGTTTTACAGGACACTCAACAGACTCTCTTCGAACCCTATCCCCCGTAATACAGGAGATTTCAGGCTAATGAGCCGCAGGGCTGTTGACTCGTTGAATCTCATGAAAGAAAAAGACAGGTTCGTAAGGGGCATGATAAGTTGGATCGGTTTTAAACAGACCGGTATAGAATTCGACAGGGACCCGCGCTTTGCCGGAGAAACCAAATACCCCTTAAGCAAAATGCTGAACTTTGCCTTTGACGGCATTTTGAGTTTCTCATATGTCCCATTGCGACTTGCCACATGGCTTGGCTTTGCAACCTCATTTTTTGCAGTCTTTTACATATTTGTTGTTCTCATAAAAAAATTCATGGGCTACACCTTGCCGGGCTATGCCTCCATTATGGTTTCTATTTTATTCCTTGGGGGGGTACAGCTTATTACAATCGGCATCCTTGGAGAATATATCGGCAGGATCTACAATGAGACCAAAGCCAGACCATTATATATTATAGATGAGACACTGAATATCGACACGCGGCAGAAAAATATATCGAAGGCGTCGTCATGATACCGTTACAAAATCAGGCCGCTGATGGCGATTATACCTGAGCAATTTTAGCAGACAGCCAGGATAGTTTTAGCATAGTTGGAGGGATTGAATTGTTTTTTCTTCTTGGGTCCTATTTCCGATTGCTCTAAAATAGTTATGTCAACCCGCACGGTTTTTGTATTGATCCTGTTTATATCGTTAACGTCAGGGATATAAAGTCCACCCTTTTTTACTATCGCCGTTGTTATCATCGTTCTCTTTTATTTACTTTTTTAACGGATGATATCTCCCGGAGCTGAATGGCGGGCCAGTTGAGCCTGCCTGGTATTCCTTTCCCAAACCTTTCTTTCATAATACCACTATCCCCAGAAGATTTCATAGACGTTAATTTGTTAAAATTTAAAGATAAAAATGGCCTCATCACTGCCTCATAAATGGACATTTGCCCCTCGGTTTCGTCGCAATGCTTTCGGATGGCGCTCGCAGCCGGCATTGGCACGTGTAAAAGAGGCCGTATCAGAAATAAAGAAGACAGTGCGTAAAAATCCGGTACTGGCGGCTGAAGGCGCTGTGCTGTTTCTTGAAAGGGTATCCCCGGCGCTGGCCAATGTCGATAGTTCATCCGGTGCGATAGGAACGGCGGTGAACAATGCCATTGCGACACTTGTTCCCATTATAGCCGGCGCCCAGGCAGATGATGCTACGCGGGACAAGTGGTTAGAAAGGCTTTGGCACGCGGTCGAGGAAGATGATATCCCCTATATCGAGCTGTTGCCCGAATATTGGGGAGAACTTTGTGCGACCCTGAACGCGCCTCACATTGGGCGGATAAATTCATAGAACCGGTACGCACTGTATTGAATCCATCTTCGGGACATCACGGTTATTTCAAAGGTGTGACTGCCTGTTTCAGCGCCCTCTTCAAGGCCGGGCGGAATCAGGAAATAATGGAGCTTCTCGCTCTTTCTTCTAACAAATACTGGTTTGACAGAAAATGGGGTGTTGAGGCCCTGGCCGCTATGGGCAGGAAGGCAGAGGCGATCCGTTATGCAGAGGATTCCCGCGGAATCAACGAACCCTCATACCAAATAGCAGAAGTTTGCGAAGAAATCCTGCTTTCCAGCGGCATGGCCGATGAAGCATATGCGAGGTATGCCATTGAAGCTAACCGGGGCACAACGTATCTGGCCACATTCCGCGCCATTGTAAAGAAATATCCTCGAAAGGCCGAGAACGAGATTCTGAATGATCTCGTAGAAAGCACACCCGGAGAAGAAGGTAAATGGTTCGCTGCTGCGAAATCCGCAGGTCTATATGCCGAGGCAATAGAATTGGCCAACAAGACGCCCTGCGATCCAAGGACACTGACACGCGCGGCTAAAGAGGCTGCTGCGACGCATCCGGACTTTGCCATTGAAGCGGGGATTGCTGCGCTTGGATGGTTGTGTGATGGGTATGGATATGAAATTACTTCTACGGATATCAGGGATGCTTACCGTTATACCATGGAAGCTGCCGCAAACGCCGGAAGCGGGCAAGAAACATTCGGGTGCATACGCAAACTGGTGGCATCTCATAAATCAGGAAATAAGTTTGTTGCTGAAGTCCTTGACAAAGAGCTGGGGCTGGATGGGTCGTAAAAGAAAAAATTGAAGATGACCTGAACAAAAGGGGATGTGTCCCTCATGCCGACTACAACAATGTTTACCTGAGAACCCTTGTTCAAAATATATTGAAATAATTGAGAAATGGTGGCAGGAAGATATATACTTGTTGCTACGTACGGGTACCGGTGAGTAGTGGAGAAGAAGAGGCATTGAACAATGAATATCAGGATGAACGATCCAATCAGCCCTATGAGGGTTAAATAAAAAGAGGTAACGACTCTATGGCAAAACAGAAAAAGAATGGAAACGGAGACACCGCTGCCAATCTCGGTTTCGAGCAGAAGCTATGGCAGGCTGCCGACGCGCTGCGAAACAACATGGACGCGGCAGAGTACAAGCACGTTGTTCTGGGTTTGATCTTCCTTAAGTACATCTCTGATGCCTTTGAGGCGCGCCATTCATATTTAAGGGGAGCTGTAGACGAGCCGGCCAATGAGTATTTTCTCCGTGAAGACCTTGCTCATCGTTCCGAAGCCGTTGAACAATTACTGGAAGATCGAGACGAGTACGTCTCGCAGAGTATTTTTTGGGTTCCGAAAGAGGCTCGCTGGGATTATCTCAAGTCTAATGCGCCGCAGCCGACAATCGGCAAGATAGTTGATGATGCAATGACCGCAATCGAGCGGGATAACCCATCTCTCAAGGGTGTGTTACCCAAAGACTTTGCCAGACCAGGGCTCGACAAGCAGCGGCTTGGCCAGATCATCAACCTGGTCAGTGACATAACGCTCGGCAGTGCTGCAGACCGCGCAAAAGACACGTTGGGACGTGTATATGAATATTTTCTTGCCCGCTTCGCGAGCGCCGAAGGCAAGAGCGGCGGCCAATTCTACACTCCCTCGCGAGTTGTGCGAGTGCTGGTTGAGATACTTGCGCCTTACAAAGGCCGTGTGTATGACCCCTGCTGCGGGTCAGGCGGGATGTTTGTATCAAGCGAGAAATTTATCGAAGCTCATAGCGGGAATCTTGGAGACATTTCAATCTACGGTCAGGAGTCCAACTATACCACATGGCGTCTGGCGAAGATGAACCTTGCTATTCGAGGCATTGATGCACAGATCTCCCATGGCGACTCATTCCATAATGATCGGCACCCAGACCTTAAAGCTGACTATGTGATGGCTAACCCGCCCTTCAATGACAGTGACTGGCGTGGCGAAATGCTGAAGGACGACAAGCGCTGGGTCTACGGCACGCCTCCAACTGGCAACGCAAACTACGCCTGGGTGCAGCACTTTATTTATCATCTTGCACCTACCGGGCTCGCGGGCTTCGTGCTCGCCAACGGCTCGATGTCGTCTAACCAATCGAACGAGGGGGAGATCCGCAAGGCCATTATCGAGGCCGATCTTGTCGACTGCATGGTGGCTTTGCCGGGCCAGCTCTTCTACTCGACCCAGATACCGGTCTGTCTTTGGTTTATTGCCCGCAACAAGAAGAACGGGCGTTTCCGTGATCGAAGAGGTGAGACACTTTTTATCGACGCTCGCAAAATGGGCACAATGGTGGACAGGGTGCACAAAGAACTCACCGATGAGGAGGTCGCGAAACTCGCTGGAACTTATCATGCTTGGCGTGGTGATAAAGATGCAGATAGTTATGCGGATGTGCCTGGTTTCTGCAAAGCTGCAAAGATAGACGATATCCGTAAACATGGTTACGTACTGACTCCGGGGCGCTATGTGGGTGCGGAAGTTATTGAAGATGATGGCGAACAGTTCGAGGAGAAGATGATTCGACTTGCCACGATACTGCGCCAGCAAACGCAGGAGTCCGCTAAGCTTGCCGCTGTCATTGAGGCTAATCTTCAGGAGCTCGGATATGGCGGATGATTGGATAGAAACGAAGTTTTCCGCATTATGTGATATCACGCGCGGAGCGTCGCCTCGGCCTATCCATGACTGGATAGCAGCTGAAGGGGTGCCGTGGGTGAAAATCGCCGACGCTTCGGCGGCAGAGTCCCGCTTTATCAATCATACCCGCGAGTGCATCAAGCCAGAAGGCCGTTCCAAAAGCGTCTCCGTTTTTCCAGGCGATTTGATTCTTTCAAATAGCGCAACACCGGGCATCCCAATGTTTTTGAACATTGAGGCGTGCATTCATGACGGTTGGCTTTTGCTTCGGAACTTTCGCGGCATAGACAAGTTCTTCGCGTACTACCTTCTACTGCACGAGCGGCCGGCTCTCGTCAATAAAGGCAGCGGCTCTGTCTTTACCAACCTCAAGACAGAGATTCTTAAAAACCATGCTGTTCGATTGCCACCTATCTTAGAACAACGCGCCATCGCGCACATTCTCGGCACGCTCGACGACAAGATTGAACTGAACCGGCAGATGAACGAGATGCTGGAATCAATTGCGCGCGCTCTCTTTACGTCGTGGTTCGTGGACTTTGACCCTGTCCGCGCCAAAGCCGAAGGTCGTAACATTGGCTTACCGGAGCACCTCTCCGACCTTTTCCCAAACTCGTTTGAAGATTCCGAATTGGGTGAGGTTCCCACAGGGTGGTTTGTTAAAAGAATCGATGACATTTCAGAGCGCGTTGGTATGGGGCCATTTGGATCGTCGATTAAAGTAGAAACGTTTGTCCCGGAGGGTGTTCCTGTCATCAGTGGGCAGCACCTTCGAGGCTTTATGCTGGAGGACAATACTTTCAACTTCATCGCCCTTGATCACGCTGAGAGGCTAAAAAAGGCCAATGTCGAGCGCGGCGATGTGTTATTCACGCATGCTGGTAACATTGGTCAAGTGGCATACATACCTGAGAATTCAAAATACGAGCGTTATGTGATGTCTCAAAGACAATTCTTTATGCGTTGTGACCGCACACAAGTATCTCCAATATTTATAGCGCTATATTTCGGAACATCAGAAGGCCAGCACCGTCTCCTTGCGAACACATCATCTTCGGGCGTTCCATCTATTGCCCAGCCCGTGACATACTTGCGAACAATACCCCTGACGATACCACCGAAATCGCTTATGGATGCTTTTGAGAAACTAATTCAACCAATGCTGTTGAAGTATCGAGTTGTTCAGAATGAATCCATATCGCTCGCCGCCCTGCGCGACACGCTGTTGCCAAAGCTCGTCACCGGCGAGCTGCGAGTGAAGGACGCTGATAAGATTATTGGGAGTCATATCTGATGCCGGACGGTGTTGCGAACAGTGAGTTTGCAATGTATAGCGCTCGGGCGGCGATGACCGGTGGCTTGTCTCATATTGAGGAACAAATTAAAGCTATCGAGACTGCGGTCATCGAGAACCCAGGGATGGCCTTTGATCTCGCTAAAACAGTGGTGGAAAGTGCATGCAAGACGATCTTGAGTGAGCGCAAGATTGTGTTCGGTTCAGATGATGACCTGCCAAAGCTATTTAAGGCCGTTACAACGAATCTTCCCATGCTGCCGGTTGCGGCAAGTAGCGAGGCTGAAGCGCGGAAGAGTCTTTTGCAGACACTGAACGGGCTACACACGGCATTGCAAGGTGTTTGCGAACTACGTAACGCCTGTGGCTTTGCCTCCCATGGATCCGAAGGGCCACGACCGGTGATGGAAAGTGTGCAGGCGCTTCTTGCGGCTCAGGCGGCAGATGCAATTGTCGGCTTTCTTCACCGCATCCATCGACAAGACCGTGCAACACTTGCGGGTGTGCGTCTGAGATATGAGGACAGCGCCAACTTTAACGCGTATGTGGATGAAGCCAACGAGCTCGTGAAAATATTTGAGTTGGAGTATCAGCCCAGTGAAGTACTTTTCAGTATCGACCAGCAAGCTTATCGTGACCTATTGGCAGGATACACGCCTGACGCGACAGAAACTGAGGCAGATGAAGAACATGGTGCAACTGGAGTGACGGTATGAGCACTATACGTAGCAGAGGGGGAGCGCGGTACTAAGATGATCGTTGAGATGATGCTATGAGCTACAATCCTCATCGTGCATTGGAATTGCTTCGTCAAGGCACTGGCCGACCTGACGCTGTTTTCCGGGAAGGCCAGGAAGAAGCGATACGTCATGTGGTCGATGGCCGGGGGCGATTGCTGGTGGTGCATAAGACTGGCTGGGGCAAAAGTTTCGTTTATTTTATCGCAACAGACCTGTTACGCGAATCGGGAAGCGGCCCGACACTTCTCATCTCGCCATTGCTTGCGCTGATGCGGAACCAAATTGCGGCAGCCGAGCGCATGGGGGTGAGAGCAGTAACAATCAATTCCGATAACACTGAGGACTGGGCTAATGTCGAGGCCTCTATTCAGCGTAATGAGGTGGATATCCTGCTGATCTCGCCTGAACGGCTTGCAAATGAACGCTTTCGTACCGAGGTGCTTGCGGGCGTTGCAGGGCGGATTGCCTTATTGGTGATCGATGAAGCCCATTGTATCTCAGACTGGGGTCATGACTTCCGTCCTCACTATCGACTGATAGAGCGGATAGTGCGCACACTGCCGCCGAATTTGCGACTGTTGGCAACTACGGCGACAGCAAATAATCGTGTTATGGAGGACCTGAAAGCTGTTCTCGGACCGAATCTTAGTGTTTCGCGTGGCGACTTGAACCGGCCGTCTCTCATGCTTCAGACAATGCGTTTGCCAAGTCAAGCGGAACGTCTAGCCTGGCTTGCTGCCCAGGTGGCGGCTTTGCCTGGTCACGGAATTATTTACACGCTGACGGTCCGCGATGCAGTGCAAGTGGCTGACTGGCTCAAATCGCAGGGTTTGAACGTCGCGTCTTATACAGGTGAAACCGGTGAAGGCCGGGCCGAACTGGAGCAGGCTTTACTTGATAACCGGGTGAAGGCATTAGTTGCAACAACTGCACTGGGAATGGGCTTTGACAAACCGGATATCGCCTTTGTCGTCCATTATCAGACACCGGGGTCGGTAGTTGCCTATTACCAGCAGGTCGGGCGTGCAGGTCGGGCACTCGATGCCGCTTATGGAGTGCTTCTCAGCGGCGAAGAAGAGACTGAGATTACGGACTACTTTATTGAAAGCGCTTTCCCGACGCGTGAAGAGGTTCGGAAGGTACTTGATGCTCTGGAATCAGTGCCACGTGGTCTTTCTGTTCCTGAGTTGCTTGGAAAGATAAATGTAAGTAAGGGCCGTATCGAAAAAACTATTGCTCTGTTGTCGTTGGAATCTCCAGCGCCAATAGCCAAACAAGACAAAAAGTGGCAATTGACAGCGGCAAACTTGAGTGAAGCATTTTGGGAAAGGGCAGAGCGGCTTACTGCCCTGCGGCGTGATGAGCAACGCCAGATGCAGGAATACGTGAGTCTATCATCGGGTCACATGGAGTTTCTTATCCAGGCGCTCGACGGTGATCCACGAACAGTTCGTCCACACTCTTTGCCGCCGCTGCCGACTTCGATAACCCCAGCTTTGGCTAATGCGGCTGTGTCGTATCTGCGCCGTACCAGTCTGCCCATCGAGCCACGGGAGAAGTGGCCTGCAGGTGGGATGCCGTTGTACAATATTAAAGGGAATATCCAAGTTAATTTACAGGCCCAGCAAGGCAAAGCTCTTTGTGTCTGGGGAGACGCAGGATGGGGCAGTTTGGTGCGTAATGGTAAATACCGCGAAAGACAGTTTTCTGATGAGCTGGTTGATGCCTGTGCTGCATTGATGCGGGCGTGGGACCCCCAACCTGCTCCTGCATGGTTAACATGCATTCCTTCGCGAAGACACCCTGTACTTGTCCCGAACTTAGCCCAGCGTCTTGCAGCAACCCTGAGCTTGCCCTTTCATTCGGTTCTGGAAAAGACTGTTGATCGGCCGGAACAAAAGACGATGGCCAACAGCGTCCAACAGGCACGCAATATAGACGGTTCCCTGGCGGTTGGAGTTGACCAGTTACCATCGGGTCCGGTCTTGCTTATTGATGACATGGTTGATTCCCGTTGGACAATAACTGTTGCGGCTTGGCTGTTGAGATCACATGGCAGTGCCGAAGTGTTCCCTTTGGCGCTTGCGCTGACAGGACACGATAAATGAATATGTCACTTTCACCAAATGCGCAGGCAATCCTTCTGCTGACAGCCCCATTGATTGCGGGACGAGGCACAACCTCAGTGGACCTTCTGACCTTCACTGAGTACAAGCGATTGGCACGCTTCCTCCACGAAAATAAACGGCAGCCGTCTGATCTGCTTGCTCCGGATGCAGACATATCGATTGCAGAGTGTAGTCCACTTATCAAGAGTGATAGGCTCAAGCGCCTGTTAGCGCGCGGGTTTCTCTTAAGCCAGGCAATTGAGCGGTGGCAGGCACGCGCGATATGGGTGGTTAGCAGAGCAGATGACAATTATCCGGTGAGACTCAAGAAACATCTTAAGAGTGATGCTCCTCCGGTACTTTACGGCTGCGGTGACGAGGCAATATTAGAAACTGGTGGGCTGGCGGTTGTCGGTTCAAGACATGTGGATGATGTGCTTGTCAAGTACACTGAAAGCATTGGACGACTTGCTGCTGCCGCTCGCTGCACAGTCGTTTCGGGTGGCGCCAGAGGAATTGACCAGGCCGCAATGCGGGGTGCGCTTGAAGCCGACGGGAAAGTGACTGGAATTTTAGCGGACAGCCTGGAACGGACAGCTATGAATCGAGAGCACCGTAACCTCCTGTTAGAGGGACAACTGGTCCTGATTTCGCCTTATGATCCATCAGCTGGTTTTAATGTCGGGCACGCCATGCAACGAAACAAATTGATATATGCGCTCTCCAATGCAGCGCTCGTTGTAAGTTCGGACTATGAGAAGGGTGGCACATGGGCAGGGGCTGTCGAACAGTTAGAAAAGCTGCGATTGGTTCCGCTCTATGTTCGAACGCCAATGGAAGCCAGCAGGGGGTTAGAGGCACTCAAACAAAAGGGAGCATTACCCTGGCCTGATCCGTCATCACCGGAAGCATTTACCGAGGTGTTTACAGTCGAGCATACGCCAGGGAAGGCCTTGCATGGTCAAGATGAGCTTTCGTTTGCTGTCCATGAGGCACCGGGGAAGCCCTACGAAGCTCAAGCAGATGTGCTGCTGAGTGAGCCAACAACGCCTTCACAAACTGCGAAGTCACCTGCATCTCCTGCAGAAGAACTCTTTGCCAAGGTAAAAGAGATCCTGAAACGGATGGAGACACCCAAGACAGATGCCGAAGTGGCGGAAGAACTCAATGTGTCAAAAAGCCAAGCCAAAGCGTGGTTACAGCGTTTAGTCAGTGAAGGGGTGCTGCAAAAGCTCTCCCAGCCTGTTCGTTATCAAGCTGTCTCGTCGCTGGGGACTTTGTTTAGGCGACAGGAGTAATGCCAATGTCTAAATTTACCGAATCAGTCGTCGAAGACGCCACCCTTGCCTGGCTGGAAAGCCTTGGCTACACAGTCAAGCACGGCCAAGACATAGCACCAGGCGTTCTGGGGGCCGAACGTAACGATCCGAACTACCGCGATGTTATCCTCGTAGACCGCCTGCGGCAGGCACTTGTGCGCCTGAATCCGGAGTTACCATCTGAGGCGATAGAAGATGCTTTTCACAAACTTACTCAGACTGATGCGCCTTCACTCGTCGAGCGTAACCGCACTGTTCATCGCATGCTGGTGGACGGCATTACAGTAGAGTACAGTCGTAATGATGGATCGATCTCTGGAGCGCAGGCACGCGCAATTGACTTCAACATGGCAGCAAACAACGACTGGCTGGCGGTCAACCAGTTCACCGTTGCTGAGGGGCAACATATGAGGCGGCCCGACGTGGTGCTTTTTGTGAACGGTCTGCCGCTCGGCGTAATCGAGCTAAAAAATCCTGCTGGCGAGAATGCAACTATCTGGTCCGCATTCCAACAGTTCCAGACTTATCAAGCACAGATTCCTTCATTGTTCTCTACGAATGCGGTACTCATTATTTCCGACGGCACGCAGGCGCGAATCGGCACGCTCGGTTCCGGCAAAGAATGGTTCAAACCCTGGCGTACTATAACCGGACGAGATGACGCTTTGCCCACCATAACCGAGCTTCAGGTGGTACTCGAAGGCGTTTTTGAGAAACAGCGGTTTCTTGATCTTATTAGATATTTCATCGTTTTCGAAGACGAAGGCGGTGGAAAACTGACCAAGAAAATGGCTGGATACCACCAATTCCACGCAGTGAATGTTGCCCTTGAAGAGACGCTGAGGGCAGCTGAATATGCAGCTTCCGACCGCACCGGCGAGTTATTGGGCCGCTATGACTCGGGGCGGCGGCCTGGAGGTGACCCTGGCGATAGAAGGGTGGGGGTTGTCTGGCATACTCAGGGGTCGGGCAAGAGCTTGACCATGGCATTTTACGCTGGCCGCGTGATTCTGCATCCGGCAATGGAAAATCCAACGATCGTTGTTCTTACGGATCGCAATGATCTCGATGATCAACTTTTCGGAACATTCTCCCGCTGCCGTGATCTGTTACGATATGAACCGGAGCAGGCAGAAAGTCGTGTTGATCTTCGAGAGAAACTGCGACGGGGCTCTGGTGGTGTGGTGTTTACTACTATTCAGAAGTTTTTCCCCGAGGAAAAGGGTGATCCGCACCCGGTACTTTCTGACCGGCGGAACATAGTGGTAATCGCCGACGAAGCACACCGCAGCCAGTACGATTTTATCGACGGTTTCGCCCGCCATATGCGTGATGCGCTACCCAATGCATCATTCATCGGCTTTACCGGCACGCCTATAGAGAAGACGGATGCGAACACACGCGCGGTCTTTGGCGACTATATCAGCGTCTACGACATTCAAAGAGCGGTGTACGACGGAGCTACTGTTCCGATTTATTACGAGAGCCGTCTGGCAAAGCTGGAGCTGAAAGAGTCAGAACGACCCAGAATTGATCCTGAGTTTGAGGAGGCAACAGAGGGGGAGGAAGTTGAACGGAAAGAAAAGCTCAAGACAAGATGGGCACAGCTCGAAGCTGTTGTAGGATCGGAGAATAGGGTTAAATTGATTGCTTGCGATTTTGTGGATCACTTCGAGAACCGTCTATCGGCCATGGACGGCAAGGCGATGATCGTATGCATGAGCCGGAGAATTTGTGTTGAACTATACCGGCAGCTCGTTGTTCTGCGTCCGGAGTGGCGAAGCGATGATGACGATCAGGGTGCAATCAAGGTTGTGATGACGGGCTCTGCATCTGACCCGCTGGACTGGCAGATGCATGTTCGCAATAAACCTCGCCGTGAATCCCTTGCTCTGCGCTTCCGCGATGCGAAGGATCCGTTCAAGATTGTGATTGTACGCGATATGTGGCTGACCGGTTTCGACGCCCCAAGTCTGCACACCATGTATGTGGACAAGCCCATGCGCGGGCACGGGCTTATGCAAGCTATTGCACGCGTAAACCGTGTCTTTAAGGATAAACCCGGTGGACTGGTCGTGGACTATCTCGGACTTGCTGATGAACTTAAGGAAGCACTTGCTACCTATACGGAAAGCGGCGGCACTGGTAAGACTGCCATAGATCAGGCAGAAGCTGTTGGGCTCATGCTGGAGAAATACGAGATCAGCAAAGGGCTCTTCCACGGCTTCAACTGGTTAGACTGGAGTACGGGATCGCCGCAAGACAGACTGACACTATTGCCGGCAGCTCAGGAACATATCCTCGCTCAAGAGGATGGAAAGGCACGGCTGCTGCGCAGCGTTACTGAGTTGTCACAGGTCTTTGCGCTTGCGGTACCTCATGGCGAGGCAATCCGAATAAGAGATGATGTCGCCTTCTTCCAGGCAGTCCGCTCTGTGCTGGCCAAAAGCACACCAAGCGAGCGCAAGACTGATGAGGAACTCGATCACGCTATCCGGCAGATCATATCAAAGGCCGTTGTTTCAGACGAGGTTGTGGACATCTTCGCTGCCGCTGGGCTTAAGAAGCCTGACATTTCCATTCTATCTGATGAGTTTCTTGCGGAAGTGCAGGACATGCAGCAGCGCAACCTTGCAGTTGAGCTATTGCGGAAACTCCTTTCTGGCGAGGTCAAGTCCAGATCACGGAGAAACGTTGTTCAAGCAAGGTCATTTGCTGAATTGCTGGAGAAGTCGATTCGCAAGTACCAGAACCGAGCAATCGAAACTGCACAAATCATAGAGGAATTGATTGCATTAGCCAAAGACATGCGCGCTGCGGATGCGCGTGGCGAAGTGCTCCGGCTTTCAGAGGATGAACTGGCTTTCTATGATGCGCTGGAGGTCAATGATAGCGCGGTCAAGGTGCTTGGAGAGCCGACTCTGAAGACAATTGCTCGCGAACTAGTGGAAACTGTCAAGAAAAATGTCACCATTGACTGGACAGTGCGTGAGAACGTAAGAGCACAACTTAGGGTAATCGTGAAGCGGATACTCCGCAAGTACGGTTATCCACCGGACAAGCAGGAGAAGGCAACCCAGACGGTATTAGAGCAAGCGGAACTATTGAGCGGGGAGTGGGCGGCGGCTTAATAGCAGCGCACGATAGTGGGCCATCGCGGAGTCTACTATTGACCTTTGAACAATAGGCAGATGGCTGAATGCCAGTCTCTATCGATCCAGCAGTGCGGGTAACGCACATGCTTGCTATAACTATTTCCGCTCATACGCTTCAGGATGATCCCGATGATTGGCTCTGCGGACTTTCTGTAAGTTATCTTGTTAAGCCTGCCCAAGACTAAATTGGGATCGCATTTCTGCAGTCCCAAGGCTTTTGATGTTTACATGCTGGAGTTTGATAGGGTACCTCTTTCTTTTAGTGTTGACTCAAATGTCTTTGGACGCATGTCGCCTCTGGTTCCGTTTGGCTTCGGCAATAATGTATTTCTGCAGCATAATTTTATGGGCGATAATGCCTGATGAACATGTGATTCGCGGGGACACCTTTCATTTTTTCATGGCCTTTATCGGGTTAATCGTCGAAAAATGCGCTTTGCTCATTTTGCTAATCTAAAAGTATAGAAAAAAACAGGAGGGCAAATGAGCTGCAAACCGGCGAATTCAAAAGTATGGAGGTTCAGACATGTCAATAAGTGAAACGTTGAAGGTCGGTGTGAAAAATAGTGACGAACACCCGGAAGCTCTAAAAACTTTATTGTTTACCAGTCTTTTTTGGTATTTCATGATGGGAACCTTGCTGATTTTCAGAGGCAATCTTATATAGGCCTGCCTATAGGAAGGAATGGGCAGTGGGTGCCGGGTCAGACTTGCTTGTTTCCTAGTCTGATCCCACGAGTTCCATGAGTCTCTCACAGATAACACCTGAATTGCTCACCAGAGAACTATTGTGTTTGAACCTTTTCTGCCGAACGTGCAATCTTTAGCCCCATCTTCATAATGGCTGCATCTGTAGAACGACGAGTTTTTTCGATAAGTTCAGCCGGCGAAAGGTTTTTTGTTTTCTGATAATTTGTTTCTCTGGCTCTATGTATCCACTCAAGAGATTTATGCTTCCATTTCTCCATCACCAGTCACCTCCTCCGGTGAAATTATTTCAATCAGGTTGTAGCCCATCCTGCTAAAACTGAAGTGTCTACGTAAAGTCTGAGTTTTTTCATTGCATGCCTGTGCTCATATCATATCACAAATAACACCACCTTTCTTGTGAGAAATACCCACGGTACATGGAGTAGTTTGGGCAGAACTTGAGAAGGTGATTTTGACAGATTTTATCGGTAATGAGTATGTCGGGTTGGTCATGGATTTATGCGGGGTTTTTATTTCCAGTTTGGGCATATAGCTTATGTCGGACAGACAGGTCTTGTTATAATTATCACGGGCGTTTTCAAGCCTTGTCTGGTCCCGCATCGAGAACAGAACGGATGAATCACTGTAGTTTTGCTGTAGTTAAGGGTAGACGGCGCCATAAGTAATTGATTATAATTTCAATTCACTGGAGAGGTGCCGGAGCGGTTGAACGGGGCGGTCTCGAAAACCGTTGTGGGATTATATCTCACCCAGGGTTCGAATCCCTGCCTCTCCGCCAGTTTCAATACGTTAGTTCTACGGTAAGAATCATTTGTTCGGGCCTTTTTACCTGATTGTAACTGTTGCAGGTAATCAGCCGGTAGCTATCCCTTGGGATACCCTACTCATCATTTAGGGTTTTTGATCTCACTCTCGATAGCACTTCTTGTTTTTTGGTTACACTCTTCGCTACAAACAATGATGCATAAATCATCGCCTTCCCGGCCATATTGATAATTATCCGGTATAATAAGAACGTCTATGTTTTTTCCAAGCACACTACTGAAGTACGGTTTGAATTTCCCTTTATCGCTATCACTGATAGGCTCTGTGAAATTTATAGCCTCGCTTGGTAAGGATAAAAAAAACACCTCATCTCCTTCTTTAATTACTTTTCCACACCACGGACAGTTTGGGTTCATCTCAACTCCTTTCTCTGCTATCAATTTTGCCCGGCGCCGCGGGCTCTAACTTTCTCAACTATACATTATATCTTACCGGTAAATAAAAAAATACCAGTGGTCCGCATCAGTTAACTGAATCAGTCCTCTTTTCCTTCCGGCAGTTATCCCCTGAAATTGTAACCTATGAGTTCCCCGTTTTCCAAGTTTCCCGGCTACCCCCGAAACTGGAAACTGTGGCCTTTTTTGTAAGCCTCACCTTGGATTTGATGCAATTTAAAGCAACATTCCGCAACAATATAAAAATAGTGTATACTACTGTCCAATAACATTTTTAATCGTGATTTGGTAAATTTCAGCATTGAGGATGAACATGTTCGGGAGAATGAAAAGGCGGAACGCTGGTGCCGTTTAACACTATTCCCATAAAAGATTTTGTCAACCGCGAGAACGAGCTGAATTACCTGAAGCGTTTTGCCGATCTCAGGGGCCGTACTATGGCAGGTAATATACTGCTGGAAGGGACACGGGGTGTAGGCAAGACCGAACTTATAAAGCAGGCATTCCGAATAATTTTCTGGGGGGACAGGAATATTGTCCCCTTTTATTATTTGTTCCAGCGCGGGACACTGAAAGCCTCTTATTTTGCGAAGGATTATTTCACGCGCTTTGTCAGGCAATATCTTGCTTATCTCAAGAAAGATCCCACTTTTGTAGACTTGATGGGCACGTCTCTGACGCGGCTCTTTCCGTTAATTGCTTCTCTCAGGGTCGAATGGATGATTGACCTTATCGAAGATTTTCAGGACCATGTGAAGAACGACGATCTGTACGGTCAGGTACTTGCGGCAATTTCAGCGCCTGTCAGTGCGGCCGGCAAGAGCGGAAAGCCGGTATACATTATGCTCGATGATTTTCATATGGCTACCCAGCTTTACGAAACTTCTCCGGGTGATTCGCTGGGACTGATAGGCCTGTTTGAAAGCTCCATGAGAAACCATCTTTGTCCGCACGTAATGACAGGTTCTCCGGAGGGGCTGCTGGAATCTATTTTTGCCGACAATTCCTTCAGGGGCACGGCAGAGAGAATGTTCCTCGGGCAGCTCCCGGAGGATGTTGCCTATGGCCTTTTCAAGGGTTACTGCGACAACCTCCGGATTAGCGGCGATAAGGAAACCATGCTCAAGTTTGTAAGGGTACTGGGCGGCAATCCGCTTTATATCAGGAATATAGTCCGGGCAATCTCGAAAATGGAGAAAAGAAACATCACGGACCGGGATCTGTGGGAGATTTACAGTTTCGAAATTTCCGGGGGAGAGACGGCGTTTTACTGGTCGTCGATAATGGGGGAGTTCATCAGGGATGCAGGACAGCGCAGGATAGCTGCTCAACTGCTTATGCATTCAATCAAGTCGAATAGCGAGTTTCATGATACCGGACGGTTCGCTAAAATACTTGGAGTACCGGAAGCCTCGGTCAGGTCAGTGATCGAATCTCTTCAGAGGGCCGGCATTGTTCAGGGAGGGGCCAATATACGCCACTTGAAGGACAATGTGCTGCAGGATTTTATGCAAAGCCTCTATTTGAGAGAAGTGGAAGGCGTAAAGTTGCAGGAGATCCAGGAGATGATAGAGGCAAGATATTCGTCTGTCAGCGGCGCCGCTGCTCTCTCATTTGAAATGGTTATTCCAATGATCTCAAACGCTGAGCTGGTTGCTGCAAAAGCGGTTGAACAGATAGGCAAGAATATGAACATTGCTCCTGATGTGATAAAACATATCCAGCTCGCGCTGATCGAGACCTGCATTAATGCGATGGAGCACAGCGGCAGCTATGATAAAAAGCTGACTCTTAAATTTACTGTACTGA
>CAWHNC010000021.1:0-13599 GCA_963830245.1 Nitrospirota bacterium
CTAGAAAGAAATGCCCGCCTACGCAATGTTCCGAATCTTGGTGATCAAGGTGTTCTACATGGTCGGCAGGACCCTGTCCCACATGTTGTTTGTGTACACGCACGCTGCCGTGGCAATGCATACACCTAATACCGGGCTGAGTTCCAGTAGATAACTCGGAAACAGAAACCTCCTTCCACCCTGGAACTTTTCTCCCGTCTCTCAGATATGACGTCTTTATTTCACATCTTTTCATTAAATCACCTGGCATTTTATCCCCTTCACGGAATGAATCAGCGATTCTTTGGACCATCCTCAATGACGTCCGTATAGCGAAAATCCTTGTAGCTTAGAGCGGTCTTCCCAAGCAGGTCTTTCCGCATAGCCACGACGATGTCGCCGACTACCTTGCGTCCGTCCATTTGTGCTCCTTCAGCGTCTATAACATTGGCAATCATGGCGTTGACGGCTTTCACAACATCGTCTGAACAGTAGAGCCATGATTTGTATTGCTCCTCAAAGAATTTTTTTTTGTTGCTCCCGATGTCGTGTTGCCGACAAAGCCTTGCATGAGCAACAAAAGGTTGGAGTATTTCTCCTACTTGAATTTCAGGATCGATCCTTTCCACTTTGACTGGATCGTGAAATAATAGGTCAGATAGGAGCTTGCCACTCCAACAATGATCGGTCCCACAATAAGAAAGATGTCTTTCATGAGCACGTCCCCCTGTTATCCTGCTTTACTTTATCATCTGTACCATGGCAAGCACGGTGCCGATGACAGTGAAAGCCCCCAAGATGATATTCAGTCAGAGAATGCGATTTGAGAGCCTATTGTTTGAGTTGGTGAAGTCACGTATAGGGCTTCCGTGCAGTGGACAATGATGGCCATCTTGGATCGTTCAATCTCTTGATCGCCGCCTGTCAGGAGTTTGTCGAGGAGTTCTTTCTTGCCCTTTTCAGCCACACCTCAAAATACAACAAAGGGGTTGATCGGGTCAAGGAATTCGTAATTACCAGGAGCTACCCGCATCTTTGATGTCAAAGTCTATAAGCATGGGCACATTGAATGTATTGTTATACATGCGGGCATTCCCGCCTTCAATGCGAAATACCTTGCCTCGTGAACCTACCAGACTTCTATAATAGTTCTCAGCTCCTTGACGGAACGCCTCATAATTGAATGGTCCATCGTACCCATGAGGCTTGCTGACTTCGATCGGACCACTCTCGAAGTCGGCACCCACGGTCTGTTTGAGATCGGCATATAAGTCCTCATATTTTTTGCCGCCGACTTCGAGAGTGAAGAATACACGGGAAACCATTGTTTCATCGCCGGTGGCAAGTTCCTGCATGTCTTGAACGCACTTATGAAACGTGACCTTTGCTCTGCTCATGACGCACCCCTACTAAGCCTGACGTACAAATTCAGGATCCGTTGGTTTTCCCCTCACTTGTAAGTCATTGATATTTTCGCCAGTTGTCCATCGGTTGTCCTGATTTTTTGGGCTAACTAATTGAAAATTATGGTGGAGGCGGCGGGAATCGAACCCGCGTCCGAAAGCACTACTCTCAAGCCTCTACATGCGTATCCTGACTATTGAATCTCGGATGTCAGTCTGCCGCCAGGCAGGCCTTCTGATATCCTATCCCTTTAATCTTTCGCCGGAATTAAGGGATTCATCCGGCGGCATCCTGCTGTATGACGCCCTTTTCAGCGCACAGGCATCGCTGAAGGAGCGTGCTGCTATTGGTTAAGCAGCGATTGCCAGTTCGTTATTGGCGTTTGTGTTTGTTCCACCTTTTTACGTGGTGATGGAGCCACGGCATGCCACTTGAGCCTCATAACCCCCGTCGAGTCCTATCGCCCCCGAGGTAAAAACAGGTTAAGGTTGAGGTTAAGGTAAAGAACAACACCCAAACTTGTCCCCATCTCTAATTAATTATACCACAAATCTTAACCTTAACCTGTTTTTACCCTCAACCTTTATTTTTGCTTTTCATGGCCTTCTCTATATCTCTTTTTGCCTCGCGCTCTTTGATGGTTTCTCTCTTCTCGTATTCCCTTTTGCCTTTCCCGAGTCCTATTTCCACTTTTGCGAAAGGCCCCTTAAAGTATATTTTGAGCGGTATGAGGGAATATCCTTTCAACTGTGACTTGCCTTGCAGCTTTTCTATTTCTTTGCGGTGCAGGAGTAGCTTTCTTGTCCTGAGGGGCTCGTGGTTCATGATGTTGCCGTGAGCATACGGGCTTATGTGGCAATTAAAGAGAAGCACCTGCGTATCTTTGATAAGTACATAGCTGTCCTTCAGGTTGGCCTTACCGTCTCTGAGAGATTTGACCTCTGTGCCAAGGAGTTGCATGCCCGCCTCAAAGACGTCCTCAATGCTGTAGTCATGATAGGCTTTTTTATTCTGGGCCACTAATTTCATAGTTCTATGATAGTAAAGGGAAATGGCTAAAGGCAAATGGTCAAAAAAAAAGGACAATAGAATAAAGTAAACCAGATCATTTATAATGTCCTAAAGAAACCACAGAGGAATCGTTAAAGTTAAAAAACGCCAAAAGTCTTTCAGAGTCCACAGAGTCTTTCGCAGTGTTCTCTATGGTTAGATTCTCTGCGCTCTGGCCTAAGGCCCCTACTGTTGGCTGTGGTTAATTTTTGACAATACGCTATTTTACGCGGAGGGTTTGTATGAAAAGGCTTCTTTTTGTGGCTGTTGTTCTTATTATGGCTGTCCTTGCCGGCTCATGCGGGAAAAAAACAGTCAAGAAGGTGACGGAAGATTCAAAGACAGCTACAGCAACGTTTGCTGTTGTCGATGCGATAAAAAAGGCATACCTTGCAAGGGATGTGTTTGAAATTCAGAAAAATTCTACAAGGGATGGCTTCAAGGAAATCAGCGGGGTGATGAAGAGTTTTGATTCGGCAGAATTGGATTTTACTCCTGTTTTGGTTGAGATAGAGGAAGGCACTGTGAACTACAATGTCTCATGGACCGGGACCTGGAAGAAGGACGGAAAGATATCACAAGAGCGGGGGATGGCTGTTTTTGTTTTAAAGGGCATGCCTTTGAAGGTAGATGCCATTTTAAGGGCAAATCCCTTCAAATATCCCGAATAGCCGCCATGCTATTCAATTCATGCCCACCCACGTGATGCAATTCATGTCGAGATCGCTCGGTGAACGGTCAATGACCAGCTTGCAGTTGTACATAAAGCCGCTGCAAGCCTGCACTCCGTAATCATCGAACATTCGCATCGCAAGCTTCTCAGACGGAGTAAGGTTATCCTGTTCCATGTCGGCCCCCCTGTTATCTTACATATCGTCAGGTGCGGCCGATTCTTGAGCGTCAAAAATTGAGCGCCATAATGCACAAGTTATTTATCCGCAGACTTCAAGTCCAGTTACCTTGTTTTGCCGGCATTGTTAGAGCTTTTTTTAGCCTCTGCATAAATTCAGTCCGTGGGATTTCCCGCGCTCCGAAGCTTGCAAGGTGTCTGGTAGTTACCTGGCAATCCACCAGGGCAAAATCCCATTTGATCAGCTGCTGCACAAGGGCCACAAAAGCAACCTTGGAGGCGTTGTCCTTTTTTGAAAACATCGATTCTCCAAAGAATATGCCGCCCAGCGCTACCCCATAAAGCCCTCCGACCAACTCGCCGTCCTGCCAGCTCTCGATGGAATGTGCAAATCCTGAGCGGTGCAGTTGTATGTACGCATCAGTCATTTCCGCCGTAATCCAGGTGCCTTTCTCCCCCTTCCTTGAGGCTTCGGCGCAGTTCCTGATAACTTTGGGAAATGCGGCATCCATGGTGGTTTGATAGATATTATTTTTGAGCACATGCCTTAGGCTTCTTGATACTTTTAATTCACCGGGGAATAAAACAAGACGCGGGTCGGGAGACCACCATAAAATGGGGTCACCAGCTGAATACCAGGGGAAAATTCCCATTGAGTAGGCCAATAAGATACGCTCCTCGCTCAAGTCCCCGCCAATACATAGCAGGCCGGTTCTTTCAGCGAGTTCGGGAGGCGGAAAAATCAGATCATCTGTCAGCTCAAAGACAGGCAATTCTAAAAACCGTGAAACGTGAATAGTGAAACGTGAATAGAAAAAGAACAAAAAACAAAGAGACAGATACAAATATCGTGACCATACGTTGACCATTCACTATTCACGTTTCACCTTTCACGGCCTTTTTTTCGGTTCACGTTTAGAGTTTCACGAGTAGGTGAAGGTTAAACGGTCTTCATCGAGGCCTATACTCACCGTACCGCCCTTGTTCAGTTTGCCGAAAAGCACTTCTTCCGACAGAATGTCTTTTATTTCCGTCTGGATGAGACGTGACAGGGGACGGGCGCCGTAGATACGGTCATGTCCCTTTTGGGCCAGCCAGTGCCGGGCATCAGGGGAAAGTGTGATAGATACTTTTTTCCGGCTGAGCTGGTTTTCGAGTTCCTTCATGAATTTGTCCACTACCCTCTCCATGATCTGCGGTGTGAGATGCGCAAAGCTGATAATCGCATCGAGCCGGTTCCTGAATTCCGGGCTGAATAATTTGTCAATGGCCTCTTTGCTTTTTGATTGCGTGTCTTTACTTCTGTCGCCGAAGCCGATAGAGCTTTTTGCCATATCTTTCGCGCCCGCATTAGAGGTCATGATAAGAATTACATTTCTGAAATCAGCCTTTTTCCCGTTATTGTCGGTCAAGGTCGCATAGTCCATCACCTGAAGGAGAATACTGAAAATGTCGGGGTGTGCCTTTTCAATCTCATCAAGCAGCAGAACGCTGTATGGGTGCTTCCTGATACTTTCTGTCAACAGCCCCCCTTGATCAAAGCCGACATATCCCGGGGGTGCTCCTATCAGGCGTGCTACTGTATGCTTTTCCATGTATTCACTCATATCAAAGCGGACGAACTGGACGCCGAGCACTGAAGCCAGTTGCTTTGAAGCCTCTGTCTTTCCAACTCCCGTAGGACCGGTAAACAAAAATGACCCTATAGTACTCTCAGGGGAACCTAATCCGGCCCGTGCCCGCTTAATGGCGGCCGCAAGAGTGTGAAGGGCGTCATCCTGGCCGAAGACCGCCTGCTTTAGCTCGTCCTCAAGCAGTCTGAGTCTGTCCATGTCTGACGCGGAAATAGACCGTGAAGGAATCCTTGCTATTGTCGAGACCACTTTTTCAATATCTGCAACGCCGATCGAGCGCTTGTTCTTATATGCGGGATCAAGCTTCAGCGCTGCGCCTGCTTCATCAATAACGTCAATGGCCTTGTCAGGCAGGAAGCGGTCATTAATATATTTTGCAGAAAGCTCGGCTGCGGCCTTAAGGGCCTTTTGGGTGAACGTAACGCCATGGAACTCACCATAATAGTTTTTTAACCCGTTGAGGATCAGTACCGTCTCATCTATGCCGGGTTCCTGTATCTCGATTTTCTGAAACCGTCTGGAAAGGGCGCGGTCTTTTTCAAAATGGTTTTTGTATTCTTCATAGGTCGTGGCCCCGATGCAACGCAGCGCACCCGAGTTAAGCAACGGCTTCAATATATTGGAGGCATCCATGGAACCGCCGCTGGTAGCGCCTGCGCCGACTACGGTATGGATCTCATCAATAAAAAGAATAGCATCGGGAATTTTTTCGATATGCTTCAGAGTTGCTTTAAGGCGGGCTTCAAAATCTCCCCGGTATTTAGTGCCCGCAAGCAGCGCACCCATGTCCACCGAAAAAATTTTCGTCTTTTTGAGCGCTTCAGGAACTTTCCCCTGCTGTATGTTCAGTGCGAGCCCCTCGACGATTGCGGTTTTTCCCACACCGGGCTCGCCGACAAAAATAATATTATTTTTTCTCCGCCTGCAAAGGACCTGAATCGTACGCTTCAGTTCGGTTTCACGTCCTACCAGCGGGTCTATCCTGCCTTGCGAGGCCTTGTCAACTAATTCGACGGCAAACTGATTGATGGGATCTCTTGCCGGCGATTCGGTGTCTTTCTTCGGCGCGGCCGTGGCTGTCTGGTCATCTTCATTGTCGCCCTTATTGCCGGATTCATCACGGAGTTCGGATATGCCGTGAGAAATGTAATTAAGGGCGTCAAGCTGTGTAATTCCCTCAGACTCCAGGAGGTGTACGGCGAACGAGTCTTCTTCGAGAAAAATAGAAGATATCAAATCTCCGGCATCAACCTCCTGTTTCTCTGCCGATTGAACATGGATCAGGGCCCTTTGAATCACCCGTTGAAAGGCAATGGTCGGTTTTGAATGGAGGCCCTCGGTGTCCGGCAGCCTGGGGATATTAACTTCAAAAAAATTCTCGATTTGAGACTTGAGGTGTTCGATATTGCCGCCGCAATTGGAGATGATTTCGACTCCCCGATCATCGTGAAGCGCAGCAAAGAGTATGTGCTCCACAGTCAGGTATTCATGCTTCTTCTTTTCGGCGTCACGGATTGTGGCTTCTAATGTCAACTCCAGTGCTTTATTGATCATTCTTTCTCCATAATGCATTTAAGGGGGAACTTGCTTTTACGTGCAACTTCCTGTACGGTCTGGACCTTTGTTTCGGCGATGTCGCGGGTATAAACGCCTGCCAGCCCGGAACCTTTTCTGTGAACGTTCAGCATTATCTGAGTAGCTTCTACAGCGGATTTGTGAAACACTGACTCAAGTATGTGGACGACAAAGTCCATCGGGGTATAATCATCGTTCAGGAGCACTACCCTATACAGAGAAGGTTTTCTTGTTTCCTGGCGTGTGTCTACTTCGGTTCCCGCTTCAAATGGCTGGTTGCTCATAAATTAATTGAAAATTAAGAACTACGAATCAGGAATTACGGAAAAAATATTGTTATCCTTAATCCTCACATTCTTAATCCCTCGCTGTTTTTATTTGCAGGATTTACATGAACTCGTCTTGCAGGAAGTGCACCCTGAAGATACGGGATGCTCTACGCCGCTCATGCCGAATAATGAAAACCTTTTTTTTACATCCTCAGATCCGCATACGGAGCAGATGACTTTCTGGCCGCCGAAAACAAGCTTTTCGAAATTCCAGGCCGCACTTTCCGCATGTATATTCAAAAACAGGCATACTAAAACCTCCCTTACTTTATATTTTCAGTATAACATAGTGCTTGAATTATTGAAAAAAATGCTTTATGGTAAAAGGGTCGCCACTGATTTAAGAGGGGGGGTGCATGGGAAACAGCAAGGGGCAGGGGCTTCAGGATCTTTTCCTTAACCAGTTGAGGAAAGAGAAGATCCCCGTATTGCTCTATCTCACTAACGGAGTGAGATTAAAGGGAGTTGTCAAAGGATTCGACAGTTTTGTCATTCTGCTTAAGGACACGAATGAACAACTTATCTACAAGCATGCGGTATCCACCATTGTACCTGAAAGAAGCGTGGATCTGAAAATCGAGACGACCGACAGCAACTGAAGGCAAATGCACGCGTTAATAAATCCTATTCCTGCTGCTGATATAAGGATACAGCCATATTCAATAAAAACACTCTTCCAGCGAATATCGTTTTTGACCACTGTGATATTCTTGAAGATTATTTTTCAGGGAGGTATTAAATAGATGCTTGAGACGATGCGCAGACATGCACGGTATTTTTATGTACTCTTTATAATCGTCATACTATCGTTCATATTCTGGGGCGTAGGCACGGTCGATAAATCCGCTGCTCCCAGTGTTGCCGAAATCGGCAAAGAAAAAATTACCGCCGAAGAATTCTGGCGGGCCTATGATCAGATGAGAACGAAGTTGCGAGATGCGTACAAAGACCAGTTTGACGAGGAAATGGAAAAGAAGTTGAAGTTGAAAGAGTTTGTGATCGGCAACCTTATAGCGGAGAAGGTCCTCGAGGCTGCAGCCACTGACATCGGAGTGACCGTAACGGACCAGGAACTCCAGGAAGTCATAACACACGAACCTGCATTTATCAGGAATGGGGTCTTCAATCGTGAAATATACTTCAGGGCACTCCAGTTGCAGCGGCAAACGCCGGAGATGTTCGAGAGTTCTCTTCGTCAGCAGATTATTTCAGAAAGAATGACACAGCTTATTTTGACTTCTACAGAGGTAAACCCTCTTGATCTCAAGAATATTCCGGGCGACGAGAAGGCGGTTAATGAAAAAATACAGGCTATTGAAACGAGCAACCGCAATGCTGCCCTTGCGTCATATGTCAACGGCGTCAGGCAGCGCATGAACGTAAAAATTAATATGGATCTCATTTCATAAAACAGTGAGCAGTAGGAAGTGTGCTGCCTGCTCCTTACTGCTCACTACCTACTTTTTTTGCCTGTGGCTGCAAAGAAATGGTATAATCACAAGCAAAACTAAGTGCTTCAGTTTATGCATTGAAGCATTAAAAGAGGAGCAGTTGAATGCTTGATGATGAATTGCCACTCGGCCTGACGTTTGATGATGTTCTCTTGTTGCCGGCAAAGTCGGATGTCCTTCCCAAAGACGTAGATATAGGCACCAAGCTGACCAGAAACATCAAGTTGAATATCCCTGTTATAAGCGCTGCAATGGACACGGTCACCGAATCCCGGCTCGCCATCTCTGTGGCCCGCGAGGGCGGACTGGGAATAATCCACCGCGCAATGTCAGCCGAAAGGCAGGCCCTTGAAGTTGACAAGGTCAAAAAATCTGAGAGTGGAATGATCCTGGACCCTATTACCATTGCTCCGGATGCCTTGATTGCCGAGGCCCTGCACCTGATGGAACATTACAGGATATCAGGAGTTCCGGTCACGATCAAGGGCAAGCTGGTCGGAATCCTGACTAACAGGGACATGCGGTTCGAGACCAACTTTAAGAAGAAGGTATCGGATATTATGACAAAGGGCCGGCTTATTACCGGTCCTGTCGGCACTACTCTTGAGAAGGCAAAAAATCTTTTGCACGAACACAAGATAGAAAAACTGCCCATAGTTGATGACGAGTTCAATTTAAAAGGGCTGATTACTATCAAGGATATTGAGAAAAGGAAAAAATACCCTTTTGCCTGCAAAGACCGTATGGGAAGGCTCAGGGTCGGAGCCGCAGTGGGGATCGGCAACGAAGCGCTGCACCGGGCCGAACTCCTTGTAAAGGCCGGAGTGGACATTATCGCTATTGATACTGCTCATGGTCATTCAAAGGCGGTGATCAACACGCTTAAAGCTATAAAAAAGAGATTCAGCATAGACATTATTGCAGGAAATGTGGCGGCAGCGGAGGGAGCGCGGGAACTGATAAAGGCGGGGGCCGATGCGATAAAGGTGGGCATTGGACCAGGTTCTATCTGTACTACGAGGATAGTTGCCGGCGCAGGTGTCCCCCAGCTTACCGCAATAAAAAACTGCTATGAGGTTGCGACCGAATCAAATATCCCGATTATAGCGGATGGCGGCATAAAGTATTCCGGAGATGTAACAAAGGCTATTGCTGCAGGCGCTCATTGCGTTATGATAGGCAGCCTTTTTGCCGGAACGGAAGAGTCACCCGGGGAAATTATTCTGTTTCAGGGCAGGAGCTATAAAGTTTACAGAGGCATGGGCTCTCTTGGGGCCATGGAACAGGGAGCTAAAGACAGGTACGGACAACAGGGTGTCGAAAAAGACAAACTGGTGCCTGAGGGAGTGGAAGGACGTGTGCCTTATAAAGGGCTGGTTTCACAGAGCATACACCAGTTGACCGGAGGACTTCGGTCCGGTATGGGGTATAGCGGCTGCGCGACACTCGAAGAGCTGAGAAAGAACGCTAAATTTATACGGATCACCAATGCCGGCTGGAGAGAAAGCCACGTTCATGATGTAATTATCACGAAAGAGCCCCCAAATTACCGGATAGAACAATAAGGGCTGTGAAACGTGAATAGTGAATAGTGAAAAGAAAAAACAAAAAAAGACTTTTTAAGCAGGGTTCTACTTTTAGATTTACGGTTCACTTTTCACGATTCACGTTTCACGAGTTAACTATATGACACATGATGATAAAATATTAGTCCTCGATTTTGGCTCTCAATATACTCAGCTTATAGCGAGAAGGATACGCGAAGGCAAAGTCTATTCCGAGATATTTCCATTTAATGCCCCGATTGAGAAGATCCGCTCTTTTAAGCCGAAAGGTATTGTCCTTTCCGGAGGGCCTTCCAGTGTATATGACAGTGGGTCTCCAGTTCCCGACCTGGAGGTGTTCAGGCTCGGCGTTCCGGTGCTTGGGGTCTGTTATGGCATGCAGTTAATGGCCCATTGCCTGCGAGGGAAAGTGGCCAGGGCAGCCAAGAGAGAATACGGCAAAGCCGAACTCTTAATCGATGATGAAACAGACCTCCTCAGGGGCGTAACGCAGAAGTCGAAAGTCTGGATGAGCCATGGGGACAGGATAGAGCTTTTGCCGGAGGGATTTTCCATTACGGGCCATACCGATAATTCGCCGATTGCTGCAATGGGGAACAAGGAACGTAAACTTTACGCCCTTCAGTTTCATCCCGAGGTGGTCCATACTGATGAAGGGACAAAAATACTCCGGAATTTTGTCTATACGATTTGCGGGTGCAGGCCCACGTGGGAAATGTCGTCCTTCATCGAATGGGCGGTAGCCGATATACGCGCAAAAGTAGGCACTAAAAAAGTGGTCTGCGCATTGAGCGGTGGTGTCGATTCTTCTGTTGTTGCCCTTCTTATCCATAAGGCAATCGGCGACAGTCTCACCTGCATATTTGTCGATAACGGTCTGCTCAGGAAGGGTGAAACCGAGAAAGTGCGGAAGACTTTTGAGGGCCATTTCCGTATAAAGCTTGACTACGTCGATGCCCGGGCGAGATTCCTTGAAAAACTTTCAGGGGTCATTGATCCGGAGCGGAAGAGAAAGATCATCGGCAATGAATTTATTTCTATTTTTGAAGAGGAAGCAAAAAAGATAACAGACGCGGAATTTCTTGCACAAGGGACCCTTTATCCCGATGTTATTGAAAGTGTCTCTTTCAAGGGGCCATCTGCAGTTATCAAGAGTCATCATAATGTCGGCGGGTTGCCGGAGGTTATGCAGTTAAAGCTTATTGAGCCCCTGCGGGAGCTTTTCAAGGATGAAGTGCGCGTCCTGGGTGAGGAACTTGGCCTTCCTGAGGAGATATGCTGGAGGCAGCCATTTCCCGGCCCCGGACTTGCCATACGATGTATCGGCGAGGCTGCGGCAGACAAACTTGATATGCTGAGAGAATCTGATGCTATCGTACTTGAGGAAATAAAGCTGGCAGGACTATACAGGGACATCTGGCAGGCTTTTGCTGTAATCCTTCCAATCAAGAGTGTAGGCGTCATGGGCGACGAAAGGACCTATGAAAATGTCGTTGCGGTCCGGGCCGTGACCAGCCTTGACGGTATGACTGCTGACTGGGCCAGGATCCCTTATGAAATATTGGAGAGGATCTCAAACAGAATAATCAACGAAGTAAAGGGCGTCAACAGGGTGGTTTACGATATAACGTCAAAGCCGCCCGGCACTATAGAGTGGGAGTAACACCGTGAAACGTGAATCGTGAATAGTGAATCGAAAAGTTAAAGCTTTTTAAGAAAGTTTTTTTCTGGTGTTTACTATTCACGTTTCACGGTTTTTAAAATTCGCGTTTCACGGTGTTTAAACTATGGATATTGTAACTTACATGAAAGAGAAGAAGGTGCTGGTCGATACGTTCATGGAGAGATATTTCTCCCGGACAATTGTACCTGATGAACTATACAGGTCAATAACCTATTCACTTTCCGCAGGAGGTAAAAGGATAAGGCCTATACTCTGTCTAGCCTCATACGAGGCCTGCGGAGGAAAGACGGATGATGCGGTGCCCTTATGCTGCGGCGCTCGAACTGATCCACACCTATTCATTGATCCACGACGACCTCCCGGCAATGGACGATGACGACCTGAGGCGCGGCAAGCCGACAAACCACAAGGTTTTCGGTGAAGGCATGGCGGTCCTTGCGGGAGAGGCACTCCTGACAGAGGCATTTTATCTGCTTCTCAAGAACGGTATGCGGTCGCCTCCATCCCCCATTCAGCGCTTCTAAAGACCATTAATGAAATTGCCGATGGGTCCGGCATATACGGCATGGTAGGCGGTCAGGCACAGGACCTGCTGTCCGAAAACGAAGATCCCGATCCTGAAACGCTTTTTTTTATTCACAGATGCAAAACCGCGGCCCTTATCACCGCTGCTGTAAAAACCGGCGGGATTCTGGCCTGCTGCAATGAGGAGCGGCTGGCCGGACTGGCAAGCTATGGGCAGAGTACCGGCCTCGCATTTCAGGTCATTGATGATATACTGGACGTGGAGGGAGAAACGGAAGTGTTGGGTAAACCCGCCGGCTCTGATGAGAAGAACAAGAAGATGACCTATCCAAAACTTTACGGTATTGATGAGTCCAGAAGGAAGGCAAAGGAACTGATTGAGGATGCGGTTGACGCATTGGCCGTTTTTGATGAAAAAGCTGAACCCCTGCGCGCTATTGCGCAATGCCTGCTGGAAAGGAAAAGCTGACGCCAAAGATGCTTATTGAACATATAAAATCGCCGCTTGATTTAAAATTACTGAAACCGAAAGAACTGGTCGCCTGGCTGAGGAACTCCGCACCCTGATTATCGAAAGGGTGTCTATTAATGGCGGGCACCTGTCTTCTAACCTCGGAGTGGTTGAACTTACGATTGCGCTCCATTATGTCTTTAATTCCCCGGTTGATAAGATAATATGGGATGTCGGCCACCAGTCGTATTCCCAGAAGCTTTTGACCGGCAGGTACGACGCTTTTCCCACTATACGGAAATACAAGGGCATGGCCGGGTTCCCGAGAATTGCCGAGAGTCCGCATGATGTGTTTGGTACAGGCCACAGCTCCACCTCCATATCAGCGGCGCTCGGAATCGCTGAAGCAAGGTGCAGGAAGGGCGAACACTTCAAGGTGATTGCCGTGATTGGTGATGGCGCGCTGGCGTCGGGCCTGGCCTTCGAGGGGCTTAACCAGGCGGGGCATTTGAAGAAAGATCTTATTGTTATCCTGAATGACAATGAAATGTCGATATCCCAGAATGTCGGTGCCCTTTCGAATTACCTGAGCAGGGTTTTGACCGAGTCTTCTTCCAAAGGTTTAAAAAAGAGACCAAAGCCCTTCTGGAAGGAATCCCTAGGATCGGAGGGTCGGTCGCGAAAATTGCCCAGAGGGCCGAAGGCAGCCTGAAAGGTTTCTTTCTTCCCGGAGGGCTGTTTGAGGACCTCGGGTTCAACTATTTGGGCCCTATCGACGGGCATGACATTCCTCTGCTTATAGAGACATTGAGCAGGATCAGGCATGCGAGCGAGCCTATTCTCATTCATGTGGTGACCAAGAAAGGCAAGGGGTATAAATTTTCCGAGGAAGACCCCTGTATTTTTCACGGCATCGGCCCCTTTGAGGTGGATACCGGGGTAACGCAGGCTGCAAAGGCGTCAGCAGAAAGTGTTCAGCCTCAAGACGGGTGCATAGCGTTTAGTGATATTTTCGGCAAGGCACTTACCGAGATGGCGAGTGAGGACAGGAACATTGTTGCGGTAAGCGCCGCAATGAAGGAGGGTACCGGCCTTGCGGTCT
>CAWHNC010000022.1:0-30915 GCA_963830245.1 Nitrospirota bacterium
TAGATTGTCACGCCGAAATTTTGCTATTGTCTTATGGTCAGGCTTCATTCCCCCTGTCAGCCAGATGAATGATAGATTATGATGCAAGGCCCTTTCCAGTTTCCTCGAACTCCTCCAGCCATATGAATACCCATATACCAAAATCTTTAACATCGTCTTAGGATCATAGGCCGAATTCCCCACCTTGACCTCTTCATTCTCTATTCCTAATTGTTCTAAATTCAGGGCCTCCACAAACGCATCATATGCCCTTACCGGATCATCCTCTCCTACATAATCTTCTATCGTTGGAGGCAACAGCATTACTTGCTCCCTGTTCCCTATCCTATATGCCACTTGTCTATTTCTCCTTCTTGCTTGTGATTCCATATAGTATATATCGCCTTGCTAATTGTGACACAGTCTACTTATCAAGATGCCGGGAAAAAATTTCCGCCTACAGATAAGCAACTGGAAAATTCTGCTGTATAAATATCAGGTCAAAGATTAAAGGTCATGGGAAGACGGCCATGACATGAAAGAAAATCCGGGGAAAGAGCTATTTATTATAATTAGTTGTAGCCTTAACCTCTGATTTAAGCCACTGTACTTGGCTTTCCGGGTATAAAATTTGCTACAAAAAATATGTTGTCATAGATGTCCCGTAAGGAGGTGAACATTATGACCATAGATTCAATCAGCAGCAGCTATTATCAGACTCAGAATTCCGTTATGTCAGACTTTCAGACTTTCGGGACAGACGCATCAGCGCTTCAAAGTGCTTTGAGTTCAGGGAATCAGGACCAGGTTACGCTATCGGAAAGTGCGTTATCGAAAGCGTTGACCCAGCTTCAGAGCGACTTGTCCAGTAAAACACAGACACAGTCGTCTTCAGACAGCAGCAGTCAGGGCCAGAATCCGATGCAGACACTGCAAAGTGACCTGCAGACACTTCAGAGTGCATTGACTTCAGCAAGCAGCAGTTCGAGTTCTTCTTCTTCTTCTTCTTCTTCAGACTCGACTCTGTCTACAGCGTTGAATAATGTCCTTACTGACCTCTCGGAAATGAAAAGCCATGGCCACCACCATTCGAGTTCAGATAGTGATAATTCTGACAACGGCAGCGGTCAGGGCCAAAACCCGATGCAGACACTGCAAAGTGACCTGCAGGCACTTCAGAGTGCATTGACTTCAGCAAGCAGCAGTTCGAGTACTTCTTCTTCAGACTCGACCCTGTCTACAGCTGTGACCAATGTCCTGAGTGACCTTTCGGCAATGAACAACCAGGGTTCTTCTTCCAGCAGTCAGACCACGAACCCGATGCAGACGCTGCAAAGTGACCTGCAGACACTTCAGGGTGCATTGAAATCAGCGACCAGCAGTTCGAGTTCTTCTTCAGATTCGAATCTGTCTACAGCTGAGACTACTGTCCTGAGTGACCTTTCGGCAATGAATAGCCAGGGTCCTTATTCCAGCGGTCAGACCACGAACCCAATGCAGACATTGCAAAATGACCTGGAGACACTTCAGAGTGCATTGACCTCAGTAAATAGCAGTTCGAGTACTTCTTCTTCAGACTCGACCCTGTCTACAGCTGTGACCAATATCCTGAATGATCTCTCGGCTATGAACAACCAGAGCCAGAATGCATCGAGCTCAACGAGTACGAGTACGAGCAGCACCCAGGGCACTTCTTCTTCCTCGAGCACAAACTCGACCACAACAACCCTGGAAACTCAGCTGAGCGAGATCCTTGCTATGTTTACGCAGGGAATGTCGTCCAGCACCAGCAGTTCTGCTTTTAACGCTTTTGCGTAATTTTTGCGTAATATAGCAAAGCGGCAAAAAGAGACGGAGGGGTTTAGTTTGCCCCTCCGCCTCGACCTATTCCTGAAGCTGGTTGTCACATGAAGTAGGGTATTCAGGTTAATCCGTATTTGCTTTTACCTCCAGGTCTTCAGTCTTTGCCTTGACAGGTATGCTATCATAAAATTCATGGAAATCCTGAAAAGTAAGGCTGTCCTTTTTTTAAGGATGATAAAATTTTCCCATTCGGTATTTGCCCTGCCATTTGCTTTTACAGGCGCCATACTCGCATCATCGGGTGTCGCCGAAAAGTCTTCGACTTTTTGGGGGCTGACTGGATTTCCATCGCCCGAAAAGCTTTTCTGGATTATAGTTGCCATGGTCGGGGCCCGCTCCGGCGCTATGGGGCTCAACAGGATCATCGACAGAGAGATAGACGGTGCAAACCCACGGACAGCCGGCAGGGAGCTTCCTGCGGGTAAGATACGAGTGTTCGATGCGGCAATCTTTACCGCTGTTGCTCTGGCATTGCTGATTTTTGCCGCGTACCGGCTTAACCCTTTGTGTTTGAAGCTCTCTCCTCTCGCGATTCTGGTCCTGGTCCTTTACTCTTATACCAAACGTTTTACCTGGATGTCGCATTTTGTTCTCGGCCTCGCAATTGCCGCCGCGCCTATGGGGGCATGGATTGCTGTAAGGGGGACGCTTGACAAAGAGATTCTGCCCCTGAGTCTTGCCGTTGTTTTCTGGCTTGCAGGGTTCGATGTACTGTATGCCCTGCAGGACCTCGGGTTTGACCGGGAACACGGCCTTCATTCAATTCCTCAGAGGTTCGGCATAAAAGGGTCGCTTGTTCTTTCAAAGCTGTTCCATTTCATTACATGGCTTCTGTTTGCAGCAACCGGGGTTATATTCGGGCTTAATATCATTTACTGGATTGGGATGAGCGTTATTGCAGGACTTCTTATATACGAACATTCCCTTGTGAAAGCTGATGACCTCACCCGTCTCGATATGGCTTTTTTCAATATGAACGGTTATATAAGCATTGCGGTCTTTCTGTTCACGATGACTGCTATAAGTACAGGCAATGGGCGATAGGCAAATGGAACAAGCAGACCATATTGTTTTCGGCGAGGATATACTGACGATGAACGACCGCCTCGATATTGTTCATGACGGAGCTGTGGCGATAAAGGGCGGTGTTATCGCGGATGTTGACTCTGCAGAGAATATCCTTAAGAAATATTCGTCGGCACATAGTATGGGGGGACCGGGCAGGCTGGTATTGCCTGGTTTTATCAACACCCACACTCACGCGGCAATGGTATATTTCAGAGGGTTGGCAGATGATCTTCCGCTGAAGGACTGGCTGGAAAAGCACATATGGCCTGCCGAAAACAGGCTGCTGAGCGCTGAATTCGTGTATGATGCTGTCCTGCTCGCCTGCATCGAGATGCTGCAGTCGGGAATAACTACCTATAATGACATGTATTTCTTCGGCGAGAGTTCTGCCGCAGCAACGAAGCAACTCGGCATGCGTGCGCTTCTTGGTGTGGGTGTGCTCGATTTCCCGACAATGACTGCGAAAACTGTTGATGAGTATCTCGGCAATGCCGACCGTTTCATCGATACGTGGAAGGGAGATTCACTGATCACTCCATGTATAGCTCCTCATTCAGCGTATACCTGCGGCATGCAAACATTAGAGCGCGTGAAAGAACTGGCAGACCGCAGGGGAGTTCTGACAACTATCCATCTGTCTGAAACTACCTGGGAGGTCTCCGAGATTATGCACCGCTATGGCAAGAGACCTGTGGATTACCTCGAAAGCATAGGTTTTCTCAGCGACAGACTGCTTGCCGCTCATTGCGTGTGGCTTGATGACAGCGAAATAGACCTCCTTGCGCGAAGAGGTGTTGCTGTTTCTCACTGTATAGAAAGCAACCTCAAACTTGCAGCAGGTATTGCTCCTGTTCCTAAAATGCTTTCCGCCGGATTAAAGGTTGCTCTGGGCACAGACGGCGCAGCGAGCAACAATGACCTGAATATCCTTAGTGAAATGGCTACAGCTGCAAAAGTCCACAAGGCAGTGGCAAACGATCCTACCGTTGTCGACTCGAAAACGGCCTTGCTGATGGCGACACGATGGGGCGCAGAGGCTCTGGGTCTTGGTGATCAGCTCGGGACCATTCAAACGGGAAAGCGTGCTGACATTATCACCCTGAACATGCGGAGCCCTCATCTGACGCCGGCCTATGACTTTTATTCACTTATCGTCTATTCGGCGATGGCTTCGGATATAGAAGATGTTATGATTGACGGCAGGTCGGTTCTCCGGGGTGGGGAGCTGATCACAGGAGATGAGGAGGCAATACTGCAAAAGGGGCGCGAGTGGGGCAAAAGAGTAAAGGCAGGTAAAGGTTAAGGTTAAGATAAAGAAAAGACTAAGAAGATTGTTTGTTTTTTTCTTAGCCTTAACCTTTACCTATGCCTGCCTTTTTAGTTATAGTATTTTTAAACGTATGAAAACCATAATTTTATCAATTAGTTCGTTTCTTGTGTGCATGCTTGTTTTTACCACTGTCTTGTCTGCAGCCGGGAAGCCTGGGCAAAAGATAGATCTCATGGAGAACCACGTTGCGTTTTTTGACCTGACAACGCAGAACGTGGATAGTACTATTTTGCTTCCACTTTCGGAAAGCATACGGCGCGAGCTGGTGAGGTCCGGAAAATATAAGGTCATCAACAGGGGAGACATGAACTTGAGGTTGGGTGAGCAGATGTTTGTAATGTCAGCCTGTGTTACCGGTCCGTGCACGGGCATAATGGAGGCTGGGCAGCTTTTGGGTGTTGGGAAGGTCATCATTGGTTCAATCAACATGATCGGCAAGACATATTACTTGTCGCTGTCGCTTATTGATGTTAAGACCGGCAATATAGAACGTATTTCCGAAGACAAGTTCAAAGGCGAGGTTGATGGTCTGATAGAGTCAAGCAAAAGGGTCACAAAAAGATTGATGGGTGAAAGGTTGTTGGAAGATTTTCCGGAGCCGATTGCAGCTTCTTCTTTAGTGCCTGCTAAGACAGGGGGGGAGGCATCGGCCGTTAATATGGAGTTTGTCATGGTCAAAGGAGGGTGTTACCGGATGGGGGACAGTTTCGGGTCCGGCTATGCTGATGAGAGACCTGTTCATGAAGTTTGCGTTAATGATTTTTACATGGGGAAGTATGATGTCACACAGGGGCAGTGGAAAGAGATTATGGGCAATAATCTTTCAGAATTTGATCGTTGCGGGGATGATTGTCCTGTTGAAAATATAAGCTGGAATGATGCCCAGGACTTTATCGCTAAGATGAAGTGGAAGATAGGAAAGAATTATCGTTTACCCACAGAGGCGGAGTGGGAATATGCCGCAAGGAGCGGCGGGAAGAAAGAGGAGTGGGCCGGCACGAGCAACGAATCCGAGCTTGGGGAATATGCGTGGTTTGACCTCAATTCAGGTGGCAAGACCCATCCTGTGGGGAAGAAGAAGCCTAATGGTTTGGGATTGTACGACATGAGCGGCAACGTGTGGGAATGGTGTCAGGATTTCTATGACGAAAACTATTACAGGTACAGCCCGAAGAACAATCCCGAAGGGCCGTCAAGCGGAACGAACCACGTGTTGCGGGGAGGTTCCTGGTTCAATGGCGAAGGGTACTCGCGCACAGATAAGCGCCTCCCCATCATTCCCGACTACCGTGACGGCAATGACGGGTTTCGCCTTGTACGGACTAATTAGAGTCTGAGTGCAGACACTTAACTAACACCACGGAAAAAAATGAAACCACAGAGTTCGCAAAGTATAGGATGAGAGCACAGAGAGAAATGAATATACTTAAAAACAATAAGATGCTCTATGAACTCAGCGTTTTAAAAACTCTGTGTTCTCTGTGGTTAAGTTATAAAATACATTCAGGGGAATTAAATGTCTTATCCGTTTAAAGAAATAGAAAAAAAATGGCAAAACATTTGGCTCGAAAACAAGGCGTTCACTGCATATAATAACAGCAGTAAACCTAAATATTATGCATTAATCGAATTTCCATATCCTTCTGCGGAAGGACTCCATGTCGGGCATCCCAGAAGCTTTACCGCGATGGATATTATTGCGAGGAAAAGGCGTATGGAAGGATACAATGTACTGTTTCCCATCGGATGGGACGCATTTGGTCTTCCTGCAGAAAATTTTGCAATTAAACATGGCGTGCATCCGCGTGAATCGACGAAGAGAAATATTGCAAACTTTAAAAGGCAGTTAAAAATGCTGGGATTCTCTTTTGATTGGGACCGCGAGCTTAACACGACTGACCCCGGTTATTACAAATGGACCCAATGGATTTTCTTGCGTTTGTTTAATAGAGGGTTGGCCTATAAGGCGGATATACCGATTAATTGGTGTATTTCCTGCAAGGTAGGCCTTGCAAATGAGGAAGTGATCGACGGCACATGTGAAAGATGCGGTTCGCCTGTCGTCAAGAAAAATAAAAATCAGTGGATGTTGAAAATTACCCAATATGCCGACAGGCTTATCAGCGATCTGAAAGATGTCGACTATCTTGAAAAAATTAAAACACAGCAAATTAACTGGATTGGCAAAAGCTACGGGGCAGATATTGATTTCCCCCTGACCTCAAAGGGAAGCATAAGAGTATTTACTACGAGGCCTGATACTATTTTCGGGGCAACGTATTTGGTGCTGTCGCCGGAACATCCGATACTGGAAGAACTGATGAGAGTGATTAACAATAGCGAGCAAGTTAAAAATTATCTTGAACAGGCTTCTCACAAGTCGGAAATTGAAAGGATGGATCTCGCAAAAGAAAAGACGGGTGTGAAATTGGAGGGAGTAGGCGCCGTAAATCCGGCGACTAAGCGACAAATTTCAATTTGGGTGTCTGATTATGTGCTTATGGGCTATGGGACCGGAGCTATTATGGCTGTGCCCGCACACGATAAGAGAGATTATGAGTTTGCAAGACAATATCAGCTTCCTGTAGAACAGGTCATTTCCGGTGGAGATATATCAGTCGGGGCATATGAAGGCGACGGTCAGTTAATTAATTCTGATTTCCTGAATGGTTTATCTGTTCAGGAAGCTAAAAACAAGATAACTGATTGGCTTTCTCTGCATAAATGCGGCGAAAGCAAAATAAATTATAAACTGCGGGATTGGGTTTTTTCACGCCAGAGATATTGGGGTGAAATAATTCCAATGGTCCGGTGTGAAAAATGCGGGTGGGTCCCGGTGCCGGAGCAGGAACTGCCTGTCCTGCTTCCTGAGGTAAAATCCTTTATATCCGGGGAAGACGGGAAATCCGTACTTGAGGGACTGACCGCTTGGGTGAATACCAAATGCCCCGGGTGTGGTGGACCTGCGAAGCGGGAAATTGACACAATGCCTCAGTGGGCTGGTTCATCCTGGTACTTTCTCAGGTATATTGATCCCGATAATAATGGACAGTTTGCCTCCAGCGAAAATCTTGATTATTGGCTTCCGGTGGACTGGTATAACGGAGGGATGGAGCACACAACATTGCACTTATTATACTCCAGGTTCTGGCATAAATTTTTGTATGACGAAGGTCTTGTGCCTTGTAAGGAACCGTACAAAAAACGGACCTCGCACGGTATGATTCTTGGGGCGGATGGCGAAAAGATGTCGAAATCGCGCGGCAATGTTGTAAATCCTGATGACATCGCTAATGAATTTGGCGCAGATGTATTCAGGGTAAACCTTATGTTTATCGGCGCTTTTGATCTCGCGGTTATGTGGAATACGGAGGGCCTGGTCGGTATTTCCAGGTTTTTAAACCGTGTTTGGAGCAGCATGGATAAAATTGGCGATGGCGTCCTGCCTGATGAAAAGAACCTGAGGCTCATGCATAGAACGATCAAGAATGTTTCGGAAAGAATTGAAAAAATGCGTTTCAATACGGCGGTGGCTGAAATAATGTCTTATACGAATGAAATTTCGGCAATGCCTGCAATTCCAAAAAAGATGTTTGAACTGCTCTGTGTACTTTTGTATCCTTTTGCTCCGCATATGACCTCTGAAATGTGGGAAATGACTATAAGCAAAGATGCGGGCGTAATGGACCAGCAATGGCCTCAATATGACAGTAACCTGATAACCGAGGAGAGTGTCACCGTTGCAGTACAGGTGAACGGTAAATTGCGCGGCACGGTCCGGGTTGAAAAAGGAATTCCTCAGGCCAGTTTGCTTGCGCTTGTGATAAATGACTCAAGGTTCAGCAAATATATTAGCGGAAATGAGGACATAAAAAAAGTAATTTTTGTTCCGGACAAGTTGTTGAATATCGTTGTCGGAAAATAATCCCTCCTGATTTTATCAGTCTCAAACGTATATATTTATATGTGTTCCCACTTCTCCATTGACCCCTGTAACAGTAGAGGCTTTGAGGGCATTAAGATGAATGAGCATATCCTCAAACGAAACAGTCCCGGCTTTATGCGTCTTATCATGCAAGAAAATTTCAGCGGTCAAGGGATCTTTGGGTATTGGGACCATATGTGCCATGCCGAAGTTGCCGCCAATACTGCCTACGCCGGTTCCTGAACTCATAATGTTGCCCTCCTCACGGCTTTTTTTAGTCGCCTCGAAAAAAATACCGTTCGAATTAACTTATAATGCAAGTTTATATATTCCGGAGAGCGTTGGAAATCAGCCAAACTATGATATTTATATAGGAAATAGTCTAAGAATATAATGCTGTTTGACTGATATCAGGGTGAGTTTGTACGGAGATCATCTGTAAGAAACAAAATTTGATCTATGGGGAACTGCCGGACGAAGTTGATTGATGCATCGGCGGAATTACAACGGCTTACTCTTATCGTCGATTTCGAAATTTTCCGGACTATACTCATTTCCGGCTTTTTCGCCGGCAGTTACAACCCTGTCATGGCCTTCGACTTTTGCTCTGTGCAGTGCCGACTCTGCGGCTCTTAAAAGTTCTTCCTGTGTCAGACCGTCTTGTGGAAAAGCGGCGACTCCTAACGATAATGTGAACCGCCTGATTCCTTGTCCATGATGCGGGACCGATATTTGTTTGACCTCATTCCGCAGTTGTTCGGCGCGTTGCTTGCATATGTCTGATGATGATTCCGGCAATATGATCACAAATCCCTCTCCGCGCCTGCACGCAATATCTTCCGCTCTCATACGCCTCATGATGAAAACGCCGATTTTATGCAGCAGCATATCCTGCGCCTCGCGCCCGTATGTGTCATGGAAGTGCCTTAAATGGTCCACATCCAGCACAATGACTCCCAGCGGACCCTTTTTGCGAGTCATGCGATGCAGTTCCCGTTCGAATATATCATGCATATATATCGGGTTGCATGTTTCCGTTAGCGGGTCAATGATAGATGGTTCATGATCTTCACGCGTTGTGAAATTCACCAGTGATGAAGCAATGCTCTTTGCAGTAATTTCGGCAATATTTTTCTTGTGTTCCATCTGTCGTCTCTGCTTATCTTTGGAATCTTCGGTATATTTAAATTCCAGGTAAAATAGGCCGATGTTTTCATTTTGGTCTGTCATTGGAACACAGATATCGGCTGTCTGCGATTCCCGGCTTATGTGTGTACAAAACTTTTTATTCAGAGGGTCATCTATAGAATAAATTTTCCCAAGCCGCAAGGCCCAGCATTCGTTCGGACTCAATATTTGACCTTCGATCTTTTTATCTCCCCACGTTGCAATAGTCTGTAAAGTGGTTTTCGATTCGTCAAGGATATACACTATTCCGCGATCTGAAGGAAACAATTGGCTGACTGATGCGGCTATTATGTTGTTCAGTTCATCGATAGTTTTACCGGCCCGCAGCAATATGTTCATGTTATTCAATATGCCAAGTTCATTATTGTATTGCACAAGCTCGGCCAGGTGACGGGCATTATCAAGCGCAAGTGAAATTGAATCTGCGATTTTGCCTGCAAAATTGATATGCGTCCTGTTTAAGAGCGCGGGCCTGGAATGCCAGTGGAAGACAAGCCCTCCTATTGTTTCGCCTCTTGCGACAAGGGGATAAGCAAGGAGCGAGCTGATACTTAATTTGTCCGTAAAATCATGATTGACCCTGCCATCCTCTATAACATTGTAAATATCAACAGGCTCAGCCATTTCAGCTGCAACTGCGGCATGCTTCACTTCTTTACTGGCGAAACGGTCTCCGGCGAGCACGGCTGGAAGTTTGTAAACATGCCTGACTTCCCACTCGCCCTGTTTGAATATTAATATCATTGCAGACTCAGCCCCGATAACTCTGGAAGCCTCCGCAATAACGCGCTTCAGGATCTTGTCCGGGTCAGCAGTTAAATGGATGAGCATATTGATATTGTTGAGTGCGCCGCTCAATTTATTTTCAAGTCTTATTGCGTTTTGCTTCTGCGAAAGGTTTTCATTGAGTTCGGCGTTTTCCAGGGAAAGCGCAACCAATATATTTATTTTATTCGTAAAATCTATAAGGGCATCACTAAAAGTGATTATGGCTGAGTGATAGTTAAAGAAAAAAATGCCTTTTACTTTTGCGCTCGCAATCAGGGGGGTAACAATTGTTGAGCGAATTCCCAAAGTTCTCATAACGTCCCGATTGACACGATCATCGTTAAAGGTATCAGTGATGGCCACAGGTTTTTGAGTTGTTTCCGCGATTACCGCGTGCGGGAAGTCATTGTCCGTGAATGACTTCCCCTCAAGTTCCTGCGGCATTCCCCACGCGTATTTAATGGTCCAGAGTTTATTTTTGCGTAAGGCGAGGCCGGCCGATTCCGAGTAGATTGCCTTGGCTGATTCAAACACGATCCTGCTGATTCTTTCATTGAAATCAACGGATGAATTGATGGCCAGATAAATTTGATAAAGAGCATCTGCAAGATTGCTTATCTTACCGCGTCTTTCTTCTTTCCTTCGCTCTTTACTATAGGTTACTGCAGCAATATCATTCATGGCATTATTCCCGTATGCCGATTATTAAGAGGATATTTACCGGACGCACCCGGGAAGCGGTTAAGATCCATCACCCCTTTCAGCTGACCTCCAGGAATATTTTTACATTCGCTCGTTAATCTGCGTACCGGACAATGCGGAGAATACGTCCGTTATCCACTCACTTTCAAGTCTAACCCATATTGGCCAAATATATAATCAGTCAAAATGTGATATTTTCGTAAGAGATTGTTTTAAAATGACGTGCGAGTTCGTCTGAGGATAATACTTCCGGCGCTATCGCTATGTTGGGCAGCTAAATGCACTTCTCGACAGTGGCATTCTGGCGGCGCAACCGCTCTGCCATCATTCGCATCACATCAATAGCGAAATAAGGGGTCTGTTGGACGAGAAATATAAACCGCTGTTTGGTGATTGGCACAAGCTGACAATCGGTGACGGCAATTACCGAAGCGCTGCGGTTTTTTTGCTCAATCAAAGCCATTTCACCGAAAATGCCCCCGGGCAGGACATGTTCTATTACCCGCTCCCCCAACATGATATCCACTTCACCTTCTTTGACCGCGTAAGCCAGTTCTCCTTCATCGCCCGCGTTAAAAATTACATCCCCCTGTTTGAAAGTGAAATATTCTGTTGAATTGCTGAAGATATTAATTTTTACCATATGGTCACCTCCCGTTTAGTTAAATATTACCCCACTTACGCGCAATGGTCAATTTATCAGGAAGGAATTAATTAAAATTTAACGCATCTGTAATACTGATGAAAAGATGCCTGTGCAATCATATCAGCAGATACTTTGAGTTATTGAAACCGGCATAACCCGAATGGAAGGAGGGCAAAATGGACCTTGAACAATTCATCGCTACATTATCAGAGGACGAGAAGCAACTCCATAAGGACCTTATTGAAGAATGCAGGCTGAGAGTGGCGGGATACAGGGAGTGTCGCGTCTGGATTGATGAACATTCTGCAAAACTGCCAACTGAATTGGAATCGAAGACGCAAACGCTTTAAGGGCAAAGAATCTTTTTAACAAAGATGTAATGCATCTGTAACTTTAATGAAATGTTATTTGTGCAATCATATGTATAGATGTTTAGACAACGCCTTGGAGGCACTCTTGATTGACAAGTATAATGGAATTTCATATTACCGGCAACTTTCAAGCATACTGATTGACCAGATAAGTAACGGCACTTTCCAGTCGGGCAACAGGCTCCCTACCGAAAACGAGCTTAGCAAGAGGTATGGATTGAACAGGCACACGGTAAGACGGGCAATGGAACGGCTGGAGGATGAGGGCCTCATATATAAGGTAAGAGGCAAGGGCGTATTCGTTGCGAACTCCAAGATTCCTTATAAAGTATCGAAAAAGACTCAATTTACAAGTTTGATGCAGTCAGCAGGTCTAACCCCGGACTCGAAATTGCTGGATTCATATGAGATTGCCGCAGGAAATGAAATATCCGGGAAGCTCAATATAGGTCCTTCCGATAAGGTGATAGTACTGGACCTCCTGAGGTATGCCGATAAGATCCCTTTTTGTCATACTCTCTCTTATTTTAGGGCCGATATCTTCCCCGGACTTCTCGGTCTGCTGAACGGCCTGTATTCGATTTATGCCATTCTGAAAAAGCATTACGACATCGACATGCAAAGGGTGACTTCCACTTTCGAGGTTTCGATGCCGGGTGATACGGAAATGGACCTGCTGCAGATATCCGCAAAAATACCGGTCCTTGTGGTCAGCAGCATATCAAGAAGTCAGCATGGAGACCTGGTGGAGTACTGCAAGACATGCTTCAGGGGAGACCTCAGCAGAATTACAGTGGACTTCAATGGTGAAGGGAGGTGACAGCTCCGGAAAATGACTGGCAGGGATGACCGCGTTGTGAGTATCCGATATAGTTTCGCTAAAACTGGATCCTATTTCACTATTAATTGTAACTGGAGGAAAAATGAAAAAGTATTTACTGACTCTCACGCTGGTAGCGTCCCTGATGATAATTATGACCGGGACACTCCGGGCTGAACAAAAAAATCTGGTGATGGGTCTCATTCCGGCTGAAGATCCCAAGACTATGCTCGATCAAATCAAACCCATGAAGGACTGGATGGAAAAAGAAATGGGGCAGCACATCGAAATCTTCACCGCCACTGATTACTCCGGTGTTATAGAGGCCATGCGGGCGAAGAAGGTGGATTTTGCCTGGTTCGGTCCCTTTTCTTACGTGATGGCGCATGACCGGGCAGGTGCCGATGCCTTTGCCGTGGGCATCGATTCCAAGGGCAAAAGCACTTACCGCTCATATCTGGTGGCTACCCCGGAAACGGCCCGGAAGTTGGGCCTCACCAAGCCTCTGATAGGGGAGGAGGGCATGCGAGTCATAGAGCAAAAGCTTATGCAACTCAAAGAGAAATTAACTTTCTCTTTCACCGACCCTGCTTCCACTTCCGGCTATGCCGTTCCAAGGTATTTTATGTGGAAAGTCGGCATGGACCCGGAAAAGGTGTTCAGAAAGGTGGGCTTCAGCGGCACTCATGACGCAGCCGAGCTGATGGTGAAGAACAAGACGGTCGATATGGCATCCGACAACGATATGACCAATCCTCAAATGGTCGCAAAGGGGCAAATATCGCCAAGGACAAATGTTATTATCTGGGAATCTATACCCCTTCCTGGTTCTCCCTTGGCTTACCGGAGTGACTTGCCGGAAAACATCAAGGTTGCATTGAGAAAGGCGGTTGTCACGATCCCGAAAGAAGACAATAAGGTAAGTGCTTTTGGGAACATTACCGGCTGGGAGATAGTAAATGACGGCGACTATACACTTATAAAAAATGTCAAGAAAGTGATTGACGGCATGAATTAAGAGTTTCGGCGAGGTCCTGACGATGAATCAGGTGACCCGCCTCCACCAGTCGCATGAGGGTAAGAGAGGATATTATGATAAGGATTACAAATCTCAGGAAACAATTCAAAGGCCATGAAGTCTTGTGCGGCATCAATTTGATGGTGAGGAAAGGAGAGTTGGTGGCCCTTATCGGCCCCAGCGGGTCCGGGAAAACCACCTTGATCAGGACGGTTAACGGGTTTGTGGTTCCGGACGCGGGAACGATTTCAGTCGGTGGCCGGGAAATCAATTTTCGCGACGCAGAGTCTCTGCGCCAAAGCCGGAGGAAGATCGGCATGATTTATCAGCTTTTCAATCTGGTTGAACGGACCTCGGTCCAGGTAAATGTGATGGCCGGCGCGCTGGGGAGACTGGACCGGGGGATTTCATTGCTTTCATCCACTGTAGGTTTCTTCAGCAGTAGGGAGATTGAGAAAGCCAGGGAGCTTCTCAGTTTTGTAGGACTGGAGGACAAAGTCAGGGAAAGAGTAGACCGGCTCAGCGGTGGACAGAAACAACGGGTCGCAATTGCCCGTGCTTTAATGCAGGAACCGGAGGTGCTCCTGGCGGACGAGCCCATCGCCAACCTGGACCCCAAGTCCAGCAGGAAAATTATGGAACTTTTGCTTCGGATCAACCAGGAGAAGAAGATAACCCTGATCACCGTCCTCCATCATCCGGACTCAGTGAGGGAACATTTTGAGCGGGTGATCGCGCTTAAAGAAGGCACGATTTGCTTTGACGTCCGCGCAAGTGACCTCAATGACCAGCGACTTCAGGAGATATATACATTCGACGAGGAAATTGGATGCGTTACAGCGATAGCCGGCAATATGTGAACTGGGCCGGGAAGCTGTTGCTGGGGTCCGTTTTTCTGGTCATCCTTGGTTTTTCATTCAGGATTTCGAAGGTGGATGTCGGGTCCCTTATTAGCGGATTTTTACAATCGGTTGCTTTGGTCAGGGACATGCTGCCGCCGAATTTTTCGAGATGGAGGCTGATATTAAGGCTGACCGCGGAAACCGTGGCCATGGGTTTTTGGGGTACCATGCTCGGAATACTCTTTGCCTTGCCCCTGGGATTTTTAGCTGCCAGGAATACGTCCGGGAACCGGTACTTATACCTGTTTTCCAGGTGTTTGATCACTCTGCTGAGATCGATCCCCGATGTCGTTTATGGCTTTTTTTTCGTGACCGCATTCGGCCTGGGACCGCAAGCTGGGGTGGCTGCGCTAACTATGGCAACGGTAGGGCTTCTTGGCAAATTTTACTCTGAAGCGGTTGAAAGCATCGATGAAAAGCCGGTGGAGGCGCTGACAGCCACAGGCGGCCACGGCCTCAGCATTATCCGCCATGCTGTTGTTCCCCAGGTTCTGCCATTATTCATGGGTTACAACCTTTACATGCTGGACCACAATATCAGGGTCGCCCTGGTGCTGGGTGTGATTGGCGCAGGCGGGCTGGGGGTGGAACTTTTTACCCAAATGCGCGCCTTCCATTATCAGAAGGCTGCCGCCATCCTTGCGATAATGTTGATCGTTATTACCATAATCGATAGGGCTTCCTCAAACCTGCGCAACAAAATCATTAAAGGCAGCTTTCTGGATTCAGAGACCCTTTTTCAGGATGCCGGATTGCTGGTTGCCATCGGCCTGTTTATTCTCATCTGCCTTTTTTCTGTTCCGGTGAATATTAAGGAACTGGCGGTCGGGTTGCCTCGTGTCTGGAAATTTTTGAAAGGAATGTACCCGCCCGATTTTTCCAGACTCAATATTTACCTGAAACTGATGCTGGAAACCGTGGCCATGGGTATTAGCGGCACCTTCATTGCGATTGTCCTTGCGGTCCCGCTGGGAGTGTTGGCGGCCCGGAATATCACTCAGAATTCTATAATCTATAATCTGGCAAAGGAGATTACAAACTTTTTCCGGGCGATGCCGGAACTAGTGTTCGCCTTGATTTTCGTGGTGGCAGTTGGTTTGGGACCCTTTGCAGGGGTGCTGGCCCTTGGCCTGAACACTACAGGGTTTTTGGGAAAGTTTTATGCGGAGGCCATCGAAAATGTAGACCCTAAACCGGTGGAGGCAGTGGAGGCTTCCGGGGCCAGCCTGCTTCAACGGATCACTCACTCCGTCTTCCCGCAAGTCCTGCCGCTTTTTAACAGCTATAACCTGTATATCCTGGAGCGGAATATCCGGTATTCCACTATTATGGGTTTGGTAGGCGCCGGAGGCATAGGCTTTGAGCTGGTCATGACTTCGAGAATGTTCGAATATCGCCAGATGGCAGCCATGCTTTTGATTATCGTGGCCACCATCATGCTGGTGGACGGGCTCTCTTCCTATTTAAGAAAAATGGTGGTATGAAGGCAAAGTATAAATATATTTTCAGCGAACAATAACCGGTGAGGATAGATAATGGAATCTCAATTATTAGTGACACAAATGGATGACAGATCGATAGAAAAACTGCTTTCCCTGATGCCGGCAAATGAAATCGATATCGTAAAGACCCCTGAGACAGGTCTGCTGATGATGGCGGTAAAGGATTCCTTTGACGTGGAATTCTATCTGGGAGAAATACTTGTGACAGAAGCAGAGGTCCGGTACAACGGCAAAAAAGGATACTCGATGGTAATGGGAGATGAGCCCAGGAGGGCCGTTGCAGCCGCTGTTGTGGATGTTGTCTCGCAGAGCGACAATGACAATTTGAAAATAAAAATAAACGGTATTCTCTCGTCACTCAAGAAAAGAGCGTTCAAAAATGACAGGCTGAATGGTAAACTCACAGCTAAAACAAAAGTAAATTTTGAAACAATGAGAAAAGGGTAAGGAACGACTTATGGACAATATGTGCATGCTGACACAGAATACATACAGCAGCATCCTTCAGGCGATGTGTCATCCCGGGAGAGCTTATCAACTGTCGCCCGATAATGCGGCAACAGGCGACGGTCAGCCGGATGGATTAATGTTGGTTCTTCTGACCCTTCTTGATCATGAGGTGACATTTTTTCTCCTGGGAGACTGCGCAAACGATATGGAAGAGAAAATTTTTGAACTGACGAGAAGCGCTGTTTCCGATATTGCATCTGCCGATTTCATAATAATTCCCGATGGCAAGAGCGGGGGCGAACTGCTCAAAGCCAAGAGAGGAAGCCTTGATTATCCTGATGCCGGCGCGACCGTGATCTATGTAGTTGACAGCATCGGGGACAGGTGCAACGGAAAAAGTCATATTTTATTAAAAGGCCCGGGCATAAAAGACGGACTCGAAATATTCGTCCGCGGGTCTGTGAAAGATGAATTGCTGTGCATCAGAGAGGCGAACGCGGAATTCCCGCTGGGAGTAGATTGCATCTTCATAGATAAGTCCGACAGGATGATGTGCATTCCCAGGTCGACAATGATAGAGGTGAATTAGCGATGGGTTATATTGCTGTGAAAGGCGGTAAGGAAGCCATAGAAAATGCGGCAAAGCTGCTCTCTTATGAGAGGGTAAAAGGCGGTGCGCGCCTGCTCGGGACAGATCAGATAAGGGAGCAATTATACCTTGCAGTTGACAGGGTCATGGGTGAAGGCGCGCTGTACGCGCCTGATCTTGCGGCGCTTGCCATAAAGCAATCTGCCGGGGACACCTTTGAGGCCTCTTTTATGCTCAGGGCTTACAGGGCCACAAGACCGAGAGTCGGATATTCTATCCCGCAATCGACAACGGAGATAAGAATTATTAGAAGAATTTCTGCTGCTTTCAAAGACATTCCTGGCGGACAAATCCTTGGGCCTACAACGGACTATACGCTCAGACTCCTTGATTTCGAACTGTTGAATAACAATGAGAAAGCGAGAAAGTCCTATATAAACGATCTTTTTAAGGGACTCACGGATGTTGCTGAACTTCCTGATTCGTTTCCCAGGGTGATAGAAATAATGAGGAAGGAGGGGCTCCTGGCGGAGAAGTCAGGAAATTCAAACCGGGATATTTCCGGCATATATGATGTGACAAGACAGTCCCTCACGTTTCCTGCCGGCCGAAGCGCCACTCTGCAGTCCATGGCAAGGGGCGAGACAGGAGGGCTGCTTTTACTTGCGTATTCCAACATGCGCGGCTACGGAGATATCCATCCTACTATCGGCGAGATGAGGGTCGGATACATTCCTGTAAAAATCAAGCATCCCTATAGCGGCGACTTATATACCGTTGGGGAAGTAAAGATAACGGAAGCGGAGGTCATCGCCAGATTCACGGGGAATGACGGATCGCCCAAGTTCACTCTTGGTTACGGGCTTTGTTTCGGACACAATGAAACCAAGGCGATTTCCATGGCGATCCTTGACAGGGCGATGCAGGCAGAAGGGAAAAGGACGCCGTCTGAAGATCAGGAATTCGTCCTGTCACATATCGACGGCATCGATGCATTGGGTTTTTGTGCACATTGGAAGCTGCCGCATTATGTGACATTCCAGTCGGACCTGGACAGGCTGAGAAAGGCGCGTGAAGAATTTTTCGAAAGACCGAAGGCAGGCAGCGGAAAATGAAACTTGATAAATACATGCAAGAGAAAGGGAGCAGGCAAAGGGCCGTTAAATACAACTTTGCATTTTTGGACGAGAGCGCAAAAAAGGAGATAAGGCGCAAGATACTTAAGGCAGTGGCCATCCCCGGATATCAGGTCCCTTTTGCGTCACGGGAACTGCCGATTGCAAAGGGCTGGGGGACGGGCGGGCTGCAGATAACCCTTTCCATTATCGGCAGCGGTGATGTCCTGAAGGTGATAGACCAGGGCTGTGACGGAAGCGTCAATGCGATGAACATAAAGAAGTTTATAAGCACGGTGTCAGGGGTAAAAACCACCACCGTTGCCAGTGAGGCCACTATTATCCAGACGAGGCACAGGATTCCGGAAGAAGCGATGAGAGAAGACCAAATCCTTGTTCTCCAGGTGCCTTTTCCTGAGGCGCTGAGAATGGTGGAGCCGTCCGAACTCGAGACACGACGGATGCATGGAGAAGCCGACTACAGCAGAATGTGGCTATATCTTTATGAAGATATAGTGCGGTATAGAGAAATAAGCATAGGGGCGAGGTATCCGGTGAAGGTAAATGGAAGATATATTATGGACCCGAGTCCCATACCCAGATGGGACATACCGAAACTCAACATGGCCGATACCATCTATATTTTTGGGGCAGGGCGGGAAAAAAGGATTTATGCTGTGCCGCCTCATACAAAAGTTGAGCCCCTGGAGTTCGATGACTTCAAATTCAGGGTCGAGGATTTCAGGGGGAAGGCATGCCGCAGTTGCGGCAGCACGGATACTTTTCTGGATGAGATCATTGATGAAGTTTCGGGCGGGAGGATTTACCAATGCTCGGATACGGGGCTGTGCGACGATAGGTCCAGGGAGAACGAAGCCAATGGGAAAATATAATAGTATGGATATGATAATACGGGGGGCGACAGAACAGCATTTGCATTCTGTCCTTAATTTCGTATGATGCGGCCGGTCATGAAGGCGGAAGGACTTACAAAGATCTACGGCGTCGGATGCCCTGCTTGCAGGGAATCAACAGGCCCCGGATATGAGACGAACATTTGCGGACGGTGCGGTTCTGTGGTTGCATGCGGCGATATATCATTCGAGCTTTACCCCGATGAGGTACTGGGCATAGTAGGCGAGAGCGGCTCAGGCAAGAGCACACTTGTAAAACTGCTCTATTTTGATTCCGAAGCGACACATGGGGCCATTTATATAAATGAATTTGCCGGCAGCGTGCTATCGCTAAGTCCGTTTCAAAAGAGACAGATCAGAAATTCCCGCATGGGCATGGTGTACCAGAGTCCGCACCTCGGGCTCAGGATGGAGGTAAGTTCCGGGGGCAATATATCGGAACGGCTGATTACGGCAGGATGGAGAAACATCTCCGCGATGCGCGAAAGGGCCTCCTATTTGCTTCAGAAAACGGAAATTCCTGTCATTAGAATGGATGAGCCCCCGGTAAATTTCAGCGGGGGGAGCAGCAAAGGGTCCAGATTTCGAAGGCCTTGTCGAACAATCCACTGATTCTTTTCCTGGACGAGGTGACCACGGGCCTTGACCTCTCTGTTCAGGCGAAGGTGCTTGATTTAATCAGGGCGCTGCAAAGTGAGTTGCATCTGTCCGTCATCGTTGTATCACATGATCTGGGCGTTATCAGGCTGCTGACAACCAGGACAATGGTAATGAAATACGGCAGGGTTGTTGAATCGGGACTCACGGACCAGATCCTGGAAGATCCTCAGCACCAATATACACAACTACTTGTAAGCTCACAACTATAGGAGAGAATTTGAGGACAGGTTTCGTTTCCGAAACAGAAATTATACTTGGACGCGGGAGGGATTTGCACATTGCTTAGAGTGGAGAATCTGTCGAAGACCTTTAATATTCATATTCTCGGCAACAAGGTCATCAACCCTTTTTGCGGGGTGTCTTTTCATGTAAAAAGCGGTGAGTTCCTGGGCATTTCCGGGCCGAGCGGCTCAGGTAAAAGCACGATTCTAAAATGTATTTACCGGACATATTTATCGAGCGGAGGTAACATTTGGTTTGATTCGGCGGAGTACGGGAAACTCAATATAGCGACCGCTGCGAACCAGACAATCCTCAATATAAGAAGAAGAGAGGTTGGATATGTGTCCCAGTTTCTGAAGGTAATCCCGAGAGTGCCGGCAATCGATATCGTTGCAGAACCTCTCGTGACAAGATGCAGGCTGTCATTGGAGAAAGCCAGGGCCAGGGCGGGAGAGCTTCTGGAGAGACTGGATATTCCAACTTATCTGTTTGACGCCTATCCCAGCAGCTTTAGCGGAGGAGAACAGCAAAGGGTGAATATAGCAAGAGCGATAATCTGGGCGCCGCGCCTGTTGCTTCTCGATGAACCCACTGCATCTCTGGATAAGCACTCCATGTCTATAGTCACCGATCTGGTTAAGGAGCTTAAATATCAGGGTACTACCATGATAGGGATATTTCATGACCGCACTATTATTGATTCCGTAGCTGACACGAACTACGAGATGAAGCAGGGTGTCACTGAGTATGCAGCATAGTTCCGGAGTCATAATTGAAAATGCCCGCATTGCCACCCCTGCCGGAACGCTCGAGGGAAGCTCCCTGAAAGTGGAAGCCGGCATCATATCAAAAATACGAGAGGGCGAGATAAAGTCGTGCGGCAGGAGAATTGACCTGGAGGGGAGATACGTTATCCCCGGATTCATCGATCTTCACAGCGACGCCATAGAAAAGGAGATCGAGCCAAGGCCCAATACCTACTTCCCGAAGGATGTCGCGATCTTTGAGCTGGACAAAAAACTTGCGGCTTGCGGGGTCACGACGATGTATCATGCGATGTCTTTTGCCGAAGGGGAAATAGGGGTGCGTTCAAACGGGATGGCCACAGAAATAATAAAAGAAGTCGGCAGGCTCGCGCCGAAGCTGGGCGTGAAGACAAGGATACACGCGAGATTCGAGATCACCGATTCCGCTGCCGTTCCTTATCTGGAAGGACTTCTGAAGGGCGGGCAGATACATCTCCTTTCCTTCATGGACCACACCCCGGGCCAGGGGCAATATAAAGATGTCGCATCCTTTAAAGCATATTTCGGTAAGGTTTACAAGAGAAGCGATGAAGAACTTGACAGAATAATCGACCGGAAGCTTACTGCAAAAAAGCATGCCCGGTCCCACGTGCAGCATGTTATAGATTTATGCGCATCGCTCGGCATCCCTATGGCCTCGCATGATGACGATACTCCGGAAAGAATACGCTGGCTCAGTGAACAACGTATAGGCATATCGGAATTTCCTGTGAATCGGGAAGCCCTTATGGCAGCCAAAGAGCTGAATATTTTTACATGTCTCGGCGCACCGAACGTTTTAAGGGGAAATTCACAGGTTGGCAATTTGAGCGCAAGGGAAGCGTTGTCGGATGGATATGGAGATATCATCTGTTCCGATTATTCCCCGATGACTATACTTCACGCCCTTTTTGCGATTGTGAATAACGGAATCCTTCCGCTACATGAGGCGATAAAAATGATGAGCCTTAATCCTGCTTCCGCAGTCGGTATTCAAGGCAGGACAGGGTCCATAGAAGAGGGGAAAGAAGCGGACCTTGCCATCGTAGACGTCTCTGATGGAGTTCCGCGTATCTTGAGAACATATGTATCGGGCAAGGAGGTATTTTCGACATGCGGTTGCTAATACAAACTGTGGCAGGCGGACAAATTGGGGTGGACCATGGCCGGCTCTAATGATACGGCCTTTCAGGCCTGGGAAAAGAAATGGATGACTGAGGAAGGCCGTGCCGGTTGGACAAGGCCCGAACGGGATGTAATCGATATTGTCCCGCTTCTCAGATTACGGAGTGTGGGCGCCGTGCTGGATTTGGGATGCGGAATAGGCAGACATTCATTGTTGCTCGCCTCCGAAGGATTTGCAGTATGTTCCCTTGACGCAAGCGCAGCAGGCTTGGAAATTGCCGGTAGTAACGCCGTGGATGCAAAATTGCCGATTGATTTTTCGTGTTCAAAAATGACGGACCTTCCATATGAGGCTGACAGTTTCGATTATGTCCTTGCATGGAATGTAATTTATCATGGCGACCCGGATATAGTGCAGCAGTGTATTAAAGAAATCTCGCGTGTTTTGCGCAGAGGCGGTATTTTCCAGGGCACAATGCTTTCCAAGCAAAATATCCTCTTTGGAAGGGGGCGACTGATAGCTAAAGATACATTCATAATCGACGACGATGATGAAAAGAGCCATTCGCATTATTATTGTGACTATAGTGAATTACTTGGACTCCTGGCAGGATTCAGGGCATACTCCGTAAGTCACAGGGAACACGATAAACCAGGATCTTATCACTGGCATTTCAGGTCGGAAAAACTGTGATCTTCTCTCGTGTTTCGGCATGACTATTCTTTATAATGATAAAATGAAAGAGACTTCTTTCTGAAAAAAGGACGATAATGTTAATAGTTAATAAACAGGTGCTGTATTTATCTTTAATTATGCTTTCACTTGGCTTTTTAATGCCCGCGGGTAAAGCAGCAGCCGGGGGGAATGCAGAGCTCTCCTCAGCTTTCACTGAAGGCAGGTTGCTGGTCACCGGATCGAGTACAATGTGTCCGATGATGGCCGAGGTGGGCAGGCGTTTTCAGTCATTGCACAGGGGCGTTAAGGTTGAAGTGCAATGCGGCGGATCAGAGCGCGGCATAAGGGATTTAAATGAAGGGAAATGCGATATTGGAATGATCTCCCGCCCCCTTAACGAAAGGGAAAATAACTTATTGGGATTTCCTGTTGCACGTGACGGCGTCAGCATTATTGTGCATAAAAATAACTCTGTGAAGTCATTGTCTAATGCGCAGGTTGTCGGGATCTTCACAGGCAAGATAATCAACTGGGAAAAAGTTGGCGGCCCACATGCGCCGATTGTCGTTATCCTGAGAGAAAAACAGAAGAGCACCTCCGAACTTTTAGGCGATTATTACAAGCTTAAGTGGAATGAGATAAAGGGAAGGGTCATCGCCGGGGACAATCCGGTAACTATAAATGCAGTGGCATCTGACCTCCATGCTATCGGCTATGTTTCATCAGGCAATGCAGGACATGAAACGGCCTTGGGAATCCCGATCAAAATCCTTCCCGTTAACGGCGTAATGCCGACACGCAGAGCTATCATTACCGGCAATTATCCTATTTCCCGACCACTTATGTTGGTGACCTCAAAACTTCCGACCGGTCTCGCAAGAGAATTTATCGACTTCTCCCTGTCCTCGAGTATTGTAGACCTTATAGAAAAATATGAATATGTCCCATATCAGGACTGACCTGTGAAAAGTAAATTCAGCGACGTCAAAAACAGTATAGCGGCATGGTATGGAAGATTGGGCGGCAACGTCAGGGTCATAATTTTGGGCGGATTTGCAATCGTTATCCTGTTATGCCTGGCGCCGACAGTTTTCTCCGGCTGGGCTATAAATTACTCGGGAATTATATTGAACCGGTTCAATGCTGTTGACGATAAGATCGGTGACCTTAGCTCAGCCAGCATATCAAAAATGATCAAAGTCAGACGCAACGAAAAGGATTTCCTGCTCTCGTACAGGGATTTCGGCTTCAATGAGGCCAGGGCCAGATATATAACAACATCGCTCGAAGTAATAGCTGCTATAAAAGAGAACATGAGAGATATCCGCATTTTAACAAATGATTCTGAAATTATTGATTTGTCGAATAAAATAGACCGTGCAATAAGCGAATACCAGAAAGGGCTTCTTGCTTTTGTTGAGCTTTACGGTTTTCTCGGTAATGAGAATACCGGACTTGAAGGAAAGCTTAATAGTGTGGCCCACGATATAGAAACGATTTTAAAGCAGGTAAACAACAATCGACTTATGGTTGATCTGCTTTCCATGAGAATGAGCGAAAAAGATTACCTTATTAACGATCTTGACATGCACGTTGGTAAGCTTCTAAAAGCGGCGGAACAGTTTAAGACCGACATTGAAACAAAGGTCACAATGCCTGATCATAAAAAAAAGCTCATGCTGATGGTCGATACCTATACGGCCATGTTCAGGCAGTATGTGCAGTTCGACGAACAGATAGATGAAACCAGACAGGCATATTTTAAATCTCTCCAGAATGTTGAACCCATGCTGGAGAAACTTCATTATATTTCTGCTGACAATAAGCAAAAAACACGCGACGGGATAAAAAGGGTTGAAGGAATGATCAAGACAACGATGGTCTCTTCCTTTTTCTTTGTGATCTTTTTATCGTCAGCAATGGCATTATTTGTTCTTAAGAGGATTAAGGAAGCAGAGGAACGACTGAAAATATCCGAGATTAAGTATCGCCTGCTGTTTGAAACATCCCCCGATTCCATCATCATCACGGACATGGAACGCAATATTATTATGATCAATCTGCGTACTCATACTCTCTTGAGTCAGGACCATCCCGAAGAGTTAATCGACAAAAGCATTGATAATATAATTGTCCGGGAAGACAGGCAGGAAGTTGAACAACTTTTTAAGGTGACCACTGAAGTCGGATCCCGGGAAATAACGGAATTCAGGATGATAAAAAGTGATGGCGGCCCTGTATATGTCGAGGGCACATCTTCATTTATTTTTGGTGTTCAAGGTAAACCGGAAGCCATTATTTTAGTGGTGCGGGACATCACAGACAGACGGCGGGCTGAGGAGGCGCTGAAGGAGAGTGAAAGACTGCTTAGAGAAGCGCAGATCATCGCCGGCCTGGGGAGTTATATTTTGGATATCCCTGCCGGGGTTTGGACAAGTTCAGCCATGTTTGACAAGTTGTTTGGGATAGACAAAGCATACGAAAGATCTGTGGAGGGATGGGCAGCCCTGAGCCATCCGGTTGACCGCACAATAATGGTTGACTATCTTAGAAACGAAGTTATCGGACAGGGGCTGGCTTTCGACAAGGAATATCGAATTGTCCGTCATGACGATAAGGCTGAGCGCTGGGTGCACGAATCAGGAAAACTGGAATTGGATACCCTGGGCCGCCCATTGAAATTGCATGGTACGATCCTCGACATTACCGATCGCAAGAAACTGGAAGAACAACTCCTTCAGTCCCAGAAGCTTGAAGCTATCGGGACACTTGCCGGCGGCATTGCTCACGATTTCAATAATCTGCTGCAGGGAGTGTTTGGATATATATCTATTGCTAAACGGAATGCAACCAACGAGGATAAAAATATTGCTGCACTGGAACAGGCGGAAAAAGCGCTGCATCTGTCAATAAGCCTGACCAGCCAGCTTATGACCTTCTCGAAAGGTGGAAAACCTGTCAAGAAAAAGATTTCCCTGAAGCCGGTGCTCGAGAACTCGGTGAGGTTTGCCCTGAGCGGTTCCAGAGTTTATTGCCAAATGAACATAGACCCGGACCTCAGGCTTGTGGATGCAGATGAGGGGCAGATAGGGCAGGTTATTCAGAACATCGTACTCAATGCCGACCAGGCGATGCCCAAGGGTGGAACAATTGTAATTACTGCAAAGAATGTGACTGCACCGGGAAGCGGTATTCCTCAAGTGCCGGACCAGGGGAGGTATGTGGAGGTATCGGTCCGGGACAATGGGACCGGAATATCTGAAGAGTACCAGTCGAAAATATTCGATCCCTATTTTACGACAAAAGAGAAAGGAAGCGGCCTTGGACTGGCAACTTGCTATTCGATCATCAAAAACCATGACGGGGTGATAAATGTATCATCAAAAGTGGGCAGTGGTACTACGTTTTATGTTTATATCCCGGCAATCGAAGCTGAAATAGATTCCGCACAAGTTGTTGAATTTTTCCCTTTTACGGGCAAGTTGAGGATCTTGCTCATGGATGATGATGCAATGATACGTGAAATCGCAGGAGAAATGATGAAGAGTCTTGGGCATGAGGTAGAATTTGCGGAACACGGAGAAGAAGCCATACGTAAATACGACACTGCTCTAAAGTCGGGCAATCCCTATAATGCCGTAATTCTGGATTTGACTATTCGTGGCGGGATGGGGGGAGAGAAACTATAGAGCGGCTCCTTTCAATCAATCCCGGGATTAAGGCTATAGTATCGAGCGGCTATTCTGATGACGACGTTGTTTCTGATTATCACAATTATGGCTTTAGTGCTCGTCTGACAAAGCCATACAACCTTGAGGAACTGCGAGATACGCTGAATAAAATGATGTGTAATTAAATAAAGATCAAGCAATAACTGTCCTTATCTGTCATGAACAGTATCAGGGCCTCAGATTTTATCAACTTGGGAACGAAAGTCGGAACCTCAAGTCAATAACCTTCTATAAAGATTACAAGCGGTAATTACTGTCAAAGTATTGCCGACCAGGTACACCACTTCAAAATTTGGATACATATTTTATGCCGCGTCACTGACCAACGCTTAACAGGTTACGGCTTTCTGAAATGGTGTGCTCAACCTGACACTACCGCATGTACAAGGCAGCACGAAGCCGTAATTCTCCCGGCAGTTGAGCCGTCACTGAGAGCAAGATATTTTTGTTCCATATCCATTGCGGTAAGCTGTTCAATTTTTCTGAAGCCTCTTTCCGATAAAAACTCATCTATCCTTTCTCTCTCTATTCCAAATAAGTAGGGTTCTCCGGGGAAATTTGATCTCAATACTTCTATATTTTCTTTTGAGCTATATCCATCCGACTCCTCAGATAGTATCAAATTATAGTCGAAGCATATGGTGCTGCCGACCGGTGAATTCGCCTTTATAAAACTCAGGGTATCATCAACGGCCTGAGGCAACAGATAACACGTGACACCTTCCCAGATAAATAATGTTTTTTTATTATTATCATAGCCTGTTTTGAATAAGCATTCTTTAAGGTCATCCGTGTTTAAGTTCACGGAAACGAAAGTTAATTGTTCCGGTATAGAAATATTTGCTTTGTGTAATAATTCCATTTTGCTCTGCTGTGTGGAACGAGCATCAACTTCGAAGAGCCGTGTTTCTTTAATAAGATCTTTGAAACGATAGGGTCTACTGTCATAACCCGCGCCAAGGAATACGATTTGGGGAATGTTATCGCGCAATGCCTGTTCAACAATTTGATCAAAGAAAACCGTGCGCGCAATTATGTAGCTGTATGAAAATATAAGGGGAGGGTTATTTATCAACCACACCCTTTCAGTCACATTTTTTAGCATGTGCTTCCGATCTTCCGGTAAAAAAACTTCAGCGAGGTAATCAGACCCTCTGATCCCTTCTCTCTCGTCCATGGCAGCAAGAGCACGTAAAAAGGTGGTGAACATAGCAGTTTCCGAAGGGTGGTTTTCAATAGAACTCTTGTTTTTGTCCACTTGCGTACCTGTGATACCCAGAATATTGCCGAAAGGATCGCGTACGGATGCCCTTCTCGTACCGGAAACAGTTGTGGTGATTTCAGAATGGGTAGTAGCGCCAGATTGGAGCAGTAGATTATACGCAGCCACTACATCATCAACCCCCCAATAGGCCACGACACCATCAGCATTTTTTGATGTCATATTTGCATTCGGAGTAAGTACAAGCCCAAAATCTGCGATTGAAAAAATCACGACAAATGGCGAAACAAAACTTGGGTCCTTATCAAGAATCTTCCGATACCAATGCGTTGCTTGCTGAATATCGGAGACCCTGTAAACTACTCTATTCAGACACTTAAACACTTCTCATCCTCTTCTTGTGTATATATGGCACGCTTCGACAACGGAAAGATAAGAAACAGGAAAGGTGACATATTTTTAGGGAGTTCTGAGGAACCCAGAACTCCCTGCTCCGCTCAACTGTGTAAACTCACTTCCCGGTCGCTTTAGCAGCAGCCTCTTTTGCGAGTACTTTCTTAGCCTGTTGATCACCAGCACTCGCTTCTTTAAGTGTTTGTGCGGGGGTCTCCGTCGCTTCTTTTAACGCTGCCATCGCAGCGTTACTAATCTGAACTGTGGCATTTGATGTCTGCTGCGGCTTAGTTTGTTTTATTTTTACATCCGCAGGTTTGGATTGGGTGGTGGAAAGCTGGGCTTGGGTTAAACTCGTTATATTACTCATCATCTTGATCCTCCTTGATACTATTTTTATATCACAATCCCTATGTATTTATTATCGGAATAAACATCCGGAAAATAGATAGTTAAAATCACCTACTTTATGTAGTTGAATTAACGATTTCTCTGTAGTGGATTTAACTATAAACACTTACAGGGTATCTTGTTTTACCGGATTAAATGGATAGCGAGCGTATTCCCCGTGGTCTTGCCGCAGGGAAGATCAATATAATTTTAAAGGAGTGTAAGTCAGGCCTGACCACCTAACCATTAAGTCTGTTTTCCACAACATAGCGCGCTAAGTCGGCATTGGTCTTCATAGCCATTTTCTCCATAATCCTGGATCTGTAGGTGCCTACGGTGCTGGAGCTTATGAAGAGGATTTCAGCGATTTCTCCTGTTGTCTTTCCCGATGCAATCATACGCATGATCTCAAATTCACGGTTGGATAGCCTCTCATGGGGCATTTTGTCATCGGATATCAAAATGTGGGTAAGTTTCTCAGCCAATGAAGCGGTGATATATTTCCCGCCGCTGTTTATTCTTCTTATCGCGTCCACAAGTTCCTGCGGAGCGCTGTTCTTGGTCAAATATCCGGATGCCCCGGACTTTAAGGCTCGAACTGCATATTGCTCCTCCGGAAAGGCGCTCAGGATCAGCACACGCAGTTTAGGTTTTTTGGTTTTTACTATATCCAGGATATCAAGTCCGCTTTTGTCGGGAAGGGAAATATCCAGGATCGCGATGTCTATATCCTGCGCCAGTATGCACCTGATACCTTCGTCGGCATTGTATGCCTCTCCGACTACTTCGATGTCAGGCTCGTGCGACAGCATATGTTTCAGGCCGTCAAGGACCATCCGATGATCATCTACTATTGCCACCTTGATCACAGCTGCTCCTCTCTATTCGGTACACTAACTACAACTTTAGTGCCGGCTCCTATAGTGGTTGTTATATCCAGAGTTCCTCCTAATGAATAGGCGCGTTCCTTCATTCCAAGCAGTCCAAGAGAATACTCATCCTTTAAATTATTTTCCGAAAATCCTGCTCCATTATCCTCAATTGCTAAAATCAGATGTCCGGCTTCTTCTTTTAATCTAACATCTACCCTTGTGGCATTGGCATGCCTGATTATATTTGTTAAAGCCTCCTGCAAGATGCGGAAGATAGCAGTTGCTATCTCGCTGTTGACGACTCCCTTGACGGCAGGAGTGTATTCGCCTGAAATGCCCGTCCTCTTCTGAAAATCCAGCAACTGCCACTCGATGGCTGACGTTAACCCGAGATGATCCAGTATCCCCGGCCTGAGTGCCATGGCAATAGTATGTACCTTTTCAGAAAGCTCGTCAATAAATCCTGATAGTAAATGCATCTTGTCGCATATGTCTGAACTCTCCCGCCCTCCAAGCCTGTCAATATCTCTTGTGAGGTTTATTAAGTCAAATTTCAATGCCGTCAGTGATTGTCCCAGTTCATCATGTATTTCCCGTGCAATCACCGTCCGCTCCTTTTCCCGCATTGTCTGGAGATAAGAGGCAAGGTGGCGAAGTTGTTTAGAATACCTGCGACTGACAAATAGGAAGCCCGCAACAAGTCCAGTGAAAGCTAATCCCGCCAGGAGGATTCCCCAAGGATGCCAACTGCGCATTGCCGCGATGTAGTCCGGAGTGGCCGAATAGATTACCATCCATTTCCGACCTCCGACATCGAGAATCTTTTTGGTCATCAAGTTCGTTTCCGGCTGATTTTTGTTTAGCAATGGAGTTTTACGAGTCAGCGATGAATGTGTATAAAGAAAACGGTCTTTTTCAGGCGCCGACTCGTCATAGATAAAAAAATCGATGCCTTCAGGTTGTATATAACTGATTGCTTTTTCGGCAATGTAGCTGATATTAAAGGCGCATGAAGTGAACCCTTCAAGATTGTCCCGTCGGGATTGTTCGGAATTAATCAACGCCCCTTTCCTATAGACCGGCGCAAAGATTATAATACCGAATTGATTCATAGTCTCTTGAACTAAGATTATTCTACCAGTGGCGCGTATCTCGCCTGTGCTTCGAGCGACTTCCAAAGCATGCAGTAGTGAAGGATTGGACCCAAGGTTAAACCCAAGAGCTATTTCGTTGCCCTTATAGGGCTCGATAAAATAGACCGGGAAATATTCCATTTGCGTCTCCGACCTCTTCATTTTTCCCTGTGCAATATTTTCGGTGAAATGAAAATCAGGGAAGCCTTCTCGGAAGATACCGTCATGATTAGCCACCGTCGCAGCTCACGTTATGATGGGCGTGGCTGTCGTGGAGGCACTTTCTTGCAAGGCAATTCCATCGCGACTGCAACAGCCTCTGCAGATACCTACCGGATCAAGTGCCCGTCAAAATGAGCACCACTTACCTACAAGCTGATGCCTCTCGTTGTCACGCGAGTTCTCCGCCCCCGCGCGCGTAAACCTTATCGGCGAACACACGGACTACACCGGCGGCTTCGTGCTGCCGATGGCGATTCCCTTCGCGACCACAGTCACCATTTCGCGTGGCTCAGAGGGCTACCGCTTCCTCAGCGAAGCCTTCAGTACCGTGCGC